>CAVUDA010000020.1:0-87576 GCA_963740035.1 uncultured Acidobacteriota bacterium
ACTTCTTCAAACTCCGCCAAGATCAAAACCGACAGGCTGAAGCCTGTCCTACCACGAGTGCATCCTTGAAACGCAGCCGTCACACCAGGCTTGTTTCGCCGCCTTTGATTGCGTAGAATCGCGCTTCTTCTAGCCGGGGACCGACAAGCCACACGGAGACGGAATGTCCAGACGCATTGCAGCGAAGATTACCGGTGTGAGCGGGTACGTGCCGCCCCGGGTGATGTCCAATGCCGATTTGGAAAAGCTCGTGGAAACGGACGACGCCTGGATTCGGGAGCGCACCGGCATCCGCGAACGCCACGTCGCCGAGAAGGGCGTCGGAGCGTCCGATCTGGCCACCGCTGCCGCACGCCAGCTCCTGGCCTGCAAAAAAGTGCCCGCGTCGGAGATCGACCTGATCGTGGTTGCCAGCGTCACGCCGGATATGATGTTTCCAGCAACGGCCTGCCTGGTTCAGAACAACCTGGGCGCAACCCACGCATGGGGATTCGATCTTTCGGCGGCCTGTTCCGGGTTCCTCTACGCCCTCACGGTTGGCGCGCAATTTGTGGGCGCCGGCACTCAAAAAAAAGCGCTGGTCATTGGAAGCGACGTGATGACTTCCATTCTGGATTACAAGGATCGCGCAACCTGCGTGTTGTTCGGGGACGGTGCGGGAGCCGTTCTGCTGGAACACACTGACCGCGACGACGAAGGTATCCTCGATTTTGTGCACGATGTCGACGGCTCCGGCGGAAAATTTCTCTTCATGCCCGGCGGCGGATCGCTGCATCCGGCTTCGCACGAAACCGTGGATCAGAAGATGCACTACGTCCATCAGGAGGGCGCCCAGGTTTTCAAATACGCGGTGCGCCGCATGGCCGATCTAGCCTGCGAAATGCTGGAACGAAATGGATTTTCGAGCAAGGACCTGGCGCTGGTTGTGCCCCATCAGGCCAACCTGCGGATCATCCGCGCAATGCAGGAGCGGCTCGGCGTGGAGGACGCAAGAATCATGGTGAACATCGATCGCTACGGAAACACGACGGGAGGAACCATACCGCTTGGGCTGCGCGATGCCGTCGCCGAAGGCCGGCTCAAAAAAGGGGATCTCGTGCTTCTCGTCGCGGTCGGTGCGGGATACACTTCTGGTGGAGTTCTTCTTCGCTGGGCTTACTAGCAGAGGTTCCTATATTCGATGCATAAATTGGAGCTCTCCTGATTTACATCCCGCGGACTTGGGCAGCGCAAACCATGTTGCGCTCAAGGTGCTGGTCCATCAAAACCGCGACGTAGCGCGAGCAGGTAGCCATTTCCGAGTTCGCCCAGTTGGCCATGGCGGGGACGATGCTGCCAAGTTTCTCCACAACTGAGTAGTACACGCGAATAGCCGTGAAGTTGCCGTGGGGGCCCCGCAGATCAGGTGATAAGTCTTTTAGAATTAATATACTACGGAAGTCCTGGGGGCCAATTCCATCATGCGTGATCCCCGCTGCCACTCGGATGCGCTCCGAAATCGCCTTCGCCGCAATTCCGGAAATGGTCGCACGCCAGTAATACAACCCAAACTGGGCGCAAGCGACCACCGAGACCGCGAATATGACAGCCGGAATCATCCAGATCTATCCTCAGGACTACAGTTTCGTTTGTGTCCCTGTTTGGAACAATGGACGTATCGTACTGACCCGATACACCCCAAGTACTAGGAGCGACCATCACCCGCGACTGCATCGTGCATAAGAATTGCCTGAATTTAGGCCTTGGAGACGGCGCGCCAGTAGCAAAGGAGGAAATCCCTACAGGCGATGGCTGAAAGACCGAATACGATAACGGCCGGCATTCAGGGTCTCCCTCCAAATACCAGTTTGAAACAGAGGGTCGGCGGCGACAATGGGCCTGCCGTACTACAAGTTTGGGATCGATATTAAGTCGTTATCTTAGAATAGGATGGCCCTGATAGGCATTGTCACCATACGGGTCAGCGAGGAGGGAGGGGGTAGATTTGCTTGGAATTCGATGAGTCGCAATCATATTCGCGAATTTCAATTCTCCACTGCGGTTCACCCAACTGATGTGAGAAGCGCTGTTTCCACTTGTACCCTTCGTCACGCACCCTGAGCCGAGTCGATATGGATCCGCAG
Source organism: uncultured Acidobacteriota bacterium (assembly GCA_963740035.1). Classification (GTDB taxonomy): domain Bacteria; phylum Acidobacteriota; class Terriglobia; order Acidiferrales; family UBA7541; genus Palsa-360. The sequence goes on from CAVUDA010000020.1 coordinate 2,124, forward strand.
GATTGATCCAATTGCTGCGCCGCATCGTCCATGGGTTTGTCTTCTCCTGAATCGCCCCCGCGTCGAACAAGGATCATTTTCCCGCTCGTTGGATGGCCCGCGGCAAGCCAGCCCGCCGGGGAGTAGACCTGAGGGTGTTTGACTGAATCGGGAAGTAAACCCTCGAAGCTCCACGGCCCGTTTTGGCTGGGTACGCGGAGGAGATAAGTGAGATAGAAAAGAAATGAAGGACGGTCGGAGATCACGGTTGCGCCGCCTCTGATTTTTGCGTCCGCATCCCGCGCCACTTCCTGCCAGGGTTCGATGAATTGAGGCGCGGAATAATAGCGCCGCGAATAGATTCCGTACCATCCTGCTGCTCCGATGATTAAAAGCGCTGCCGCCAGTGCGAAGGTCGCCCAGCGGGGCTTCGCCGCGTCAATTGCAACGCCGACAGGCAACAAGACCCAGGAAGAGAGCATGAACAGAGATTGCGTTTGGAGCATTCCGAGCAGCGCCATCGCTGCCAATATGGCCAAGCTGTAGAACAATAATCGCCGCGCGGGACCGCGTAGCCGCCACGCAACCAGCCCCAAACATAGCAGGACCGCGAGTCCCACAGGAACGCTGAGCTTCCAATACCAGGGAGCAACCGATTCGCTGACGAAGAGCGAAAACACATGAAACACCGCGTTCGCAAGAATCGTAAGGACGCCCTGGTGCAAACTTATCCCTTCGGGAAGACTAGAGCGGAACGCTGAAAAAAGTGGAAGAAACGAAACGCATATGAGAGCGGCAGTTCCGACCAAAGCTTTGGGAGTTGCCGCAGGTTCTTTGGTGCGAAAGCGAATAACCTGATCTATCGCAATGCACGCGAGAATGGCCCAGCCAAAATAGCTTGTCCAAATCAAACAGACGCAGAAGAAAAAGAAAGCCGCCCAGCGGCTAGTGGTCTGGTCTTCCAGATACTTGAAATAGGAGAGCGTCAAACCTGCGACCAGGAAAAACGAAAACGAGGAGGAGGTCGCCAGCCTGCCAAAAAGAAACCCGACAGGCCACAAGACCCCTACCCAGACGACGGCAACGCCGGCAGAAGATGACCCCGCCAAATGGCGGCAGGCGCGGCCCAGCAGAAAAAGCCCCGCCAGGAAAAAAAGAATAGATGGAATCCGGAGATAGTCGAAGTTTCCTCCCGTCCATCTCAGCCAGAAATGGAGAATGATTTCATAAAGTGGAGGCTGCCCGCGCATGCCGGCGCCGGAAAAGAACAGGCCGAGTATCTTTCGCAGCGGATACGACGCGGCGCCCAGGATCGCGGATTCGTCGTCGAGGAACGTCGCGGAATTGTTGGTGGTAACCAGCCCGATACCCAGGAGCAGCAGCGGGATCACCTGCTGCATGATTTCGTTCGGTTTGCGCTGGCGGACCGGCATGACTAATTTTCGTTCGGACGCAACGGGAAGCCGGCCCAGGCGTTCAGGAGGCCCAGGGTCTCGCGCATCACATCGAGCGCGTCCCGGGTATGGCGCCACCAATGTGCGCCGTCGAAGGTGTCGTCCTCTGCGTAGTGAACAATCATGCGTGGTTCGGCGCCCACCAGTTTGCGCCAGATCGTGCGTACCCGGCGCGTGTGGGCTTTTGAAGTGACGATGATCACGGAGTGGAAATCAGAGTTGTGGAGATCCTCCGCAATCTGGCGCACCTCCGCCTCCGTATTCGCATCCGGGTTGTCCAAAATACGAATGGAATCCGGAGGAACTCCCTTCGCGATCAAGACTTTTTCATTATAGAAATCCTCACCCAGATAGGAAATCTTCATGGTCTTCAATTCCTCCACAGGAGAAATCGGGGGGGAGATCCAAACCATGTCCGAGTAACCGGCCTTGTAAATTCGAGCGGCTTCCAGGGCGCGTTCCGGAAGGCGCCCGCTCAAAACCACGATCACATCGGCATGAACGAGCGGGTCCTCGACAACGAGCCAGTTCCCAACGGTGACAAACAGCGTGGCTGCCGCGACAACAATCAGTAAAAAAATACCGCTGGGGATCAGCCAGCGACGCATTCTCGAGCTTGATTCAGCCAAATTTTCGCCGACTCGCACGGCCTCGCCCATGGAGCGAATGTCGTTTTCCTCAAACACTTCTGCGAGCCCCTTCCCCGGGTTCGTGGAGCGCCCTTGTAAAAATCAAATTATAGTGTCGCTTGGTGCAGTCCTCGCAGCGAAAAGGCCGCAATAAGAACAATGGAAGTATTACCAATTCGAACAGCCCCCGCCGGTGCGACCGGCGAACATCGAAACTGTTACAGGACGGACAGCATCGTAGCAAATAAAAGCGGTCGTGGGGCATCGTCGTAGGGGGGCCGGTGAATCGTAACCCGGTGGCCGGTGGAGGTCAATTGCGGCCCGCAAATCCTCATCGCATTCATGTGGCCTTTGTGGGGCTGTTATGATAAGCGACCGGTTCGCCGAACCAGACTTTGTGCAGAGGATCGCAGCGGCTACAATGAAATTCAGCGTGTTCGCAAGACTCGACCGCGTGGGGAAAGACGAAATCATGAATCAACGCAATCGTACAGAAAACATCTGCATGGAAAGGCCGGCCCGTTGCGCGCGGTAGTCACGGGAGGCGCGGGATTTCTCGGGTCGCACCTTTGCGACTACCTGCTCGCTCGCGACTGGGAGGTTCTCGCGATCGATAACCTGGTCACCGGCACTCCCGCCAACCTGCGCCATCTTTCGGGAAACCCTCGATTTGGGATCGTTCACCACGATGTCACCAAATTTATCGATGTTCCGGGGCCGGTGGATTACGTCCTTCATTTCGCTTCGCCGGCAAGCCCCGTCGACTATCTGAAACTCCCGATCCAAACTTTAAAAGTAGGCTCGCTCGGAACGCATAATACGCTCGGCTTGGCCTTGGCGAAAAAAGCCAAGTATTTCCTCGCGTCAACGTCGGAGTGTTACGGCGATCCGCACGTCAGCCCGCAACCAGAAACGTATTGGGGCAATGTCAACACGGTCGGCCCGCGCGGCGTTTACGACGAAGCCAAGCGTTTTGCGGAGGCCATGGTCATGGCCTATCACCGCGCGAAGGGCCTGGACACACACATCGTCCGCATCTTCAACACCTACGGGCCGCGCATGCGCCTCAATGATGGCCGCGCCCTGCCGAATTTTGTCTATCAGGCTCTCACCGGGAAGCCCATCACCGTTTACGGCACGGGAAAACAGACGCGCAGTTTCTGCTACGTTTCCGATTTAATCGACGGAATCTACCGTCTGATGATGTCCGACGAACATGAACCAACCAACATCGGAAATCCTCATGAAATCACGATTCTGGAATTTGCCGAACGTATCCGCACCTTGCTCGGCGTGACCACTCCCATCGTCTTCGAGCCCCTGCCGCAGGATGACCCCAAGCAACGCTGCCCGGATATTTCCAAAGCGCGGCGCTTGCTGGGCTGGGAACCAAAAGTGAATTTGGAGGAAGGGCTGCGGCGGACGTTGGAGTCGTTCAAGAAGCAGTTTGCGGAGACAAAAGCAAGTTAGCCGGCACAGTAGGACAGGCTTCAGCCTGTCTGTTTTTTAGTGTCGCTCTCGCCAAAACCGACAGGCTGAAGCCTGTCCTACTGGCTCGCCATCAAGACGGCTGGATCCGGTCTCCCGAAACTCACATATTCGAATCCCAGCTCTTTCATCTCGGCCGGACGCAGCATGTTCCGCCCGTCGATCACCAGCGGGCGCGCCATTTCCTTTCGAATGCGCTTCCAGTCCAGCCGGCGGAATTGCTCCCACTCGGTGAGGACGAGCAACGCGTCGGCGCCCGCCGCCACTTCGTAAGGATCCGCGGTGTAGTTCAAATTTGGAAACACGGCGCGCGCCCGCTCCATGGCCTCGGGATCGGTCGCGCGGACTTCCGCCCCCTCCGCCAGCAGCCGCCGGATCACTTCGATCGCTGGCGCCAGACGAATGTCATCCGTATTCGGCTTGAACGCGATCCCCAGAACGCCAATTTTTTTCCCCTTCATGACCCACAAAGCCTTCCTTACTTTCTCCAGGAGGCGCTCTACCCGCTGTTTGTTCACCCGCTCGGCTTCTTTCAGCAATCCGAAATCCACGCCCGCGCGATCGGCGAGCTTGATGAACGCCTGAATGTCTTTCGGCAAACAAAATCCTCCGAATCCCAACCCCGCCTTCAAGAACTGGCCGCCGATTCGCGGATCGAGCCCCACGGCGCGGGTCACTTCCTCCACGTTGCCGCCCAGCCGCTCGCACAAATCCGCGAGCACGTTTGCGTACGAAATTTTCAGCCCCAGGAACGAATTGGACGCGTGCTTGATCAGTTCCGCGCTGGCAATCGTCGTTACCACAAAATCCGGCGTCGCGGCAGGCGGACAATGCGGCTGGTGCACCGGACAGCGGAACCGCCCCTCGAGAATCGGCCGGTACAATTCGCGCAACTGCTGCTCGCTTTCCTTTTCCTCGATACCGATCACGATCCGGTCGGGATGGAAAAAATCCTCCACGGCCGTTCCTTCGCGCAAAAATTCCGGATTCGAGGCGACGCGAAACTTGGCGCCTGGATTTGTCGCATACACCTCGAGCGCCCGCTTGAGATGCTCGCCCGTCTGCGCCGGCACAGTGCTCTTCTCGATGACCAGCTTCGGCGTGCTCGATTCCTTGGCGATCATCCGCGCCACGTTCTCGATCGCCGATACGTCCGCCTCCCCTGTTTCCGTTGGCGGGGTCCCCACGCAAATAAAAACGACATCGGCTTCGCGCACGGCTTCCGCGGCATTCGCCGTGAAGCGCATTCGCCCTTCGCGCACGACGCTGTCCAGCACCTTATCGAGATGCGGCTCGTAAATCGGAATTTTCCCGGCCTGCAGCGTGGCGATCCGGGAACTATCGTTGTCGGTCGCGATCACTTGGTGGCCGGCCTCGGCCAGACAGCTTCCCGACACCAAACCCACGTACCCGCAGCCAATCACAGCCAGTTTCACGCTTGCTCTCCCGCTTGAATCATGTCCACTCCAGCTTCATTTGCGCGCGAATCGATTCTCGCCGATTCCTTCACCCAACAAAAGCCCTTTCGCTTCCGCGTTGCCACGCAAACACTTCCCCGGCACATTTCTGTCGATGCATCCAACGGATTAAACATTTGACATCTGATTCAACGGCGGATGCGCACTTTTCGTGGCGCGGCGTCCCGCCGGCGATTTTGCGACGTGGGGATAGAAGAAAAACCGCCGGCGGGACGCCGGCGCCACCACACCAACCTCCGGTTATTTTCTTCGAGCATTCTGATTTCTTGGTGAAATATGCGTGCTAGCTTTTTGCCAGCGAGAAACTCCCGATCACCAGCGCGTCGACGCCGGAACAGAAATAGCTCCTCACCGCATCGCGTGGCGAAACCACCAGCGGTTCCCCAAACAAATTGAATGAGGTATTCACCAGCATCGGCGCGGAAGCAAACTGTCCGAATCGCTCGAGCAGCCGCCATAGAAGCGGGTTCGCCGCGCGCTCCACCACGTGCAAACGGACGCGCCCTCCCGGGAGAAGAAATCCTTCCAGCAGGCGCGCCGCTTCCGGCTTTGCCGTGCCTAGCGTGGCCATGAATCGCGCCGAGGGCGAATAGTCAAAATATTCCGCCGCGCGCTCGGCCAATACGGAAATGGCGAACGGCCGGAACGCTTCGCGGTGCTTCACAAATTCATTCAGGTTTTCCTTGACGTACGCGGCCCACGGAGAAGCGAGCAGGCTGCGATTGCCGAGAGCGCGCGGGCCGAACTCCGCCGCGCCGTGGAACCACCCCACGATTTTTCCGGCGGCGAGCAACTGAATGGTTTCCTCCAGCCTCTGTTCGTCAGCCACGTGAAACCGGTAGCGGGCCTTGCAATTGTCGAGGACTTGCTTGATATCCTGGCTCGAATAACTCGGTCCCCAATCGAGTTTTTCGACGGCGGCCTGACGCGGTTTTCCCTGCATATGATGGCGCACGTACCACGCCGCGCCGAGCGCGGTGCCTTCGTTTCCCGCCGCGGGCTGGACAAAAACGCGGTCGAAGCAAGTGTTTTTTTCCACGTGCGAAACGACAACCGGATTCAAGAATAATCCGCCCGCCAGGCACAAAGATTTCGCGCCGGTCTTCTTGCGGTACCTCTCCGCCAGTTCCGCGGCGAGCGCGCCACAGGCCTGCTGGACGCTCGCGGCTAGCTGTTTCCGCAACGGCTCTGGAATCGGCGGACGAGGCGAGCCTGCCTCGGCGGCTTTGCCAATGGCTGGGTCCACTCCGACGGCGCGATAGAATTTCGGAGACAATGCGATGTGTCCGGCAAGCCCCGCATTGAAGTAGCGTGTTGCCAAGCGCGGCAATTTTCCCGGCGCGCGGCGCAGCATTTCCAGAAACAATGTCTCGAATACGGGCTCGCCTTCGAGGCCCAACCACTGCGTCTTGTGCTCATCCGCGTGCGGCGAGAAGCCGATTAAGTCCGTGATCTGCGAAAAAATCCATGCCGGCGAATGAGGAAAAGGAATCGATTCGAGAACGCGCACGAGGTTGCCTTCGCCGAGCGCAATCGAGCCGGAGCGCCCGTCACCCTGCTCGTCAAGCGTGAGCATCAAAGCGCGGTCTGCATCGGACGCGTAGAAAGCGCTTGCGGCGTGGCAGAGGTGATGTTCGAGGTGCAGGACTTTGAGGTGCGGCGATTGGCCCAGCGTTTCGAGCAAGCGGCCGTTGTTGAGTTCGCGACCGAGTTCGCCTAGCGCCTTCGTCTGATAATAGCCGCTGGGGACCGGCGCGAATGGCGTCAGCTTCGCGCGCATCCAAGCCTGGCGCACCCAAGTCTTCACCGGCCTGCTGGCGACGGCCACGCATTCCACGCCGGCCCACCCGTTCCCCGCGCGCTCCAGGCAAAAACGAATCGCCTCGCGCGGAATTCCCGCGGCGGTGCGCCTGCGCACGAGCTTGCTCTCCTCCATGGCGGCGAGAATGCCGTCGTCGGAAAGCAGCGCCGCTGCGGAATCGTGAGCCAGCCCGGAAAGGCCGAGGATGTTCAAGCGCGTCCCCTGATGCTGCCCGGCCGCCTGTGGCCTCGATTTGGAGTCTGAAGGAATCTAGACAAGCAGCATCGCGGAGTTTACGCGTGGAAAGCGCGCATGTCCACGCGCGAGGAGTTGAAGGAGTAGCGTAATTTGAAAATCATCCGGAAAGCTCTGGCATTTAGTAGAACGGGGCTTCAGAGTCTGTGTGAGAACTCAAACTTGGCACATTTTTGTAGTGCCCGCCTTCAGGCGGGCACTTTGGAATCAAGCAGATGCCCGCCTGAAGGCGGGCGCTACATAATCCAAAACCGAGTTCGTGCGCCGAAGGTCGGACCACCTAGCAGGCTGCTGAAAAATTCGGAAAAATTGTAACGAAGGTGCTCAGAGCACGTCCAATGCGCATGCGAGGAACTGATCAGCAGCAGAATCACGTGTTCAGCTACATTTCCCCGGAGCAGCGAGTGCGCAAAGACCATCCTCTGCGGCCCATCCGCGCGCTGGTGGACGAAATTCTGAGGCAGCTCTCTCCACAGTTCAACAAGATGTACTCGAAAGTGGGGCGCCCGTCGATTCCACCGGAGCAGTTGTTACGTGCGCAGCTGTTGCAGATGTTGTATTCGGTGCGCAGCGAACGGCTGCTGATGGAAGAGATGGATTACAACATACTGTTCCGCTGGTTTGTGGGGCTGAATTTGGATGATCCGGTGTGGGACGCGACGGTGTTCACCAAGAACCGCGACCGATTGCTGGAGGCCGAGGTAGCCAAGGATTTTTTGGCTCGGGTGGTGGGACAGGCACGAGAGAAGGGATGGACCTCGGACGAGCACTTCACGGTGGACGGCACGCTGCTGGAAGCGTGGGCTAGTGTGAAGAGTTTTCAGCCCAAGGATAAGAAGAATGCGCCGCCTGACGATCCGGGAAATCCCACGGTGAATTTTCGTCGCGAGAAACGCTCGAACCAGACGCACGAATCGAACAGCGATCCGGACGCACTTTTGGCGCGCAAAGGACCAGGCAAGGAGGCCAAGTTGAGCTACAGCGGAAATCTGCTGGTGGAGAATCGCAACGGATTGATTATATCCAGCACCGTGTGGGAAGCCACGGGCACCGCCGAACGTGATGCAGCGATGGCCCTGTTGCAGGATGTTCCAGGAACCGGGCGGCTGACGGTGGGTGGCGACAAAGGATTTGATACTGCCGAGTTTGTGCGCGAGTGCCGGAACCTGCGCGTGACGCCGCACGTAGCGCAAAACTTGGGACGAAGAGGCGGCAGCTCCATCGACGATCGAACGACGCGACACGCCAGCTATGGGATCAGTCAGAAGAAAAGGAAGCGCATCGAAGAGTGTTTTGGCTGGCTGAAGACGATTGCCTTGCTGCGCAAGGTGCGACATCGCGGAACGTTAAAGGTGGATTGGATCTTTACCTTCGCCTGCGCAGCCTACAACCTGGTGCGTATGCGAAATCTGATGGCCGCCGCGGTTCGAGCACAGTAAGTCCGGGCCGTAGTGTCTCTGTATGACGCTGAAACCCCACATGGGGAGCCCGGCAGCTCGAAAAACAACGCGAAAAACCGCTTAGCACTCGAAAATGCCGCAAACGAGGACAGAAATTGCTGCTCCACGCAATTTTTCAGCACCCTGCTAGGCAACAAAATCGATTTCGATTCGTTATTTCGGCGGCTGCGTCAGCTTCAGCCGTGCTGCTTGAGCGCATTCCCCGGTGACGACAAAATAGCGCGCCACCGCTTCTTTCCCGATCTCGAAAGGATGCGGCTCGCCGGGCTTGCGCGAGGCGAGCAGCCTGATCTTCGTAGTCGCGTTATCAAATTCCGAATGGTTGGACATGAAGATGGTCGCGTTGGCCGCCGCCGCGGCAGCGGCCATCTTGCTCTGGGACTTGATGTACGCATCGAAGTTCGCGGTCGTGCTGGGGAAGTTGAACGCCGTGCCGCCGGAATATGCCACGGTGAGCGGCTTGCCGTTATCCTTCACCGTAAAGATCATCGAGAGCGTCCCCGGCGTATGTCCTGGCGTTGCAATGAGGGTCACCGCCGTGTCGCCGAGCGTGATCTTCTGGCCATCTTCGGCGACGATGTCACGCTTCGGTTTTCCTCCCGGATACCCGTTGACGGATTTTTCGATGGAATCCCAATCGGGTCCGCCCATCACGATGCGGGAATTAAATCGATCCTGCATGAGTTTGGCTCCGCCTACATGATCGGGATGCGCGTGGCTGACGATCACGTACTTGACCTTCGCAGGATCGAAGCCCAGCTTTTTCAAACCACCCACAATCTCTTCCTCCGAGTTGTACGTCCACAGCGTATCGATGAGGATGATTCCCTCGCTTGAGGTCAGCGCCCAGGAACTGTGGATCTTTGAGCCGACGAAATAGAGGTTATCGAAAACTTTGGCCGGTTCGATGAACCATGTCTCCCGTGCGGGAGCGGGGCCAGGCGCCACGTCCCGCAGCGTATTCGGAACCGCCGCCGGCGCCACGCACAAACGAGCCAGCGTGCCGGTAAAGTCGAATCCAGCGGCGTTTCTGGCCGCGACCAAATGGGCGTCAATCGCGTCCGTGGAATTCTGCGCAAGCGCACTCGCCCCGCACAAGCTGGCAAAGAGTACAAGCGTGGCTCCTAAATTGGTCGTGTGATTCTTCATAGCTGCTCCTCTTCTACGCTCATTCTTTCAGCGGGCCAAGTGGCACACCCACTCATGGCTGTGCGCTTTTGTGTTGCGCTGCAAAAATCGCACAGCCAAGAGTGGCTGTGCTACTAAAACCCGAACGCCGTGGAGTTTACTCGCGGTGGGCGCATACGTCCATGCGCGCAAAAAAATTCACCCGCGATTTTTGGGAAGGATCGAACCACCGGAGAGCAGCCCGCGAAGAGCGAGAAGCAGGAGGCGCGGCTGGCTGAGAGCAATGTTCCAGAGGACGCGCGAGGCCTCGTCGCGCGTGTATTGGCTGAGCGAGCGGCGCGTCGAGTCGTTCATGAGATCGACGAGGCGGCTGTAATCCGCCTGCTTGAATTGGTGAATCGTCTTGCGGATGAGCAGGTGGAGATCGAGTTCCCTGCGCAGCGAACGCAGCTCGCGGCTTTCTCCGCCATTCATGATGGATTCCGTGACGCCAATCGCGCCGCGAAATCCGGTAACGATCCCGCCAACCGTCGAGACTTTTACTTGTCCCGCGGCGTCGCCCACCAGGAACACGCGCCCCGCTCCCACGCGGCGCTCGACCGGCGTCCACCCGTCGTACACGGGGATTCGCGCGCCCTGGTATCCGAGCGGCGTGAACCCGCGCTTCTCCATGAAGCGCTCGAGGCAGCGGCGGGTTTCCTGGCCGTCTTCGCCGATCAATCCTAAAACCGCCCGTTCGCTCGATTCCGGAATCAGCCAGTAGAAGTACGGCGTGTCGTCCGGCACGAACCAGACGCGCACCGTATTCACGGACATATCCGCGGGCACGCTCACGATGGCCTGAACGAGAGGAACAGTCGGCTGGCGCGGCCATCCGGCGCTCTGCGCGACGCGCGAGAGCGCGCCATCGGCGCCGACCACCACATCGGCGTGCAGTTCTTCCACGCAGGAGTCCTGGGCGCGTTCGACATTTACGCGCAACCCAGTCCCGTTGCTTTGCAAGTCCACGAAGCGATTGCCGAAGGAAACTTTGGCGCCGTGGCGTTGCGCGTCGCCAGCAAGGTCGCGAATCAATCGCGACCGCTCAATGATTAAATCCGGGCGGTCCAAGGGAACCTGGGCCGTGCGGCCATCGGTGAATAATTCAAATTTGCGGATTTCGTTGACGACGGCGGAATCGCCCACCTGTCCCAGCAACGTGCGCATGTGGCTCGTCACAATGAGCGTGCGGGGAGTCGGATCGAACTGGTCGGACCGTTCGAGCACTTCCACCGCACAGCCGGCCCGCGCCAGAAGCGAGGCTGTGAAAAAACCCGAAGCGGAACCGCCGATCACAGCGACCTGCGGTCCGGATTTGTTGCCTGGCCCTTTTTTGATTCCTTGCTGCAGTGTGACCATCCCGCGATTCGAAATCCTATCGCATGCCAACAGAGCATGAGCGTAGACGTGCTTTCATTCTCGAAGCTGTAGACGGATTGCAAGGATTGGCGTCCAAGGACGGCCGCCAATCACCCTCCGCGGCGCAACGAGAATATCCCAAAGCCGAGCCCCCCGGATATCTCGCCACCCAGCCGAACAGCGAGAGAGCAGTATAGCCAAACCCGGACGTTAGGCAAAGCGGAAGGCGACATTCAGCAAGAAATTTAGTTGTTCCAAATTGGACTCACGGGCCGAAGACGAATATCATTTGAAACGCACGATTCCAGGGCCGCGAATAATTCCACGTCGCGTGCCAAAAGGGGAAGGCTGTGGGCGCCAAGTTAGTCTCCTTGCAAGTAGGAATCCCGCGCCTGGCCACTCGGGATGGCCAGGAAGTCCTTACGGGCATCTTCAAATCGCCCGTCGAAACGCGCGTGCGGATGCGGTCGCTGAATCTCGACGGGGACGAACAGGCCGATTTGTCCGTTCACGGCGGACCGAACAAGGCCGTGTATGCCTATCCCTCCGAGAATTATCCGTTCTGGAAAAAGGAACTGCCGGGCGTGGAACTCCCGTGGGGAGCTTTCGGGGAAAACCTGACGACGGCGGGCCTGGCCGAAAGCGCTGTCTGTATCGGAGACCGATTCACGATTGGCACGGCGGAAGTGGTCGTCACGCAACCGCGCCTTCCCTGTTTCAAACTGAATCTGAAATTTGGCCGCGACGACATGGTCCAACGTTTCCTGGCAAGCCGCCGCACCGGCTTCTATCTTCGCGTCCTTCGCGAAGGAGAAGTCGGCGCAGGCGACGAAATTATTCCCGTCCATCAGGACGAACGCCGTGTTTCTGTGCTAGACGCGCTGCGCTTGCATCTCCACGAATCGGATTCGAGTGAATTGCGAAATCGCGCTCTCCAGGTGGAATACCTCTCCCCCTCCTGGCGCAAAGAATTCAGCGAGCAGCCTTAAGTAGCACAGGCTTCAGCCTGTGGGGTTTGGTCCTAAAGTGGCGCAGGCTTCAGCCTGTGGGGTTTAGTCCCAGCAAATACATAACCCCGCAGGCTGAAGCGTGCGCCACTCGGACGGCGAAACAATTTCAAGGAGGAATAGATGAAGTTAAACGTGGGCTTGATCGGTCTCGGCCGCCTAGGGCAAGTCTACGCCCGCGATCTCGCGGCACGCGTCACAGGCGTGCGCCTCGCCGCTTTGGCGGACACAAATGCCACGCTCGCCGAGGAAACCGCGCGCGAACTGGACGTGCCGCGCTGGTACGCCGATCCCGTCGCGATGCTCGACGATCCGGGAGTCGACGCCGCCATCATCGTGAGCCCCACCCACACGCACTCCGAACTCGCCGTCGCCGCCCTTGGCCGCGGCAAGCCCGTGTTTTGCGAGAAGCCTCCGGCATTGTCGCTCAGCGAAACGCAAAAGATGAAAGACGCCGTCACACGCGCGCATGGCTTCCTGCAAATGGGCTTCATGCGGCGCTTCGACGCGGGCTACGCCGCCGCCAAGAAGAAAGTCGACGACGGCGTCATTGGCACGCCCATCGTGTTCAAGTCTTCCTCGCGCGATCCCTATCGGCCTTCCCTGGAATACGCGAACCCCAAGAGCAGCGGCGGCATGATCGTCGACATGGGCATTCACGATTTCGACCTGGCGCGCTGGTACATGGGCGAAGCCGCCACGGTCACCGCCGTCGGCGGAACCCTCGCGTATCCGGAGCTCAATGAAGTCGGCGATATCGACAACGCCATCGTCTCGATCACGTTCGCCAGCGGCTGCATCGGCGTCGTCGATCTCAGCCGCAGCGGCGTCTACGGGTATGACATTTTTGGCGAAATCCTCGGCACAAAGGGCACTCTGCGGATCGGATACCTCCGCGAGACGCCGCTCTTCGTGATGACCAAGAATCAGGTCGCGCACGACACCGTGCCATTCTTCATGGAGCGATTCCGCGACGCCTACCCTGCCCAGCTTCAGAACTTCGTCGACAATCTCCGCAACGATCGCGAGCCCCCCATCACGATTGACGACGCGATGGGTTCGCTCCGCATTGCGCTGGCGGCTACCCGCGCTCAATCTACTGGCAAGAGCGGTTTCCCTACAGGATGCTGCTTTGTAGACGCAATCTTCTTCAAGAAGAAGTCGGCGTTGGAGACGAAGTTGCATTAGCCCGTAAGGAGATTCGCCCATCGGTTTCCGACGCTGCGTGTGAAACGTCCATCCGCATCCTGATTCGAGTAGTTCAATCAGCTGACTTCATCGCAATAATAATTTGAAATCAATAGAACGCTGCTATGAGGCGCAATTCAAGGTACTAAAGTTTGCCAAAAGCCCTATCCTGAACTTTCCGCGCATTACGCCCCTTAGGATGCACTGTGTCAACGCTTTTGTAAGGCTCGATCTCCGCGCGGCACTTCGGGCATCTATCGTTACAGCAACAGCTCCAAACATCGACCCATTCTGTTCCGTCGTTAGAGCAGCGATAGTAGTTGATGAATTGTTTCTCCGTCATTGCTCGTCTCTCCTGCTTCGGTTCGGGCTTCCTCGATAGTTGAAGAATGGGCTATAACGCCTCAGGATTCCCATGCTCTAATCCCTCTCATGGACCTTAACCTGCCCGCCATCTATTTGGAAAAATATAAGAGTTTGTCCCAACGCGCCAGAGTCGGAACGGAGTCCTGGGGGGCCTTGAACCTCTTCTGCTCATCATGTCAGTCACCGCGACTGGGACAAACTTCTTGTAACACCGCCGCGATCGACTTTTTATGCCCAATATGTGACTCAACGTATCAATTGAAAAGCCAATCGAAGCCATTCGGCGCAAAAATTCTCGACTCCGCCTATTCAAAAATGAAGAAAGCTATTCTCGAAGACCGTACACCAAACCTTTTCGTCTTGCAGTACGACCTTGCGAATTGGACCGTCCGCACCGTCATTCTGATTCCAAGGTTTGCTTTTACACTATCCGCTCTTGAACGCCGAAAGCCACTCGCACCCACCGCACGCCGAGCCGGATGGGTCGGCTGCAACATCCTCCTCGATAAAATCCCCGAAGACGCACGAATTCCTGTGGTCGATGACGGTACGCCTCTACCGCCACCTGATGTTCGTCGCGCTTATCAACGATTGCGCCCGCTCGAACAGTTGAAAATCGAGAAACGCGGATGGACTCTCGACGTTTTGCAGGTCGTCCGATCCCTTGGTAAGCCGGAGTTCGCTCTGGGAGAAGTCTACTCACAATCCAGCTCCCTTTCCAAGTTACATCCGCGAAACATTCATGTGCATGACAAAATTCGCCAGCAACTCCAAGTCCTTCGCGATCTAGGCTTCCTCAGTTTCCTTGGCGGAGGTAACTACCGTCTTAGATAAGGCGTTTGGAACCAGATGTCCGGTCAGGGCTCTTTACGTCTTAAACTTGATTGTCAGGACTGGATGCGAACCAACGATTCCACCTTGTGGTGCTAATGGACCGAACTATGCAGCAGCCTTGTTCTTAGGCGTTTGTCGCTCATAGGGCGCGCGCTCGAGCAAACCAACCGCTCCGAGCACGCCCACACCAGCTAGCGCGGCCACCGCGTACGCCGGCCCAACGGGCAGATGGCTGATCGCCAGGGCCAGCAGTCCGAAAAAAGCGCCGAGGGCGTACATCAGTAAAACGGCGGTGCGCTGGCTCTTGAAAAGATTCGAGAGGCGGTGCGCGGTGTGGTCCTTGCCGGGGGTTGTGAACGGCAAGAAACCGCGGCGGGAACGGGAAATGGAAATCAGCGTGGTGTCAAAGATCGCCGAGCCGAGAATGAAAACGGGGATCAGCCACGCTGCTTTGTGACCGGCCGTGAGCACGGGGCGCAACTTCAGGGCCAGAGTCGCCATCAGGAAACCGAGGAACATTGCGCCGCCATCGCCCATGAAAATTTTCGCGGGCTTGAAATTCCAGCGCAGGAATCCCGCGGCGGCTCCCAGGACCGCAGCTGCCATGGTGCTGACCAGAAGCTGGCCGCTTTCGAGCGCGAAGATCGCGAAAAAGAGCGAGGCCATAGCGGCGACGCCCGCGCAAAGCCCGTCCATGTGATCCAGGATGCTGAAGGACGCGGTGATCCCGACGACCCAGACGAGGGTCAGCGCCGTGTCCGCCCAGATGCCCGGCGTCCCCGGCCAGATGTTGGAGAAAACCTGAGCGCGGATGCCCGAGGCGAGCAGGATGATTGCCGCGGCGGGCATGGCTCCGAACAATTTGATTTGATGATGGAGCAGGCCGCGATCGTCCAGGACGCCTACGACGGCGACGAGCGTCGCGCCCGCGTAAATGCCGATCACCTCCGTCAGCGCCTGGCCGTCCATGGACACGAGCAGCGCGATCAGCACGCCCAGATAAATCGCCAATCCACCAAGCAGCGGCATCGGCTGGACGTGCACCTTGCGCGGCCCCGGATGATCCACCATCCCGACGCGCAGCGCCAGCTGCCGCACCGGAACGGTGAGCCCCATGGAGGCAATCAAGGCAACGGCAAATGCAATCAGGCCCGTATTCATGAAAACACCGGGTTCAGCGCTCGGTCCGCTCCCTTTTGAAGATCGCCTATACGCACAAACAGCCCCTATGTTTGTAATCCCAATCGGTAGTGCGTTTCAAGCCTTCGCGGAACGGCAGTCCCTCGCTTCGACAATGGGCCAGTCCGCTATTGCTCCCCCGTGTAACGCGGGAATGTAGCCCGCTGGTTCATTTCTGCAGGACGCCAATGCCGTAGAGTCCATCCGGGTGAGCCATGTATTCCCTGTGGGAATAGTTTGTTTTGATGGTGTCCCAGAATGCTTTCACCTGAGTTTCTCCATAATTCCCGGCGACGTCATGAAAAACAACAAGGCCGCCTGAGCGGACCAGCGGCGAATACATCTCCCAATCCTTTTTGACCCCCTCAAACGTATGGTCGCCATCGATGAACAGGAGGTCGATCGGGCGCCCGGAAAACAGCCGTTTCGTTTCCTCGAGCGTCGATTCACGGTGTGAGTTGGCCCTCACCAGGTGTAGCCGCTGATGCTCCTGCGCGAATCGCCGGTAGATGGGAGCGCGAAAAGGCGAATAACCGCCTCCAAACTTGCCGCCCGGCAAATCGATGCTGACGAGAACTGCATCGGGCCGGGCCAGACGAGCCCAGAGGTATAACGTCCCGCCCCTGTGAGTGCCAATCTCAAGCACCGTGTGCGGATTCAATTTCTTGACGTCTTCCATCAGCCGCACAAGTTCCTCGGGAACCTGGAACGGAAAAAAGAAAGCATCACAGTACTTGACCGTTTCCGCCAGCATCTCCTCGGGCCGGTCAATCAGCGACGCGGTCAGCCGGTTCAGCTCTCCCATTCCCATGTAGGCTTTGACGTATCGTGCTGCGCGGGAGAGTGGACTCATCTACGCGGAAGACCTCCGGCCGCAAATTGGCTCGACCGCTGCCGTCACTAAAACCGTCATTCCCGTCCACATCATTTCGGCTTGCGTCACCCGCGAACCGCGTCCTCAAGCGTCTCGGAGAAAATTTTCAGCTGCTTCACTCTATCATAGGAAAAAGAAATCTCCCGCGCCTGGCGCGCCATGGTTTGCAATTGTTCGGGGTCGCGCAGCACGCTTCGGATGGCGTCCGCAACGCTCGCCGGATCATCCGGATTCGCGGCGATGCCGCAGCCAGTCCGCCGGATAATCCGCACCACGTCGCTTTCTTCCGGAGCGACCCCCAGCACGGGCCGCCCCGCGGCAAGGGTGGGATACAACTTGCTTGGCACCACAACTCCTTCGAGTCCTCTCTTGACCGTAACGACGTGCATATCTCCGGCAGAGAGCACCAGCGGCACTTCGCTCGCCGGGAAGAACGGAAGGAAGCGAATTGCGCGACATCCCTCCGCCATGGCCTCGACCTGGGCCTTCATCGCTCCCTCGCCTATAAATACGAGACCGACACCTTCGTTCTCAAGCATTCGGACAGCGGAAATAAGCGTTTGCCACGCTCCATAGAATCCGACATTCCCCGCATGCACCAATGCGAAGCGGAAGTCGCCGCGAATTTCGCGCGCCACGGAATTCTCCGCGGAAGGAACAGTTTCCGAAATGTCGATTCCGTCGCGGGAGACGACGACGCGGGCCGGATCGATGCCTTTCGCCACGATGCGATCGCGCATGTCCTCGCCAAGGACAATGACGCGCGCCGCCTGTCGCAGAGCCCAGCGATGCATGGCCTCCCACCGTGCCGTGAAGCTGCCGGGGCGGACGATCGAGCCGCCCACGGCCATGTCCGGATACAAGTCGCGAATGTTATACACAAACGGACGGCCCGAGAGCCGGGCGACGAGAGCGCCGGCGATGCCTTCGATCGGCGGATCGGTCATCGCCAGCACGACATCCGAAGGAAGGGAAAGAGCCCTCGGAACCGCCAGCGAAAGATACGTCAGATAATTGGAGACGCGGCGGCGCATCTGAAAACGCGGAAAGGCGGTCGAGCCCACGCGCTCGATGGCCAGATTCCCGCGAACTTCGCGCCGCATGAGGTAACGCGGATGGCGCTCGGCCGGATCGTAGCTCGGCCGGCCCGCGATCACCGTCACGCGATGATTCACCGAGAGGGCTTCCGCGACCTGCGCGGCGCACTTGGCCGTGGCGCTCGTGTCTGGCGGAAAATATTCGTTCAGAAGAAGTATATGCACAGGCTCATCCGGGAAGAAAAAGAAACGAGCGCAAGAGCGAAGCTGGCATCATGCTAGATCGCTACTCGCCGGTCCGGCGCGGCGCCTCGGCGGGCTCAGAGGGTCTGCGAATCAGAATATCGCCCAGGACCAGCGCATCCATCTTGGTGCGCAGAAAACATTCGATGGCTTCCTCGGGGCGGCAAACGATCGGTTCGTTGTCGTTGAACGAAGTATTCAGGACCACGGGCACGCCGGTGAGATTGGCAAATTCCCGAATAAGTCCCCAATAGCGAGGGTTGGCCGCACACGTGACAGTCTGGAGGCGGCCCGTGCCGTCCACGTGCGTGGGCGCGGGAATCTCTTCGCGTTTCTCGAGCCGCACGGTATAGGCCTGCGTCATGAACGGACACGGATAAGACTTCTCGAAGTACTCGCCCGTGGATTCCGCGAGGATCGACGGGGCAAACGGCCGGAACATTTCCCGGTGCTTGATCCTGGCGTTCAAAATATCCTTCATGTCCGGCCGGCGCGGGTCGGCGACGATGCTGCGATTCCCCAGCGCGCGCGGCCCCCACTCGGCCCGGCCCTGAAACCAGCCAACGATTCTTCCGGCGGCGATTTCCTTGGCCGCTTCCTTGGCGATTACTTTCTCGTGCAGCTCGGAAATCTCCAGGCCCTCGCTTTGCAAGCGGCTGGCAGCGACGGCCGACCGAATCTGTTCCTGCGAGTAGCCCGGCCCCCAGTAGGCATCTTCCATGACGAAGGACCTGGGCAGCCCCAGAATCTGATGGTGCACGAAATATGCGGCGCCGACCGCGAGCCCCGCATCTCCGGCGGCGGGTTGCACGAAGATTTGCTTGAAGGGCGTCTTATCAAAAATTTTTCCGTTGGCCAGGCAATTAAACGCCACTCCGCCGGCCAGGCAAACGGCGTCTTGCCTGGTTCGGGCGTGCAGCGCGCGAAGCATTTCAAACAAGACTTCTTCCAGGCGCGCCTGCAGCGTGGCCGCGCCGTCACGATGCACTTTTTCGACCGGAGCCGCTGGATCCCGCGCAGGGCCCAGGCGTTCCTCCATATAATTTGAAAACATTGCGCCCAACACGGGAGTCTGATCGGCGTCGCGCCAGGTCATCTCAGGGCCGGTGCGATGATGTTTGAAATACTTGAGCCCGAGGCGGAAGCCGATCCCTCTGGTGTTTCGGACAATGCGGCGGAACTCGTCCATATAAGCTGGCTCGCCGTAAGCGGCCAGACCCATGACTTTGTATTCATCGCCGAATTTGCGAAATCCCAGGTATTGGGAGACAGCCGTGTAATACATGCCGAGAGAGTGAGGAAACGCAATCGACCCGTCGATGTGCATGCGATTCCCTTGGCCGGCGCCCCACATGGTGCTGGCGAAATCGCCGAGCCCGTCCGCGGACAGCAGCGCGGCCTGGTCGAACGGAGAAACGAAAAACGCGCTTGCAAGATGGGCCTGGTGGTGCTCGATGCGATGATAATGCGCTCGGATCTCATGCGGCGAGACATCGAACGCCTTCGCAAGCGCTTCCGGGATTCCCACGAACTGGCCCATCACTTTTATTCTTTCAGCGGCAAAACTCGGCATCCTCAGGGAGTACAGGAGCTTTGTCCCGAGGCGCGCCCAGGGATTGCGCGGGATGGCGATGTGGTCGACCTCACGAAGCGTGATGCCGGCAGCGTCCAGGCAGTAGCGGATCGCCGCCGACGGAAATCCCGCCGCGTACTTTACGCGGTTAAATCGCTCTTCTTCCACGGCGGCGATCAGGCGGCCGTCCGCGACGATCGCCGCGGAGGCATTGCCGTGGTAGGCATTGATTCCCAGGATGTACATCCGGAGTGGTTTTTCCCTTCCCTTAAGACCGCGGGTTCGAAGCAGTCACTGAAACCTCGGCGGTGTGAACGGCATCCGCTTTCGAAACCGGATGGTTCGGCGAATCCGTCACGTGGTGGCGAACCCATTCATTGAGCACATACAAGCTCCAGGGGCGCGACCAATTGGTCTGGCCAATGACGAAGTTCTGCCACGCTCCCCGCACGGCGCGCGGATTCATGTACTGCCGCAACGGCGGCGTGAGATTCGACAAATCCTGCGACAGGCGCACGCCGAGCGGCCCTCTGAGCCAGACATCCCACGGCAGAGTGAAAGTCCGCTTGGATTGCCCGACGACTTCATCCGGCAGCAAGTCGGAAAGCGCTTCCACCAAAAGGGATTTCGGGACGTCCCGCGTGTATTTCACGCTTTTTGGCAGCCGGCCGACAAATTCCACGAGGCGGTGGTCGAGAAATGGCACGCGGACTTCGAGAGAATTGGCCATGCTGGCGGCGTCGGTGTCGCGCAGAAGCGTATTCACCATATACGACTGCAATTCGAAACAAGAAACGGAAGTAAAGGAATCAAGCCGCGCAGCCTGCCGCGCCGTTTCGCGCATACGCGCGCGCCAAGGATATTCACGATCTCTTGAATATTCAGCGGATTCGAAATAGGGGGCCAGCAGGCGCCGCACGCGAGAAGGAGTGAACAAAAGCCGCGTGAAATAATACGCATGCGGGAAGTCCTCGGGAGAACGCCAGGCCGCGGCAGCCTTGCGCACCGCATCGCCTGCGGCAATCCGGACAGCGGCGGCGGCAGTCAGGCGCCGGAAAGGAGCTGGAATCCATCGCCCAAGTCCGGCCACAAAAGCGGCGCGGGGAGTCGATACAAAAGTGGAGTACCCTCCAAAGATCTCGTCGCTGCCAAGTCCCGAGAGAGCTACTTTCAAACCGCTAAGGCGCGCGGCGCGCGATACAAAGTAGGTATTCAGCCCGTCCATGGTGGGCTGGTCCAGTGACTTGACTGCATCGTCCAATTGGGCCACCAGCGTGTCCGGGGCGAGGAGAATTTCCTGATGGCGCGTTTTGAAGCGTTTGGCCGTTTCGCGCGAAATCTTGGCTTCGCTGTACCGCTGCTCGGGAAATACGACCGTAAATGTGCGCAGATCGCTCTGAAAGCGGCTGCCCAGCGCGACCAGGCTTGTCGAGTCCAATCCACTCGAAAGAAAGACTCCCAGGGGAACGTCCGCAATCAGGTGGTCGCGAACGGTTTCTTCCAACAACTGGCGCAATCGTTTTGCGGCTTCCTGAAAAGTTTTTGGCGGCGGCCCTTCCTGTTGAAGCACGGCGTCGGAATAAATCCAGTAGGGCTTCGGCGCCGGTTTAGCCGGCGGAGAATCGGCGGGAAAAGAGAGGCAATGTCCTGGAGGAACGGAGAAAACGCCTTCCACAAGCGTGGACGGTTCTACTACTGAACCGAACGTAAGGAAGGCTTCCAGGGAATCCGGCGACAGGCGAGGCTGGAGCCGGCCGCTGGCCAGCAGAGAACGCACTTCGGAGGAAAACAAGAGAGCGCCACCCGCAGCCGCGTAGTAGAGGGGCTTGATTCCCAATCGGTCCCGCGCAAGAAAAATTTGCGCGTGACGCGCCTCATCTCCCGAGATGCCTGAGGAGCGCGCATCCCAGATCGCAATGGCAAACATCCCGCGAAGTTCCCGCAAACACTGTTCGCCCCATTCCTCATAGGCGTGGACAATGACCTCCGTATCCGAGTGAGTCCGGAATGCGTGCCCGCGCCCTTCGAGCGTCTTGCGCAACTGCGGGAAATTGTAAATTTCACCGTTGAAAACAACCGCGACATTGCCTGTTTCATTGAATACAGGCTGGTGTCCACCAGGCAGGTCAATAATACTAAGGCGGCGCATGCCGAGCGCCACCGACGGAGCCACCAGGATTCCATCTTCATCCGGGCCGCGATGCTCCAGCGCCCCCATCATCCGGCGCGTAATTTCTTCGGCCAGCTCGGCCTTCTGAATTCCAATGACGCCGCAGATTCCGCACATTCCGCGTTACTTTACCGTGAACCCGCCCGCAGTTCCACCCTTACCTCAAGAATCTTGCCCGCAACGCCGCAAATGCGCGGCACTGTATCGTTCCGACACAAGTGTTCTGCGCGTCGCGCAGAATTGTTGGGAAGTGTGGCGCCCTAACTAGATGAATGGAAACTCTAAGGGATGGTGTTACTGACCGTCGGGCGGGTGCCCTGCCAGACGCCTATGCCAATTGCAGCCGCCGTGCCGGTCAAAGTAACCACTACAGGCACGATGGAACGCGTTGCAGCGGCGGCTGGAGCCTGGTTAGCTGCTGCTGTTGTTGTCGTGACATCGGTGAGGTTCTGGGCGGACTGCATGTCCTGAGCCGTTGTAGGGGACGGCCCTTCGAACGCCCCTGCCTTCGAAATTCGAAGCATATTCCCGGCGGTCACGCTAACGGATTGACCGCTCAAATTGGTGAAGCGCACCGCGCCCTCGAAGACCATCAGTTCCGTAAAGTCATTCGTAACCAGGAGAGAGAAATCCGTGCCGACCAGCCCCGCAATCCCCACAGGCGTGTGGACTTCGAATTTCGCTCCCGGGCGCGTCAATTTAGTAATTTTCCCGCGCATCCGCCCGACCAGAAGATCGAGCGAAGTCTGTTGCGCCTGGGCGTCATGCTGCAGGATGCGCAGCGAGGAATCAGAGCCCAGGTTCAGCTGCGAACCGTCGTTCAGCGTGACGTGCGCACGGCCGGTCGGACCGCTGCGCAAGTCGTCATTCCAGTAGATGTGGTTGGAAATCGCGGCCACGAGGATCTGGGAATCGCGGTCAATCTGCACTTGCGGTGCGAGACGCGAAATTTGGCCCGCCGCCGGGCTGGAGGGCCCTTGAGCGGGTGAAGCGTCTCCGCCCGAAGCATCCAGGGTAGCTGTTTCGCCGGCGCGCACCCTGTAAGAAGTATCGCTCCCTGCCGCCGTCAGATCGGCGCCACCAGCAACGGCGGAAACTTGCGCGCGCGTGCCGGCCAGACGAACCTCCGCCGAGCTTGGTACTCCTTCTGACGCAGCGATGTTCACATGAAAGTACGGTCCCGAGATGGCAAACGACTCCGCCCCATCCGCTCGCACCTGTAGGCGCCCAATGCGGAGGCTCACGCCTTCGGATTCGACCACCAACTCCGTGAGCGGAGCCGCGAACACCATACTGTTCCCGAATCGCAGACCCGCCGTGGAAGCCTCTCCCAGACGGATGACGTCACCCGGAAAGAGCGTGGCGCCAACGGGCATCGGCGTGCCATTCAGTTTCGCATCCTTGCCGGAGATGCTAGTAGCGGAAGCGGCTGGACCACTCGGCGGCGTAGCTCCAAAAGCCGGTGAGCCGGGAGCTGGGGTCCAGATCAGAATTCCAGCTAGAAAAAGGATGCAAAGAAAATTGGAACGGCAGAACAAAATGCGGGATCGGCTGACAAATTCTGTGAGAGTACTCGCACGCACACTTGAAAACGATTTCATAGCATCCACCACCGTGGAACTCCGAACATGTAACTGCTACTCCCCATGCCAGATAGCGGCACTATAGTGGATAGTCGGCACAATTCCCGGGAGACATTAGCCCTTTGTATTCGATCAGTTAACCGAAGATGCGGATTTCAGTAGGACAGCTACTCTTGGCTGTCCTCTTTTGTTTTGTAGGAACAAATCGTACGGGACAGCCAGGAGTGGCTGTCCTACCTAGCAGATTGACCCTTACCAGGGGGTTGCCGGGAACTGCACATTCAGAGCGCTCCCCGGCGCACAAAATCACGACCCGCGTATAATTTCTGTAGAGGGAAACATTCAATGAAGGGACTCATCGGCATAATGGTCACCGCCGCGATCGGCCTCGGCATCTACATGTACACCTTGAAGCAGGCCGCGCCGGGTCCGGGCATGGTGGTAACGCAAAACATCAGCATAGTCGGCGTGAAGAACGACTTAATTTCCATCGCGCAGGCCGAGCGCATGTATTACACGCAAAACGGCTCCTACGCCGACCTGTCCACGCTCTCTTCCTCCGGCACAATGAACATCACGCGCACCAGCCGGGATGGTTACACGTACTCTGCCGCCCCTGCCGGGAACGCCTTTACCGTCACCGCGACTTACACCGCGCCGCCCGTGAGCAATCCCGCAGGCGTTACGCCCCCGCACTTTCCGACGTTTACGATTGATCAAACGATGGAAGTCCACCAAGGTGACTGAGCCGCCTGGAATCGAACAGTAGCGCCGGCGTCTCGCCGGCGGTTTTGCGCTGTGCCGGGTTTGGAGAAAATCGACGGCGAGACGCCGGCACTACGAATACCCCATCTTCCCTGCAAATGACCGACGAAGGGCCGCGCCGACTCTACGGTTTTTTGTTTTTATCCGCGACCAGCATTCCGCCGGACGCAAAATCCGTGTGCGCTACGTCCACGAACACGATGTGAGTCGATTCGGGCTTGGCTCCCGCTTCCTCCATCAGCACTTTCGTGATGCCCTCAACAACTTTGCGCTTCTGATCGACCGTGCGACCCGCGAGCCATGAAATATGCACATCCGGCATTTCAGCATCCTCCTGGTAAATTCCGCTCCGCGAGTCTAGCGCGAAAAGGCGAGGGGGAAAACCCCGGCAAGATGATGATGGTGGGCCGCCATCCGAGCAGAAAAATCCACATGTCTTGGCGCGGGGTTAGTTTGATCGCAGATTTATTTGCCGGACTTCAATTCCGAATAGACCATTCCGACAAACCGTTCCGCGCTTGTCCCCGCACCAGCCGGCAAGAGTCCGCCCGGAACTATTGCGTCGTAGGGGGCCGTCACCTTGGCGGCCAGCACTTCCTCCCGGGTCTTGCCCTGCGCGATCATCTGCTGCACTTTTGCCTGCACGGCGAGGATCATGTCGCGGTAAGGAATGAGGTCCGTCCGGTGGATGATCGTGCCGTGTCCAGGGATGAGCTTTGTATCCGGGCCAGCCAGCTCCATGGTGGCGTCGAGGGCTTCCAGCGCGCCCTTCAACGAGCCGCCATTGTTGATATCGATGTAAGGGTAGCCGTAATTCCGATAGAAATCGCCGATCATGATGGCGTTCGCATTCTCAAAGCGGATCATCGCATCGCCACCGGTATGCGCCGCCCGAACTGGAATCAAGTCGACGACTTCGCCGTTCATATGAATCTTCACCGGCGAGCCCAACCCATAAGTTACGACGGGGAGCGAGGCCGGATCTCTCGCCGGAGCCGGATTGCCATTGGCGAGCGCTGGGGGATGCAACAGTTCTTCGCGAAGCTCTTCCCGCGCAAAGATAGTCACGCCCATCCTGGCGAAGTTCGCGTTGCCGCCGGTGTGGTCGATGTGAACGTGCGTATTGGCCATGAAACGAATCGGCGCGTTGCTGATTTGCCGGATCGCCGCCAGGACCTTCTCCGTAAGCTGCCCGTACTGAGCATCGACCATGAAGATGCCGTCCGGACCTGCCAGCACGCCGATCCTTCCGCCTGCGGCGTCCTGATGGCCGGGGTCGAGACCCGCCGATCCGGAAAGTATATAGAGGTTCGGTGCGATCTTCTCTGCCGTGATGTCGATTTTGCTGAAGTCCGTTCCCGGCCCCTGCGCCCAGGCGCTCATGGAAAGGGCCACGGCAGCAAATACCACCAAAAGGAACTGCCTCGCTGATTTCATTGGCCTTGCTCCTATTTTGTGTCAATCCTAAGCGCGTTTTTCAGGGCATTGGACTTGTCCGATTCATCCTACATGGACCACAGTTTCGCGCATCGTACTCCTCATCTCCCTTCAAAACAATGAATTGCGTGCCGTTCAGGCCCCAGTTGGGATTGCAAAAGTCTGAGGGCCAAGCCCCGCCGCCTGACTGCTTATGATGTTCAATCAGTAGGTAATTACAAGGCAACTTGCTCCGCTGACGCCGGTCCAGCGCCCGCAATGTTTGCTAACCTAGGAGGACTACGGATATCACCGAATTTCTCTTAACGGAGTGGATCATGTCCTTCAAATTAAACCAATTGCCCTTTCGCGCCATATTGAAGCGCATCACCAAATCCGCGTTGCTCTGCATCGCGCTTCTCGGCGTACTTGCTCTGGGTGCCTCGGATGCCCGCGGACAGGCATCGCCGAGCGGTACTTCCGGCGTATCCCGCACGGCTAAGGCGGTCACTTACCGGCGGGGCGGCGTTGCGAAAGTTTCCCTCCAGGGTACGAATTTGATGCCCGGGGGCACCGGCGAAGCCCAAGTCGAGAACAAGGGCAATCGCGTGGAAATTGAAGTGAGATTCGAGGGCATGGAACCGGCAACCAAATTTGGCTTTGAGTTCCTGACGTACGCCCTCTGGGCCGTTTCTCCGCAAGGCCGCGCCGTAAATCTTGGCGAAGTGCAGGTCAAGAACGGCAGCGCCGAGGTCAAAGCCATCACGGACATGCAGACCTTCGGGCTGGTCGTGACCGCCGAGCCGTATTTCGCCGTTTCCCAGCCGGGAGATCAAGTGGTCCTCGAAAATGCGGGTGACGGAAGCGGTACGAGCATTGGTGCCACGTACGAGCTGGTCCCACACGGCGTCTACTCTTCCTCGAACACAAAGATTGAGAACGTGATCTTCGGGATCGACCGCAAGACGCCGATTGAACTCTTCGAGGCGCGCAATGCGGTTCGCATTGCGAAGAATGCGAATGCCGGAAAATATGCGGCCTCCGCGATCGCGAAAGCCGACCGGCAGTTGCAACAGGCAGAGGATGCCTACGGGCGCAAGAGCGATAAAAAGACCGTGATCTCCATGGCGCGCGACGCGGTGCAGACCGCGGAAGAGGCCCGCGTAATCTCCGTGAAGCAGAAAGCCCAAGAAGATGCACAGGCTCAAGCCGACGCGGACAAACGCGCAGCCGAGGAACGCACCGCGAAAGCGCGCGCTGACGCCGAAGACCAGGCGAATCGGCGTCAAGAAGCCGAGCAGGCCCGCTTGCAGGCCGAAGCGGCCAAGGCGGATGCGGAACGCATGAAGGAAGAGGCCATGAAGGCCGCGGCCGATGCGGCCAAGGCCAAGCAGGATGCGGACCTGGCACGCCAGGCCGCGGTCGCCGAGCAACAGGCGGCGCTTGCGCAGAAGCAGGCGGCGGAAGCCGAAGCGGAAAAAGCCCGCCAGGCTGCCGCGAAAGCCGAGGCGGAGAAGGCCGACATGCGCGCGCAACTCCTGGCGCAATTGAACTCCATCCTGCAGACCAATGATTCCGCGCGGGGGCTGATCGTGAACATGTCGGACGTGTTGTTCGACACCGGCAGCTTCACCTTGAAACCCGGCGCGAGGGAAAAACTGGCGAAAGTTTCAGGAATTCTGCTGGCGCATCCCGGACTGACCATGCAGATCGAAGGTCACACCGACAGCGTGGGCGGCGACGCATTCAACGTGAAGCTTTCGGAACAGCGCGCCGATTCCGTCAAGGATTTTCTGGGGGAACAGGGCGTTTCGCTGTCTTCGATCACCGCGCAGGGATTCGGCAAAGCGGAACCCGTGGCGACGAACGACACCGCGGAAGGCCGGCAGCGCAATCGCCGCGTCGAAATCGTGGTCAACGGCGATGCGATCGGGACGTCAACTACCGCGACGGCTCGCCCTGCAGGCCAAAACTCGTCGCCGGATAGTTCGACAAATCTTCCTCGTGATGAGGAATCGCGTCCAGGAAAATAAAGCGAGTCTGGGGCAGTGCGGGCCTGAAATACGCACATTCGGCATTTCGATTTCTTCCCGGGAGTAACGACGCATAAGTCTGGCGCGAAAAGCCTCCTTCGAGGAAGCCCACTTGTCGGGACTTGTCTCCCGATGTGTTACTCACCCCTGGTCTAATTCAGTTGCAAATTAGAGCAATCGAATCACAGAATGGCAGCTGTGAAAGATAAGCGCATTGGGGTTTGGTTCAGTTTGGCCCTGGCGATTCTTGTCTTGAGTGCTTGGTTAGGCTCGAAGCTCGGCGCAAAGGTAGCCGTGTATCGGTATCGCTCGGCTCAGAGTCGAAGTATAGGAACTTTGAGTGCTCCTGAACATGCACATCTTGAATCCGTATTGGATGAGCTGGAGACGATAGGATTCTTCCGAATTAACTTCCTCATTAGCCCTAACGACGACAAACTAAAGAAGACGTTGCCGGAACAGCTTGGGAATATCGACACTTATAGGAGGAAAGTGAAAACGGCAGAGGCCAAACCCGTTATCGATATGAATC
This sequence comes from uncultured Acidobacteriota bacterium, assembly GCA_963740035.1. Lineage (GTDB taxonomy): Bacteria > Acidobacteriota > Terriglobia > Acidiferrales > UBA7541 > Palsa-360. The sequence continues at coordinate 29,994 of CAVUDA010000020.1, forward strand.
TTGCATTGGCGGACGTGGTCGCCGCCATCGTTGAGGAGCAGAACAACAACAAAGGTGGAGCAGCAAACTATATGAGATCAGCGCAATCTCTGTACCAATCACTTGGCTGGCAGGACTACTCCGAAAACACCTTAAGACATTTGGCTCAACGAGAACTCGACAAGTGGAAGCTAGATCCGCAAATAAGGGGGCACGCGAAATGACTCGGGCAGCGAAAGTCACCTATCTCGCTGCGCTACTGATTGGCTTGTCACTCGGTCTTCTGTTGGGATACAGGCAAACGTCGAACCTCCTCAAATTACGTATCGAAGGGAGACTTGTCACGGCCCCCTTCACGCTTGAAGATTTCTCGCGAGAACAATATGCACACGCTGATCCGGAACATGCCAAGGCGGCCCTCCTGACTTATGCCAATGTGTTGGAGGCAATTGAAAAGGCAAAGGCCGATAAGGGGCAGAAGCTCGAACTAAGCCTTACCTACACTCGACTGGCGTTGGTTGAAGACGTTGCAAGCAACTCAGAGCAATCCCTTGCATTTATGACGAAGGCGCGGAATTGGTATCTGGCGTATGGCGGCCGAGACCTCTCAGAGTCTGAAATGAAAGCTGCTTTCAAGAGGTTTGACGCCCAGCGGTGATTGTCATCACGTCCGATTGCTCTGCCCCAAACCCACTACAGAACGGAATGCGATCCATGTTCCGTGTGGCGGCTGTGCTAAAATGCTTTGTCGATGCACCCCCACCTCAAGTCACTCATTGAATTGCAGGCCGTTGACTTGCGCTTGATTGGAATTCGCGAGCGGCTGGCCACTTTTCCAAAGCGGCTGGCGGAAGTGGAAGCGCGCGTTACTGTCGCGCGGCACCAAGTCGCCGCGGCCAAAGAATCGCTCCTCACGGGCCAAAAGGAGCGCAAGACGTACGAGATGGACGTCGAGCAGTGGAAAGAGCGCGCCAAGAAATACCGGAATCAGAGCGCCGAAGTCAAAACCAACGAAGCGTATAAAGCCCTGCTGCACGAAATCCAGAACGCCGAGGACGAAGTCGCCAAGGCCGAGGACCGCCTGCTTGAACGCATGGTCTCCGGCGAGGAGTTCGACCGGCAGGTGAAGGCCGCCGAAGCGGCGGTGAAGGAAATCGAAGCGGTAGCCAACAGGGAGCGCCAAGCGATTCAAGCCGAGTACAACGCCACGCAAAAAGAATTGGCCGCTGCCGAGGCGGTGCGCGCCGCGGCGGTTGCAGCCGTGCCGGAAGATCTGGTCGACCACTACGAGCGCATCGCGAAGCGCCACGGAGGCATCGCGCTCGCGGAAATTCGCGGCGAAGGCTGCGGCCAGTGCGGCGTCCACATCCGCCCGCACGTGATCCAGCAATTGCAGCGCGACAACCATGAAGGATTCTTCCACTGCGAGACCTGCACGAGGATACTTTATTACGCGGATCATTCGGCGGCGTCCGGACCGCCAGCCACCTCCGCCTCCGCCATTGCATCCACCGGCGATCCGCCGGCTACACCCGCCCGTGAAAATTAACTGGAAGCGCAGAGATTTAAGTTTTGTGGGTCGGACCTTCAGGTCCGACAATAGTGTTGCATCATGATGGGGCCTTCAGGCCTTGAAGCGTCAGGGGCTAAAGCCCAGGATATGGCGAGGCTGAATGTCGGCGCTAAAGCGCCGACCCACAAGGCTAGTGAATCTCCGACTGTGACAATCAGGGATATGCGATTCAGCACAGCGAATGCGCGATTGAAGCCATGATCAAACCCACGCACAAGGCGTCCGGGAAATTGTTCGAGGAACCTGAAACACCGTCGGCGCGTCAGGAAGGCGCGTACACGGCGAATATCGACGGCGCGGCGCGCGGGAACCCCGGCCCGGCGGCATACGGCGTGGTGGTGCGGCGTCCCGACGGCTCGACGCACGAGTCCCTCGGAAAATATATTGGCCGCACCACGAACAACGTCGCGGAATATTACGCGCTGATCGCGGCGCTCGATTACGCGGCGGCGAGCGGGATCAAGCGGCTGCGTGTGTACAGCGATTCACAATTGATCGTGAATCAGATCAAGGGCTTGTACAAAGTGAAGCATCCGGATTTGCGCCCGCTGCACGAGCGCGCGAAGAAGCAAGCCGCGAGCCTCGAAACTTTCAAGATTCAGTATGTGCCGCGCGAGCAGAATCGTGACGCGGACGATCTCGCGAACGCCGCGCTCGACGGCACGAAGGGCGTGAAGCCCGCATACGGTTCCGCCAAGGCCGAGCCTCCTGCTCCCGCAATGCCCGCAAGAAAATCGAGCCCTGCCGCCAAAGCCTTTTACCTCGAAGAATTGAGCGTGGGCCAGCGATTCTCTGCCGGCATCACGTACCGGATGACGGAAGAGCGGATCAAATCCTTTGCCGCAGAGTTTGATCCGCAGCCATTTCACCTGGACGAGGCGGCGGCGAGGAAGAGCGTTTTTCGAGGCCTCGCGGCGAGTGGCTGGCACACATCGGCGGCTACGATGCGCCTCATGGTGGACGCCTTGCATTTGGCGGGAGGGGCGGCCGGCCTGGGCGGCGAAATTTCCTGGCCGCGGCCGACGCGTCCGGGGGACACACTGCGAGTGGAACTGGAAGTCCTGGCGATCACGCCGTCGCGCTCAAAGCCGGACCGGGGCGTGGTGACCGTGCGCTGCACTACCCTCAATCAGCACGACGAACCGGTGCAGGTCATGACCACGAAAATTCTCGCCTTCCGGCGCGCGGCAAATCCAACCACATCGAATTGAATATCAGCTGCTAGCGGTGGCGTCTCGGCGGCACGGCTTCAACACATACGAGCGGTAGAGCGTATCGCGTTGATGCGGAACGTAACCCGCGTCCACGATGATGCGGCGGAGTTCGCCTTCGTTCGTGCGGTTCCGCACGCCCGCAGCGAAGACGACGTTTTCCTCGATCAGGATGCTACCGACGTCATCCGCGCCGAATTGCAAGCCCACCTGGCAAACCTTGATTCCCGGCGTGAGCCAACTCGACTGGATGTGATCGATGTTGTCGAGATAGAGGCGGCTGATGGCCAGCGTCTTCAGGTAATCGACGGCGGTGGCTTGCGGGATTTTCTTTCCGAGCGGGGTATTGTCCGGCGCGAACATCCACGGAATGAATGCGGTAAAGCCCCCGGTATCCTCCTGAATGCGGCGCAGGCGCTCGAGATGGTTGACGCGGTGGCGGTACTCCTCGCCGCAGCCGAACATCATCGTGGCGGTGGTGCGCATGCCGAGCGAGTGGGCCACGCGGTGCATGTCTTCCCATTCGTCGGACGTGCACTTGAGGCGCGAGATGCGGGCGCGAATTTCGTCATCGAGGATTTCCGCGCCGCCACCGGGAATCGAATCGAGCCCCGCGGCCATCAGGCGCGCGATCGTCTCGCGCACGCTCAGACCTGAAACTTCGGCGATGCAGCCGATTTCCGGCGCCGAGAAACAGTGCAGATGAACTTGCGGGAAGCGCTCTTTGAGCGAGCGCAGGAGATTTTCGTAATACTCGACGCGCAGATCCGGGTGCAAGCCGCCCTGCAGCAGGATGCCGGTGCCGCCCAGCTCGATCATTTCCTCGATCTTTTCGTAGATGGACTCGAACGAGAGCAGGTAGCCTTCTTTCGAGCCCAGCGGGCGGTAGAACGCGCAGAACGAGCAGTATTCGGTGCAGAAATTGGTGTAGTTGATATTGCGGTCGATCTGGTAGGTGACCACGCGCGGGTCGGTTTTCTTGCGGCGCACTTCCATCGCCGCCATGCCGATGCCCACCAGGTCATCGGAGCGAAACAGGTCGAGCGCTTCTTGTTGTGTCAGTCCCATGGATGAAGGTCCTTATTTATTTGCGAATTGTAGCGCCCGCCTTCAGGCGGGCACTTTGGATCCAAGCACATGCCCGCCTGAAGGCGGGCGCTACATTACGTCGCGACGCTCGTCGCGCCGACGAATTCCACCTCGCGCGCGCTCGGAATTAAACCGGCCCGCTCGCACTCCTCATAGTACCGCCGGAGGCCCGCCAGATTCTCCTCATCGAGCGAAAAATTAATGTTTTCAGTTAAATAGCGCTCCAGTTCGCGCGGAGGAAGTTCGAGCTTCAAGGCCGCGCCTTCGGCGATTTCGCCGATGCGCGACAGGCCGTATTCGCGCGACGCCTGAAAGTCCGCGGCGATTTCCGGCGTGATCGCGCCGCGCCGCGCTACCCAGATTGCCAGAACGGAGGGAAGCCCGGTCATTTCGCGCCATTGCTGCGCGATATCGTACAAGAACAAGGTTTCGATGCCCTTGACGGGTTGTTCCTCGTCCTCGCCGCCGCAGCAACCGCAGTCATCCGATGTCTGAGGCAATTTCGCTTGCAGCCTGTCCACCTTCAGACGCAGGCGCAGCGCGGGGTCGCCAATCACGAGCGCGGCGTCGGCGCGGGCCAGCATTTTATCTGGATCGGGCGGCATGTCGATGAATTCAGGATCGATATTCCAGTGCCGCCGGCTGAGAATTCGCGCGAGGCCCACCGAACTGCGCGAATTCGTGTCCAGCGCAAAGCTTTTGGCCATTTCGATGGGCACTTTGGAAACGACCAGGAGGCTGCGGACTTCATTCTTGGACGCGATGGCCATTCCCGGCAGGGCGACGACATCTTTCATGCGCTGGTACTCGATGGCAGGGATGATTCCAATATCGGCGCGCCCGGCGCGCAAATCCTCCGCGCACTGCGAAGGCACGGCAAACAGCAGGTCATATTTGCCCGCCAGAGGCCCGTCCGTGAAGCCCCAGACGAGTGGCGCTGTATTCAGGAATTCCACGATGGAGATGCGCAGTTTGCCCATATTCGCTGATGCCAGGGGACAATCGACTATAGCATAGCCCGGACGGCGTCCCGCACGCTCGCGACGAGAGTTCGGCAAGCCTTGCGTTTTCCACAGGCATGAATTTGAAATTGGATTTTCAGGATTACAACTCTGCGGCTGATCATCTCTGCGCGCTCCGAAGGATGTGTAACCGATTTCTTGAGCGGCCCGCCTAAGGGTGTCACTTATTGTGCAAAATGCTGCATTCTAGTGCAGCGGAATTTTACGGATATCATGCATTTGGTTAGTGATTCAAGAATTAGCGAATGGAAGCCTGCTTGCACGCGTTGAAGTGAAGCGGGTGGGGAGTAGCGCTGCGGGGACGACGGCCCCGAGAGAAATCGGGTACGTGAGCGCGCTCCTAACCCGCCTCAAAAATCCAAATCCCCTCTATTTCAGTGCGACCTAATTGTCAAAATTTTGTCAAATGAGCTTAGACGCTACGTGCACCGCCTCAGCATGAGCCTCAGTCAATCTGTTTCAACAAATTTTTCCCCGTTATTTCCCCTCCTCATGCCACTGACTTAAAAGCTCCGGCCCGAATTCAGGAATCGCGCGGGCCAATATAGCGTAAATGCGCGTCTCTGAAAAATGACGCATCACCGTGGTCCGGGTGCTTCTTGACTTCCAACTCGCCAGGGAGTTTACTTACGGCAATTCGATCAGCAACCGGAGTTGGCTGAACAGTTTATTTTCAACGATCCCCAGAGGCGGATGGACAGCTTGCCGCCCGGCCCCCGGGGAAATGAAATGGAGCGAGGCATGCGAGATCGCAGGGATTTCTTGAAGACCGTCGCGGGCGCAACGACCGGAATGCTATTGACGGGAAACGCTTTTGCCGGTTCCGCCCTGCAGGGGGGGCCGGCCGCGTCAGCCGCGCCCGTGAAGCGCCGGGAAGTGTCCGTAGCCGGACGGCGAGTGAAAGTTGTCGACGTACATGCTCATTGCGTGATTCCGGAAGTGTTTGAGATCGTGAAGGACACGCCCCTCGCAGCCAATGCCGGCCCGCGCGCGCGCGGGCCGAACCTCATGGGGCCGGACCGCATTCGCGCGATCGATCAACTGGGAATCGACGTTCAAGTGCTGAGCGTCAACGGCTTCTGGTTCTATGGAGCGGAGCGCGAGCTGGCGACCAAGATCGTCAAGCTTCAAGATGAAAAGCTGGCGGAATGGTGCGCGGCTCATGCGGACCGCTACGTGGCGCTGAGTTCGGTCGCGCTGCAATTTCCCGACTTGGCGGCCGAACAGCTCGAATATGCCGTCAAGAAGCTGGGCGCGCGCGGCGCCGCCATCGGCGGACACGTTCAGGGCGAGGATATCTCATTGCCGAAGTACGATCCGTTCTGGGCCAAGGCGCAGGAACTTGGCGTTGTGGTTTTCATGCACCCTCAGGGGGCCGAGAATGTCCTCCAGAAGGACGCGCTGAAGGGAAGAGGCGACCTGGGCAATGTTATCGGCAATCCTCTGGAAACCACGATTTTCCTCACGCGCATGATGTTTAACGGAGCATTCGACCGCTTCCCCGGCTTGAAACTCTGCGCGGCGCACGCGGGCGGCTACCTGCCGTCCTATCTCGGGCGGACCGAAGTCGCCTGCGAAGTGCGGCCCAACGCCGATTGCGCGAACAAGAAACAGCCGAGCGACTACCTGAAGAGCCAGGTGCTTGTCGACACGATCGTCATTTCCGAAGAGGGATTGCGCCACCTCGTGGCGGAAGTCGGCGCCGGCCAGGTCGTCTTTGGAACCGATATGCCGTTCGTTTGGCATTCCAATGTGGACCTGGTTCTGAACGCATCGTTCCTCAGCGACGCCGAAAAGGAAGCCATCCTGGGCGGCACGCTGGTCAAAATGCTTCGAATTTGAGTGGCCTCAGCCCATAGGACCGTCTTTTTCAAAAGCGATGAACGCGCATGCTAAAGCGAAACCGTGGCTGCATAGGAAGCCTCTGGCCCGTGGCTCGGCTGTAGGGGCGCGGTTCGCCGCGGAGGGCGTCCCAGAACTGCTCCAGCAGCGCGCCATTGCGGTATATATTGAATACGCGAGGGATCTTTTGCGCACTTGCGTGAAATCCGGGCTGATTCTATTTTTGTTCTCCTGCCTGACGGCAAATGCTTGCCATGCCCAGAGCCGCGATGTGGTCTGTCGCGGGGGCGTAGGCTTTTTCGAGGCGGAGTACCCCACCGGCGTTAGAGTGCATGTTGGAGCCTCCATGGTGGGTGAATTGGAGGCGCGTGTCTGCGAGGCGGCGCTCAGCTGGGGCGATCAACATTTGGTGATCTCAGATGCGGCCCCGGAGCTGGATATTGATGCCTTCGGCGTCGATATGGGCTTGGGAGCGCCCGTGGTCGCAGCGCAAGTGAAAAAATCGAAGGCCGACTGTTGCATGGGGTACAGCATTTATTCACTGCGATCGCCGCCCGTGCTGCTGCGGCATCTCACCGGAGGGGAGTACTTCAGCGCCGCGGACACCGATCTGGACGGCCGTGTGGAAATTTGGACGAACGATGCCGCCGCCGTGGAGGGCTTCGAGCATTTTCGCTTGCGCGACCTGGACTTTGCGCCGCCGGTGGTCCTGCGCTTCGTGCGCGGCCGGTTGCTGGACGTGGGTTCCGAGTTTCGACCTTATTTCGACCAGAAAATCGCGGACGAGCGGGCCAAGCTCAATCCGCAGGATTTCGGCGACTTCAAAAACAGCGACGGCGTGCTGGCGTCCGCCGCCGGGGTACCAGCCGGCTGGCTATCCCGCCTGCGCGGCGTGAAAGTAAGAGTGTTGGAAATCGTGTGGGCCTATCTTTACAGCGGGCGCGAACAGGAGGCCTGGCGTTCCCTCGCCGAGATGTGGCCCGCGGCGGATTCGGACCGGATTCGCGTCGCAATCTTGAATGCGCGCGCGCAGGGGATCCGCTCCCAATTGGATGGCGTGTCAACCGTAGTTCCTACTGGCCGGGAAATACGCGTGAAAATCTTTGACGGGACTACGACCGTGTCCGCAACGCCGGGATTGACCCCCAAAGACGTGAAACCGAAACAGGAAATAATTGCACCCAGAGCTATTCTGATGGAGAGGCCGCCTCCAGCGACTCCCTTGGAGACCGAGCTGGCGCAAACGGAGTCGACGCTGGAACTGGTGATTGATTCCGCGGGAAAAGTTCGGTCCGCCGAATTCGTGGGAGATGTTCAATCGGCTGACGAGGGGCTCATCAAGTCAACTTCGGACTGGAAATTTATTCCCGCGTACAACGCCGGCGAGCCTGTCGCCAGCCGGATCCTTCTGGGTGTCTCGCTGAAAAAATGAATTTGTTGATGGCGGGCCGCAAGAGGCCCGATGGAAATTGGCTGTGTCTTCTTGCGGCCACAAAAGAGAAACGGTAAACTCTCGCGCTTGAACAAGCAAACCGGGGCAACGCTCGAGATTACAAATCATGTTGCCCGATACTTAGTGAACTGCAATACGATAAAAGATTCCTACCAGGAGGGACTCATGGCCAAAGGATATTGGATTTGTTTCTACCGATCGGTCTCGAACCCCGACGCCGTCGCCGAATACGCGAAATTGGCTGGCCCCGCCATCCAAAGCGGCGGCGGCCGATTCCTGGGACGAGGAATGCCGACGAAGACGTACGAAGCGGGGAAGAACATGCGAACCGTGGTCATCGAGTTCGAGAGCGTGCAGAAAGCAACGGCCACGTTTGAGAGCCCTGCCTACCAGGCAGCGTGCCGCGTGATCGATGGCGCCGCCGAGCGGGACATCCGAATCATTGAAGGGCTCGCCTGATCCCGATTTCCCACGAGCCACCTGCAGTACAAGTGGCACAGGCTTCAGCCTGTGGGGGTTAAGTCTGTCCAAGCAAAACCCCACAGGCTGAAGCCTGTGCCACAAACTTCCATGGGGAATCAATGCGCCAGGGGATCGGGTCGAAGTTGAAAGTGCAGCAGGATCGAGACTGCCGACTTGCCTCCTTCGATGTGCCACACCGGGATCTCGGAAAAATTCGACCACAGGCCGCGGCCTTTCCAGCCAGCCTTTGGATCGTCGATGCGCCCGTCGAGCCCGCGCGAATAAAAACCCAGCGGATACGGCACGCGCAGGACGACCCAGTTCCCTGTATCCGGCTGCAGAACGAGGAGCGAATCTGAGTTGGTGCCGGTTGCCATCGGGATGTTTTTTCCAAGCCCGAGGGTATCGAACCGGTCGACCCAGTTGTAATAGGGATAGTCCGCGCTGCCTACGTCGGTTCCCTTCAAGAGAGGGCCTGGCAGGTGATACAGAGTCCAGCCTTCGTGGCATTGCTGTCCGGTTGCGGTGGGCCCGCTTCGTACGGCGCACTTACGCCTGTCGAAGCTTGCAAGGTGTCCGCTGCCTGCCAGGGAAGTCCAAACGATCCCGTTGCTGTCGATGTCCACACCATGCGGGAAAAATCCCTGATTACCGGCAACACTCGTTTTTTCATATGGCGCTTCGTACACTTCGGTGCGGCAGGTTGCCGGAGGATTCGGGCCGCGATCGACGCGGACCAGTTTTCCAGGCACGCCGACGGCGGCATACCATGCGCTGCCGTCGACTGGATTCACGGCAAGCCCGTAGGGAAAGCCTGGAATCGCGTCGTCGGTCTTCCAATCGAATTTTCCATCGCCGCGAGTGTCGAGGTAAGCGGGGCACCATCCTTGCGACGCCTGTTCGTCGTGCGTCTCTTCGTAGAGGCGCGTGTTGACCCAACCCACGGCACCCTCTTCTCCGCTGAAATATAAGGTGTTGTCTTTATCCTGCGCGAACTGGAGGTGATGCGTGCCGAAACAGGTGTCGATCATCGTCCATTTCTTCGTTTCTGGATCGTACATGGACAGTTGCCGGATGCTTACGTCGAGCGGGTCATACTTCGCAAAAATATTGTTCGAACCTTCCTTGCAGTAGGCCGGGTCGGCCTTGCTTCGAATGGACGAGGTCACCCACACACGTCCTTTTTCGTCCATCATCGGATTGTGCGGACTGTTCGTTGCGGTCCAAAGCACTTGCTCGCCAAAATAGGGCGAGGGGAAACCCACTTCCAACGACATGAGGTACGGCGCGATCTCTTTTTGGTCCAAACGCGTTGGGATATCGATGTGGCTGGATTCGTTCGTTAGTGGATTTTCAACCTCCAGCGTTCCCGCGCCTTCCGACGTTGCATAAACGAGGCCGTGCGGATTTACCGTAGGGTTGCGCTTGTCGGTGGTCATCTCATCGTGCACCCAATCGGATGGCCCGCGTCCCCATTCCCATTCCGTGATCACCACGTTCCGCTCGACGCCCTGGGGCCGCGGCGGCACGGGAGGCAAAGCGCCGGCTGCGATCCGGTCGCTCCAATCGGAAAGCATGGCCAGCGCCCGGTCGTGGGGAAGCTGGTTTAGCGCCGTGGCCATCAGCGGCCCTCTCTGGCCGGATTTCAGGCGGCGGTCCCAGGCCGCCGCTGTGGAATCGAACGTACCCAGGCTCGATTCGATCTCACGCGTAAACTTGTCCCCGAGCTGATGGCACTGCGTGCATGTTCTCATGGCGAAGAGCCATTCCGCTTGGTTGTGGATTCCGCCGGAAAGCACGCTGGCCTGCCCGTTTTCGCGCCTGCCGCGCTGCGGCGCGGAATTGCGTTCCGGCTTCAGGAACGGGAACTCGCTCGCGGGGGGAACCTGCAGGAGCGAATACCAGTAGTTCGCGGGATAGATTTGCGCGGCCGCGCGCGCATCGGGAGCCGGCACCGCCTTCAGTGCGAACGTTTTGCCCGGGGCGGATACGATTGGCGCGGAATCGACGAGGCCGTAGCCTCTTACCCAAATCTTGTAGCTGGCCTTCGGGAGGTCGGGCACGAGAAATCTTCCCCGGTCGTCGGTGACCACGATTTTCCGAAATTTTGTCGGCAGATCGCTGGTTTCCGCGATCACCCAGACTCCCGCTTCCGGCCCGCCCGGTCCGAGGACCATTCCACCGATGTCATTCTGAGCCACGGCGATTTTGTCCGTCGCGATCCGGTGCGCGGGCGCGCTCGTTTGGCCGGTCGCCAATCTGACGGCGCTCGCCGCCAGGAACAGACTCACTGCGATAAATATCGCTCGCGCGCGTTTGCGATTTTCCGTCATCACCTTCTCCCCGGAGCGCAACCTACTTATCAAAATCATCGGAGGGTGGCAAGGAGACTCGCTCTTCCATGCGGGCCGAGTGGCACAGGCTTCAGCCTGTGGGTTTTAGTCCTTGCACTCACTATCCCCTGCAGACTGAAGTCTGCTTCACTTTTTCTTACTTGGAGTTCGCGGGTTCCAAACCACTCTTCTTGATGGCTGCGTAGGCGACCGGAGACGCGAGCCATTGAATGAGCGCTTTGGCCGCCTCCGGGTGCGTTGCCGTTGTGGGAATGCCTGCGGCAAACACCGTGACTCTCTGCGCGCCAGGCGGCAGCGGGCCCACGATGTCGATGCCCTTCACGGGGCGCAGCTCACTGATTTGTTGGAAGCCAATTTCAAATTCTCCCGTTGCAACCACTCCGCCGACCGGATCGGCCTCGATTTTCTTGCATTTATTTTTGATCTGGTCGGCGATTCCTAGCTTCGGAAATAGTTCGGTGGAGAGGTAGACGCCGCTGGCGCTGTCGGAATACGCAATCGATTTTGCCGCCAGCAGCGTGCGCTTCAGTGCGTCTACCGTGCTGATGTCTGGGTGCGGCGCTCCGGCTTTTACGGCCATGCCGATCTTGGATTGGACAAGATCGACCCGGCTGCCTGCGCGGACCTTGCCCTGCTTGATCAGATCGTCCAGCGCGGGCGCGGCCATGATCACGACGTCGATGGACTCGCCGCGTTCGAGGCGAATCGGAATGGCGTTGTGTGTCGTTCCCATGGAGGGGCCGAACTCCGTCACAAGCTTGTTGTGCGTGGCGCCTTCATATTCGGGGACCAATTGCAAATAGGCGGCTGTGAACCCACCGGAAGTCACGACCTTGATCTCATCTGCGCGCGCCGGTGAGACGCTAAGAAGCGCTCCGAACAACGGCAGCAACGCGACTGCGGCGAATTTTCGACGGGAAATTATTTTCATGGGATTCCTTTTTCAGCGCGCGCTTCCGGCGCGGACAAAACAACCTTCCCGATCATAAGGCATTTCGATTCGCCGTGAAATCATCAAATCCTCGATGTGGAAAACAGGAGAACGATGCTTTGAAAATCGAGGGGCAGCAGCTCGGCTTGGCCAGGAAGATGCCCGTCCGCCGCGACGGCGGACGGGCGCTACAAAACCGTCCGCATTGGTGGAAGTGGGTTTTGTAGAGGCCGCCCGTTCTTTGGGCGGGCAGTTGTTTGTTTCATTCACGGCCAATATAGATCGCCGCCAAACTCGGCCGGGCATTGCGTTCTGAGGCGGTCGGATGTATGTTGGCGGTCAGCCCGGAAGTCAAAATCGAAATTCCCGCTGAACGATACAACGACGGAGGAAGCCCCATGAAATACACATTGTGGATTGCCGTGTTTCTGCTGGCGATGATTCCGCAGCAGCCGGCCCTGGCTCAGGGAAGTGGCGACAGTCTCGTGAAACAAGCCGTGGCCGCGGAAGGCGGCGCCGACGCGCTGCGCGGCGTGAAGGGCCTCGCCATCAAAGGCGATGCCAAATTCTGGGAGCCGGGACAATCCTTCGCTCCCGACGGCGAAACCCGCTTTATGGGGGACGCCACATTCACGATGACTTGGGATCTTGCCAAAGGGAGCGCCAGCACCGCTTGGGTGCGCGATCAGAAATATCCGGACCCGATCATACTGAAGTACACGGAAACTTTAATGCCCACGATCGGCTTCGTGACCGACGAGAAGGGCAGCCAACCCATGTCCGGCATCCGCGAGGCGGCGCAACTGCGCGAGCTCGAGCGCGTCTCGCCGTGGCTGCTGGTCAAGGCCTTGAACGATCCGAAAAATGTCGATGCCGCGGGATCCCAAAAGCTCGGCACGCAGACCTTGCCGGCCGTTTCTTTCGCTGACGGCGGGACGACGTTCATCATCCTGTTCGATCGCAAGACGCATCTGCCCGCGGCGGTCCGCACGCGAGATGATGACAACATTCACGGCGATTCCAACTACGACGCAGTTCTTACGGACTGGAAAGCGGTCAATGGGGCGCAGATTGCCCAGTCGCTTTCTATGCAAATTGGCGGCGTCGAAGTGGCCAGATTCAACTATCGCGACGTTACCGCCAATCCGGCAATCGCTGCCGACACGTTTGCGGTGCCTGACTCCGTACGCGCGGCGGCCAAACCGGTGGCGACCAGCAACGTGCCCTATCAATGGGTGATGCGCCGGCTATTCCTGACGCGGTTTCTGGACAGCGACAACATTATTTATCCCAATGGCGGCGGCCTGAAGATGGTCGAGCTGGCGCCCAACGTCCAACATGTGGAAGGCGGAACGGCCAACAATCTGATCGTCGCGATGAAGGATTACCTGGTGATCTTCGATGCTCCGTACGGCGAGTTGCAATCGCGCTGGGTCATCGACGCGGCAAAAGCAAAGTATCCCGGCAAGCCGATTAAATATCTCATTCTGACCCATCAGCATATGGACCACACCGGCGGGATGAGAACCTATGTAGCCGATGGCGCCAATGTCATCGTACCGAGTCCGGACAAACCTTATTTTGAAAAGGACGTCAAGGGAGTCCACACGATCGTTCCCGACGATCTGCAAAAGAAGCCGCGCACTCCGGAGATTACCGAGGTGAAGGACGAAATGACGATCAAGGACGACACGACCCAGATTCACCTCTACTTCATTCAGAATCCGCACGTCGTGGGCATGCTGATCGGAAACGTGGTCACCGGCAACGCGAACATCGTGTACGTCACCGATCTCATTTCGCCGCGCGGGCCGATTGAGCGTTCGGAAGCGACCGCCTCGGTAGGTGTGGTTCTGAGAAAGCACAACATCACCGGCGCTCTGATTGCCGGCGGGCATGGCACGACGGTCAAGGAAGCGGATATCACAGCGCAGCTAGCGGCGAATTAGAATTAAGTAGCACGGGCTTCAGCCTGTGGGGTTTAGTGCTTGCAAGTACCAAAACCTACAGGCTAAAGCCTGTGCTACATAAGCCCTGCTACTTCTTTTCGGGTTTGGAGTAATCGCGGCCTGGAAGTTTATCGGCGTGGTTTACCCTGTCATCGTATTCCTTGATCGCCGATAGGGTGCAGGGATGCGCGTCCATGACCCAGTCTTTCCTCAATTTCCAAAAAAACGTGATCGACCAGGGCTTGGCATAGTTTTTCGGGTCGTCGAAAGTAAAGACGATCTTCAAGGTATCCTGGTCCATTCGCTGCCAGCGTTCCGTCTGATGCATGGACTCGCTGATCGGGAAACCTTGCCAGGTGAGGAAGGCCTTGCCGTTGTAAGCCGCCGAGTCCACGACAAAAGTGTCACCGTCCCAACGGCCGATCGAATATCCCATGTATTCGGGATCCACGTCCGCGGGAATCTTTCGCCCATCCGTCCAGATTTCGCGCCAATTGTCGTAATACTCGAAGTGCTGCACCAGCCTGTCGCGTGTCAAAAGGATTTCAAACGGCCGCGGAGTAAAAAAATTGCGCGACACGCCGAAGGGATCGCAATCGAGTACGGCGCCGGCCGCTATGAACTTGGCGTTGGCAAGGTACGTCGCCTGGCCTGCGGGAGTAAAGGGAGGCAGTGGGTTGGGATGGCCGCCCAGATCTAGTGGATTGACTTCGCCCTTCGGCTGCATGAAAGGGGCAGGGTTCCAGATTCCGGTCAGGTCATGCGGGTCAAACCCCGCAGCCTTGGCATCTGTCTTCGCTGCGCCAGAATGATCGGTCTGGGCGCGCGCGACCGCCAGGAAGGCGAGTACTACCGCAAATGCAACCGTCGAACCTAAGAACCAATTTCGCATTCCGCAACTCCTTCTTTCTTCCGGCCTCAGCGGGCGATTTAATTTTCAGGACCGGCATCGCAAGAGCAGGCAGCGGGATATTGTGCAAACCTGAACTGCGGCTACTGCTGTGGTTGCTCGCCCAATGCCCCGCCCGACAACTCCGAGCCGTCGGGAAGCACGACTTTGCGCAGCATTCCCACGGGCGTGCCCTTCTTGCTGGGAACGAATGTGATCGTGATCTGGTCGCCGGGGTGCAACGTTTCCCGTGACCATCCCGCTCTCCTCAATACGGCCGGAGCGAGGGTTTCGATCGTCCAGTTCACGACTTTGCTGGAATCATCCTTGGAGTCCAGAAAAACCTGGCAGTGGGGATTGGACCAGAAGAATTCCGTCACGGTTCCTTTAATGGTCTTGGGATGCTGTATGTCGTAATCGGATCCACCGTGGTGCGCGAAATTCAGGGCGCAGAACATTAGAAGTCCGGCAATCAGGCCGAATCCCTTTACCAGCTTACTTTTCATGAAACACCTCATGGCGCAACTCCTCCGAATCCTGCTTTCGAGAGAAAGGAAATAACGGCCGGAGCTCCAGCACTCCGGGCACGCCGGCCTGCGGAAAAAATCACGTTCAAGCCCTATAAGAATTGTTCGTACGCCATGAGAAGCTCAGTGTCAAGGAAAAATGCCGGTGAGACCTCGTTTCACGATTCAGCGTTAGGAGAATTGCAGGCGCGGCGGCTCGTGAGAGGCGGGAACGAAAGAGCGCCGGAAATCACTAAGGGGGGACCTAGCGGTCCCCCCTCGTGACTCTCTGGTTTTAGCGTGGCGGCGTTTCTTTCGCGCCACCCGTGCTATGCACCGCGTGCGCGGTCTAACCTAACTTGGTGTTCCTTTTCTTTCCTTTGCAAGCCCGGTGGAGTCGTCCTCCTTCCTTAGGCTTATCAACCTTACGCCTCATTTTTACAATGATTGTCTGGCGAAGTATATGACCTGGGTCACCCCTGCAAGTGACCGTCGTCACGCAGCTGCTCGAGTGAAATCGGCCCGGAGGATTGCCTTCCCAGGCGGTTAGATATATGTTGCCGGTCGGCCTGAAAACCGACATTGGAACCCAGCCGACGCAGGCGTGGTTGGATGCTCGCGCGTCCGCTGAAACTTACTTTGGGTTATTCAGGAAGGGAGAGGCATCACGGTGCGAAAAATACTTTTTGCAGTAATGTTAGCGGCCTCGCTGCCGGGCATGGTTGCCGCGCAGGCGATTACCGGTGAGAAGGCTGAGGCTGCAAGAAAAGAGATTTTGAAGATAGAAGATGAAAAGGTGGCGGGACTCCTGAAGGGCGGCTCGGAGCCAGTCGATTGGATCAAAAAGTATGACGCCGAGGACGTCGCCCAAACGAATATCGATGGGAGCAGCCCCACGAAGGCCGAGATCGAGGCTGGACTGCAACCGGGGGTGTTCAAGATGCATTCCATGAAGCAGGATGGGCATCGCTTCCGCGTATATGATAATGGAAACGTCGCGGTCGTCACGTACCACGCCCTCGGCGTCCTCGAACGGAACGGCAAGGTTACGCCGCGGGAAAGCAATTTTTCGGATGTCTGGGTGAAGCAGAAGGGGGCGTGGCTGCGCGTCCTGCACGCGGAAAGAGAAATCGCGAAGAAGTCCGCTGCCGCTCAGTAAGAATCTCGAGTCCGGAATTAGAGGCTGGCGCCATGCCAGGGCATACATTGGGAATGGGAATATTTCAAAAGCTGGAGCGGAGACCAGAAATGAATCGTGTACATGGAGCTGCCAGAATCATCCTCGCCGCTCGCGCTTGCGCTGTTTTATTTCTGCTGTGCCTGAATTTGGGCGGGGCGGGCTTTGCAGCGGCGCAGGACGCGACCACCACGCGGATCGAGCACGCCGACAAAGAGCCGCAGAACTGGCTTACGTTTTACGGAAATTATCGCGGCTGGAGTTACAGTCCTCTGAATCAGATCACGCGCGAAAATGTGAAAAACATCGTGCCTGTCTGGGCGTTTCCCGCGGGATTCCCTACAGGAACGGCGGGACTTAGGCCGGGCCTCGAAGCCGCGCCACTCGTCGTCGATGGCGTTCTGTATCTCGAAGGCATGCAGAACAATGTTTATGCGGTTGAGGCGGCCACCGGGCGGTCGATTTGGGCTTATGAGTACAAATGGCCGGAAGTGAAAACGTTCAGCATCAGAGGCGCTCGAGGCATCGCTTACGGTGACGGCCGGATCTACATGGGCACGCAGGACAATCACGTAGTGGCTCTCGATGCGAAAACCGGCGTGGAAGTCTGGAACATTCACGTGGAGGAAAATTCCGACTGCCAATGCAGGATCACTGCGGCGCCGCTTTTCGTGAAGGGAAAAGTGATCACCGGCAACGCCGGCTCCGGCTATCAGGCGCTGCGCGGCCACGTCAATGCGTACGACGCCAAGACCGGAGCGCTGGTGTGGCACTTCGAAGTGATCCCCGCTCCGGGCGAGCCGGGCGCGGAAACCTGGGCCGGGGCCGAAGACAACTACTGGAAAACGGGAGGCGGCGGCGCCTGGTTCACCGGGACCTACGATCCGGAAATGAATCTGCTCTTCTGGGGAACGGGCGACCCGACTCCCATTAACGGCACTCTGCGCCCGGGTCCCAATCTCTACACGGCATCGCTGCTTGCGCTCGATGTCGATACCGGAAAAATGAAATGGTATTTTCAGGAGACGCCGCACGATCTATACGACTACGACTCGGCGGCGGAGCCTGTCCTCGTCGACATGGACGTGGCGGGACACAAGCGGCAGATCATCATTCACCCGACCAAGAACGGTTACACATATGAATATGACCGCGAAACGGGCAAGTTCCTGCGCGCATTTGCGTACAGCGCGCCGAACTGGAATAAGGGCATCGACGAGAAGGGCAATCCCATCGACCCCATCGTTCCGAAGGAGCAAAAGGACAATCTCGTTTGCCCGAGCATCCACACGGGCGGACGGGGCATTCAACATTCGGCCTACAGTCCGCACACCGGTTGGTGGTACAGCTCCGACTTCGAGTTGTGTACCCATTTTGTCGGCGGCTCCGACAAAGGCGACCAGGTGAATCCGAACATTCCGCCAAACATCAGCGCCTTCGATCCCGCGACCGGGAAGAAGGAGTGGACCTTCAACACCAAGTACTACAACATGTCTTCTCTCCTGGCCACCGCGGGCGACTTGATTTTTGGCGGCGATCTGGAGGGCAGCGTCTTCGCGCTTGATGCGCGAACTGGCCAGAAGCTTTGGTCCTTCAACACCGGGGGCCGCATCGCCTCGGCCGCCGTCAGCTACTCGGTCAACGGGAGACAGTACATCGCCATTGGCTCCGGCGGAGGCTCGGAGACGGAGGGACGGCTTGCGAAACTTTATCCCGAAACGGCCGCCCATATCGCGCAACCCGCTTCCACGCTTTTTGTTTTTGCGCTGCCGGAGAGGGAAAAATAAACTCGCGAGGCCTCGCTATTTTGCTCCGAGCATTTCAATTGGTTAGTCCGCCCGAGGACGCCAATCGGGAGATTGGCGTTCCCGGGTTCCAACCGATCCGTGGATAGATCGAGGGTATGTCTGTGATGAAGACCGTTATGGACCAGAATCTCCGGGAGTTATTGCATGAAATTGAAACGCGCGGCCTGGAGAACGACGCGCGCACGACCGATCATGCGCGCAAGATGCTCAATCTCGAGCCCGGCACCGCGCAGCTTCTGAGTATTCTCGTACGGGCGAGCGGCGTGACGCGCGCGCTCGAGTTCGGAACCTCGAACGGGTACAGCACCATCTGGCTGGCGTGGTCGCTCGCCCCGGCCGGCGGCCACATTATCAGCATCGACCGAAGTCCCGAAAAGCACGCCCTGGCGCGTGAAAACCTCCGCCGCGCGAATTTTCTCGACCGCGTCGAGTTGCGCACCGGCGACGCCATTGAAATTTTCCGCCAGCTCACCGGCCCGTTCGATCTGGTGTTTCTCGATTCCGACCGCCGGAAATTTCCCGAGGTGATGGAAATCCTGCTGCCCAAGCTCGCCGGCAAGGTGCTGGTGGTCGCCGATAACGTGCATTCCCATCCGGAGGAAATCGCCGAGTATCTGAAATTGATTTCGAGCCTCGCGGACTTCCAGCACACAATCGTTCCGGTCGGCAAGGGACTGAGCATCGCCTATCGCGGATAGCCCTGTTGGGCGAAGCTGGGAGTTTGGGATTCGCATTGACGTACTTCTGCGAGTCGCGTAGTTTGCTGTCATGGCTAAGAAAAAGAACGCTAAGAAAAACGAAAAGAACGCTTTCCTTGGGAATCTGGATCGTCTCGGCGGCAAGAAATTGATGCAGCATGGCGCTGAAGAGTCCTCCCGCGCGAAGGAATCGCGCAAGCACTCCGTTGGCGGGGGCCGCCGCAATTCCGGCTGACCCTGTCCCTCGGGGCAAAGTTGGTCCTGACGAGCGATGCTTCACGCCCAGGGAATCGCTTAACGGGAATGGGCGCGTTCGGGAAGGCAATGCCCGACGCGCAGATTTGGGATCTGGTACGCTTTGTGCGAAGCTTTCGCGATGCCGCTCCGGCGGAGAAATGAATCCAATCACGATGAATTCCAAGATTTTGCTGTCGTTCTGCGCCTTGGCCATGGCGCTTCTGATTTTCAGCGGTCCGGCACTCGCGCACCACGGCAATGCCGCCTACGACTTGGCGAATCCGATTGTCCTGAAGGGAACCGTGACGCAATTCGTCTGGTCCAATCCCCACGTTCAAATCTATTTTGACGTGAAAGACGACAAGGGCGGACTGGTGCACTGGGCAAGCGAAACGGTCAGCCCGGGCATGCTGGCGCGGGCCGGCTGGACCAAGACAGAGTTAAATCCGGGAGATGCAATCACCATCACTCTCGGCCCCGCCAAGAATGGCGCGCCGATTGGGTACGCCCTCAAGATCGTGCTCGCCAACGGGAAGGAATTACAGTTGGGGCAAGGACGTGACACTCCTTATGCGCAGTAATTTCTTCGCGCGCTCGCGTCACGCTTGCAAACCGGGGATGAAATTGCGAAAGAAGTGATGCGATGAATTATCGTCGTTCTTCTACTTGCCGCCCGCCATCTTGAATTTTTGCACCCTGCGGCCATCCACTGACTCACCGACGTAGATGTTGCCTTTGGAGTCCACCGCCATCGTGTGCGCGTGCATGAATTCGCCGGCCTGGTGGCCCGGGCGGCCGAAACTCCCGAGCACGCGCCCGCTGGCGCGGTCCACCACGTCTACTTCTTCATCGATTTCATTGATCAAGAACATATACTTCTCTCGCGGGTCGCGGGAAAATTCCACCGAAGAGCAGGATCCCACCAGCGCCGCGTCTCGCTGCGCTCCCGTCCCTGATCCGGAAGCAGGCGTCCACACCTTATAGCTGAACGGCATGTCCTTCTTGAAATTTCCCATCGTGTCGAAAAGTTGCAGGCGATTCATCCAGCGATCGCACACATAGACGATGCCGTCATTGCTCACGCGAACGCAATGCGGGGTCGGCCTGGCCGCGGTGGCTGCTTCTTCCGGCGAACGATGCAGTTTCCATTGGCGGAGATAGTGCCCGGCGCGATCGAATACCACGATGCGGAAATTGTTGCCGCCCTTGCCTTTCGCGTGGCCGTCCGCGACATACATGTCGCCATTGTGCGGGTCGAATGCGATTTCCGAAACGCGGAAGAACTGCGAAGGGCTCGAATTCAAAGGCGTGCCGTTCACCGTGCCGTCCGAGGAATCGAAAACGCCCTTCTTTCCGATCTGCAGCAGCATTTCCTTTCCGTCGTGAGAATACTCCTGAAGGATGCCGTCCTCGGACCCGTCGAGCCACACATGGCCGTCGCGATCCACGGCGCATCCATGGAGATCTTTTGGCAGGATTTTTGCGTCTCCCCAGGAGTTGACCACTTTTCCATCGCCGTCAAATTCGAGCACGGGCGGCGCGGCTTGACCTGCGTTCAATTCGTCGCCGGTCAGCCCTTCCAGATGGCCGTCCATGCCGCCGACGTCGCTGACGCGCTGCACAACAAAGATATGATCCTGGGAATCGATGCACACGCCGCCGATTTCACCGGTCACCCAGCGTTCCGGCAAAGGCTTGGGCCAGTAAGGGTCCACCTCGAACTTGGGAACGCCCTCCTGCGCCCGCAGCAGCGCTGGGCCGTTCATAGCCGCCGCGAACGCCAGCGCGCCGCAAATCAAAACCATTCTGAAAGAATTTCCATCACGTCCGATGCTCACTTGTCCCCTCACCCCTTGTGAATTCACACACACGGACTCAGTGTCGCCACTGATCGCTCGAAATATTAGCCCAGGAATTTATTCAGTTCCTCAAGCAGCAGGTCGGGTCTCTCTTCGGCGATGAAGTGCCCGGTCGGCATCTCTCTGCCTGTGACGTTCGACGCCCGCTCTCTCCACACCTCGAGTACATCGTACAGCTTGGGCCATACGCCCCGTGCTCCCCATAAGATGTGAACAGGGCAAGAGATTTTATGATCCAGGTCGGCGGCGTCATGAATCAGATCGATGGTCGCGCCGGCGCGATAATCTTCGCACGAGCCGTGAATCGAGCCCGGCAGCGTGAAGCAGCGCAGGTACTCCGCGAAGGCCTCCTTGCTCAAAACGCCCGGCGGAATTCGCTCAAACCGCGAGCGGAGCCAGACTTCGGCGCTGTTGCCGATCAGCGTCTCCGGCATCGGCGTTTTCTGGATGAGGAACCACCAATGGAAATTGGCCGTGGCGAGTTCGTTCGTGACGCTATGCAACACTTTGTACGTCGGAACGATGTCGAGGATGGCGAGCTTCGTCAATCGGTCCGCATGATCGAGGGCCAAGCGGTGCGCGACCCGTCCGCCGCGATCGTGACCCACGAGCGCAAACTTCTGAAATCCCAAGCTGGCCATCAGGTCCACCTGGTCCTGCGCCATCGCGCGCTTGGAGTAGTTCAAATGGTTTTCGCCGTCGGCAGCAGGCTTGCTGCTGTCTCCGTATCCGCGGAGATCGGCCGCCACGACGGTAAATTTTTTGGCCAGTTGAGGCGCGACATCGCGCCATTCAATGTGCGTCTGCGGATAGCCGTGCAGCAGAAGCAGCGGGGGCCCGCTTCCCGCTGTGACAAAGTTGATTGTGGCGCCCGAGGTTTTCGCTGTCAGGTGTTTGAATCCCGGGAAAAAATCAGTTCCCGGAAGTTTTTGGTCCGCTTGGCTCGAGGCCCGGACTTCGCCAGGAAGTACGGCGCCGGCGGAAGCAATCGCGCCGATGCTTAGTGCTGCTGCCTTCTTAAGGAGATCTCGACGGACGTTATCAGGCATGGCTTTGTCCCTCCCAGGTCTAAGTAGGACAGGCTTCAGCCTGTCGCAGTGTGATGCGTCTGCAAGAGGAAACCCGACAGGCTAAAGCCCGTCCTACTTTTTTGGCGCCTGGGTAGCTTTCTTGTTGAAGCCGATGAAGCCGGCGTTGTCTTCGCAGACGTGCTCCATAATTTTCCAGTCCGGCCGTAACTGAAAGTTTAGCTTTGCTGCCCAGGGCTTCGTATACGCCTTTGGGTCGTCGACGGTGAGGTCGACCACCAAAGAGCCATGGTCCACGCGCCGGATGCGCTCCACCAGGTGCATCTCGTCACTGTGTGGATACCCTTCCCGATCGAGCGTGGTCTTGTCATTGAAACTGACCGTATCGGCGACGAGCGTGTCGCCGTCCCACTTGCCGATGGAGTCTCCCATCCAGAGCGCTCCGGCATCCTTGTCATGCGGGCGCCCGTCCGTGTAGATTCGGCGCACAAAGTGATCGAACTCGAAGAGCATGATCACCTGGCCGGGAACCTGAACGATCTGCACTGGAAAGTTGAGAAGATAGATTCGCGGCACGCCTGGCGGATAACAACTAAAAATTGGATCGCTCAAGACCGTACTCGGGCTGGAACTGCGATAGACGGAATTGGCCGCCTTGAATTTCGCCTCCGCCCATGGCGTCATAGGGGAGATCGCCTTTCCAAAGTCAAGATTAATGGGTGAATGCGACGGATCTCGCAGTCGGATCCAAAGCCCGGATAAGTCCGGCATGGAAGCCGCAGGTTCGACCTTCGCCATTCCCTGCTGGTCAGCGGTCTGAGCGAATAGGATGGGAGAGAGGGCTAGCGTCGCCGACAGGACAACAGCTAAGCCCATTAAGCGATTGCGCATTTCGGAGCTTCTCCTGACTAGTTTTACATTCACCCCAAGTTTGTCTGAGCGAACTCTCATTAGTCCTGCAATGAATTCGGGTCGAGCTCCTGACCGTTGGACAGGACGACCTTCTGGAGACGCATGGTTTTCGCGCCATTTTTGGGGCGATTCCCGATAATCGTGATTTGGTCCCCCTTCTTGATAATGTCCCGGTCCCAGCCATGCCTGGTCAGGACGTTGGGGCTGTTGGCTTCGCAAATCCATAATTCGACTTTGCCCTTGTCGTCCTTCGCCTCAACGGAAATGATCACATGAGGATTGTTGAACTGGAAATCCGTTACCGTTCCCTTCACGGTCGTCAATTTCGTCGTGTCGTACGCCGACGTCCCGTGGTGCGCAAAAATGGGAGATGCAATCACTGTAAGTACGGCAAGAGCCGCGAACAGCTTCAATGACCAGTTTTCCATGGGAAACCCCAAGAGCAAATTTAGCCGCAGCCAATCAGCGGGCCGCCATATTGTAACGCCTGCGGACCGAGTGGAACGTCCCTGAGATAAAAAAGTCCATCAATAGCCAAAGCCTATAGCACTGCGCGCCCTGATCTGTCAAAACGGCTTCACGCATCCTGTTTTGCCGGGGTACAAGCTCGGGGGAAATCGCGAACGGATTCGATTGCGATAAAGCCCTCTGCATTTCTGCGTCGAATGTAATATCATTGTTGCTATGAAACGGGATGTTCGCTAGGGGGATGGCCTCCTCTTGTTCGAGGACACGTTGAAACATAAATACGCCGTCTGGCTGATCTGTCTGCTGCTCTTTGTCGCCGCAGTCGACACGATCCCGGACCCTCCTGCGATCAACCCGCCTAACAGCCACAGCTGCGGAATTTCCGCTCTTCACGTTCGCGGGTCTTTTACGCTACTGGAGAAAGAATGGGTTGTCGCGTCCACTTCGTTTCGGCGCGATACCCCGAATTGGCTTTCGTTTAGGTTAGCACTCGACCAAAGGCCCGTCGGAGTCTGTACCCTGCCTCTGGTTCGCCTCGCAGCAGATAGCTCGCCTCCTGTTATTTCCTAACCTACGCCTATCTGATTTGCAAGGAACGAGAAACGGCTCTGTTTCTCGTGAAGTCGGCCCATTTGCCAGAGATCAAATCCAATGGAGGGTAAGACCATGATTGTAGGAGAACGGCTAAGAGCATTGCGTGAGGAAAGGAATTTCTCCCAGGGGGAAATCGAGAAGCGGACGGGACTTCTTCGTTGCTACATTTCACGGGTGGAAAACGGGCACACCGTTCCGGCCGTGGAAACGCTCGAAAAATTCGCGCGAGCCCTCGAAGTTCCGATGTACCAATTGCTATACGACGGCGAAAAACCGCCCCAATTGCCGAATCTGCGGAAGAAAAAAAACGCCGCCGAAATGGCCTGGGGCGATTCCGGGAAAGATGCCCGAACGCTGACAAAATTCCGCCGTTTGTTAGGCAAAACAACAAAGGATGACCAGCTCTTGTTGCTCTCCGTTGCCTACAAAATGGCGAGAAAAAAGGAGTAATTGAGGGCCCACAGACGCCGCCACGAGTGCCCAAGCATCCGGGGTTCTCGGCGTCACGGTCGGAATAGCGAGTTGGCCGGCAACGGAATCAACGCCGTTGCCGCCCAACTCTGTTTCCCTCCGCTGTCCTGAAAGATCGGGGAATCTAAATCCTCGGCTCGGAATACTAAAAACTGTCTGCCATCAGCTTCCGCCATAGCAGATTAATTCACGCCCGTTCGATAGCACGACTTTCACCAGGCGCAACGTATTCGTGCCGTCGGTGATCTTGTGCCCCACCGCGGTAATCTGATCTCCGGGTTTGAGGGTTTCCTTGTCCCAGCCGGTGCCGGCCATGCGGCTAGGACTTGGCCCGCCGGCCGCCCATTTTTCAACATTCCCCTTATCGTTCGTCGCATCGAAATACATCCACACATGCGGATTGCCCCAGTCGAATCGCGACACGGTTCCCTTCACCGTGGTGAGATTGGCCATGTCGTATCCGTGCCAGGCGTGGTGTGCGAACGCGGGGCCGGTAACCGCCAGAAGGCAGACCACCAGGCTTCCTATCGAAAATAGCCGAGTTTTCATATGGACACCTCCGCTCCGCGTATCATCCGCTTTTGGCGCCGTCTTGAAAAGGTACGCTGCGAAAATTTTCGATTGTCGCCGAAGCCGGATGATTCGCATCAGCATGTATGTCCCCTAAGCCGGGATTGGTGTACCCTATGGGGCAGATTCTCCGGGACGATTCCCGCTGCTGATTTTCGATTGAATTTTTCGATGAAACGAGGAGCGCACAACATGAATACGAGAGCTTCTGTTCCCGCAACGCTTGATCCGAGGCGAGTGCTGGCGATTCTGATCCTGGTCTTCGCCATGGCCCTGGGCATTGGCTTCGCGCGGGTTGCGTCGGCGAACGAATCCGCCAACGGCAAGGATGATGCGGCCATCAAGGAATTCGTCGCCGGATTCAGCAACGGCTGGAACACTCACGACGCGCACTCCATGTGCGTCTCGCTCGCCGATCACCTCTTGTGGGTCAACTGGCGCGGCGAGTCCCTCGGCACGCGCCAGGACGTCGAGGAAGAACATGCCAAGCTATTCGCGGACCTGTACAAGAACTCGCATCGCACCGACGAGGTCAAGTCCATCCAGTACATCAGCCCCGAACTCGCCTCGGTGGATGACTACTGGTCCATGACCGGCGCCAAAAAGCGCGACGGCTCGGATTGGCCCTTTCGTGCCGGGCTCTATAACTTCCTGATGGCCAAGCGCAACGGGCGCTGGGTCGTGATCGTTTCCCACGCCGCCGATTTCAATGCGACGGCACCCGCTGCAAAGTGATTTAAGTAGAACAGGCTTCAGCCTGTTGCTTTTGATTTGGGTTTAGCAAACCGAAACCCGACAGGCTGAAGCCTGTCCTACTATTTCTTCGCCTTCAAATACCAATCCAGAATCTGTTCTCCCGTCCAGTACAAAACGCCGTTGAATTTTGAAGTGTATTCGTAAATAGCCTCGAGATACTTGATGCGTGAAGGCTGGCCGCTGAGGTAAGGATGAATGGCGATGGCCATGATCTTCGGCCGGTTCGCGCCTTCTTCGTACAGCCGGTCAAACGCATCTTTGCATTTTTGCGTCCAGTAGGCCGCTTCATGGTACTGCACCGCCATTACGGGAATGTCGTTGGTATCGAGCGAGTACGGCAGCGTATACAAGGGACCGTGCTTGGTCTCAATCTCGGCGGGCTCGTCGTCCCACACCCAATCGCAAATGTATTTGATTCCCGCGGCTCTGAGCTGGTCGGGCGTATCGTACGTTTCGGTGAGGCCGGGCCCCATCCAGCCGATGGGCGGCTTGCCGGTGAATTCCTGAATCGTCTTCACCGACCGCTCGATCATGGCAGCCGGGTCGGGCTCGCCGTGCATGGGGCGCTGATCGAAACTGTGCCCCATGAATTCCCAGCCCGCATCCTTGCAGGCTTGCGCCACGGGCGGATAATCAATGCACACGCGAGCGTTGATCGAAAGCGAAGGCCGAATTTTCAATCGTTCATAGAGCGCATGGAAGCGCCAGAAGCCGACGCGCATGCCGTATTCGTGCCAGCTCCAGTTTGGCACGTCGGGGAGTGTAGTCACGCCGGTCGGCGGCACGAGCACCTGCCGGGGCATCGGACGAGCGATGTCCCATACCTCGACGTTCACAATCGTCCAGATGACAACGCGCTCGCCGTTGGGCAAATGCAGTTTTGGCCGGTCGACGATTGCCGAGTACTTTGCACGGTCACGGGGAAGCGTCATGAGAAACTCCACCTTCTGAAATATAGAATTTGCACAGAGCGCACGCGTCCACGGCGCCAAAGTGCTGCTGAGTTCTCTATCAGGCGCGTTCGCTCCGTGTCAACGGTCATTCATGCTGAAGGCCAACCCTGCAAGTTTCAGATTTGTTGTTGTTTTTACTCGAAATAGGTGCAAGATAGCCTACGTCGGAAGAGCAGCCCGCCGTTCAAACATACAATAAGAGGAGGTATCCTTATGTCACCACGCCGGATTTTGATTGCATTGTCCTGGGCCTGCGTTCTTTCTTTTGCATTCTTGATTCTTTCTCCCACCGTGTTCTATGCCGCGCCACAGGACTCGGGCTACCGCGTTCTCAGAACTATTACCCTTGGAGGCGAAGGCGGCTGGGACTATGTGACCGTGGATTCGGCTGCCCGGCGCGTCTACATTCCTCGCAGCACGCACATCCTGGTGATCGATGCGGATTCGGGCAAGCAAGTCGCCGACATCCAGGGCATGAACGGTCTACATGGCGTGGCGGTGGCGCCGGAATTTAATCGAGGATTTGTGACCGGCAACAAGACCGAGCAGGAAGGCACCGTCTACGTTTTCGATTTGAAGACAATGATGCTTACTTCGTCGATGAAATCGAACAGCATCGACACCGATTCGCTTCTCTACGATCCGTCGACCAAGCGCGTTTACGTCAACAACGGTGACGGGATGAACCTGACGGTGGTGGACGCGGCGACGGCGAAAGTGGCCGGCGCCATGCCGTTCAATGCAAACCCGGAGGCGGCGGCGGCCGACGGCAAGGGAAGCATCTTCCAGGATTACGAGGACAAGGGCCAGGTGATCGAATACGACGCGATGAAGCTCACTATCAAGAACAAATGGCCCACTCCAGGTTGCGATGCGCCGGTGGCCATGGCCATGGACAAAATGAATCGCCGCCTGTACATCGGCTGCCGCGGCAAGGGCGCCACTGCCCCGGGCGTGATGATCGTCATGAACGCGGATAACGGCAAGATCGTAGCTTCGGCGCCCATCGCCATCGGCGTGGACGGCGATGTTTTCGATCCGGCCACAGGCGACGTGTTCGCGACTTGCCGAGACAGCGGAGACGGCAAGACCGGCGCAACCTACATCTTCCACGCGGATTCTCCCGACAAGATCAGTTTGGTCGCGACCGTCAAAACCATCTACGGCGCGCGCACCGTCGCGCTCGATTCCAAGACTCACCACATCTTCACCATCGGCACGGAAAAGAACGATCCCGTACCGCCCACTGCCAAAAATCCGAATCCCCGCCCGAAGCCGGTGCTCAGTACATTTTCACTTGTGGAGATCGGAAAATAGGCGGCAGGAGGCAGTCACGGGCGATGTCATAGTTCGGCCCCATTTATTTAATTAGGGAAATAGAACTTTGCCAATCAGAGCCGTCCGGGTGTACAGTCCCGGTTGCGGGAAATTCCAAGTTGGAAAATCCTGGAAGAATTCAACGCGCGTTTGCGGAACGCGGGCGGAATGATTGTGTGAAAAACAAGACTCGAGGAGACCGGGGGATAACGACATGAGGCTAATTGCAGAGATGTCTCGCACCGCGCTGATTCTTGCAGTGATTGCGGCAGCACTCGCATTCGGAAACACCGAGGCTTGGGCTCAGGGCGCCACACCCGCTCCATTCAACAAAGTCACAGTATCCGATGCTGTCGCCAAGCGCACCCTGATGAAGGCAGTGATCAATGCCGACACCGCCCGGGCGATCGTCGACTCCTGCGTCGAATGGCAGAAGGCGCAGCCCGGGAACCAATCGATTGTCATTTTTGTGCTCTCGCCGACGGGCGACATTATTGATTCCCACGCAATGGACGGCGTGCTGCCCATTGGCGCCGAGACTGGCTTGATGAAAGCCAAGACCGCCCTGTACGCGAGGGCATCGTCGGCTTCGGTCGCGCAGCGATTCAACACCGTCGATGGCAGGCTAATCCGTTTGGACCTCGGCAAGTCCGAGGGCCTTTCCTACTACTTCGTTCCGGGCGGCTTGCCGATCATTGTGGACAACCAACTGATTGGCGCGGTTGGAGTTGGCGGCGGAAACGCGGACGAGCAGTGCGCCTATCAGGCGCTCCAGAAGGTGCTCGGACCGCAGCCTCCGCTTGCCTCGTCTACGACTCCTGCTGCTGCCCCGGCGCAGGGGCAACAGCCACAACGGTAACCGCCATCATAATCGTAGCGCATGACTTCCGCGCCGGGCGCGGTTTCCAAAGGGAGCAGCCGCACAGGCTGGGTTCCGCTGCCCGAGGGCTGCCTGCATTTGCACAAGCGACGAAATTGCGCCGAAGCTCGCGCGGTAGGTTAGGTCCTGTTGCTACGCCTGGGCTTGCGGCAGCGAAGCGCGCTGACCGCTCAAAGCTCGCTTCGGGCGTGTGAGACCGAAGCAGGGCGGCATAGTTATTGCCAGCCTGGAAATTTAGATTTTTGACTACTGGAGTGCAGGGCCGGATTTTGACATCCTAATCATGAACCTAAATCATTCCGGACAAAACCAATTGCCACAATCACAAATTTCATGCATCTGGAAGCACCCCGACATTGCCGCGAAGTACCGGACGGCAGTTTCCCTTCACAGCCATACCAATCAATCCAAAGAGAGTCTTCTCTTTATCCCGGAATTCGCTGAAAAATGGCCCCTGTTGCGCTGGGCTCTGAAGGAGCAGTGCAAAAAATCATGCCGGCCCGTCGATTTCTCCCAAGCCTATTGGACGCCGCCATTGCCGCCCAAGCAGGCCTTCGAAGTGGAGAGCAATCAGATTGAAATCGATCTGGAATTGATGAGCCTGGTATCGCTTACCGATCACGACAGCATCGGAGCGCCGACCGCCTTGCGCCAGCTGCCGGACCCGGTACAGATCCCGTTTGCCGTGGAGTGGAGCGTGCCCTTCGAGGGAGCCGTATTTCATCTGGGCGTTCACAATCTACCGGAGAGCCAGGCGCACTTGATCATGGACGACCTGGCCGCTTTCACGAAAAGCCCCTCCGCGCCGCGCCTGATGGAATTATTGGCGGCGCTTCATGAACTCCCGGAAGTGCTGATCGTCTTCAACCATCCACTTTGGGACCAGCATTGCCTGGGGCAGTCGGCTTTCCGGAGCATTCTTGACCGGTTTTTGCAGGGCCACGTCCAATTCCTTCATGCCTTCGAACTCAACGCCATGCGCGCCTGGACCGAAAATAAAGGCGTGATCCAACTGGCCGCGGAATGGAAGCGCCCTTTGATCTCGGGCGGAGACCGGCACGGCTGCGAGCCGAGCGGCGCGCTGAATCTGACCTGCGCCACCAGTTTTTCCGATTTCGTCGACGAAATCAGACGCGAGCAGCTCAGTCATGTCGTCTTCATGCCGCAGTATGCGGAAGTGCTCGGCATCCGCTTCATGCAAACCGTAATCGACACGATCCGCGACTACCCGGAACATCCGGCCGGCTCTCGCCGCTGGGACGAGCGAGTGTTCCACATGGATTTTAAGGCCGGGTACTATCGCCCCTTATCCGCGCTATGGAAAGCCCCTCCTCGCTTTTTGGGGCGAATTTTTTCCGTATTTCGCATGGTGGAAAATGCCTCGGTGAGGCACGCTTTGAATTTTACGTTCAGGGAAAAGTCGGGATTGCATCAAGCCCCGGAAAATCCGCATGAGGTCATTGCGTGACGTCTGACCATATCAGGATGGCGCTGTTTCCCTGCACGTACCGGGAAATTGACGGCGTGGCGAATACCAGCCGGCAGTTTGCCGCGTTTGCCAAAGAACGCGGCTACGAGTTTCTCCTGGTTCACGCCGGCCCGCGGGACGAAATAGTAACCGATGGATCAATAACCCGAGTGCAACTGCGCCGCGGCCGGGTCAAGTTTCCCCTCGATGGCCACCATGAGTTCGACCTTCTGTTCTTGCGTCACTATCCGAAGCTCGCGCGGCTCCTTCGAGAGTTCAGCCCGGACGTCATTCACATCACGGGACCGAGCGACGTTGGAATTTTGGGAACTCTCCTGGCCCACAATCTGGGCGTGACATTGGCGGCCTCCTGGCAAACTAATATTCATCAATTTGCCCGCCGCCGCGTATCCGGGCTTCTATCGTCCTGGCCGGAGAATCTGTCCTCCAAGTTGGCTGCCGCCGCCGAATTCGCCAGCTTCCATGCAGCGGCTCGCTTTTACAAAATACCGCGGCTGCTCTTCACTCCGAATCGTGAAATGGTCGAATTGCTCGGAAAGGCCACCGGCAAGCCCTGCTTCTTGATGTCTCATAGCGTGAACACGGAGGCTTTTAACCCGGCTTTTCGCGAACGGCCCGCCGGACCGTTCCGCATCGGTTACGTCGGGCGGCTCACTCCGGAAAAAAACGTGCGCTTCTTCGCGCAACTCGAGCGGGATCTTCTGGCGAAAGGTAATCGGGACTTTCGGATTGCTCTGATTGGCGAGGGATCCGAGGAAAAATGGCTGCGCGAAAATATGCAGCACGCGGAATTCAGCGGCTGGCTTACCGGCCGGGATCTTTCCCGCGCGTTTGCGGACATGGATGCATTCGTCTTCCCTTCGGAAACGGACACGTTTGGCCTGGCGGTTCTGGAGGCGCTGGCCTCCGGTGTTCCCGCCGTGGTGTCGCCCTGCGGCGGCCCAAAATACACGGTCGAGCACGGCAAGTCAGGTTACGTGGCGACTAGCCCCGATGAGTTCGCTTCGCTGCTGACGGTCTTGATGACCGAGCCCGCGATGCGAGATTCGATGCGACTCGAAGCACGCGAACGCGCTCTTTCCTTTGGTTCCTGGGACCAGATTTTCGCGGGCATGTACAAAACCTACGAACGCTACACGCGCCCTGCACCCCAAGTCGAAAACATCCTTCTTGACGATGCAAGAAAGATTGTAAATACCTGACCTAAAATCGGAATTCCGGGCCCGCGAATCCGGCGGAAAGAATCGCTATGTTTATGTCCAAAGGCAAACACCGTACCCGATTACCGCTGGCGCCGCTGCTATTGCTGATCCTCGTGTGGCCCGCAGGGACACGCGCGCAAACTTCCGTTCCTCAGGAGATGATCGAACCGCGGCTCGATCTCTCGCAGGTCATGGACAAGCTCGTCGAGAAAAATGCCGAACGCGCGGACGCGCTGCAAAAGTATCAAGGCCGGCGTTTTTATACCCTGGATTACACGGGCTTTCCCGCTTCCTTTCATGCCGAGATGGTTGTCGACATGATTTACGACGCGCCCGCCACAAAACATTTCAAGATTGTTACCCAAAGCGGCCCCACATGGATCATCGATCGAATCTTGAAACGCCTTTTGGAAGCCGAGCTTGAATCCATGACCGAAGAGAACCGGGAACGCGTCGCCCTGAATCCCAGCAATTACGATTTCAGTGGGCTCGGGCGCCAGAATGCCCCCGATAACTGCACTTACACGGTCGCGGTTGAACCCAAAATTCCGAGCAAGCTTCTTTATCGCGGGCGGATCTGGGTGGACAGCAAGGATTTCGCGGTGTGCCGCATCGAGGCGGAACCCTCCAAGAATCCCTCCTTCTGGATCAAGAAAACCGAGATCCACCATTCCTATCTGAAAATCGGCGATTTTTGGCTGCCTTCCAAAAATGAATCCGTTTCCGCCGTGCGCGGAGGCGGGCGCGCCGTATTGACCATCAAATATCAGAATTACGAAATCCTGGCCGCGCGCGGTTTAAAGGGGAGCGACGCGGCTCCATCCACAAGCTCCCTTGCCCTGCCCATTCGCCCGAATTGAAGAATATCTAACCCGGACATCTCATCATGGATTCCAGTTTGTCCCGCCACTCGATGCAGCGGGTTTGGCGTCCGATTTCTTGTGGCGCAGGCTTCCAGCCTGTGGGTTTTAGTCCTTGCAAGGTCCAACCCCACAGGCTGGAAGCCTGCGCCACGAAAAGCGTGCCGTCCACCTATCAAGTCTGCACTGAAAGATATGGGTTGTTGGCCAATATTCCGTCGGTGGCTTATTGAGTAGAGATGCGAGCCTGGATCGTTGTCTGATAGCTGTAGGCCTCGAGCCACGTGCCGTTGCGCTTGAACCAGACGCGCGTGACGTGCAGCGGCAAGCCGTGCTCGGGCTGCTGAAGTGAAGCCATCACCATCGCGCCCCCAAATTCAAACATGCGCGCCGACACAAGAGGGAACGGCGCGATCCCCGCTACCTTCTGATTATCCAATCCCGCCATTCGCGCCGCCTTGTCAATCGGACGATCGCTATTTGACGTGACCGCAAAAAATTCATCGGCAATGTGAGCGCCCCACGCCGCGGAATCGTGCCCCGCCACCGCCCGCTCCACTGCCTGGTACGCTTGAATCACCCCGCGCTCGTCCTCGTTTTGCGGTTGAAAGGGCACCGTGTTGCACGGGTTTTCGCACGCCCCGTTCCGCGATTCGGCGGAAGGCGGGGCGCCGATCGACACCGCTTGATAAACCAGCAATTTCCAGCCCGCGCCGCGTTTCACCCAGACGCGCAGGATGTACAGTTTTCCACTGGTCGTCTGAACTAGTCCGACCTGGCCATCGGCGTGCGCGCTGATCGCGCTCACAATAATATTGCTGCCGCCGCTTGCGTTGCCAGCCTCCATCGGCAATCCCTTCCCGGATCGGACGTCCTCCAGGATTTCTGATTTGTTTCGAGTGTTTCCTGAGGAATCCGTCCAGGTGAAATTCGCGTCCAGAAATTTGCCATCCAGCGAATCGGCGGTGGTTCCGGATTTGAATGCCGCGAGGTCCGCCTGAAGCAGCGTTTCCTGATCGTTGGGAGCGATCGCAAGCTTGATCGCTACTCCCGCCA
The DNA here is from genome assembly GCA_963740035.1 of uncultured Acidobacteriota bacterium. Lineage (GTDB taxonomy): Bacteria > Acidobacteriota > Terriglobia > Acidiferrales > UBA7541 > Palsa-360. The sequence continues at coordinate 63,589 of CAVUDA010000020.1, forward strand.
GTGCGCCGGCGCAAACTGCGCCGATCGCAAGCAAAGACGTGAGTTTCATAGCGAGTTCCCCGAGTGCGGTTCCACGGCGCGTGATTTTAGCTTGATACGCCGGCTTCAATCCAGTTTGTGATTCTTGAAGACAAAAATTTCGTCCTTCCACCAGGAGCGCGGCAGCATGAGCTTGGAGTGGAAGCGTCACTCGGTCAGATTAATGTCGAGCCCAGTTAAACGCCGTTGAAAGCCGTCGAACTGCCCAAAAAGAGGCGCGGGCGCAGCGATATTATTGAATACATCGTGCGGGTTGAGGCGATTCGTCACGTCCAGCGAAAAAACCCCAATGCTGATCTTCCGCCGCTTGGCGTTTTCCTTGAACGGCATGTGCACTGTAAACTCGCGGGAGAGTTTTACATCCAGTGAAAAGTAAACCGGGAAGCGAAGGCTGTTCGGCGCACCCACATAGTTCTGCAGAACATCCACATTGGAATACGGAAAACCGGTATGAAGGTCCGCCACGGGGCTGAAGACAAACTTCTTGGGAAGCGTGACATATCCCCAGGCAAGCACCCGGTTGGGGATGTCGGAAGGCAGGACTCCATAGGCGTTCGGCCGGATCACCGGCGCTTGAACAGGGATGAATGCGTCGGAAAGCGTATTGAGGTCGCCCCGCGCGCGGCTCCAGGCGTATGAAATATTCAGCTCGTTCCGTTCACTAGGCCGGTAACGGGCGGTGATCTGAGCCTGCCGGTAGTTCGAGGATCCGGCGTTTTGAAGAACCATGAAACCGGATGTCCCGCCGCCAGGAGGGAGAATTGGATTCAGCACAAAAAGATTGACCGTATGCGTTTCGTAGTAGCCGACTCGAAGACTGAGGTCCTTCCGCAAGGGAGCCTCAGCTTCGATATTCCAGGTAAACGTGCGCGTACTGTTTTTGTTGTCCATCAGCGTCGAAGAATTCCCGGGAATCCCCGAGGACTCGTAGACGTTTTGCAAAGTGTAGGTCTGAGGCGGTGATGCAGGGAAGAAGTTCGTGATCATTCGCTCTTGATAATCCGCAAAATCCGTTGCCAGCAGCGGGACGTGTCCATAGATCAAACCCGCTCCCGCACGTACCATGATCTTGTTTGCCATGGAGTACGCCAGTCCCGCGCGGGGCGCGAAAGCCACATCCCGGCCGTTCGATTGATACGTCAAACGGCCGCCGAAATTCAAAGCCAGGCTCTTGGTGAGCGACCAGCGATCCTCAGCGTATTCCGAGACTTCCGTGTCGCCTCCCTGCAGTTGTCCCGCGCCCAGAAAAGCGATCGTCTCATCGATTGTGCCGTCCTGCTCCAGGAGATTGATGGGACGAGAAACGCTGCTCCCTGTAAACGACCGATGGAGGATATCCGTCCCGAACTGCAATTGATGGCTGCCGTGCCAGGACTTCGCGGGCAATTGAAAAACGGGAAGAGCCTCCACTTGATTCGCGTTTCGCGAAAACGCATTGAAGTAATTGCCGCCCCAGCCCTCGGGATTAATGGTCATGTCGAGCGACCCTTGGCCGTGGTCGTTGGCATAGAAATTCGTGTAACGAACGAGCGTGGTAAGAACCAGCCCTGAGTCGAACTGGTAGGCGTCCGAGATTCCGACGGACGTACCCCGCCGGTGAATATTCGCTGACGCGGTTTGCGGAATGAGCGAATTGATATTTGCATACAGAATCGTCGCTGGAAACACGTTCACGTTGACGTTCAACAGATGCTTCGGTGAAAACGTCCATTGAAAATTCGTGAAGGAGACCAGGCTGTACGTCACTGTTTCATTGAAGGGCCACGAAAGCCCGTGCACCGGGTCCTTGCGAAATTCGTACGTCATGTTCTCGGAGAAGCTGAGCTTATTCTTGATGAGGGGCCCGCCGATCTCCACGCCAGGAGTCATATTCAAAAGGCCAATCAAATGGTCGTTCTTTCCCCGGAATGACGGAACCATGTCCAGCAACTTGTAGTTCCATCCTTGTCCGGGAGGCTTGATGTCGATTCGGGTCAACCCGCCGGAAAATCCGCCGTATGCGGAACTGTCCGGAGTGCTGAAAACCTGGATGTTTTGAATCGCATTGACTGGGATGGGAATCGCGAAGCTTCCCGACACTGGATCCACGTTTTCCGCCGAGTCCACCAGGAGCATTCCCTGGCTTTCCGCCTGGCCATTGAAATTCAACTTCCCTTCCTGCGTCCGGATGACGCTCGGGGAGATGGCTAGGGCCTCGGTAAACTTTTGCGTGCGAAGTGGCAAATCCTGCAGTTGCTGGTCGTTGACTGTAGCCGCCGCGCTTACACTCTGCGTCGCAACTTCAACGGCTTCCCCCTGCACCTCGATCCGCTCCTCGACGGAGCTGATCTGCAAGGCGATGTCCTCGGTGACAGCTTGAGCGGGTCCGAGCGTCACTGTAGCCGTCCAAGGCTGAAATCCTTCGACGATGGCTTCCAGGCCGTATTCTCCCGGGGCCAGATGCGTAAACTCGTAACTACCCTTGAAATCAGTGACTATCGTTTTCGATGTGGACCCTGGGGCCGTTGCCGTCAACTTGAGCGTGATGCCGGCAAGTATATCGGTTGTTTTCTGTCCGGTAGTGGCCGTGACTTTGCCGCTGATGGACCCGGACGCGCCCTGTGCGGCAGGTCCCCGTTGTTGTGCGAAACCGGGCCTCGCGCAAACCAAGATGGCAAACAGCAACGCTCCGCAGAGCGGATACCATGAGCCATCGCTTTCATTGCGGCACAATTTCAACGATTCACTCCACTATCGGACGGAACACGATCACCTTGGCAATCTGGGCCAAACTTCCCGGGGCACGGGCAGCGGTGCGTCCGGGCAAGCCAAAAATGTTCTTGCTGCCGTCGTTCATTCCGTCTGGCCGCAGGGATCAGGTATAGTTCGAATCTTCTGAAAGGAGTGGCGGACGAAACCAATTCCAGCTGGATTTACAGTTGACGACTACTTTGAACGCTTAACTTTCACCCCCGTGGGGGTGGCCTTTTCTCCGTAAAATTAAACGCCGTACCCTAATGGTCGCCTGTTTTGCTCCCCGCTCCAAGGAATAGGTCGTATAGGCTTTCGCAAACAGTTACTCGGACGTTTGGTGATTAGTAATGGTGAAATCCGATTTTCCGTCATGTTAGGGCCGCCCAACGCAGGTGCAACATCGGCAATTGGGCGCTGCAAAATGCGCTTTCAACCTGGGAGAATAAACTGGGCCGGATATGAAGAATTCAACTCACCGCAACCGCTATTTCTGCGACGGCCATTGGATGATGACTTGATTTTGATAAGAAGACTTCATCGGGAGATCGATCGATTGCGTCTGTTTCTCGGTCAGGTCGAAGTCTCGCGTTGCCTGTTGCATATTGGGTGCGCGAACCACCACCTGATGATGGCCGGGCGCGAGCTTCAAATCCAAGGGCGTTGGCCCCACAAACTTCCCGTCGATCCATGCCTGGGCATGATCCGGCACGGTGTGCACAGCAACCTGCGCCGCAATCGGCCCGGAATGGCTCTGAAAGAACTGCCTGTTTGTCTGCGCTGCCGATTCGGCGTTTCCCCCCGGAACGCCAGGGGAATTCAATGCCACGCCGGAACCCGCGTTCGGCGTAGTTTCAGGGAGTCCCAGATTCGGCGCCGGCGGCTTAACGGCTGCTGTAACGCCGGCCGAGATCCCCTTGGCTGCTCCGTACTCCACCACCGCCTGTCCGTGCATCGCAACGGCGCCCGCACAGAAGAGAATGAATAGAACGACACAATCGCGCAGGGTGCGCAGGAGCATTTCGGCCTCCTCGGTCAACCATGCGGGGGACTGTTCGGATAGTAGTCCCACCCGTGATGAACAGCAATCAAATTCTCCGGCCAGCTCATGCTCCCTATCCATCCTAAGGTGCGTCACAATAACCCACACGAAACGGGGCAGATAGAACATTTCCCGCCGGGGCAATTCTGAAATTTCACCTTCGCTGTTCATCACCCCTGGGGTAGAATCAACTCCCGCTTGAGGCACAGGCCCGCCAACTCAGGGTGTTCGCGGCTGCGACTATGATCCAGCTGACTAACGTCTCCAAGAGCTACGGAGACAGCAGGGCCGTGAAGGCTCTGATCAATTTGAGCCTTACGGTCGAACAGGGCGAGCGGGTCGCGGTGATGGGACCGTCCGGCTCCGGGAAGTCGACGCTCCTCAACCTGATTTGCGGCCTGGACCAGCCTACCTCCGGCTCGATCAAGCTGGAGGGCATTGAGCTTGCCGCGCTCGATGACGACCGGCGCACCCGCCTTCGGCGGGAAAAAATTGGAATGATCTTCCAAACTTTCAACCTCCTCCCCACGCTCACCGCGCTCGAAAATGTGGCCCTCCCGCTCCGTTTGCAAGGCTTGCGGAGGCGCGAAACTGATCAGCGCGCAGCGGCCATGCTGGACCGCGTGGGGCTCGCCGTCCGGTCGCACCATCGGCCCGACGAGCTCTCCGGAGGCGAGCGCCAGCGCGTGGCCATCGCCCGAGCCCTTGTCTTTCGCCCGCCCATCCTGCTTGGCGACGAACCCACCGGCAACCTCGACTCGGCCACCGGGGTGGAGATTCTTCGCCTCCTCGATGATCTTCATCGTGAATACAACAACACGGTTCTTCTGGTGACGCATAATGACCTCGCCGCGGCTTTCTGCGATCGAATCCTGACGCTTCACGACGGCCAGTTCGTCAAGGAAGTGCGGACCGGGCGAACCGGAACCGCGTCCGCGCCCCCGGAAGAAGGAGAACAGTAATGTTTGGCGCAATGTGGCTCATCACGTTCAAGCAATGGCGCGCGCACCGGCTCCGCGTGGCGTTGACTACCCTCGGCATCGCCCTTGGCGTGGCCGTTTTTTTCGCGATTCGCACCGGCAACGCCACCTTGCTTGATTCACTGCGCGGAACCGTAGAAAAACTGGCGGGCAAGGCGACGCTGCAGATTGCCGCCGGAGAATCTGGATTTTCCGAAAAGGTGCTCGACACTGTTCGCGCTACTCCAGGCGTGGAGCTCGCGGAACCGGTGATCGAGACCCTGGTGCAAACCTCTTTTGCGGACGAGGGCACACTGCTCGTTCTGGGAGTGGACACGACGGGTGATCAGCAGCTCCGCGACTATCAGTTCGACCGGACGCAGACGCAAATCGCCGATCCGCTCGTGTTCCTCGCGCAGCCTAACTCCATTTTGCTTTCGCGAGCCTTTGCCGATCGCCATGGCTTGAAGGTCGGCGACAAGATGACTCTCTTCGCTTCCGACGGAAAAAAAGAGTTCACCGTCCAGGGAACGTTCAAGCCAGTCGGCGTGGGAGAAGTGTTTGGCGGCAACATCGCGGTGATGGATGTTTACTCCGCGCAGGTGGTTTTCCATCGCGGCCGCAAGTTCGACCGCATCGACTTGATGAACGCTCCAAATGTTCCCGTGGAAGTCGTGCAGCAACGATTGCGCGCCGAGCTTCCTCCCGGAGTGGAAGTGGATCGCCCGGAAGTCCGCGGGCAGGCGCTCGAAAATGCGGTCACCGCGATGCGCATAGGAATTCTAATCACGAGTTTTGTGGCGTTGCTGGTGGGCGTCTACATCATCTTCAATTCCTTCACCATCGCGGTGAACCAGCGCTGGAAAGAAATCGGCATCTTGCGTGCCGTGGGCGTCGAACAGGGAAACGTCAGCCGGATGTTTTTGTGCGAAGCCCTGCTGATGGGCGTGATCGGCTCGCTCGTGGGGATCGCCGGGGGTTTCTTTCTGGCGTCGGCCGCCAACCGCGTGATGCGGGGGATGGTCGCAGCCGTATACGGAGTCGTGGCCACGGCCTCGCCCGCCAGGCTGCACCTCGATCAATGCGCCATCGCTTTTGTGCTGGGAGTCGCCGCGTCCATGATCGGCGCGTGGTATCCGGCGCGCGGCGCTTCGTGCCTGGACCCCGCGCTGGCGTTGCACAATATCGAGGCGCGCCACCGCGAAACCGTGCTGGGATGGAGGCGGATGGGGGCTGGCGTTCTCATGATCGTTGCAGGCTCGGCTCTCGTAGTTTGGACTCCGTCGCGCCTGGGCCTGTTCATTCAATTTGTTTTTGCCACGATTGTTCTGCTGGGCCTGACGATCGTGCTGCCGAAGCTGGTCCTCTGGTCGGCTCGTGCGTTGCGCCCGATTTTGAATTGGCTGGGAGGATCGGAAGGAGCTCTGGCCGTCGACGCCATGATTCAGACTCCGCGCCGAACCGCGGCGACCGTCGGCGCTCTGATGGTCGGATTGATGTTCGTTTTTTCCACGGCGTCTTACATCCAGAGTTATCGCCAGATGATTGACCGCTGGATGAACCAGGTGCTCAACGCCGACATTTTCGTGGCCACATCGGAGATGTTGCGATCGACCAGCTACCATTTCACCGAGGATTTGGGGAAACAGATTGCCGCGCTTCCCGGAGTGAACCGCGTCGAAAACGTCCGCTTCACCGCCATTCCCTATCGAGGCGACACCGCGGCTGTGAATGCCATCGAAATGGATGGCTTCCTGGTGCGCTCGCAAAAAGCCATCGAGGGCGCGGACAAACGGACGGTGTATGACCGTCTGACACGAGGCGAGGGCGTGCTGGTATCAAGAAATTTTGCCCATCGTTGGGGAGTCGGCGTCGGAGATCGCCTGACTCTCGAATCGCCGACGGGCGCGCTGGAACGGCCGATCCTCGGGTTTCTCGACGACTACCGCTCGGAAAAGGGCACGATTTTCATGGACCGCGCTCTCTACAAAAAATATTGGACGGATGATGCGGTGGATTTCATCGACGTCGATCTGAATCCGGGCGTCGACCAGTTGGCCATGAAACAAGCCATCGAGCGGCTCACCGCTGGCTCCTTTCACGCGTTCGTGTACACGAATGCGGAGTTCAAGCGATGGATCTCCAGCCTCGTGGACCAGTTCTTCACGCTCAATTACATGCAGCTCGTCGTGGCCGTGCTGATCGCTATTCTCGGTATCGTCAACACGCTGCTGATTTCCGTTTCGGAGCGGCGGCGCGAGATTGGCATCGTCCGCGCGATCGGCGGGCTGCGTGACCAAATCCGGAAACTCGTGTTGCTTGAGGCGGTGGCGGTGGCCATTGTAGGTGTGATCGTTGGATCGGTGGCCGGAGCTCTAAACACCGTGTTCATGTCGCACACCGTATCCCTGGTGCTGGCTGGCTATTCAGTGCCGTTTTATTTTCCGTGGGAATTTGTTCTGCTCTCCGTGCCCGTTGTGACGGCGGTGTCGCTCGCCGCTGGCTGGTGGCCGGCGCGGAACGCGGCTCGCATGCAGGTGATCGAGGCGATCGGCTATGAGTAGACTCGCCACATTTCGGCCGCAGCGGAAAGGAAGGCGCGCGAACGCGCCGCTGCTCTTCCTGGCGCTTTGCTCGTTTTGCGCGCTCCCAGTTTTCAGCGAGACGGACGCCAATGCGATCATGGCCGAGGTCTATCAACAGGACACGAGCCACGACGCAACCTTGCGAGCCACGCTCGACGTCACGGACAAGGACGGCCACACCGTGCGGAAGCGGTTTACGATCAACCGTGTGGGCTCGTTCGGCGATGGCAAGACGCTCGTCCGCTTTACCGATCCGCCGGAGCTTCGCGGCGTCACGCTACTTTCGATCAATCAGCCGGGTGTAACCGACCGCCAGTGGATCTACACGCCCGCGACCGAACGCGTGCGCAGCGTGGCGCCGCGCGAACGTTCCGAGCGCTTCGCTGGAAGCGATTTCACCTATGAAGATATCGCCGAGCGCTCGCTCGATGATTTCACGTATCAGCTACTTCCTGCCGAGGACATTATCGAGAACCATAAGACATCCAAGGTGATGGCCACGCCCGTCGCGCCGGACCGTTCCCAATACAAATTTATTTATTACTGGGTGGCTCAGGATGTACCTTGCATCCTGCATGCCGAGATGTACGATCAGGATGGACGCAAGGTGCGCGAGATGCATGCCAGCGGTCTGCGGAAAGAATCCAGGATCTGGGGCGCGCGGAAGACGGAAATGCGTTCGCTCGTCGAGGGCACGAAATCGGTTTTGACGATCGATCAGATTCATCTGAATACCGGGCTGGACGCCGCGCTGTTCACCCCGGAAGCGCTGGAGAAGAAAGAGTAGCACGGCAAGGGTGAGCGGAAGGCTGCGCGATTCCGCTGGAAGTTCTCTCAAAAAGGGGTTTTGTGGGTCGCGGCTTCAGCCGCGTCATCAAAGCACCAGGAAAAGTTGAACTTTAGAGTCTCTGTGAGAACTTGCTTTGGGTTCATGTAGCGCCTGGCTCCAAAGGGCCCGCCTGAAGTCGAGCGCTACAAAAGCGTTCGGATCTTCAGTTCTCAAACAGACTCTCGAGTATCTGGAGAATCGAGCGCGCAACGCCTACCCAGTGGCGCAGGCTTCAGCCTGTGGGGGTACGTCCTTCGCGCGGACGCACGAGGCAATAAGTTGTAAGTATTCATCGCAAGCCTGGCGCACTTGGTTCATATTGGGAGACAGGGAAATTGGTCAAGTTTTCATCCGATGGTGACGCACGCTTCGCGAATCTGAGTGAGCTGCTCCGCGCCAGAACCGCGGAGCACAGCGCGCGCGTCGCTTTCCGCTATCTCGCCGACGGCGAGACCGAAGAGTCGACCCTCACTTACGAAGAACTTGAATCGCGCGCCCGCGCCGTCGCGGCCGCGCTCGCTCCGCACGCCGCGGTGGGAGATCGCGCCCTGCTTTTCTATTCTGGGAGCCTCGAATTCATCTGCGCATTTTGGGGTTGCCTACATGCCGGTATCGTAGCCGTACCGGTTTTTCCCGCGCGCCTTCATCGTCAAATTCCGCGCCTCCTGGCCATTGCCGCGGATTCCGAAGCCAGGTTCGTGCTGACCACAGCGAAGATCCAACGCCAGGCGGAAGATTTGTTCAAGCGCGCGCCGGAGTTGAAGAAATTGCAGTGGCTCGCGACCGACGATTTGCCAGCCGCGATTGTGGACGCACCGCGCGATTCCGGCGCGACTCTCGAAACCCTGGCGTTCCTGCAATACACGTCGGGCTCGACCGCCGCGTCCCGCGGCGTCATGGTGTCGCACGGCAATTTGCTGCATAACCTGGCATGTCTACGCGAAGTTTTCCAGTTTTCGACAGAGAGCGTCGGCGTTACCTGGCTGCCGCACTACCATGACATGGGCCTGATCGGAGGCTTGCTCCAGCCGGTCTTCGCGGGTGGCGAGATGATCGTCATGCCGCCGTCGTCGTTTCTGCAACGCCCCATCCGCTGGCTCGCGGCGGTGACGCGTTATCGGGCGACCACGATGGTCGCACCGAATTTTGCTTACGAACTCTGCATGCAAAAAATTTCCGCCGAACAGCGCGCGTCGCTCGATCTCTCGAGCGTGAAGGTGGCGCTGTGCGGCGCGGAGCCGGTGCGCCCGGATACGCTCGCGCAGTTCGCCAAAACCTTTGGCCCGTGCGGCTTTCGGCAGGAGGCGTTCCGCCCCGCGTACGGTCTGGCGGAAGCAACGCTGATCGTTTCAGGCCATTCGGATGGCGGCGCGCCCTTCGCGCCCACAGTGATGACGGAGGAGCTGCAACAAAATCGAATCAAACCGGCGAAAGAGGGCGCGGCAGGCAACCGCGTTCTGGTGGGCTGCGGCGGAATCGCGCCGGACCTCAAAGTCGCGATTGTCGATCCCGAAACTCTCGCGCCATGCGCTCCGGACAGCGTGGGAGAAATTTGGGTTTCGGGTCCGAGCGTGGCGCGCGGCTATTGGCGCAAGCCTGTGGAGACGGCAGAAACTTTCGGCGCGCATCTCGGCACCGGCGAAGGTCCCTTCCTTCGCACCGGCGACCTCGGATTTCTCGATAGCGGACAACTCTTCGTCACCGGGAGATTGAAAGATCTCATCATCATTCGCGGCTCCAACCACTATCCCCAGGATTTGGAACACACCGTCGAGCGGAGCCACCGCGCGCTGCGCCCCGCTTGCGGCGCCGCGTTTTCGATTGAAGTGGATGGAACAGAGCGTTTGGTCGTCGTTCAGGAAGTGAACGACCGCGCATCCGTTCCCCATGAAAATGTAGTCGCCGCGATCCGCCGCGCGCTTACCGAGTCGCATGAAGTTCATCCCGACGCCGTCGTGCTCATCGCCCCGCGAAGCATTCCCAGGACCTCCAGCGGAAAAATCCAGCGCTATGCGTGCCGCGAAGCATTTCTCGCCGGCACGCTCGACGTGGTGCACGAATGGCGGGACCGCGAAAGCCGCCCCGATCGCAAGCAAAACGGCGCGAGCCATCCGCGCAGCGGCCTCGTGTGGGATTACCTGAGCACGCAGTCCTTCTCGCACCGTCTGGCCGGCAATGCGAACGGCAATGGAAACGCAAACGGAAATGGCAAACACGAAGGTCGTCTGGTAAGCCCTCGGGAAATCATAGGCGCCGATCCCATCGCGATCGTCGGCGTCGGCTGCCGATTCCCAGGCGCCGACGGCCTCGAGGAATTTTGGACTCTGTTGCGGAATGGTGTGGATGCCATCACGGAAATTCCGCGCGAACGATGGGATATTGACGCGCTATACGATCCTCTCCCCGGAACCACTGCCAAGATGAGCACGCGCTGGGGAGGATTCCTTCCCGGCATCGACCGTTTCGATCCGCATTTCTTCGGCATCTCGCCGCGCGAAGCCGCTGCGATGGATCCGCAGCAACGTCTGCTGCTCGAGGTAACCTGGGAGGCACTCGAGAATGCGGGACAGCCGCCGGACAAACTGGCGGGCACCAGAACGGGCGTTTTCGTCGGCATCGGCGGATTCGACTACTCCAATGTAATCCTCACCTACCAGGATCACCTCAAGACGATCAACGCTTATCTCGGAACGGGCAACGCGCACAGCATCGCGGCGAACCGCATCTCCTATTTGCTGGATCTGCGCGGCCCCAGCGTTGCCATCGACACCGCCTGTTCGTCTTCGCTCGTCGCGATTCACATGGCCTGCGAAAGTTTGCGCAGCGCGCAATCCGATTTAGCGATTGCCGGCGCCGTCAATCTCATCCTCTCTCCTGAAGTCACCATCGCTTTTTCGCACGCGCACATGATGGCCGCGGACGGCCGTTGCAAGACCTTCGACGCCAAGGCCGATGGCTACGTTCGCGCCGAAGGCTGCGGCGCGGTCGTCCTCAAGCGACTTTCCGACGCGCTTCGCGACCGCGATCATATTCTTGCGCTCGTGAGAGGCTCGGCGGTGAACCAGGACGGCCGCACCGCCGGCATCGCCGCTCCCAACGGTTCGGCCCAGCAATCCGTCATCCGCGAAGCGCTGGCACAGGCTGGAGTTGCTCCGCGCGACCTGACCTACATCGAAGCCCACGGAACCGGCACGTCGATCGGCGACCCGATCGAAGTCGAGGCAATCAAGGGCGCGCTGGGAAAGTCCACGCCCGGGGAACTTCCTTGCCTCTTGGGTTCCGTGAAGGCCAACATCGGCCACCTGGAAAACGCGTCGGGAATGGCCAGCCTGGCCAAAGTGCTGGGTAGCCTTGAGCACGATGAAATTCCCGGCCAGTTGCATTTCACCAGCCTCAATCCGCGAATTTCCCTTTCCGGCACGCGAATCGTGATTCCGGGCAAGCCTCAGCCCTGGCCGCGCGCTGCTCGTCGTCTCGCGGGCATAAGCAGTTTTGGATTTGGCGGCACGAACGCCCACATGATTATCGAAGAGGCGCCGCCGCGGTCCCGACAGGAAGGTTTGCCGAGCCGCCCCTGCCACATCTTGACGCTCTCCGCTCGGACGGAAACTGCGGTTAAGCAACTCGCGAGCCGGTACGAGAGGCATCTTGCGGAACATCCCGAAGACGACCTCATGAATATCTGCTTCAGCGCCAACGCCGGCAGATCGCACTTCGCGCGCCGCGTGGCCGTTGTCGCCGAAAGCAAGGAGCAACTGCGCGAAGCGCTCGCTGCCTTTGCGAAGGGGCAGTCGGTGCAGAGCGCCGGGGCTGAATTGCGCGCCGGACACCTCACGAGAAAAGACGGATCGCGCATCGCCTTTCTGTTTGGCGAGGAGGCTTCCGATCCATTCGCCGCGCACCAGCTGTACGCCACCCAACCCGTGTTTCGCTCGGCGGTGGATCGCTGCTCGCGTTTTCTGGGTTCGCACTCGAATGAGCCGCTGCTCGCCGCCCTTTCCGCGGCACAAAGCAATCCGGAGCGCCGCGACCCGGCGCTCTTTGCCCTGGAATTCGCGTTGGCGGAACTTTGGCAATCCTGGGGCATCGATCCGGACGCCATCCTCGGCGCGGGCGTCGGCGAATACACAGCAGCGGTAATTGCCGGCGTATTTACGTGCGAAGACGCATTGAAACTCATCGTCGAACGCGCTCGCTTCCTGCAACTCGCCCTTCATAACGGCGACCTGAATCGCAGGCTCGGCGAATTCGATGCGGCGGCTGCAGCAGTGGAATTCCAGGCGCCTCGCATGCCGTTCGTTTCCGGACTCACTGGAAAGCTTTTGGCGGAAGGGGAAATTCCCGACGCTAGCTATTGGCGCCTTCAGGTTCTGCAAGGGACGAAACTCGAGGATGGAATCGAAACACTCGAGGCGCTTGGTTATGACCATTTCCTGGAAGTGGGACCTGCCGGCAGCTTCATCGGAACCGAGCGCCTCCGCGATCCTGGAGCTAAGACCACTTTCCTCTCTTCCCTCGAAAGCGATCGCAGCGCATGGCAGAGCATGCTCACGAGCCTGGCTTCGTTGTACGTCCGCGGCGCAGCCGTCGACTGGAAGGCCTTCGATGAACCTTACCAGCCGCTGAAAATTCCTCTGCCAACGTATCCCTTCGAGCGAGAGCGTTGTTGGGAGGATCCGCCCAACGCTTCGGGCCCGCAGAAGGCGGCCAAGCCAGTGCACGCTTTGCTTGGAGAGCGTTTGAATTCGGCACTGCCCATGGCTCAGTTTCAGAGCAAGATTGGCATCGATACTCCACGCTACTTGAACGACCACAAAGTTCAAGGTTCCGTAGTTTTTCCCGCCACCGCGTATCTAGAAATGGCGCGCGCGGCTTCGATGGAACTCTTTGGATCCGGCTCTCCGGTTCTGTCCAACGTAGCGTTTCAGGAAGCGCTGATCCTTCCCGCCGCAGGCGAGCGCACTTTGCAATTGGTCGCGTCTCCGGCATCGAGCGGCAGCGCCTCTTTCCAGATTTACAGTTCCAACCCCAATCTAAACGGCAGCCACGAGAATGCAGCGTGGACCTTGCACGCTTCCGGCGACATGCGCATGGAAGTTACCGATTTTGTTCGTTGCTCCGAGGAACAATACAGCCTGGATGAAATACGCGCCCGGTGCCCGCAACGCAAGACAGCGGCCGAGCTCTACGCCTCCTTGAGAAACGCCGGTCTGGAATACGGCCCGAGTTTCCAGGGCGTTCAGCAATTGTGGTGCGGACAGCGCGAAGCGCTCGGAGAAGTGCGGCTTCCGCCTGCCGTGATTCCGGTTTCCCAGACCAATGGAAATTCCGATGGCGTCTGGATGCATCCCGCCCTGCTCGATTCCTGCCTGCAAGTGCTCGCGGCTGCATTGCCGGAAGACAGAACCGGTTCCGTCCGGAAAAGGACTTATCTCCCGAGCGGGGTCTCGAGTCTCCGATTTTTGGCGCGGCCGGGTGCACGCCTGTTCAGCCACTGCGTCGTTCGCCCGACGAGCAGTCTCGGGACGGAATTCCTGGAAGCGGACATCCGCATTCTTGACGAAGCTGGCTGCGTTGTGTGTGAACTCCTGGGGTTTCGTGTAAAGCTGGTCTCCGGCGAATCGGATCGCGAGGCGCGCGAGAATCCCGGCGACTTGCTCTACGACGTCTCCTGGGTGGCGAAACGCGCTCTCGCGTCAGGGAATTCCAATGGTTCGGAGCGGCCTTCCTGGATCATCCTTGCCGATCGCGGCGGCGTAGGACAAGCGCTCGCGGCCCAACTTCAGTCGCAGGGAGAGAAGTGCATCGTTGCAACTCCGAATGATCTTCGCGACCTCAAGCTCCACGGCGGCTCCTGCAATTTCGTCCACCTTTCGAGCCTCGACCTGTGCGACCTCGCCGTTCGCCCGGATGCGATATTGGAAGCGCAGACGCAATGGATCGAAACTCTGCAATTCGTTCAGACCCTCCTTCGCGAGTCGAACGGTTCGAAGCGCCGCCTGTGGATCGTAACCCGCGGAGCGCAGTCCGTCGGACCCATGCCCGCGCATGTCTCGCTGGCCCAGACTCCCTTGTGGGGCTTGGCAAAGTCGATCGATCTCGAGCACGCGGAGCTAGGCTGCACGCGGATCGATCTCGATCCCGAAGGCAGCCCTGAAGAAGTCGGCGCAATCTCCGAGGAACTGTCGCTCCCAAGCACCGAGCGCGAAGTTGCTTTCCGAAAAGGAACCAGATACGTCGCCCGTCTCGTCCCACGCGCTCCCAAACTCTCCAGTGCCGCGCTCTTGGAAATTCCAACGGCGGATTCATTTCGCCTGGACATCACGCGCCCCGGAAATCTTGAAAATTTGATCCTGCGAGGCGCCTCTCGTGCGGAACCGCAACCCGGCGAAGTCGAAATCCGCGTAAACTCCGCGGGCCTGAACTTTCGCGATGTCATGAATGCCGCGGGCGTATATCCGGGCGGACCAATCCCCTTCGGCGCCGAATGCTCGGGAACGATTTCCGCCGTTGGGCCGGATGTAACAAACATGAAGATTGGGGACGAAGTGATCGCCGTGGCGGGCGCCAGCTTCAGCGCCTTCACCACTGCGGACGCGCGTGCTGTCGTCCCCAAGCCTCCCGCCTTCAGCTTCGGTCAAGCGGCCACGATTCCGATTGCCTTCCTCACGGCCTACTATTCTCTCCACCATCTTGCGAAACTTTCCCGCGGAGAGCGCGTGCTCATCAACGCCGCGGCCGGCGGCGTCGGACTCGCCGCCGTGCAACTGGCTCAGCACGCCGGCGCGGAAATTTTCGCCACCGCAGGCTCTTCGGAAAAACGCGCGTACCTCAAGTCGATGCGTGTTCCGCACATCCTGGACTCGCGTTCCCTCGCTTTCGCCGACGAAATCATGAAAATCACCGGCGGCCAGGGCGTCGACGTCGTTCTCAATTCCTTGCCCGGCGAATACATTACCCGCAGCCTTTCGATCCTCGCCGCTCACGGCCGTTTCGTCGAAATCGGCAAGACCGATATCTATCAGAACAAACCGCTCGGCCTGTTCCCGTTTCGCAATAACCTTTCTTATTTCGCCCTCGACTTGGACCGCGTCTGCCGCGAGCGGCCCGCCGTGCTCCGCTCCTTGCTCCTCGAACTCATGGCGATGTTCCAGCAGGGCAGTCTCAAGCCGCTCCCGCACAATATTTTCCCGGTCGAAGACGCAGCCAACGCCTTCCGTTACATGGCCAGGCGCAAAAATATCGGCAAGGTCGTGCTTTCTTTTACTTTTGCCGAATCCAAGAATCGCTCGGATCGGTCCGCGGCCCCACGCGCCGATGCGACCTATCTGATCACCGGAGGCCACGGAGGTTTGGGGCTCCAAATCGCGCGCTGGCTCGTGGAAAAGGGCGCGCGGCACCTCGTTCTCCTCAGCCGCAGCGGAGCTTCTGCCTCAGCTAAAGAAGTCGCAGCCGATTTGGCGGCCAAGGGAGCGACCGTCGCGACGATTCAGGCCGATGTTTCGAACGAATGCGATCTGTCCCGCGCGCTGTCTGAAATTCGAAACACTATGCCGCCGCTGCGCGGGGTGATTCATGCCGCGGGAGTTCTGGACGACCACTTGCTCCTCAACCTCGACGCGGAAAACTTCCGCCGCGTCCTGGCTCCCAAAGTTCTCGGAGCGTGGAATCTCCACAACCTCACCGCGGATTTGCCGCTCGATTTCTTCGTGGTCTTCTCTTCGGTGGCTTCGGTCCTCGGTTCTCCCGGCCAGGCGAATTACGCGGCCGCCAACGCGTTCCTGGACGGTCTGGCGCACGCTCTCCGTTCTCAAGGCTTGCCGTGCCTGTCCATCAACTGGGGCCCGTGGGCCGAAGTCGGCATGGCCGCCCGCGCCTCAATCGCCCGGGGACCGGCATCCCGTGTGATGCTCCCGCTCGCGCCCGCGCAAGCGCTAGCCGCGCTCGACCGTCTGTTCGAAAAGAACGGCCCCGCTCAGGCTGTCGCGATGTCGGTGGACTGGACGCAACTGGCGCGCTCTTTCAACGGGCAGCAACCACCGGCCTTGATTGCGGATCTCCTACGGGAAAAGGCCCGTCCCGCCGCCGCAAAAGCAGCCAAAGAATCGGGGCCGCGCCTGTCCATGCAGGAACTCCTGGCCACGCCTCCATCCAGGCGGCACGCGCAACTCCTCGCGCACGTTCAGAAAAATCTTGCGCAGGTGATGGCTCTCGACGCGCCCGAACTCGACCCTGAAGAATCCATGAGCAACCTGGGACTCGATTCCCTCATGGCGCTCGAACTTCAGCACTCGCTCGAGGAATCATTCGGCACGAAGTTGCCCATCGATTTGCTGATGGGCATGCCCAGCCTGAACGAGTTCGCGACCCGCCTTCTGGACATCCTCGCCAAGCCAGAAGCCTCGCCGGTATCGGAACCCACGAAAGAATTGAAGGTCGTAGAGGTGGAGCCGAGAGAAAGCTCCCCCCGATTGTAGGGGGTGAGTAGCACAGGCTTCAGCCTGTGGGTTTTAGTCCTTGCAAGCACCAACCCCCACAGGCTGAAGCCTGTGCCACTCGTAGAACTTCTCGCAACAAATTCTACCTATGACTTAACGCCCGACTTGCGAAGGATGCTCATCATCGGACACCAGTTGGTGAAAGCCGACTGGAACAGGTTCAGACCAACGAACGCCGTGAACAAAAACCAGTACGGGCTTACCCAATAACCCAATGCAAGCGAGAGCACGACGAATCCGCCCCCGATCATTCTGATGTAACGATCCACTGTCATGACTTGACCTCCTCCTAGTTCATTGCACTTCTAAAATCTTCCTCAAGCGGCGGCGCCGTTTCGCGCTTCCCGCGCTCGCTCATGTAATAGAGAATCGGAACCGTGATGCGCGAAAGCACGGTCGACGCCACTTCCCCCGCCATCAGCGAAATGGCCAGTCCCTGAAAAATCGGGTCGAACAAGATCACGCTTGCGCCAACAACGACCGCCGCCGCCGTGAGCAGCATCGGGCGGAACCGCACCGCGCCCGCGTCCACGACGGCTTCCTCCAGCGGCATGCCGTGCGAGCGGCGCAATTCGATGAAGTCCACGAGAATGATCGAGTTTCGCACGATGATTCCCGCGCCCGCGATGAAGCCGATCATCGACGTGGCCGTGAAGAAGGCGCCCATCCCCGCGTGAGCCGGAAGAATTCCGACCAGCGTGAGCGGTATCGGAGCCATGATGACCAATGGCGTCTTGAACGATTTGAACCACCCTACCACGAGCACGTAAATCAGCACCAGCACCGCGGCGAAAGCCAGGCCGAGATCCCGAAAAACTTCCACCGTGATGTGCCACTCCCCGTCCCATTTCATCGAATAGCGGTCCGTGCGCTCCGGCAGCGCCGTGCCCGTGTATTGCTTCACCTGGTAGCCGTCGGACAATTGAATTTTGTTGATGGCGTCGCTCATGTTCAGGATGGCGTAGACGGGACTCTCGACGACTCCCGCCACGTCGCCCGTCACGTACACCACGGGCCGCAGGTTCTTGCGATAAACGCTCTTGTCGATGACGGATTCCTCGACGTCCGTGATTTCGCGCAGAGAAACTTGAGCGCCGGTTGGCCCCGGCAATTTGAGATTGCGCAACTGTTCGATTCCGGAGCGGTCCGAGCGAGAGAGCCGCACTTCGATGGGAACGTCTTCGCGGGAGGATGGATCGTGCAGCAGTCCCGCCGAAGCTCCATTCAATCCGATTTGTACGGTGCGCGACACTTCCGCCGCGGACACGCCTTGCAGCGCTGCTTTGTCGAGATCGACTTTCAAATCGTACTTCGTCTGCGGATCTTCCACGTACCAGTCGACATCCACCACGCCTGGCGTCTCCTGGAAAATCTTTTTTATTTTTGCGGCCAGTTCCATCTGGCCTTTGTAGTCGGGGCCGTAGACCTCCGCGACGAGTGTCTCGAGGACCGGCGGGCCGGGCGGAACCTCCGCCACCTTGATTCGCGCTCCGAACGGCGCCGCGATCTTGTCCAGTTCCGGCCGCAGCCTTCGCGCGATTTCATGGCTCTGGGCTTTGCGGTCGTGCAGCGAGAGCAAATTGACTTGAATGTCCGCTTGATTGGACCCGCGCCGCAGGAAGTAGTGCCGCACGAGACCGTTGAAATTGTACGGGCCGGACGTGCCGGAGTAGATTTGATAGTTGACGACCTCCGGCTGTCCGCCCAGATAACTTCCGAGCGCCTGCGCCACGCGAGTCGTCTGCTCGAGCGGCGTTCCATCGGGCATGTCGATGATCACCTGGAACTCGCTCTTGTTGTCGAAGGGCAGCATCTTGACTTGAACCCATTTCAGCGGGATGAACGCGACCGCAGCGAGCAGCAGCACAATCACGCCGCCAAGAAATGCCCACCTCCGCCCCGCGTTTCGGATCAGCGGATTCATCAAACGCCGGTAGAAGCGCGTAGTCCACCCTTCCGCTTCATGCCCGGACTCGGGACGATCCGCGTAGTGATGCAGCAGCCTCAGCGCCGCCCACGGCGAGACGACAAACGCTACCAGCAAGGAAAAAAGCATCGCGGAGGATGCGCCAACCGGAATGGGCCGCATGTACGGTCCCATCAAGCCGCGCACAAAAGCCATCGGCAGGATGGCGGCAATCACGGCGAAGGTCGCCAGGATCGTTGGATTGCCGACCTCGTCCACCGCTTCCACGGCCACGCCGGCGAGGGACCTGCCGCGATTTTCGGGCAGGCGGAAATGACGCACGATGTTTTCGACCACGACGATGGCGTCGTCCACCAGTATCCCGATGGAGAAAATCAGCGCGAAGAGCGTCACGCGATTGAGCGTGTAGCCGTAGAGATAGAAAACCGAAAGAGTCAGTGCCAGTGTGACGGGAATGGCCAGCAGCACGACACCCGATTCGCGCCATCCCAGAGCGAGGGCGATGAGCAGCGTTACGGAAATCGTCGCGATAAAAAGGTGCTGCAGAAGTTCGTCCGATTTATCCTTCGCTGTTTCGCCGTAGCTGCGCGTCACGCTGACGTTCAGATCGTTGGGAAGCATGTTGCCGCGCAACATGCCGATTTTCTTCAGCGCGCTCTCCGCGATCAGCGTCGCATTCGCCCCCTTGCGCTTGGCGAGCGTGATGGTGACCGCGGGATATTCTGGATTTGCCGCGCTCCTTGTCGTTCCTTTCGCGCCGGCGAACAGGACGTAACTGTCCGGTTCCGCCGGGCCGTCCTGGATTGCATCAACCACGTCGCGCAGATATACGGGCCGGCCTGCGTGGACGCCGACGACGACTTGCTGAAGCTCTTCCGGCCGGGTGAAGAAGTTGCCGGCTTCGACCTGGAATTCCTTGTTTTCGGCGGCAAAGCTGCCCGCCTGGCTGCGCGTGTTCGCGGCGCCGAGTTGCATGACGATGGTGCCGGGAGTGAGGCCATACGCGGAGAGCCGCTGCGTGTCAAGAATCACGCGCAACTTCCGTGTCTGGCCGCCGATGATGGTAGTTTCGGAAACGTCGTCCAATTGCTTCAGGGAATGTTCCAGCTCTGCCGCTATTCGCCGCAATTGGTATGCGTCGTAGTTCTTCCCCCACAGTGTCAGCGCGAGGATGGGGACATCGTCAATCGAGCGCACTTTGATGAGCGGCTGGGAGACGCCCTGGGGGATGCGGTCGAAATTCGAGTACAGCTTGTTGTACGTTTGCACGACCGCGTCTTCTTCTTTCGTGCCTACATAAAAGCGCACGATCACCATGCTCAGGCCGGGGTGGCTGATCGAGTAGATGTACTCGACTCCGGGCAATTCGCGGAGCAGCTTTTCCATTGGGACAGTGGCGCGCTCCGCCACCTCCTGCGCCGATGCCCCAGGCATTTGCACGAACACATCCAGCATCGGCACGACGATCTGCGGTTCCTCCTCGCGCGGCGTCTCAAGGATGCTGAACACACCGAGGAGAAGAGCGAAAACGATCACGAGCGGCGTCAGCTTCGACTGGATAAAAATGCGCGCGATGCGGCCCGCGAGGCGTGGGACGTGGTTCTGACCATTTGGCTTGGCGGGAGTTTCGCTCATGGGCGCGGCGCGATCTGTTTGCCGCCAAGGTCGCGATCACCGGGCCCGGCAACGAGTTTTTCTCCCTGCTGTAAACCGGAAAGCACTTCCACTTGTTCTCCGAACGCCTTACCCAGCGTGACGTAACGCAACTGGGCGATCTGATTTGGGTCAATCACAAAAACGCCGCGCAATTGCCCGCGCTCCACGATCGTTGTACGAGGAATCAAGAGAGCGGAGCGCTTGCCTCGTGGAAAAAGCGCTCTTCCGAATAGGCCTGACCGGAAGCGCGCGTCGGCCGGCAATTCGATCTTCACCACAAAACTGCGGCTTGCCGCATCCGCGGCCGGAACGATTTGCGCCACTTTTCCGCGGAATTCGGCGCTCTGCACAGAATCAAGAAGAACGGGAATGGACGCGCCGACGCGGACAAGACGTATGTCGCTCTCATCGACCATTGCCTCGAGGCGATAGCTCCGCGTGTCTTCCAGTGTGAACACCGGCGTGCCCGGCGAAGCGAATGTTCCGGCGTCCGCCTTCTTCTCCGTTACTACTCCCGCAAACGGTGCGCGAATCTGCGTGTTGGCAAGGGATGTTCGAGACTGCGTAAGCGCCGCGGCGGCCTGCGCTTCGCTCGCACGCGCCAGGTCGCGTCGCGATTCCGCGGCTTGCGAGCGTGTTTTGATCTCGTCGAATTCTTGCGGGCTGATCGACTTCTTGTCAATGAGTTGTTGATAGCGCTTCAATGTGGATTGGGCCAGAGAAAGCTCCGATTCAGCGGACGAAATTTCCTTCTGCGCGGCAGTCACGGCAGCCTCGGATTGCTCCACGGCGGCGCGCGGTTGCGAATCGTCAATGACCGCAAGAATCTGGCCGCTCTGGACCCGGTCGCCTTCCTGAGCGCGGATCTCGACGATATTGCCCATCGTTTGGCTGGCCAACTGGGAGGATTGCGCCGCGCGCACCGTCCCCACCGCTTCCAGCGAATCGGGAACTGTCGCGCCTTGCGCGACAATCACGGCAACGCCGCTGACCGTCTCCGGCGCAACGGCCGGAACGCGATTGTCGCTGGAACACCCGATCATCCCGCCGCTCAACCCGGCAATCAGCAAAGAAAATACCGCAAATACCCCGTTCCCACGCTTCATGGCGTCACCACGGGCGATTGAGGATTGAGCGCGCCGCTCGCGAGTTCCAGTGCGGCGTAACTCGTGTAGTAACGGCAGAGAGTTTCCCAGTAATCGGCTTGCGTACGCCGTGACGCATCTTCCGCGGCGAGCAGGTCCGTCACCGTAGAAATTCCCGCTTCGTAGCGGTCCTGATTGATCCGCAGACTCTCTTGCGACTGGGCGATGGAGGTGCGAGCCACTTCGAGCTGTTGCCGCGTTGCGTCCACGTCGTAATAGGCTCGGCGGACTTCCAGCCGCACAGCGTCGGTTGCCATTTCCCTCGTGGCGGCGACCTTTTCCTGCATCGCCCGTTCGCGTGAAAGCTGAGCTTGCTTCGCTCCGCCTTCAAAGAGATCGATTTGCAATTCGATGCCGGCCACCCAGTTGTTCCCGCCACCGCCGGCGACCAGTGTCGGATTGTCGGCCTCCCAGTCCGCGAAGGCATTGACTCTCGGGCCGAATGAAGATTTCGCGATCGAGACGCTTTCCTGTTGCGCGGATTCTTCCGAGCGAATCCGCTTCAAATCAGGGCGCTTTTCGATGGCCTGTTTCTCGAGTTCTTCCAGCGGCGTCGCGGGCAGATTTCTTTCCGTCAGTTCATCGGCCGGCTCGAAATCGCTCTGCGTGGAAAGGCCCATGGCGGCGCCCAATTGCGCACGCGCCAACGCCAAATTGTTTTGAGCACGGATCAGTTCCTGTTTGCGAGTCCCCAGTCGCACCTGCGCGCTTAACGAGTCGGATTCCACTACCACACCGCTCTCGACGCGATTCTTGCTGCGTTCGAGGATGGCCTCCGCCGTTTTTATCGACTGCTCGGCCACTTCAAGCTGTTTTTTGGCCAGCAGCACGGCGTAGTAGGAGTCGGCAACGCGATACACGATTTCCTGGCCGGTGCGCTCCAGTTGACGATCCGTGGCGTCTTTCTCCCGCTCCGCGCGGTTTATGGATCGCCAGCTTGCCAGCGAATCGAACAGATTCCAGGTGCCGCCAAACCGCGTGGCAAAGTTGCCGAATGGAAGCGGCGTATTCAAGACGTTGAGAGCGAAATCGGACGCGCCAAAACGCTGTTGCCGCAATTTGCTGCCGAAAACATACACCGGATCGTCGCCGGCCGTAGCCGTCTCGGAAAACGTGACATGTGGCAGCAGGAAAGATCTGGCTTGCTTCACGTCGGCAGTAGCGGCGCGCGTATCCGCAAGAGCCGCTTTGCGCTGCGGGTTTTTCTCCAGCGCGATGTTCACCGCCTGCCGCAACGTCAGCGGAGACGCCTGCTGCAACTGCTGGGCGAACAGCAGCCCGGAACTGAAGAGTGCGATCAGAACGGCAAGCGCCAGACTCGGAAGGAAACGTGGAACGCCGGCGAACCGGTCAACACGGTTCACCGGACGGCGAATATCATTCACGTGATTATCTCCGTAAATTCTTCAATCAAATGTTTATTTCTAGGCCGCGGCAGGAGTCAATGCCAGCCAGTCCGTTTTCTCTTCCGCAATCTCGTAAGTAGTTTGCAATCTGGCCGTCTGTTTCACCATCGCGCCCACCGAGCAGTACTTTTCTTCGGACAGGCGGATGGCTTCCTCCACCGCGGCACGGTCGATATCGTATCCCGTAATCACGTGGACGATGCGAACATCCGTGAACACTTGTGGCGGCCGCTCCGCTTGGTCGGCCTCGACTCGCACTTCGTATCCGGTCACCTTCTGGTGATACTTCTGGCGCAGAATCGTAATCACGTCGAAAGCGGTGCACCCGGCCAGCGCCACGGCGACCAGTTCAACGGGCTTGGGGCCGGTGCCTCCGGCCGGATCATCGAGCAGTATGTGGTGCTCGCTTCCCGTCGTGGCGACAAACTGGCGGTCCTGCCTAAGCGATTGAGTAAGTTGAACTTTTGCGCTGATCATATGGGCCTCCGGTACTTCAGGAATTGCTGAGGTGAGGTTCCGTGCCTTCCGAGCTTGGGCAGCTTGCTCACCTCTATATCGGCACTCCTAGCTCCTATATCAAAGCCGAGATTGGCAAAATTGCCTGTGACCACTGTCACCGCCGAAAGTGACGGCAGGCACGACACGCACAGGCTCTGCGGGAAACCGCGATATGAATTTGGAGAATCGAAGCGGGTGTAGTGGCACAGGCTTCAGCCTGTGGGGGTTAGGCCTTGCAATGAGCAAACCCCACAGGCTGAAGCCTGTGCCACTACACACCTAAAGACAACACAGTATTCTGTCGAAAGCAGGCGCACGAGGTTCGGGAAAATCCCCTGCAAGGGACTGAATGGTATCCAACTGAGGATGCACTCCAAAAGAAGGGAAGCAAATAACCCTACTGCTCGCCTTCCAGCTTCCGAATCCGCACTTCCACGCCGGGCATATTCTTCAGCGCATCGGAGAACTCTTCCAGCTTTGAACCGCGGTAATGATAGGGGTACACAATTTTCGGTTTGAACGCTTTCACGCACTCCGCCGCTTCGAGAGTGGTCTCCGTTCGCGGAGGATTCATCGCCAGGAACGCGACGCTGATGTTCTTCAGGGCTTTCATTTCCGGCGTGCATTCCGTGTCGCCGGAAAAATAGACGCGCGTGTCGCCGAAATTCAAAATG
>CAVUDA010000021.1:0-15888 GCA_963740035.1 uncultured Acidobacteriota bacterium
TTTCAACTAAGAATTGACCAATACCGTTTTTGGAATCGTACGGATCACCCGTCGCAGTGGCTCGCCTTCCATCGCCGGTTCGGCTAAGATGAAGTGTTTTTCACTTACAGGAGAGACTGGCAAGAAGCATGTCCACGACTTCGAGCGCATCGGAAAAACCGGCCGGCGAAATTCGCGTGCGGTTTGCGCCCTCGCCGACGGGCTATTTGCATGTGGGGGCGCGCGCACTGCGCTTTTCAATTGGTTGTTTGCGCGCGGACGCGGCGGCACGATGATCCTGCGTATCGAGGACACGGACATTGAACGCAATCGCCCGGAACTGGTTGAGGGCATTCTCGACGGCTTGCGGTGGCTGGGCGTCGATTGGGACGAAGGGCCTTACTTTCAGTCGCAGCGCGTGGAATTGCATCGTGAGGCGGCGCTGAAGCTGGCCGCTTCGGGCGCGGCCTATTTTTGCGATTGCCCGCCGGAGAAATATGCGGGCGGTGACGCCGTCGATGAAACCGAGGACGAGAAGAAAGAGCAGGGCCCGCGGCGTATCACACGCTGCGCGTGCCGCGAAGGCAAGCCGGGACTGGGCGCGGAAAATGCGGCGATTCGTTTCCGCGTTCCCCTCGGCGCGGTCACTCAATTCGAGGACGCCGTTTTCGGTCCGCGCGAAGTGTCGAACGAGGAGATCGAGGATTTCGTTCTCCTGCGCTCACCCAAGGAAGGCCAGACGCGCGGCGGGGCAACCTATCAGCTTAGCGCCGTGGTGGACGACATCGACATGCGGATCACGCACGTGATTCGCGGCTCCGATCACATCTCCAATACGCCGAAGCAGGCACTGCTGTATCGCGCGCTCGGCGCCGCGCCACCTATTTTTGCGCACGTGCCGCTGATTCTGGGGCCGGACCGCACGCGGCTTTCCAAACGCCACGGAGCCACCAGCGTCGAATCGTATCGCGACGAAGGTTTTCTGCCCGAAGCGTTTCGCAATTTTCTGGCGCTGCTCGGCTGGTCGGCGGGAAATGAAGAGTTCATGCGAACCTCGGAAATCGTCGAGCGATTCTCGCTCGAAGGCGTGAGCCGCACGAATGCCGTCTTCGACCGCCCGAAGCTCGAATGGTTCAACACGCAATACCTGCAGAAGCTGCCGATCGACGAGCTTCTTCCTTTCGTGCAAGGCGAGTTGGAGCGCTCGAAGCTGTGGCAGGGGGAATGGGCGGGCGAAAAGCGCGAGTGGTTTTCCAAGACGGTGGACTTGCTGCGTCCGCGCACGCGTCTGCTGCCGGATTTTTCGACCTGGGCCCGCGCGTTTTTTAGCGATTCGTTTGAATACGATCCGCAGGCCCGCGAGAAATTCTGGAAGGACGAACGCCTGGGCGCGATGCTCGGCAAACTTGCGGATGCACTTGCGGCGCTACCCGACTGGAACCACGATGCGTGCGACCACGCGCTGCGTGAGCTCGCCGCTGCGGAGGGCGTAAAGGCGGGTCTCTTGATTAATGGCACGCGCGTCGCGATTGTGGGGCAGGCCGTGGCGCCGCCGCTGTTTGAAACGATGCTGGTGATCGGCCAGGAGCGCGTTGTCAGCCGCCTGCGCCGTGCCGTTGAAGCGTTCGCCGCGCGCTGATTCCATTCCGCGAAAATTTGGGGCCGGTTTTCGTAGCACAGCCACTCTTGGCTGTGAGCCTTTGTGAAGTGCTGCAAAAACCACACAGCCAAGAGTGGCTGTGCTACTTGGACTTCTCAGCTGGAACAGCGGAGAAAATATCCGCGTGGGCGGGATGCGTGGGCGCGTCCACGGCGGCGATTTCCAGGTCCGCCGTCACCGCAACTTTCGTCGGCGGCAGGCACGCGTCTTGATTGCAGGCCTGATAGCCTACCGTAAGGCCAATTTTTTGAGGACCGAGCGGCGCGGAGCCGTTCGCGCGCAGCTTCATCAGCACCGTGAAGGAACCTTCGTAAACGCGCAGGGGCGTCTTGGAAAATCGAAACGCGCGCATCACTCCGCGCGGATACGTCGTTTCCACCAGGAACACTCCGGGAGATAGATCCGCCAGGATTTTTGTGGGGATCAGGTAGTCCTCCGAAGGGACGTGCGCGTTGATGTGAAAGCCCGGAGAAATCTTCGCGACTACCGCGATTTGAAAGGCCCGGCCGCGCGGCACGGGCTGCAACGATACGTAGGCTTGCGGTTGAAGCACGCTGGCCG
The DNA here is from genome assembly GCA_963740035.1 of uncultured Acidobacteriota bacterium. Classification (GTDB taxonomy): domain Bacteria; phylum Acidobacteriota; class Terriglobia; order Acidiferrales; family UBA7541; genus Palsa-360. The sequence goes on from CAVUDA010000021.1 coordinate 2,201, forward strand.
CGGCCGGGTAGGCGCTATCCTGCGCCGTCGCATTAGAGACAACGAGTGCGGCCACCGCCAGGAACACAATCCGCGCAAGCAGGCGTGACGCACGATTGCCACGATCACTGACCGGCACATTCTCGCGCCGGCCGGAGAGTCGCAGAACACTTTCAAGAAGTGATTTCATAAAGATTTAGACCGTCACGGGGCTGCCGAGTTGTTCAGTGAGGATGCGCCCCATGAGTTGCATGAGCGTCTCACCCGTTTTATCGAGGACGAAAGTTCCCGCCGCATCCGACCACGAAAGCTTGAAACTGGTGGTCAGCGCCGAGATCCAGATTTGCCGGACCGGAGTGTTCGGGCTGATCACGAATCGGGTTTCATCCGCGTCTTCGAAGAGCACTTCGAGCTTTCCGCTTCCGCCCTCAACTTCAAATCCGCGCTCATCGCCCACTTCTTGCAGGCGGCTGCGCAGCGAATCAAAGGCGGCATCACAGCGTCTCTGGAATTCTTGCTCATCCATGGCAGAAACAGAGTACCGCGAAGCCGCGGCGCGGGCGAGGAAGGTGGCTACCGGAAGAGCTATCACCGCGCATTCGATTTTAACTTCCAGGCTAACGTTTTTCGGAACGACTGGAAGCACTCATGGCAGACCCATTCTTTGTCGTCTGATTTCGCTAATACTTTGCCTCCTGACTCTTTAACCTGCCGGATAAACTCCGGCTCTTCTGCAGATTCGTCGCGAGACTCGACAATTGTGAAGTACCCGCTGTGCAAAATTTCCGGCGCGTCAAAAAGTGCAAATTTTGCCCAGCAGCCTTCACAGTGATCATGGTCCCATTCCGGGCTAGGCGGTATGTAATCTGCGAATGTGAATGTTGACGCTCTCAAATGTTCCAATTTTTTCAGTTTGTGTTGCTTCCGCTCTTCAGCAGTGCTCATAGCAAACTCCCAGCTGGCCCATTTTCGGAAAACTACTCGTAGCGTAACGCGTCTACCGGGTCGAGCCGCGCGGCCTTCACGGCCGGGTAGATGCCGAAGAATAGGCCGACGGCCATGGAGACGATGACCCCTAAAAGCACGCCCCACAGGGGTATGGTGGAAGGCAATCTCGGCCAGATCACATGGATGAGCAGGCTGATGCCAATTCCCAGCAGCACGCCGATGACTCCGCCCGAGCCCGTGAGCACAACCGCCTCGGTCAGAAACTGCCAGATGACGTCGCGGCGGCGCGCGCCAATCGCTTTTCGCACGCCGATTTCCCGCGTGCGCTGCGTGACCGACATCAGCATGATGTTCATCACGCCAACTCCGCCGACGAGCAGGCCAATCGAACTGACCACGGCGGTCAGCAGCGCAACCGAACCGGTGATCTGTTTGAACTGGGTGGCGACTTCCTCGGCGGAGGACAGGCCAAAATTTTCCGGAGCCGAATAGGGAACGTGGCGCGTGCGGCGCAAGACCGCGCTGATTTCGTCCTTGGCTTCCGCCATTTTTCCGGGAGCCGCCACGGCGCCGATGAAATGGTCGTCGTCGGCGGGATGATGCTTGCGGTAGGTGTGGTAGGGCACCAGGACCTGCTTTTCTACGGGTGGATTCTGGAAGAGCTGGCCCTTGCGATGCTCGAATACGCCGATGACGCGGTAAGGAAACCCTTCGACGTAAATGATCTGGTTCACCGCATTGCCGTCCGGAAAAAATGCCTTGCCGAGATCGTAGCCGATGACGGCGACGTCCGCGCGGTGCAGATCTTCCGCTTCGGTGAAATAGCGGCCAATATAGGTCCTGGCGTTGTACACATCCGGGTAGTAGACATCCGATCCGGAATAATTCAGGCCGCTGACTTCCTTGTCCTTGTAGCGCGCGGTGATATCCGGCTGGCGATTGAAGTCATAGACACGCTTGAATACCGACACGGACACTTCCTGTACCGCCGGGCATTGCTCCCGGATGGCTACCGCATCTTCATAGGTCAATGGCTTGCGGTTGCGCTCCTCGGCGGTCATTCGTCCGGTGCTGATTCCGGGGGCAACTTTGAACACCCAGATGGTATTCGCGCCGAAGGCGTCCAGGTACACGGTGATATCCGCGTAGAATCCCACCAGGATGGACGCAACCGTGATGAGCGCCGTGATTCCGATGACCACGCCCAGGACGGTGAGAAACGAACGCAGCTTGTTCTCCCGCAGCGTGTCCAGAGCCATGTTCGCGTTTTCGCCGAGCGCTATTCGCATGGATTTCCGGTCATGTTCACATTTCCTGCCGGAGCGCTTCGATCGGACTCAAGTTCGCGGCCTGGCTCGCCGGATAGATTCCAAAGAACACGCCAACTGCTGTCGACACGACCAGGGCAATGATCACCGCGGAAATCGGAACGTGCATCGGCACGGGGGTGTTGGCGGCGATCAGCAGCGCAAACACGTAGGCTAGGGCGACGCCGATGGCCCCGCCGATCGTGGACATTACTGCGGTCTCGGTCAGGAACTGCAGGAGAATATCGGCGCGGCGCGCGCCCAGGGATTTGCGCAGGCCGATTTCGCGCGTGCGCTCGGTCACCGTCGCAAGCATCACGTTCATGATCACCACGCCGCCGATCACCAGGAATACCGCGACGATCCCGACCATCGAGGCCGCGAGCGCGCCGGTGATTCGCTTGAACAAATCCACGAGCGAGCCGCTGTCCAGGACGCCGAAATTGTCAAGATCGTTCGGATGGATGTGCCGGCGCGCGCGCATCAGAGTTTCCGCTTCCTCCTGCGTGCGCGACATCCAGTCCGAGCCGCGCGTTTGCACGTTGATCGCCAGGCTGGTCGTACTCGTCGCGTAATATTTCATCCACGTTTCGATCGGGATGTAGACGTAATTGTCCCGCGTCTGGCCCAGCACCGTGCCGATCGGTTTTCCCACCCCGACGACTTCATAGGGGCGGCCGTCCACATCGAGTTCCTTGCCGATGGGATCGACGCCGGGAAAAAGTTTTTCCGCCACGTCGGTGCCGATCAGCGCGACGAGCGAGCGGTGCTGATTGTCCGTGTCAGTGATGTAGCGCCCCGATGCGGGCTCTTCGGTCTTCATGTCGCCGATATTCGCGGTCACGCCGTAGATGGTCGTGTCCTCGACGGTCTGGCCGTTGGCCTTGGTGCGGCCCAGGAGATTGGCCTGGGCGCCGACGCGCAGGGCGAGTTTGGAGTTGTCGCGCAAAAATACGTAATCGTCCCAGGTGATTGGTTTGTTCCGCCGGGTAGCCTTCACCAGCTCGGTCATGTCCGTGATAATCGGAAAGCGCAGAACCAGGAATACGTTCGACCCAAGATTGGCGATGCGATTCTCAACGTACAGATTCACTCCGGAGATCAGCGCCACGACCATGATCAGCGTCGAAACGGAAAGCACGATCCCCAGCAGCATCAGGAACGAGCGCATCTTGTGCGCGCGCAGCGTTTCCAGGGCCACGCCGATCGGTTCGCGCAAATGATGGATTCGAGGTTTCATGCGCTTCGCAGCATACTTCTATTATTTCACACGGGAAGCTGAAAAAATGCGTTTGCGAAGGTGAGTTAGCTTACAGCAGGCTTTCGATGGCCTTGGAAATTTCGTCGTGATTGACTAGGCCGACGATCGTCCTGACCTTCTTGCCATCGCGGGAAAAAAGCATGCTGGTGGGGAGGCCCAGGATTCCGCCGAATTTATCCGCGATGGCGTCGTTGCCCAGCAGGATGGGATAGCTCATCGCTTCTTTTTGGCCGTTCACGTCGAAGCGTTCTTTGTCGAGGAAGGGTTGGATCGCTTTTTTGCCGTCTTCATCCATGGAAACTCCCAGGATGGTGAAGCCGCGCGGGCTGTACTTTTGCTGGAATTCGATCATCCACGGGATTTCCACTTTGCAGGGCGCGCACCAGGTCGCCCAGAAGTTCACCAGGACCACCTGGCCTTTGTACTGCTGAAGGGTGACGTCCTTGTCGTTGAGATCCTTCAGGGTGACGATAGGGGCATCGGTCGGTTTGGCGGGCGCGCTCGCGGAAGGCACGCCGGCCGCCGGGAATTTGTGGTCGGCCCAGACCATAACCGCTAGCAAGGCGACCACACCCACCGCAATGAAGATGCCCTTTTTCATATTGCGAACTTCTTTCTTGCGGGCTCGTCGCCGCGGCGACAGCCTGCACCCGTCACAGCGCGAACTTATTCAGAAAACCCAGTTTACCCGATAGCCAGGTCAGCCGGTTCAAAAAAATCAGGCCGCCGACGAACAGCAGCAGCACGCCGCTCAACACCTCCACGGTGTGCAGGTGGCGCCGGAATCGCTGGTAAAAACGCAGGAACTGGTTGATTCCAATCGCGGTGAGCAGGAAAGGGACCGCGAGGCCCGCCGAATAGACAGCCAGCAGAAAAACGCCGCGAGAAATCGTCTGCGTGTTCGCGGCCAGCACCAGGACGGCGGCGAGAATCGGGCCGATGCACGGCGTCCATCCGAAGGCGAATGCGAAGCCGAGAAGGAAACCGCTGGTCACGCCGGAAAACGCGCCGCCGGCCTTGGCTTCTTGTTGCGTTTGGCTGCCGAGATTGTGAAAGCGCAGATCGCGGTTCAGCCAGCGCGTCAGCGACGGCCCGGCGAGGAAAATCAGCGCAACGGAAAGCAATTGCACGGAGCCGAAGATTCCGCCGGGGCCCACGGTATCGGTTCCGGACCGCCGCCAAAGTATCACGGCGCCAAACGCCAGCACCCCGCCGATCACGAGTCCGGCATTCACAGGCAGCTTGATCAGCCAACCGACCAGATGCAACCCGAACAGAACGATGACTGCCCCGGCGACAGGCCCCATCAGCGCCTTATGCTGCAGCAGAAATTGCCCCACCGCGCTCGCCGATGCGCCGAAGCTGATGAAGACCACGGAAAATCCCGAGACAAACGCGAGCGAGGAAGCAAACAGGCTGTTGCGCGCCGGCTGGCCCGTGCGAAGCTGCTCGACGCCTATACCCGAAAGCATCGAGACGTAGCCCGGCACCAGCGGCAGCACGCACGGCGACAGGAATGAGATGATTCCCGCTACGAACGCGTAAAGAATCGATACTTGCATCGGACCAAATTATCTCCGGCGAAGAATGGTGCAAGACAGCCGTTGCAACATCCGATTAGACGGCTGCAGTCCTGCCAACGATTCACCCGCCGTCTATTTTCACATAACTATGCGTTTGCCCGGTGGATTTCTTGGTGATCGGTAATCATGCGTGCGGGAGGGGTGTGTGCCGGCCGCACCTCCGGGAACGCCAATCTCCTGATTGGCGTTCCCGGGCCTAGACGCCACAGTCCGGGCCTGTCATGAGGCTGCTGTTACGTGAAAATGGGTTGGCGCGCGCGCCAATCATTTGCGCTCTCGTAGGAAAAAGCGATCCGCAGGAGCGTTGCCTCATCGAAAGCTCGGCCGATCAGTTGCAATCCGATGGGCAGGCCATCGCGCGTGAACCCGCAGGGGATGGAAATCGCGGGGAGGCCCGTAAAATTGGCCGGCCGGCACGAGCCGACCAGAGCACGACGCACGTCGATTTGCTCGCCATCGATTTGCACCGATTCGGCGCCGATGAGCGGAGCGGGGACGGGGACCGTGGGCGCCACGATGGCGTCGACCTCCTGGAAAGCCGCGTCAAATTCGGCCAGCAAACGCTTTCGCACATCAAACCCGGCCAGATAGCGAACGGCCGGGACGTTCCCGCCCGCATCGATTCGGTGGCGCACTTCTTCGCCGTACTCGGCGGCGCGAGACGGAAAATATCCGGCGGATTGGTGGACATGCAGCGCTTCCGCGAGTGAAATGTCGGTAGCCGCTTCGCGCGTTGCCTTCAAGTGCGGAAGGGAAACTTCCCGCACGGCCGCTCCGCGCTTTTCCATATTGCGCAAGGCTGCTTCTGTCGCCCGGCGCACTTCGCCGTCCAGTTTTTCCCAATAAAGCTCGCGCGGGCGGCCCAGGCGAAATTTGCGGAGCGGCTTGCGCAGCGCGCCGCGGAAATCTTCCTCTGGCCTCGGCGAGCAAGTCGGGTCCAGGGGATCGCGCCCGGCGATCAGGCCGAGCAGGATGGCTGCGTCCGCGACGCTGCGAGCGATCGGGCCGACATGATCGAAAGAGGGCGACAGCGGCATCGTGCCAAAAACGCTGACGCGCCCAAAGGTCGGCTTCAAGCCGACGGTTCCGCAAAAAGCGGAAGGGACGCGGATTGAGCCGCCAGTGTCGGTGCCGATGGAAGCGACGCACAGGCCCGCGGCAATCGCGACGGCCGAGCCCGCGCTCGATCCCCCGGAAATCCGATCAAGCGCCCACGGATTATGCACCGGGCCGTAGTGCGCGTTGGCGCCGGTGATCCCGTAAGCAAATTCGTTCAGGTTTGTTTTGCCGAGCAGAATCGCGCCGGCGCGACCAAGTTTTCGCGCGACGGTGGAATCCACCGGTGGCACAAAATCGTGCAGGATTTTCGATCCCGCCGTCGAGCGGATGCCGCGCGTCCAGATGTTGTCCTTGAGCGTGATGGGTATTCCGAGGAGAGGAGAATTTTCGCTCCGCGAGCCGCTGCGGCGGAGCAGTTGTTTTTCCGCGCGGCGCGCCGCGGCGAGCGCCTGTTCGGCGGTGACCGTCAGGAACGCGTTCAGCGCGGGATTTTGCCGCTCGATGCGGCGCAAAAACAGCTCGGTCAACTCGACGGGGGAAATCCTGCGCTTTGCCAGCAGCGAGGCAAGTTCCTCGATGGTGGCAAACGCGAGCGAGTCATCGTTCTTGTTCTTCATGATTAAAAGATTTTTTCCTCCCGGCGCAGATTTCCGAACGTTCCGATGTTTGCAATGTTCAGCGAGACGCGAAATTGGTTTTCCGTGCGGATCTCTCCGAGGGAAAGACGCCGGTATTCGATGGAAATTCCGCAGCAGGATCCGTTATAAGTTACTTCGACGAATTCGTTCTGCAGGACATTCTGCTTGACGTCATAGCCGAAACCCGCCTGCGCGTTCCAGCCGCGGCGGTTCGACGCGCCGTATCCCGCCTGCGCCCGAATCTGATTCGCGGGCGGTTGCAACACCGCGTTGAAGGGCGGCGGCCCGGACGTGTTGTCGATGGAAAACTGCGCCACGGTAAAGTTGAAATTTTCAGTCGGGCGAATTTTCAGAAGCGTCTCCGCCGTGGTAATCCTATGGCGTACGGGGTCGTAATCCAATCGAACCTCGGCATCGTATTTCCCGCCCGGCGAAATGACCAGGTCGCTGTCGATCGGAGAAAAACGGCGCGGTTCATTCGCGAAAGCGAACGGCGTGATCGAATCGAGGGCCTGAAAAACGTTGCGCGTTCCGGGAGTGAGCGCGCCGCCGAAGGTCGGGTCAAAGTAATAGGCTTGCTGGATTTTCCAGGTGACCAGATCGTTTGCCTGGCCGTCTCCGATGCGGTGAAATAGCCGCTGCGTGATGGAGTACACGAAATCGTTCGTGTTCGTGAGCGTTTCATCCTCATCGAAAAGGATATAACGGCTGAATTGACCCAGCCCGCTCACATAGTTGTATTCGATCTCCGGGTCAATCGTGTGCTTCCATTTTCCGCCGGCGGTCTGCCAGACCCGCTCGATTGTAGCGGGGCGGAGATCGACGTTCACTTCACCGGTGGTCCGGCGCACCGGGTCGCTCACCACGGCGCCTTCAACCAGTTGCGAGCTGTAAAAAGTGGTCCGGGCAGTGAAGCTCGTCGTAACGCCGAGCCAGGGTCCCCAGCGCAACGGCACCACGACGCGCGGAGCAATTTCCGAGCGCTCCACAAACGCGGGAGTCACAATTCCATCCACAACGGTTTCCACTCCCGTCGTAGGGTTCGTCACCAGATTTTCATCGTTTCGGTGCACTGCCCCCGCAAACGCATCCCCGCCAAAATAGATTGGCAGGTTCTTCCATAGGGCCTGGTCCACTGAAATGAAACGAGCCTCGGGAGCGCTCCGAACATCCTCGACGACTTGCGGCTGGGCGTTTACAAAGTTCTTATAACTGATCCCCGCGAAATCGGCGCTGAACCCTCGAAAGTTGTTCGTCAAGAATGCCGCATTTCGCACCTCGGAATTCACCGCTTCGCCAAAGGTCGGCGCAAACACCAGTTGAAATGTCAGCGAGGAGAGCTGATTGAAATCGGCGACCGCGCGCCAGCCATTGCGCAGTTGCGCGACAAGATTGTATTGCATGGTGTGCCCGCCCTGGCTCTCCAACGCCGTTTCCGGATTGCCCGAGGAATCGAGTACCGGGTTTCCTTGCGCATTCAGCACCGGCTCGGGCACACCGCGATCGATCACCCCGAAATATTTTCCCGAAATCGACACGTTCTCCCAGGGCTTGGCGCGAATTTCTCCGTTTTGCTGCCACCCGCGGCGGCTGAGATAGGCCGCACCGAGAGAGAGATCGGCCCAATCCTTCGGCGCCCAGTAATAGCCGTCACCGAAGACGAATCCTTTGACGGACGTGTCGGCGAATTCCGGTATCAACAGCCCTGATTTTCGCAATGTGCGCCCCGCGGGCACCGACGCGTAAGGGAAATACAGGAGCGGGAGACGGAACAGCTGGAAGTTGGCGTTGAGCATGGCGACCGTACGATCCACATGAAGCGTGGCATGCGTGGTGGAGAACTTCCAGCTGGGTTTTTCCGGCTCACAGACGGTGAGCCAGGCATGTTCGATCCAATAGGTCTGTGCGTCGAGCCGCCGCACTTCCTGCGCTTCAAAGGTCAGCGGATTCGGCGAAATCAGAACGTTTGCGTTCGGCCTGTGTTCCACCATGACTTCGCCGCGCACCTGCTCGAAGCGGCCTTCTCCGCTTTGCACGTTGAAATCGGCGGATTCCGCCGTGAGGTGTTGCGTGTCCACATCGAACAGGACGTGACCGTGGGCCGTGGCCAAATACGTCTTGGTGTTGTACTGCACATGGTCGGCGCGCAAGCGAAGATTCTTGTACTGAATTTCGACCTTGCCGTCCGCGAAGTAGAGGTCGCCTTCCTTGCGTTGCTGTTCGGCTTCGAGGCGCACGCTGGCCTCGCCCGATGAGGATGGCGGAATGATTTCCTGGGCGGCGGCCCCACGAAGCATAAAGAGAATCACGGTGAGACCAAGAAGGACGCGCCCCCGGACCGCGACACCGAATTTATGAAAGAGTTTCATGAGTTGGCGCCGCAAATATTTCCAGCGGGCTCCAAGTGGAGCCCGACTCGTAACCAGGAGAAGGAAGAAGCTGTAAGGGCATTGTTGAAAATAGCTCGTTAGCCTAGCATCCCCTCAGAAGGCTTACAATGATTCCAGCTTGCTGGTAGTGCCTCAGTTTGAATAATGGACAGATCGAAAAGCTGCCCGCCCCAAAGACGGGCGGCCTCTACAAAACCTACCGCGGACACGGGTTACGTTTTTGTAGAGGCCTCTCCGTCCTGTGTTCTTCGGGACGGAGAGGGCAGCGTTCCCTTCAATGATCAGAAACCACCTGCATGCTCCACGCTTCACGTGAAACGATCAGTGTGAAAATAGTGCCTGCGTTCGCAACGGTCAATCGGTTCTGTCCGGTTCCGCTAGCTATAGATAGCGATTGGTGCGTGCGGGGCTGCCTGGGGTATTCAATTCGCGACAGTTTGATGCAAATCTTTTCGCGGCGGCGCGTTGCTGATAGAATGCCTTCGACTCCCGATTTCCGTTCGGCGAGACATCCGCAGCGCAAAACGGAACGGTGATAAAAACCTGTCAGCATTGCGGCGCCGTGAACGGCGACCCGTCCGATTTGTGTTGTTTCTGCGACGCCCCTTTGGGCGGGCTCGGACGATCGTCGGTCTCGCGCCGAGTAGCCACTCCTACCGAAGGAAATCTGGCCGTCGAGCCCGAATGGCGGCGCGAAGTTTCCAGCAGGCTTCAGGATTATCGAGCCCGCCGCCGGGGTAGTGCGTCCGCCGAATTGCAATCGGCTCTGCCCTTCGAGTCCGATCCCTCACGCCCACTGGAAACCTCCCGAGCATTGGCGGAGTTTGCCTCGCCGGCGGCTGCCAGGAAGGCGGTTGCCTCGCGCGCGCATCGCAACGAACGATTTGAAATCTCGATTCCCAATCTGGAGACTGCCGCGGCAGGCAGCAATGCCCATTGGCCTGCTACTTCAACGCCTGGCGCAAGTCTATCGCATGCGCACACGTATTCCGTCGCTTCGCTTCCGGAGCGCCGCAGGGCGGCGATTGTGGACGTGGGGCTGCTGCTGTTCAGTTACGGAGGAATGCTCGCGCTCTTTACAGTTCTGGGCGGGCATATCGGGTTCAACAAGGTGGACTTGTCCGTAGCAGTCGCCACGCTGGCGCTTTTCTACGCCCAATATTTCGCGCTCTTCACGGTATTCGGCGGCTCGACGCCGGGCATGATGCTGCGCGGCTTGCGAGTCGTCAGCTTTGACGGCGGCATGCCTACGTCGCGCCAAATGGTGTGGAGAAGCTTTGGTTATATAATCTCAGCGGGGACGTGCTTTCTGGGCTTCGTTTGGGCGCTCTGGGATGAAGATCAGCTTTGCTGGCAGGACCGGATTTCCCAGACGTATCTCACGCCAGTGGATAAGATTGTGCCTTACTGAGTGCCAGGCATTCTGTTCGCTCGTAAGGCAAGCGGAATGGGCGGCCAGCCTGGTGTAATGGCCTAAGTCCTTGTGAGTTAGACAGATGTGCTGCCCCTGCCGGGGTTTGTTTGTGGCGAGTTGGACATGCTCCCTCCGCTTCCGCAGTGGGCTACGGTACATCGTCCCTCCGGGACTCCCAATAGAAAGAACATTGTCTGTCGCGCCAACAATAACTGGCCCGCGACCCCGTCGAGAATCGCCGCGCGTCCTGTGCGTTAGTCGTGCTATCATAATTAGGATTTTATCTTCGTGGATGAGGCTAACAACAACGATGAGCCGCCTCGCTAGAATATCCGTGGTCACACTTTCCGTGGTGGTGTTTCTTTACGTCGGTCTGGGCTATGTGCTGGGCAAAACCACGGACGACAAATCTTACCGATCCTTAAGCGTGTTTGGCGAGGTCCTGCAGCACATTCAGGAAGACTATGTGGATGAGCCCAACATGGCCGTCGTAACTTCCGGCGCCATGCATGGACTTCTCGAATCGCTCGATCCCCTGTCCGGCTACCTGAGCCCGCGCGAGTATGCCGACTATCGCGACCGAACCAAGAATGCAGTGCACGGCGAAACGGGCATGACCGTGTCGAAGAAGTACGGGTATATCGTGGTTGTTTCGGTGGTTCCGGACGGTCCGGCCGGGAAGGCCGCGCTGCGCAGCGGCGAAATTCTGGAATCGATCGGCGGATTCGCGACGCGCGATATGTCCGTCGGGCAGGCCAACGCTTTGTTGCAGGGCGCCCCAGGAACTCCCGTGAAAGTGGCTGTGATCCGGCGCGGGAAAACGGAACCGCAGGAAATCAGCATCAACCGCACGGTGATCGGCCCGGAGCATGTTGTGGCAGACCGCGTCGGCGACGATGTCGCGTACATCCGCCTGCCCGCGCTCGAACCGCTGGATGTTTCCGAGCTGCATGACAAACTGGTGCAATTCGACAAGCAGGGCGTGCACAAATTGCTTCTTGATCTGCGCGAATGCACGCGCGGAGACGCAAGCGAAGCCGTCGTGGCCGCGCAACTTTTCCTGACTTCCGGGAGGATTGCCTCGCTCGAAGGACAAACCGTGTCGCGCAAGGATTTCGATGCCGAGGCGGACAAGGCCGTGTGGCACTCCACGGTGGACGTCCTGATCTCGCCGAGCACCTCGGGCGCGGCGGAAGTTCTGGCCGGAGCGATCAAGGGCAACAAGCGCGGCGATCTGGTCGGCGAGCGCACGTTCGGCGCAGCTTCCGAACAAAAAATTATCCCGCTCGATGACGGCGGCGCGCTGATCCTCACGGTCGCGTTCTATTCTACGCCTGACGGCAAATCCATCGTGGAGGATGGTGTTTCTCCCACGGTGGAAGTGGGTCCCAAGGCGGTCGATCCATCCGCCGAACCCTCCGATCTGGAGGACGAGGCCCCGCTCGGTCCCGGCCAGTTGCCCAAAGCGGACGACCCTGTCTACAACAAGGGTCTCGAACTGCTCAAAGGTGGCGAGGCCCAAAAGGCTGCCTGAAGTGTGAATCGCCGACCGGACTCGCTCGGCCAACTCGCTGCGCAAATTTTCTCTCCGCGTTCCATCCCACTTTTCCTGCTCGCGGCCGCGTTGTTGTTCGCGGCAGGCTGCAAGAAAAAATCCGCTCCCCTGTCAACCGTGGGAATCCGAAATATTACACGTGAATTTGTGTTTGCCGCGCGAAACGCCAGCGGCGGACGCGCCGAAGTGGGCATGCGCCCCGAATTTGCCGCGCGCCAGCCAGGCAAACAGCAGGCGCTTGTCGCCGATCACATTTACATCACCGTGCCGCCCAGCAAAGGGGGCGCGCCGGACCGGGCCGCGCACGATGCGATCGAAGCGGAACTGGCGCGCGTTGCGGAATTTCACCACTTGCAGCGCGTTACGCGGCCTGGGGCGCCCGGCCTGGAGCGCTTCGACTACCTGATGGATGGCCGGCGGACGCAATCGATCCATCTGATTACGCCGCTGCCGAAAGCGGAAGTTGCGTCCGCGGCGCCGGGACGCCCGCGACTCGCCATCGTGATCGACGATCTTGGAAACGACCGCGCGCAAGCTGACTCACTGTTCCGGATCGCGTATCCGCTGACGATTTCCGTCCTCCCGCACGAGGCAAACTCTGGCGAAATTGCCGAAGAGGCGCACCGGCGCGGCTATCAGGTGATGCTGCATCTGCCCATGGCCTCGAATGCGGGAGACAAGGACGAACTGATCGAGTTGCATCCCGGCATGGCATCGGCCGCCGTGGAGCAAACGTTCGAGGGCATGCTGGACACGGTCCCGTATGCCGCGGGCGTCAACAATCACGAAGGCTCGCTCGGCACCTCCGATCAAAAACTAATGGACGAATTGATGCCTTTGCTGCACGAGCGCAATTTGTTTTTTATCGACAGCCGCACGACCGTGGCGACGGTCGCGGAATCGGCGGCGCATGCGGCAGGCGTCGCAACCACCAGGCGCAACGTGTTTCTGGACGACGAGCAATCGGTCCCGGCCATCCGCAAACAATTTGCGCTGGCCATTCGCGATGCCCGGGAAAAAGGCTCGGCGCTGGCGATCGGCCACCCGCATCCGGAGACGCTGGAAGTGCTCAACGAAATGTTGCCCGAGGCGGAACGGCAGGGTGTCCGGCTGGTCTATGCGTCAGACTTGGCGCGGTGATTTGTGTAGTAGCACAGCCACTCTTGGCTGTGCGGCTTTGTAAGCCGCAAGCGGGTAATTTGACCCGCCGCCAAACGCAAACCCCGGACAGCCAAGAGTGGCTGTCGTACAAAAACATCGCATCCTCCCAGATTTTCCACGGAAAATAAATTTCAGGAAGCTCTCTGATACGCGGTCAGGATGTCCGGCAGCGAAAGGACGCCCTCCAGCTTGCGCGAGCCTGCCCGCCCGACTACCGGCAACAAGGGGTGCCCCTGAATGAATCGCAACGCGTCATCCAGTCGCTGATCGGGATGCAGGATGGGCAACCGCGCGGTGGACAGAACCTCGCGCAGCAGTGTCTCCGGTGTGTGCGCCGAAGCCATTGTCGGCAAATCCTTTCTGTCGATTCCCGCCCAGCGGCCGGTTGGAAAA
>CAVUDA010000022.1:0-13045 GCA_963740035.1 uncultured Acidobacteriota bacterium
GTCATCGCGAGCGATATATTTTTCGCGATTCCGGTGGGACAGGCTTCAGCCTGTCTGTTTTTTGCGGCGCGAGAAAGTCAAAACCAGACAGGCTGAAGCCTGTCCTACATGTGCGGAATGACCGGCAGAAGTACATAAGGCTGCCGGTTTTTTTCGCCGTGCAGCGTTGTCACGCCCGCAAAAAGTTTCATGGACGGTCGGTGGGATCGTCATGCAGAAACGGCCCGCAGCCTCGAAGTTCATTCTTGAAGTTGGAAAGTCTGCCGCCCTGGCAGGCGTGCTCGTAATCTTTCCCGCGAATCGTGAGCGCGATCCGGTAGCCTGCGGGGACCACGATGCTGGTTGGCCAGATCTCCACATCCAACTCCACGGGCTCGCCGGGCTTCAAGGGCTGCAACTCGTCATGCATGTGATACGGGCGCCACGGCTTTGAGAGTGCGGGATCGAGCTTCCGGTGTGACGCCCGCAGCCAGCCTTGGCCGACCGGCGTATGCGGATCGATCGCTCCCTGAAAAACAATTTCCCTCAAGTCCGGGGAGAAAACGCGCAACACAACGAAGACATCGGCGTCTTCCGTACTCGAGGAAAGAAATAGTTTTACTGCCGAAGGGCCCGTAATTTCGGTTTTGGCCGTTAGCGGCGGCGTCATCAGCGTGACGCCGTCGCCCATCGCCTCAAACGAATGGCTCGCAGGCTCCGCAGGCGGCTGCCTAACCAGCGCGCCGTTCGCAAAATCGAAATAAAATTTCGTCCATTGCGTGCTCGCGAGCGGCCAATCCTTCTCCACGCGCTCCTCGAAACGCTCGAGGTGGCGCACCTGCAACAGCACGCGCGGCTCGCGGTCCCAGCCATTTTTTTCGCCCTTCAAAAAGTGATCAAAAAAACGTTTCTGAATTTCGCGGCCGTAATCGGTATAAAAGTGCGTCCAGTGCTCGATCCCATGCACTTCCAGCCATTTTTGTGTCGACGCGGCGCGCATAAAACCTTCGAAATTGCCGCGCGGATGCAGTCCCTGGCCGCCCCAATTCGCGGCAGAGAGCAGCGGCACGTTCACCTTGGACCAGTCGGGCGAGCGGCCTTTGCTGTATTCGTCGTCGAGCGGATGCGCCAGGAGGTCGGCGCCGAAATTGCACCGGTTGGCAGCCAGCTCCACCTCAGTCAAAGTTTCCGGGCCGCAGGCGAGATCACCCGTCGTGCGGCTGCTCGGCCCGCGCGTTCCAAGCCCGTACTGCACGGTCTTGACCTGCATGTCGTACCAGTTCGCCCAAAACGTGCAATAAATCCCGCCGTGATGCGAAGTATCGCGGTACCACTCCGCCGCTCCTTCCCAAACGCACATCGCCGCCAAGTGAGGCGGCTGTAGCGTCGCCACCTGCCACTGATTGATCCCGTAATACGAAATGCCGTTGAGGCCAACCTTGCCGTTGCTCCAGAGCTGTTCGCCGGCCCAGGCGATGCATGCGGCAAAATCGCGCGTCTCGCGCGGCGAGAAGGGATCGACATAGCCGGGCGAGCGTCCGCAGCCTCGGCTGTCCACTCGCACGCAGGCGTAGCCGTGCGGCACCCATTTCTCCGGGTCCACCACTTCCCAGTTTTGGTAGCGGTTCGTCGAGCCCGCCACCACGTCCGGATGCTTCCGCGCCATGGTTTCCCATGCGTCGGGGTAGCCATCCTGGAAGGCGAGCCCTTTTGCGTAAGGCCCATACGTGAGCAACACGGGATAGCGTCCTTCGCTCGCCGGACGGAAAACGTCGGCGCGCAGGACGATGCCATCATCCATGGAGATCGGGGCGTCCCAATCGATTCTCATCCCGTCGCGGATTTCCGTTTTTGCTTGCGCGTCGCGTTCCTGAGTCATCTTCCATCCTCATGATGCAAATTAAGCGGGCAAAGGCTTGCCTTTCGTTTCCACACCAAAGGGAAGGAGCAATAGCCCGACGATGAAAGCTACAGACGTGAGCGCCACGGGAATGCCCAGCGTTTCAAAATGTCGCACTCCCACTCCGACGAGAAATGTAGCGCCCGCGCCTGCGAAGCGTCCCACATTTTGCGCGAACGCTAGGGCGCTCGCCCGGCATTCAGTTTCATACTGCTCCGGCAACCAGAAAGAATATACGGTGTAATTCGCTCCGCCAATCCCGAGGAAAAAGAGGCAGACGAAGAACCATTTCAGCGCGTCCGTCTGCAGGTA
This sequence comes from uncultured Acidobacteriota bacterium, assembly GCA_963740035.1. Classification (GTDB taxonomy): domain Bacteria; phylum Acidobacteriota; class Terriglobia; order Acidiferrales; family UBA7541; genus Palsa-360. Next base: position 2,192 of record CAVUDA010000022.1, read on the forward strand.
GAAAACATATCCGAACGTCACCACGATGACCACGAACATCAGCGAATAAAAAATCGCCTGATTGACTCGGCGTCCCAGCCGGTCGGCAATGCCGGGAACGCTGAGCGCGCCCAGGATCGTTCCGATGGAAAGGATCGCCGTGCCATAGGACGCGAGTCGTGCCGCTTGAAATGTTGAGTGCCCTGCTTGCGCGGCCAAATACGTGATCGCGGCCGGCACGTACACCGAGCCCGCCCACAAACCAATTGTGGAGACAAGCTGGTACATCAGATTGAGCAGCGTGCGTAGACGATATCGCGGCGAAAATATTTCCAAAAACGTATGTCGCATCGTCAATTTATTGGCAAGCAGTCCTCGTTTCGCTTCCCAGCGCGCAGGTTCGGTCATTCCTTTGCGAATCAGGATCACGAGCAGCGCCGGCACGCCGCCGACCACGAACATCCATCTCCAGCCGTACCGGCTGCCGACAAAATAATTCGCCAGCGCGGCCAGAAAAAATCCGAAGTAATAGCCCGTGTGCATCATGCCCGCGCCCATGGTTCGCCGCTCTTCCGGCCACTCTTCAGAGATGAGCGTCGCGCCGATCCCCCATTCTCCGCCGATGCCGATTCCGGCCAGAAGCCGAAGCACGGCGAGCATCCAGATGTTCGTGGAAAATGCGCTGAGCAATGTGAAAAGTGAAAAACAAATAATGGTGAGCATCAAGGTGCGGACGCGCCCAAACCGGTCGGCGACCGGCCCCCACAAGAGAGCCGTCCCCCATCCCACCAGGAACAGGGCGAACAGAATCCCGCCGTAATATCCGATATTGGCGGTCGTGGGCGCAATTCCTGATCGAGGAAGCAGCTCGCGCAGCGCCGGAACCAGAACGAGCGCGTAGATGAAGGAATCCATGCCATCGAGCACCCATCCGCCCCACGCCGCCCAGAATCCGCGGACTTGATTTGGCGTCAGCGGGATGCGAGTCGGTGTCATTTGCGCATGGGATGATACCACCGCGAACACGGGAATCATTGCGAGGAACGCAGGTGCGTCCAGTTTCATTTCGAGGAATCTCATACGGGCGAATTTGTAGCGCCCGCCTTCAGGCGGGCACCTCGGGATCAAGCAGATGCCCGTCCGCCGCGGCGGACGGGCGCTACATGAACCAAAACTACCGCTCAGCAAATGGACTTGGCTCTTGAGCGCTCGTGGCGGGAATCTCAGATACAATGCCTCCACACGATTCGCCCGGTACGAGCCGGGACGAAAACTACAATTCAAGATGGCGGGAGACTAGTTATGGGACCCGATCGAGATGCGCATATTCCGCGCGGAAACTTCAAGAAGAATTTGACTCGGCGGGAACTGGTGAAACGCGCGGCGTGGGTCCTCGCAGCCGCGGCAATTCCGCGTGGCCCGGAATTGGCCGCCGAAGATGTCAGTCCAATGATGGCCAAGCTCAGCGCCTACATGAGCGAAGCTCGCAACTCCGCGTTACCAGAAAAAGTTCTGCAAGAAACTCAGCACCACATCCTGGATACCTTTGCCGCCATGATTTCCGGCTCCGAGCTTCCTCCGGGACGCATGGCCCTGAAATTTGCGCGTGCTTACGGCGGACCGAGCACTTGCACGGTGGTCGCTTCGGATGTTCTCCTTGGACCCATCGAGGCGGCCATCGCCAACGGGGAACTCGCCCATTCCGACGAGACGGACGACGACTACACCGGAGGGGGAGCGCATCCCGGCAGCTCCATCGTGCCGGCCACGCTGGCGATCGGTGAAAAAGAAGGCATCAGCGGGCAGCACTTCACGCGCGCCGTGGTTCTTGGCTACGACATTGGGATGCGCGCGTTTCAGACGGTTGGGACAGGTCCCATTCTAAAAGACACACACGTTCTGGTGGGAACCATTGGCTCTTCGGCTGCGGCCGGCTGCGCGATGGGCCTGAACGCGCAACAAATGCGCTGGCTGCTCGACTACGCCGCCCAGCAGGCGGGCGCCGGCTTTGCCTCGTGGCGGCGCGATACCGACCACATCGAGAAAGGGTTTGTGTTCGGCGGAAGCAGCGCGCGCAACGGGGTGAACGCGGCGCTGATGGTCCAACTGGGCTGGACGGCCGTCACCGACGTCATGTCCGGCCCCGACAATTTCGTCCTGTCCTACAATCCCAAAGCCGATCCTGGAAAAATGGTCGAAGGCCTAGGCGAGCGGTACGAAGTGACGATGACCACGCTCAAGCGATGGACGACCGGCGGCCCCATCCAATCGCCGCTCGACGCGCTGCAACTGATCCTGAAGAAGCATCCCTTCGAGCCGGACCAGGTGAAGCAAGTCATCGTGCGTGACGCGACGAGCGCGGCCTACACCGTAAACAATCGGGAGATGCCCGACATTTGCCTGCAACACATGGTCGCGGTGATGATCATCGACAAGACCGCCTCCTTCAAAGCGGCGCACGACAAGCCGCGTATGCAAGATCCGGAAGTCCTGCGCGTGCGCGCCAAGGTGCAGCTCATCGGCGACGACGAACTGGAAAAACTGATCCCCAAGCGCGTGGCCATCGTCGAAGTCACGCTGAACGACGGAACCAAGCTGACCGAACGCGTCGAATCCGTGCGCGGCACGCCCGAAAATCCGATGAGCCGCGAAGAGGTGGTCGCAAAAGCGCGCGACCTCATCGTTCCTGTACTAGGCGCTAACAAATGCGATGCCTTAATCGAGAAAGTGCTGAACCTCGAAAAAGTGAAGGACATCCGTGAGTTGCGCCCGCTCTTGCAGCGGACTTAATTGGTGGCACAGGCTTCAGCCTGTGGGTTTTGGAAATTGCAAGCACGAAACCCCACAGGCTGAAGCCTGTGCCACTAGGCTTGCCGCGACGCGGTTGGCTTGCCCTTAAAGTTTCTCAAGGGAAGGGTTCGTGCTTGGATTAATGGAGGAACTATGCGAATCGTTTTGAACATCGTGGGAGTACTTCTTGTCTTACTCGGCAGCGTCTGGATCCTGCAGGGAATGAATGTCCTGCTTGGCAGTCCCATGAGCGGGGAAATGCGCTGGGCGGTGCGCGGAAGTGTTCTGGTTTTCCTGGGGCTCGCCGGGCTGGTGTGGGCGAACCGGAAACGGAAAAGCGCGGCTTGATTGCACGCCTTTTAGGTGTGGCGCTCATCCGCCGCAGCGGATGAGCATCTGCTTGAATCTATAGTGCCCACCTGAAGGTGGCCTCTACAACAGCGCGAAATGCGGTTTACCGGTGGCCGTGATCGTCACCGTGGCCATGGTCTCCGCCGCCACGATGTTCCTCTGGCGCCCGGCGTCCTTCCCGTTCATACGTGCGCTCGTGCTCGGACCGTCCTTCCAGCTCATGCCGTTCCGGGACGCGCTCGGCTGGCCCGAATCGATGGATGCCTTCGTAGGGATGAACGTATGCGCCGCGGTTGTACCAGGTCCGCCCCCAGCGGGCGTTGTTGATGAACACGCCGTGCCCGCCCCAGTCAAAGCGGTTGTAGCCCCAGCCCCACGGCCGGAAGAATCCTCCGAGCGTCACGCCAAAGCCGAAACGAATCCCGCCGCCGACGAAGAATCCCGGACGCGGCGGGAAGTACACGATTCGCGGGTCGTAGTAAGGCACCACGACGAAGGCGGGGTTTACCGGCATGATCGTAATGTAGGGGCCGCCGCCAACGACAATCTGCCCGTTGCTCCGAAGATACCCGTAGTCACGAGCCTTTCGCCGCTCCCGCTGGACCGCGTCCATCACATCCTGCTGCTGCGCCAGGAACACATTTCCGAGGTCGGTGGTCCAATTCATGTCGGAAGACATCATCTCCAGCACGGATGGGAAGGGCAGCAGCGCCTGAACGCTGGGATCCCATGGAAGTTGATCTCCCTGGATCGCGTTGGCCAGGGCCTGTCCGGTTAGGTAATGATGTTGATCCGCCCAGCGCGCCGCGTCGGGAATTTGGTCGGGATACGTGGCGCCGGCAAGAATTTGCGCCACGAGCGGGTCGGGATAGAGCGCGATGCGGGACACTAGATCGTCAAGCTGGCCCGGCCCGTAAGAGGGCGGCGCCTGAGCAAACACGGGGACTGCGGACAAAATTGCCAGCATCAAAACTAATTTTATGATTCGCATCCTCTGATTCTCCTATTGTTGAAAACAAACCGCTGGGCTGGCCTTGCGCTGTGATCTCACACGAATTGATAAAAATAGTAACGCACAATTTTCAGAATCGTAAGCGGGAGGGTTGCAGCTTGTGACGTCAGGGATACTCTAGCTGGAACAATGCGCGGTTTGATCCAATGCCATTTGCCATTGAGGCCGGAGCGAGGTCGCGCGTGAGCCGTCGACGGCGAGAGCGTGGCTCGGTTTTCAAATCAAAAAACGTCTAAGGCTGGCAGGCGCCCAAGTCCTTGGTTTCCTTGTTTACTTCCCAGCCGAGCGGTGCGTTGGCGCCCTTCAGTTTCAACTTTTTGCCATGCAAGGTAAATCGATCGCCCGTCTTGATGTCTGCCGTGTTGCCAGTAAGCACGTAAATCCGCTTGTCTTTTTCGTCCGTCACGCTCATCCCGTTCGCTCCCGAAATGACGCAGCCCATAACAGTTCTTTTTTTCCTCGATTCGTGAACGATCACAACGGTTATGACTACCAGGGCGACCGAGACGGCCACGATTCCGATCACGGCATTGCGTATGTCATCACCTAGTTGATCCGCCCGGGTGGGAATGGCAAGGATCATACAGAGAGCGACAATTAAGACCCCACGCCAGAGAAATTTCTGCGTCACATTGTCCTCCTTGATGCCAAAAGGAATCCGCGCTCGTGAGGGAACTGCCGCGCATTCTCCGCTCATGGGAGAAGTGTGTCAATCGTTTAGCGGAAACTCGTCGGGCAGCAGGCTCGGCGCTTGAAATGTCTCCGCCTTGCGTCACGCCCTTGACTCTCACCATTCCGTGAAGGAAACTCAGCCGGGACTGACGTATTCTGAAACTCTTCGCCCGCAGCGATGGGTGATGGCGCTTCCGAGAACATTGGTAGGACGGGCTTCAGCCTGTCGCACTGGTAGCGCGAGAAAAAATGAAACCCGACAGGCTGAAGCCTGTCCTACAGGTGACCTCCCATGATTCGACGTGATTTCTGCAAGACATCGCTGGCTCTCGCCGGCTTGGCGCTGAGCGGCGAACGCGCGGAAGCTTTGGCGAACCCCGCGGAGGAATTAGCCAAGGCGCCGGGGCTGACCAAATATGTCTCCGAATTTATCGTGAACACGAAGTACGAGGACATTCCCGAGAACGTGATCGCCCTCGGCAAGAAAACTATTTTGGACGGGTTCGGCCTGGCTCTGGCCGGGTCCGCTTCGACCGCCGGGCCTATCATCCGGCAATACATCGAATCGCTCGGCCCTTGCGGCGGAAACTCCAGCATCGTTGGAACGAAAATGAAAGTCCATCCGCGCTTCGCGGCGCTGGCCAACGGCGTCTCCATCCATGCGGACGATTACGACGACACCGGCTCGGCGATGCACGTTGCGGCGCCCGTTCTTCCGCCATCCTTTGCGTTATGCGAGCTTAGCCGCCGCAGCGGCAAAGACCTGATGCTCGCATTTCATGTGGGCGTCGAAGTCGCCGACAAGATCGGCGACGCGGTTTCGCCCCGCCACCAGCAGGACGGCTACCACACGACGGGCACCATCGGAACTTTTGGAAGCGCCGCGGCATGCGCGAAACTTCGCGGCTTGGATGCGGACAAGACCGCCATCGCGCTGGCCATCGCCGGGTCCGAAGCCAGCGGGCTGCGCGATAATTTTGGCTCCATGACGAAACCGTTTCACGCTGGGCACGCCGGCGAAAACGGCAGCGTCGCCGCCGACCTGGCGGCCATTGGCTGGACGGCTGCGCCGGATATTCTGGAAGCGCCGCTCGGTTTTTTCCAGGTGGGCGGAGGGTTTGATCCGAAAGTGATCGTCAATAGCCTGGGAAAACCGTGGATGTTCGCCTCGCCCGGAGATTTGATCAAGCGGTTTCCCTGCGGCACGATCCAGCAGCAAGTGATGGACGAGATGCTGCGCCTCATTCAGAAGAACGACATCAAAGCCGCGGATGTGGAGAAGGTCGAAGTCGGCGGGAACCTGAGCAACTACAAGACGCTCTTTCAGCACCACCCGACGACCGGCTTGCAGGGAAAATTCAGCATGGAATATGCCATGACCATCTTGCTGCTCGAACGCAAGGCGACTCTGAGCTCGTTCACCGACGCGGTCGTGCAGCGCCCCGACGTGCAGGACATGATCCGCCGCGTGCGGTATTACGTGGACCCGGAATTCAACAAGCTGGAACTGCAGGGAGCTTCGCTGCAAGCCATGCTCGTCGAGCAGAGCATCCTAAAAATTTACTTGAAGGACGGGAAAAACATTTCAGGCCGCACGGAGCCCGCGAAGGGAAGCCCGGAAAATCCCATGACTTATGAAGAAGTAGCCGACAAGTTCCGCGGCAACGCCGAATTCGCCAAATGGCCGTCGCAAAAAGCCGCGACGGTAATCGAACTCGTCAAATCTCTCGAAAGCCAGCCCGATATGAGCCGGCTGACTGCAGCGCTCGCGGGTTGAGCCACCTCGATCAGGATTGGGACGCCTACCGCGTGTACGATCCAGTTTTCAAATCCTCCAGCACCGACGCCGCGCGCGGCGACCAGTCCAGTTCCTTCCTGGCTTTCTCGCCGCTTATCTGCTGATCGAGGACCAGCGCGTCCGCAAACGCATGCATCGTTTTGCGCGCTTCCTCGAGCGGCAAAGCTTGCGTCTTGCCCTTGGTGCCCGCGCCGATGCTCGCGGCTTCGGCCACTTCGCTCACGCGGTATGAGGGGCCGTGCGCCGCGTTGTAGAGCGACCCCGGCGCGGCTTTCTCCAGCGCCAGGACGTAGAGCTGCGCAAGGTCATCGACGTCCACAAATGGCCAGCGGTTCTGGCCGTCCCCGACGTAACGCGTCGCACCCGATTCCCGGGCAGACTGGACGAGCATTCTTGGTATGCTGCCTCCTCGCCCGTAGACAAGCGCGGGGCGGACCACGATCGCGCGCACGCCGCGGCCCTTGTAGCTGAGGACTTCCTTTTCGATGGCCGGACGATGCGCGACGAGCGGCGTCGGATTCACAGGCATCTCTTCGTCCGCTACTTTGTCTCCGGTGGAGCCCAGCACCCACACGCCGCTTGTGTAGACAAACGGTTTTCCGGTGCCTTCGAGAGCTTTTAGCATCGCGCGCACGGCGGCCGCGTCCGCCTGCGCCGAGTTCGCGTCGTTGGTGTTAGCTGTGTGGATCACGCCCTCGGCGGCGCGCGCCGGCGCGGCAACGGTTTCCGGTTTGAGCAGGTCGCCCATACACGCGCGGACTCCGCGCGCCTCAAGCTGCTTTGCCTTTTCCGGAGTGCGCGCGAGGCCGGTTACTTTGTGCCCCGCTTTCTGCAACGCTTCCGCAACCGCGCTTCCGATATAACCCGTGGCGCCCGTCAGAAAAACTTCCATGTGATTGTGACCTCCGCGACAAATCATTGTACTGCGGGGTCTGGGGAACTCAAGGGTAGTAGGCGGCAAAGCGTGGCGCGTTCACAGGCAAGACCTATTCCATTTGTCTCACAAGATTCGGCGATAGAACCCTGGGAACGCCAATCTCCCGATTAGCGTTTTGCGTCGCGCCAATCAGGAGATTGGCGTTCCCAGGGTTCAGCCGGTACACCACACTTGACAGCAAATCTTGTGTGCCGGGGGCCAGTGGCGCAGGCTTCCAGCCTGTGGGTTTTAGTCCTTGCAAGGCCCAACCCCCACAGGCTGGAAGCCTGCGCCACAAATTCCTGCGTCCAGCGCCGCAATCAGCGACTCACAATTAGTCGGTCGTGGGAAATCAAACTAAGGCCGGTGTTCCTTGGCGGTCGTGGAAACGGGCTTGAGGGTGGCGCGCCAGCAGCGTTCGCACACCTCGTCGGGATAGACGAAATAGTTGGAGGACTTGCCGCACTTCTTGCATTCGAGCGGCACGGGCCGCGCCACGCCGCGCACATTCAATCCGCGCGCCAGCGCCTGCCGCTCCACCCACTTGACGAATTCCACGGCCACGTTCCGGTCATGGTAGGAATCAGATTCTTCAGCAGGAAGGAAAAAAGGCCAGGGACGAAGCAACAGCGCCACGCCCACAACCCCCAGGATCGCCATCACCAGCGCCAGAATCATCGACGGGCCCCGCTCCGACTGCGGTATCGGTAAAACTACAACTCCACACTAGCTTAGATGCGCGGGAACGTCCTGTTGGTTGTTGCGATTTTGATTCGAATTGATTACGGGGGCGGGTCACGTCAACATGGAGCGCATCGTAGCCGAAAAGCCTTCTGTGTTAGCTCGTTGAGCGCGTCGTACCCACACGAGACAGGAGGAAAACTCGCACCCTTCACAAAACACGTGAAGGGCTGCCGCACACGGAAATTCAAGCCCATCTCTAAAGTTTGCGCCACCCGCCGGAGCGATCCTAGTCCCGCAGGAAGCCATGATAAACGCTCGCGGCGTCAACGTAGATTCCTGTGATCGCTCCGGTTGAGTTGATGCTCAGGGCCAATGTGCCGTTGCCGGGGGTTGTGCCGACACTCGCGGCGTCGAAGGTGGCGAGGGTGCCGTCGGGAGCGCGCAGGAATCCGTGATTCACAGAGCTTGCGTCGCTATAATATCCCGTGATCGTCCCGGCCGCGTTGATGCCTAGTGCGAACGTCCCCTGACCGGAGCCTGAGCCAGCGCCCGGGGCGTCGAAGGTAGTGATGGCGCCACCTGGAGCGCGCAGAAAGGCGTGAAACAGATGGCTCGCGTCCTGGTAGTCTCCCACGATCATCCCGGCTGGATTGATCCCTGGCCCACACGGATATGCGCACTGTAGGGGACTGGTGGAGTTGGGACCTGGGACATCGAAAATGGTAAACGTGCCGTCGGAAGCGCGCAGGAAGCCGTGGGTTCCGCCGAGATCGAAGTATTGTCCCGTGATCTCCTCTGCCGCATTGATGCTGTTGGGCGCGGTGAAAAAAACAGAGGGACCATCGAAGGTCGTGACCGTGCCGTCGGTACCGCGCAGGAAGCCGTGATGATTGTAGCTCGCGTCAACGTAGTATCCCGTGATCGCCCCAGCCGTGTTTATGCTCACGGCGGATGTGCCTTGATTGAGGGCCGTGCCGGCACCGGGTACGTCGAAAGCGGTGATCGTCCCGTCGGGAGCGCGCAAGAAGCCATGATAGTTGTGGCTGGCGTCAATGTAGTACCCGGTGATCGCCCCAGCCGTGTTTATGCTCACGGCGAACGTGCCTTCAACAGAGCTGGTCCCAGCAGCTGGGACGTCGAAGGTAGTGATTGTGCCGTCGGGAGAGCGCAAGAAGCCGTGGTATAAAACGCCAGCTGTGATGTAGGTTCCCGCGATCTCCCCCGCCGAGTTAATGCTGGTAGTGACAGTGCCAACGGCGCCCGGAGGGTCGAACAAGGTGAAAGTAGGTGCCGGCGACGAGGGAACCCCGGATGTATTCCCACAACTCAACAGAGGACAGATCAAGAACGGCATCATTGACAGCAGGAGCCATGGTGTCTTTAGGCTAGCTCTCATAGTACTGGAACCCCGATCTGACATGAGAAGGAACGTATATAATACCGTTAAATACTAAACAGTTAATTTCTTTCATGCGATATTGATCGGGGCGGCAGTAATCCTACTGCGTGTGTGGCCGGCACTTCGAAGTGAGACCGGGAACCAACTTAATCAATGTGGATTCGCGTTCGCTACTTCTTTTCGGGCGCAGGAAGGACCGAATCCTCAACCTGCTTCTTATACTCCGCAAAATCGATTGGTGAGCAGAGAAATTCCTGCATATCGAATCCGGCTGGTTGCAAGTGGAGAGGGAACTTGTTGAGGCCCACCCAGGGTTCGGCATACATCTTCGGGTCGTAAATCGTCACGGTGAGCTCCATGTTGTCATGATCCACGCGGTGAAACCGCTCTTCCACGCGCAGAGCATCGCTGTGCGGACGGCCGGCGTGATCGAGCCAGCTTCTGGGATTCAGCCCGGTCGTCTCGACCACGAACGTGTAGTCGTCCACCCATTTTCCGACCGAGTAGCCGTTCCACCGCGGCTCGGCGTCCTTGGGAAGTTCCCGGCCGTCCGTCCAGATGACACGGAAGTTGCCGAAGTATTGATTTAAGTAAACCACCTGGTTGGCATTCTGAAGGAGCTCGAAGGTCCTCAGTTCATAAAGTTCCATGCGCGGGAAACCGATCGGGTCGCACTGGTCCATCGGATCATTCGATAGCGAGGCGGGGACTTGTCTGACGCCGGGCCCGGAAGGCATGTTGGCCTTGAGAGCTGCCAGCCCTTCGGGCGTGTACGACAATGGATGCATAATGCCTGTTTCGTCCGGCTGGCCTCCTTCGATGCCCTGTCCTCGGGGTTTCATCAGTGCCGGATGCTCTATTGCGCCGCTGGGCTGGCGTCCTCCGTCCGCTTCGGCTGCGTCCCATACGCCTGACAGGTCACGCTTCGGAGCCGGGCCTGACTTCTTCCCGGCGTAAAACGGTTTGATCGGCGGGATGCTGTTCCATTTATCCGGCTGGGCTTCTACTGCAGCCGCTTTGTGCGCGGGGGTTTGCGCGCGCAGAACGGGAGAGAGCGTGAATCCAGCAAGCAGAATAGCTACCGGGAACACCAGGCGCTTAGACATTTCCGAAACTCCTCTGACGGGTTTAATCCCCACCCTGCGAACCTACCCGTGACTCGGGCAGGCGAGGACCTGGGCAATCCGAATGTAGCGGCCAACCTTTAGGTTGGCCAGCTTGAGTCCATCGCGCGCCTGTCCGCCGCGGCGGAC
>CAVUDA010000023.1:0-126420 GCA_963740035.1 uncultured Acidobacteriota bacterium
GGCATTGCGATGGCCGCCGGCGAGGCGCTGAGCGGATCGGAGAAGCCTCATGCGAAAAGTGTTTTCCGCGGTGTGCGTGGCGATGTGCGCGCTTGCGTTGTTTGCTCTTCATTGTTTGCCGGCCTGGGGACAAGACGCGGATCGGGACTCAAAGCAATCGGAGGAATACCCGAACGGTATCGTTCAGGACTGGAGCGAGCGGCACGTTGCCTATCCTCGCTTCGGCTCGATACAGTCCCTGATTGCCGTTCAGCACGATCCGCGGGCCCTCCTCAGTTGGCAGGCCGCGGAACGGGAAAATTGGCGCCGGGAAAGAAGCGCTCGACATTTCCGCGATCGTGACCACGACCGTGACCGCGATCATGACGGTGACCGTGATCGTGAACGCGATCACAACCGCGATCGCGATGGCGACCACGATCACGATGATGTACCAAATGCATTGCACCGCGATTGGAGCATCAGCCTCGGCGGCGGGAGTACCGCCCCGGCCATGTACCCCGCAAAATTCGGCTTCGATCCCAATGCCACGCCCGACTGCACAAATGATTTCGTCGTGTTTCCCGTGAATATAGCCGGTAGTGCAACTCAGCCGAACCTCGTGGCGTTCAACAATCTTTATAGCGGCGGGACGTCGCTCGCGCCCACGGGACTGTGCGGTTCTCGCGCGGTCGTATCAGGAGATAACCGCTCATCGGCTACGACGTTGTGGTCATACGATATCAACGCGGCGGGCGGGCTAATTGCAACTTCTCCTGCTCTTTCCCTGGACGGAAAGAAGATCGCTTTTGTCGAATCCGTGGCGGGAAGTTCGGCGCATTTCCACGTCCTCGCCTATAAGAGCGGGGACGGAGTGGACCTGCTCACTCCCAATTTGCAGAATGTCTTGAAGCCCGCGATCATCAGCGCATTTACAGGGCTTTTGGCGCCCGCTGCAGGCAGCGGCACTGCTTCGGACCTCTCCCTCGGGTCAACCGGCGACACTTTGTCTTCGCCCTTTGTCGATCTCACCAACGACGTTGCGTACGTCGGCAACGATGCGGGCGTCCTGTTTCGGATCAAAAACGTCTTTTGCACGCTCTCGTCCTGCGCGGGCGCGGCGCCGAGCCTGGACCTCACTTGGAATTCGACCGGCTCGGTCACCATTGGCGGCACCTGTGCGGGAGCACTAGGGGAACTGACCGGACCCGTCGTAGATGGCTCCACTGGACACGTATTCGTCGGATGCGCGGACGGAAGACTTTACGGCTTCGATTTCACCGGGGCTCCCCTTGCGACTGCCTCGATATCCGTGGGAGACGGTTCCGTTCCGACGGGAGGAATTGTAGATCCGCCGTTGATCGACGCGGTCAACAAGTTCGTTTATGCCGTGAGCGGTTCCTCCGGAGGATCCTCAGTTTTGGTTCAAGCCAGTACGGTGGACTTGAGCGGAAAAGTTATGGCGACATTGGGCGCGGGGTTGCTGTTCGCTCAACACGCCCCGGCTTTCAACGGAGCGTATTTTTCCAGCGGCACCCCGGCCGATTGGCTGATCTATGATTGGGCGACGAACAGCAGCAACCAATCGGCGGTTTACGGCGTGGGGTTCGCCGCCGGCCACATCATGACGGGCGGCCCGGCAGGGAATGTTTTTGCCATTAATCCAAGCAACGGAAACGAGCTCTCGCCCGTCACCGAATTTTTGAATGGAACAACCGATCAGCTCTTCGTAAGCGGGATCGCGTCGGACAACCCGAACTTCGTTGAAAATACCATCAACACATTCCCAGCCGCTTTTCCCCCCATCGACGGCTCCAATGCCATCGGCGCGACGACAGCGGAAGGCGGCGGCACAAGTGGAATCGTGGTGGACAACGACAGCGGCCTGGGGCAAGCCTCCAGCATCTATTTCGGCGTCCTGAGCACCGCCGGCCCCAACCCCAACGCAAACAGCGCCGTAAAGCTAACGCAATCGGGCTTGCTCTAGAGGCCCTGCTGGAACTAGAGACCCACCAAAAGGTGAAGTAGCCGTCGGAGGATCGAGCGCACCAGTAAGGGCACTATAAACGTAAACCCTCCTCAAAGGCTTCACCGGACGCCGCAACTGTTAAAACGATCCTAACCGTATCCATAGATCCTGAGACCTTGCCGTTGACGGGCAATCTCCAATAGGCATAATATAGCTAGATAATCTAGCCAAGGAGGAAACCATGGAGTGGCGACTGGCCGATGCAAAAAACCGCTTCAGTGAGCTGGTTACCCGTGCTCTTGCCGAGGGACCACAACGGGTCCGGCGTCACGATAGCGCTGTCGTTGTGGTGGCGGAGCGCGACTACGAAAAGCTCACGGGCAAGCGTCCCGGCTTCAAGGAATTTCTTTTGGGCGAGGGCCCGAGTTTCGAGAAGCTGGACCTTACCCGGGATGACTCCCCTATGCGGGAAGTGAAATTTTGAGAGTCTTGCTCGATACCTGCGTGGTTTCGGAACTGCGCCGTCCAAAAGGGCATCCCGGCGTGCGTCGCGCGGTGGAAGCTCTCGACAGCGATAACCTGTTTCTCAGTGTCGTATCCATTGGGGAAGCCGCCAAGGGGATTGCCCTTCTCAAGGAAAGGAAGAACAAGCGCGATCTCCAGGCGTGGTTGCAGGCGCTCGAACGGTATTACGCCGACCGGATCCTGCCGATCGATCTCGAGACCAACCATATCTGGGGAGAACTCACAGCGGCGGCGCAGAAAGCCGGTAAGATTGTTCCCGCAAGCGACGGCTTGATTGCCGCTACGGCACGGCGTCACGGCCTTCACGTCATGACCAGGAATACCGAACACTTCGTGTCTACCGGCGTGTTGCTGATCAACCCGTGGGCGAACCAAAGACCTTAGGTTAGGTAACGTAGATGTTTGGAAGATGTTTGGAAGGCTGGGGCCTTGGCAGTTAAACTAGGACGACCGGAGGGGTGGGTGAGCGGTTGAAACCGGCGGTCTTGAAAACCGTTGGGCCCGAAAGGGTCCCGGGGGTTCGAATCCCTCCCCCTCCGCCAGTTCATTTCGAAATTGCCATCCCCGACGGCGGTGTGTGCGTCATGCGGCGGCAGATACCGGGCGAGCGCGTTTGATCCGCTGGCGTTGGCGCGGCGAGTGCATGGCTTTCCAAAGATCGCTGCGGCGCTGCACGTTCAGCCAGAAATCGGGGCTATTGCCGAACACGCGAGCAAGGATGAGCGCGGTCGCGGCGGTGACGTTGCGGCGGTTGTTGCACAACTCGTTGACGTGCTTGCGCTGCACGCCCATCGCTTCGGCCAGCGCACCTTGCGTCAGCCCCATCGGCTCCATAAATTCTTCGATCAGAATTTCGCCGACGCCGGCCGGCTTGCGCTTCGTCATTAACATGGTTCACCTCACAAATATCTGTGGTCGTCCAGATATACGCCTGCCGCTTCGCCTCGGCCGCCATTCCATTTTACCTGCCTGTAGAGTATGTGAGAGAAGTCGGTTTTAGTTTGTGTAGCGCCCGCCTTCCAGGCGGGCACTTTGGAAACAAGCAGATGCCCGCCTGGAAGGCGGGCGCTACATGAGCAATCTCCACGCCACTTAGCTTCCGTCGCGGATGATGCGGCAGGACTCGATGTCGAAGCTGACGTCTCCGATGGTTAGGCGCGTCTGGTCGCGGAAGCCGGCGATGAAGCGGAGGAAGCGCCAGACGTCGGCGAAATTCGTTGCCAAGCCGATCGAAGCGCGGATGGCGCCGGCGCTTTTGTGGCCGCGTTCCTGCATCAACCGGACAAAACTAAGCAGGTTGATTTCGGCGCCTATGGTGAAGCCGGCGCGCATGTCTTCTTCTGTTAAACCTTCCGCGATTTCTCCCGCGCCGGGATTGCAGAAGCATCCGGTGCGCAGGGAAATGTTTTCCGCGCCCGCCAATTCCTCGACGCGGCGGTAATCGAGCAGGTGCCCCTGCGGGTCGTAGAGATTGAGCGTAACGGTTCCGCCGCGCGCCTGCGTCGTTGCGGGACCGTAGATGCGCACCATCGCACGGCCATTGGTGTGGCGCAACGCGAGTAACTCCTCCAGAAGCCATCCCGAGAGGCAGCGCACACGTTCCGCGATGGTCTCGATGCCGATCGATTGCAAGTAAAGCAATCCAATTTCGACGGCGGGGATGGAGAGATAGTTCAACGTGCCGTCCTCGAACGCGGCTTCATTTGGTGACAGCACGTGCGCCTGTCCCTGAACCGACGCGAAATTTACGGTTCCACCGGCGAACCACGGACGCTTCAGGCTCGGCAAAGCGGATCGGCGAATGAGCAATGCGCCGACGCCCGTCGGATGGCCGAACATTTTGTAGAAAGAGAGCGTCACAAAATCCGGATGCACGGCCGTAAGGTCCAGGCGGCTGGTGGGCACAAAGGCGGCCGCATCGAGCAGCACGCTCCACCCTTTGCTCTGCGCTTTTGCGACGAGATCGAGTGGGTGCTTCACGCCTGAAAAGTTGGACTGTGCCGGATAGGCAAATAAATTGGCGTGGGCAGGATCGGCCTCGTCCAGCAAAGTTTCGAGGCGTGCAAGGTCCAGGCGCAGTTCCGGCATCACCAGCGGCGCGTAGGAGATGCTGGCGCCTTTGGCGCGCGCGAATTCGCGAATTCCGTTTACGGAGTTGTGATTGTCGAAGGTGAGCAGGTAACGGCTGCCCGGCGCGAAGGGAAAAGATTCGCCTACGAGTTTGAGCGCAGCCGAGGCGTTTTGCGTGAAGACCAGGATGTAATCTTCGGCGCGGGCATTGAAGTAGCTCAGAATGAGACGGCGCGTGCGTTCCACAAGATCCGTTGTTGTTGCCGACGTGGGATTGGCGGAATGCGGATTGCCTAAGACGCCGGAGCGCAACAGCTCGAAATGTTTTTGCAATTGCGATTCCGCGTAGAGAGAACCGCCGGTGTAGTCGAGGTAGACCTGGCCGAGTTCGTCCAGGCGGCGGTATTCCGTGGCGCGCAGATCGTCCAGCAAGGACGTCTTCTTGTATCCCGGGAAACGCGCGATGAAATCGGCGCGAGCTTCTTCGACCTGCAATTTCACCTGAGCGCTGCTTTCCGCCATATGGCCCATAATATTCCTTCCACGCCTGCTTTGCGAACAAAGGCCGTCCATTCGTTTCGATCCTTAAATGTGGTGCTCCCCCGACAAAGTCGGTGTAGTCTTTCGGGCGTCGGAAAAATACGATTTTACTAGGACAGCCACTCTTGGCTGTCCGCGTAAGTCTTGCTGAGACAGCGGAGGACAGCCAGGAGTGGCTGTCCTACAAAGACCTTGATGGAGGACGAAGCGATGAGAAACCAATTCGACGTATCGAAGCGCGCCGTCGCGTTCCTTTCTGTTGCGGTGCTGGGATCCGCAATCGGAGCATGGGCGTCCCCGCAATCTCACGACCCTGCGAGCGGTTCCTCGCCGGCGGCGAGCGGTAAAGCAGCTCGGACCGGCAAGATGCCGCCTCTCGAAATTGCGCGGGAAGGCTATGTATTCGCCGGAGGAAAATATTCGACGGATAAAGACGCGAAAATAATGAGCGGACAGATCTACGCGGAATTTCAAATTCCGGCCCACCAGACGCATCCCTATCCGATCGTATTCATTCACGGGGGAGCGCAGACCGGAACCAATTTCACGGGCACGCCCGACGGCCGCGAAGGCTGGGCGCAGTTTTTCTTGCGTGAAGGCTACGCGGTCTACGTCGTGGATCAGGCCGGGCGCGGCCGCAGCGCCTATCTGAATACTCCGTACGGCCCGCAGACGACGCCGAATCTCGATTTCGTGCAGCAACGCTTCACGGCGATTGAAAATTACAACCGCTGGCCGCAAGCGCATCTGCACACGCAATGGCCGGGCAAGGGCACGCCGGGCGATCCGATCTTCGATCAGTTCTACGCTTCGCAGGTGCAGGCGATGGTGAGTTTTCCTCTTCAACAGGAGCTCACCAGCGAAGGAATCCTCGCGCTGCTCGAAAAAATCGGCCCTGCAATCCTGCTGACCCACTCTCAATCCGGCGCGACCGGCTGGCCCGTGGCCGACGCCCAGCCCGGCCGAGTGAAGGCAATTGTTGCGGTCGAGCCCAGTGGGCCGCCGTTTTACAATGTGGAGAATGTCGCCGCTCCAGAGTGGTTCCACGACGCCGATCAGCAACGGCCCTGGGGAATCACTGCGGGTCCGCTCACGTATTCTCCGTCGGCCGCAAGCGCGTCGGATCTCGCAATTGTCCGGCAAGACCAGCCAGACGGGCCGGAGGTGAGCCGCTGCTGGATGCAAAAATCTCCGGCGCGCCAGCTGCCAAATCTTCAAAAAGTGCCGATCCTCGTCGTGACCTCGGAATCGTCTTATCACCGGGCGTACGACCACTGCACCGTCAAGTACCTGGATCAAGCGGGAGTCCATGTCACCTGGATCAAGCTTGCGGATGCCGGCATTCGCGGCAACGGGCACATGATGATGCTGGAAAAAAACAATATGGAGATTGCGGCGGTGATGTCCCGATGGATTGAGAAGACGGTTCCTTCGGCGGCAAACTCGAAAGGCGGCGAGAGCCACTGAATCAAACTTCCAAAACTTCGCGACTGTCAGCTATCTCATAAATGCCTGGCGCAATGGAAACGGACAGATTTATTAGTTGAGTTTTTCATAGCTCGAACGAATCAATCGACATTTTTCGGCGCTGAAAGCGCCGGCGCATTGTGCAGCCGGGGACATGCCTGACATTTTAGACCGGGCACATCCCTGACACTTTTGCTTATGTTGCAACGGGTTGATGGGGAGCAGGGGCAGGGTTCCCCTCCGCCCTTTCAGGGCGGTTGAGAATACGTCGGGCACGATACCCGGGGCGTTGCCCCGGGCTGTCATCCTCCGCGCCGTTGGCGCGGCTGCACGCCTGTGTCTTCGAGCGTGGCAAATACCAATAAGGGTTCGTGAAACAAGTTAGACACAAATATTTCTTGCAAGAGGCCACCAGAGAAAGCCTCTCAATTACTGCCGGATAATCAAGACTTCGTTTAATGGGAATCCCCCCGCAGGATCTTCCGCGCCCCGGTTGTTATATTTTCGGCATACCTGTACCTCGCCGATCCATTCCCGCTTCGCGCTTACGATAAACTGAAGAATCAGTCGGACTATGAAACCCGCCTCTCGAGGGAACTGGTACATCGCCGCCGCCTGGCTCATCCTGCTGGGCGGATACATCGCCATTTGCGAATTGGTTCCCGCAGGCGCGGCTCGTACCTCGTCAGCTGACCTACTTCTTTGCCTGATGCCTCTGCTAGTCAACGGGGCTCTGCTGATCAATGCGGTTACGCCCGACTTGCGCAAGAGAGCGTTTTGGATGCTGCTCGCTTTCGGCAGCTCGCTTTGGTTGGCGGGCCAGACGATCTGGACCTATATCGAGATCTACCAGCACCGGGACTCCCCGTATCTGTTCAACGGATATCACTTCAATGTTGACATTGTTTTTTATCTTCACGCCATTCCCATGATTGCGGCTCTCACTTTGCAACCACACAAGCGCCCGGATGACCGGAAGACGATGTATGGCTATGTGGACTTTGGGTTGATCCTCTGCTGGTGGCTTTACCTCTACGTATTCGCTGTGATTCCCTGGCAATACGTCGCGGCTGACAACAAACAGTACGTTCACGCGTTCAGTGCAATCTCACTTCTTCAAAACATGGTATTTGTCGGCGGGGCCGCCTACCTTTTCATGCACGCCACGGGGTACTGGCGCCGGATTTATGCGCATCTCGCGGCTGCCAGGGCCATCTACGTAATTCGATTGTTGGCAATTCAACTGGTAGTCGGACGGGGTACTTATTCGAGGGGCAGTTTGTACGATCTGCCGCTGCTGATTTCGTTTCTCTGGCTGGGCACGGCTGGAATCGTCGCCTACCGGGATCGAGGTGAGGAAACCAAATTTGCCTCCGTGCCGGCCTCGGAACCGCCGGCCCATCTTGACCACGCGGAGGAAACGGTCTGGGCGTCGCGACTGGCGCGTGCGGCTTTACTTTCGCTTCCCTTGATTGGCTTCTGGTGCCTGAAAATCAGCAAGGTGCCCATGGCCGTACATCAGTTCCGCGTCCTGGTCACGCTCGGCGCGGTCCTGCCGCTTGGATTTCTTGCCTTCTTGCGCCACGACCTGGTGGATCGCGAGCGGCTCCGGCTGCTCCGCGCCTCGCAGGAATCCATCGACAATCTCAAGCGGCTGCAAACGCAATTCGTTCAATCGGAGAAACTGGCGTCGATCGGGCAACTTGTCGGGGGCGCCGCGCACGAAATCAACAATCCGCTCACGGCCATCCTGGGATATTCCGAATTGCTCGCCGATGATGCTTCCGTCGGCGAAAAAACGAGAAGCCTGGCGGAAAAAATTCGCGAGCAAGCCCGGCGCACCAAGACGCTGGTCAACAACTTGCTCAGCTTCGCACGCCAGGTGCCCAGCGAGCAGCGTTCGCCGGTCGATATCAACGCGATTGTCAACACCTCCGCGCAGTTCCGCCGCTTCGATCTTCGCGGCAAGAACATCCGCATCGAAGTGCAGACCGGCGTGGGCATCCCGGAGGTTCGCGGCGACATGAACCAGTTGCTCCAGGTCTTTTCCAACATCATCAACAACGCCGTGTATGCCATGCAGGAATCCGGCGGCGGCACTCTGACCGTTCGGACGCTCTTTGAAAACGGCAATGTCGTCATTCTTTTCTCCGACACCGGCCCGGGCATGCGCGATCCGCGTCTCGTGTTTGACCCGTTCTATACGACCAAGCCCGTCGGAAAGGGCACCGGACTCGGCCTGAGCATTTGTTACGGGCTGATCCAGGATCAAGGCGGACAAATTTCCTGCTATAACCGGCCGGAAGGTGGCGCCACGTTCCGCATTGAGCTTCCTGCCGTCCCTGCCGCGTTCCCATTCGCTCCCCGCAGCGTTACTGCAACGACTCGCAGCGACCCTGCAAAACTTGCCTGAGCGTCCCGCGATAACGGGACAAGGTACGCAAAACCCAATTCGTTGTCATTCCGAGCGGAGCGAGGAATCTCTCTTTCTTGGCCGAAATCCGAAGAGAGATTCCTCGCTCCGCTCGGAATGACAATTGGAGGCACATTTTCCGTAAGCGCAGGTGCATCCAAACGCCGTTCTTTCGGCTATAATTCCGGGCCATGCCGCGATCTTCATCCGCCGCCCCGCAACCGGCCCCCGCCTTCGAGCCGCCGCGCTCGGTCGCGATCGAAGGGCCCATCCGCGTCGGCAAGTCCACGCTGGCTCGAATCCTGGCAGACCGCCTGCACGCGCGGCGCGTGTTCGATCCGGAGGACAACCCCTTCCTCGCCGATTTCTACCGGGAAAAACCCGGCTCCGCCTTCCGCGCGCAGTTATATTTCCTGATCGAGCGGCATCACCGGCTTGCGGAGGCGCAACAGAACGATGCTTCGCCGCTGGTCTGCGATTTTCTATTCGAGAAGGACAAGATCTTCGCCTACATCAATCTCGACAACGAGGAGCTGAAGCTCTACGAGCGTTACTTTGAAATGTTCGCGGCGGCACTGAAACCGCCCGACCTGGTGATCTATCTCCAGGCCACCCCCGAAGTCCTGCGCGACCGCATCGCCAAAAAAAAATCCCCGGCGGAGAAACAGATCTCGCGCGCCTACCTCGAGGAAGTCGTCCGCGCCTACGAGCATTTTTTCTTCCGCTACTCTTCCTCGGACCTGCTGGTCATCAATACTTCGGAAATCGATTTCGTCGAGCGCAACGCCGACCTCCAGCAACTCCTGCGGCGCTTGCAGGAGCCGGTCAAAGGCACGCAATACTTTCTCCCTTTGGGCTCAACCGAGTAGTCGGAAATTCCGGCGCGCGCCGGAGTTTATTCTTCGATATTCTTTCCGGGAGAAGCCGGTGCCGGAGTCGGCACGACGAGGGGCCCAGACCCACAACATCATCCTCGCTTTCCTTGCAGTCCGTGCGAGCTTAGGTGAGATGCTGAAATACAGCCTTGGTTGCGGTTCTATGGGCCGTTGCGACATACAGGAAACCCTTTATGTCGAGGGCAGTAGTTTACAAAAATAAGACTTGACTCTGCGCGCCCAAGGAATAAGAATCCGTGCCATATAAAAGTGGTGGGGCTCCGTGTATGGTGGGTGCGTTACTGTTTCGACAGTAGCGCGGCGTTGAGTGGGGATGGCAAACGTTGCCAGGGGTTCTCGTAGGCCAGAAATACCGGCAGCAATACGCGGTCAATTGGGTGATCGCGCGGTGTGCCATCCATTGGAGCAATCCACTTTTATCCTGAACATGCATTTGGTGTTGGTGCGGCCCGCGCGCAGAACTGTATTCATGCGGTGTCGGAATTCATGGAGCCGTATACCGGGAGCGCCAAAAGTTCTTCCTGGTTGTTTCTGCGATTCAGCGTTTGGAACCAAGCTATGGGTGGGGCAAGGGACCGGATTCAGAAACGATTCATTGGACAGTCATGGACAGGAGGTCCAGAAATGAATTCCGTAATAGTGCTGTGTAAGAGATGTTGGGGTGCGCGGAGCAAAAATGCCGTGCAATTGTTTGGTGGACTATTTGCTGTGCTCTTGCTTTGTGTGCCGGCGTTTTCACAAGGCAGTTTCGGCCGTATTCTCGGAACTGTCACCGACCAGAGCGGCGGCGTCGTAGCCGGCGCCACGGTAACGGTCATCGATACGGAGAGGGGCATCAATCGAGCCCTGACCACGGACGATGCCGGCGCTTATAACGCCCCCAACCTGACCGCGGGCAACTACACAGTCCGCGTCGAGGCGAAAGGGTTCAAGAGAATCGAGCGCCAGGGCATTACCATCGAAGTCGGCCACGAAGTTCGTGTCGACCTCACCGTACAGCCCGGCGAGCAAAACCAGACCGTCACGGTTACTGAGTCCGTTCCGCTGGTGGAAACCACGAACGCCACGCAGGGCGGCACTCTTGAGAACGCGGACATTATTGACCTTCCTTTGAATGGCCGCGACTACCAAAACCTTTTGGGCCTGCGCCCCGGCGTCATGCTCCAGCCCGGCGGCGGACCCTGGACGCAGAGCACCAATGGCGTGCGTCCCGATGAATCCGTATGGCTCATCGAGGGCATCATCAACGCCAACTGGTTTGACGGCCGTCCTGTGGTCAACATGCCCAGTCCGTTCACGGACGGGGCAACGATCATGCCTGTGGATGGCATTCAGGAATTCAACCTGATGGAAAATCCCAAGGCGGAATACGGGTGGAAAGCCGGCGCGATTGTAAATGTCGGCATCAAATCCGGAACGAATTCACTTCATGGTGACGCGTACGCGTTCGGCCGCTATCAAAACTGGGACGCGCGGAACGTTTTCAACGTGGCAAGCCCCGTTTCGGGCTGCGCAATCGTCGTAAGTGGTTCTTGCGAGCAGACGCCCGCCCAATTGGAACAGTTCGGCGCCGTGGTGGGCGGACCAATCAAGAAGGACAAACTCTTCTTCTTCGGAGGATATGAGGGCTTGCGTTCCTTTATCGGGTTCGTCGGCGGGATATCTGTTCCCGCGACTTCTTCGGTAGGGGATCCCAGCAAGAGCATGGTAGATGCGATCTCCGCACTGCAGACTGCAGGGGTTCCGTTGAGTGGAGTCAGCATGAAGCTGGCGGGATGCACTGGGGGAGCGACTCCAACATGCACAGGAAATCTCTTCCCGAGTAGTGGCGCGTCGAACAGCTTCCTCAGCACTTTCCCCACCATCAATACCAGCGACAACGGAGTCGGGAAACTCGACTACCACATGAATGACAAGAATTCGTTCAACGGCATGTTCTTCTATGGACACTACAATTCAACGGGAGAAGATCACGCCTTCGTCAACCAGCTTGCGACGGATAATGCGCCCATCCGGACCACAACGATCACCGCAAGTTGGGTCTTCACACCTAGCTCCACGGTCGTGAACGAAGCGCGGTTTGGCTACGACCGGACATCATTTGACTTCGTGAACATTGACGTGAACTCCCCTGCCAGCACCTACGGCGTAAACACGGGCGTCACCAATCCCCTGGCCGGCGGACTCCCAAGCATCGTGATCACCGGCTTTGGGAATGGCGGCACACCTGTCATCGGTACCGCCTTCAACCGGCCCCAATATTTCACTCCCAACCCGTATTGGGATGTCCAAGACTCCGTTTCCGTGCAACATGGCAAGCATTCCATCAAAATCGGTGGCGAGTTTGCGCATGTCGAAGCCGACGCTGAGGTATTTAACAATGGCCGAGGCCGATTCAACTTCCTGGGTTCCCAGCTTCCCGCTGCGGATTTCCCATGTCCCCCACCCAACACAGCCAACTCCTGCTCAACATCTTTGGAGGACTTCTTCTCCGGCGCCCTTTCGAATGCAACGCTCCTATCGGGCCAGCCGCAATCGAAGTTGACCGCCTTTATGTACGCCGGATACGCCCAGGATGACTGGCGCATAAGTCCAAGAGTGATCCTCAACATTGGAATGCGCTACATGGTCTTTACACCGTTCAAGGATGCTAACAACAACATCGGCAACTTCGACCCCTCATCGCCGACGGGCATGGTTCAGCAAGGACAGCCTGGCTTCGGCTCGGTTTGGAAGACAGATCCCTTCGATTTCGAGCCACGCTTCGGTATGGCTTGGGACGTCAGGGGCAACGGCAACACTGTCGTCCGGCTGGGCGTTGGCATCATTCACGAGACCTATACGCTGGAAACGTTCAATGGGCAATTTAACATGCAGGGCGATGGTTCCACGGCAACCAATGCCATCCCCACGGGAGCTTCGATTGTTTGCGGGATTACAGGCACAACCGCAGGCCATCTTCCGATCACTTGCCCGGGATCAGGAGGCGGCAACATCGCGCTCGGCTCGGCTGGTTTCGGTCCCGGACAACTCTGCTGGGATCCCGGCGTTACGAGCGGACCCGTGTTCGCGGGATCTGCTTGCGGCACTGGACAAGCTACCGTGCTACCCGGTTCGGGGGCAGCGATCAGGTGCGGGGACGGCACCTACGGGGCGCCGGCGCCGTGCGATCTGATGTCCGTCAACCAGAATCTCAAACTACCCTTTGTTATAAACTACAATTTGGGAGTCACGCATGCCTTCGGTCCCAACCTTTCTCTCGAGGTTGAGTACGTTGGCAATCACGGCTATAGACTCCTGAGTTTCCAGGATATCAACCAGGCGCCGCTCGGTGCGGCGTATTGCCTGAACACACCGACGGCGGCGCAGGCCGCTGATGCGTGCGGAGCGAACCTCGGTAAAGGCTCTCCAATCCAGGAAGCGCGGCCGTTCTTCAACAAATTCCCGTATCTGGGATATATCTACCAGATCGGAAACAACGCGTATTCTAATTACGACAGCATGCAAGTCTCATTGACCAAGCGGTTGTCCCACGGCTTGCTATTTAACGTGGGATACACTTACGGCCACGGGCTGGACAACGGATCGTTGAACCGGTTTGGTTTGAACCCCGAGGACAGCACCAACCTCGGCCAAGACTACGCCTCCAGCGATTTCGACGTTCGCCACCGTTTGACTGCTACGGCCACCTATAATATTCCCGGCAAGAAGGGATACGGCCAATTGCTGGAAGGTTGGCAGATCAACACCATCGTGACGTTTGCTACCGCGCAGCCATGGCAAACCTATGACCCTGCTGACAATATTAGCGGCACCGGTGAAAACACGGACCGTTGGAGTATTTTCGGCAATCCGGCGGATTTCTCGTCCGGAAAGAATAGCTTTGCCGATTGCTTCAAGGGCGCTTGCACAATTACAAACCCATATGGGCTTCCGCAAACCTTAAGCGCAGCTCAGACTACCGCTGCGATTAACGGATGCGCGGCCGTGGCTCCGAGTGCAGCTACGTTGGCCTCCTTCGGATGCTACGTTTCCAACAACGGCAGTTCGTACATCGTTCCCGCAGCCCTCGGAACCTACGGCAACATGGGCCGGAACATCCTCCGTGACCAGGGTTTCAAGAACTGGGACATGTCGATCTTCAAAAACTTCACGTTCAAGGAGCGCTATGGTATCCAGGCGCGTTGGGAAGTGTTCAACGTTCTCAACCACCCCATCGCCGCCAATCCCTCTGGCGCTTCGAGCTCTGTCAATACCGGCAACTCACCCGGCCCGGGCGTTCCGTTCGGCGCTTCCTTCTTGACACCGGACTTCGCGGCCGGCAACCCGCTCATCGGCTCCGGCAGCGAGCGCGTGATGCAGGTCGGGCTGAAGCTAAGCTTCTAGTCGGTTCGGCCGGTCCGACTTGGTCGGACCGGCCGCTGACTTCGGAAAACCAAAGGTCGTCTCCGGCTTCACATGGAGATGACGGTTAGAAACAAAGAGACGGGCGGCCCAGGTTTCCGTGCTCGCCACGGAAAGCTGGACCGCCCGTCTTGTTTTATGAATTAGTTCGCTTCCCGCGTCGCGCAGCCCTTAGATCTGCGCTTCGCTATTTCATATCGTTGCGAAACACCACGCCGCCCTTCATCACAAACTTCACGCGTTCCGTCTCGGTGATGTCCTCAAGCGGGTTGCCGGAAACGGCTACGAGGTCGGCGAACCTTCCTTTTTCGACGTAACCGACTTGCTTGCCCAGGTCAAAGTTGAGGGTTGCGGCGGCGTCGCTCGTGGCCATTCGCAGCGCCTGCGCCGGCGACATTCCCCATTTCACATAGAGCGCGAATTGGTAGGCCTGCACGCCGTGCCCGACCGTATACGCCCCGCTCCCGAAGATTTGGGTCACCCCAGCAGCCACCAGCCTCTTGAAACTCAGCTCAGTCAGCCGGAAGCGCGAAGTTTTCCCGCCGCTCACTTTCATATCGATGTCGTCGAGGGGCCCCGCCAGGTCCCATAGCGTCTGATTTACCGGGCGAAGCGTTCCATCCGCCAGTGGGACTTTGAACAGCCGAATGGTTTCATCATCCAATCCCGGAGCGCCGGTGACGCCGACAATCACATGGATAGGGAGGTCCACTCCCGCCGCGAGGCAGTTGCGCAATCCTTCGCCACCATACGCGTGACAGGCAACTTTCAGCCCTCTCTTGTGCGCCTCATCGACGATGGCCTGATTTTCCTCCAGCGTTATGGATGGCACGGTGATCATTTTGCCGTCCGGCATGAAGGCGCCCCCGCCGGATGGCACTGGGTACCCGCTTCCTTCATAGTCTTCCGTGTCGTAAATTTTGATCCAGTCGGTCCCGTAATGTGAATGTTCGCGAACGGCCGCGCGAGCCAGCCACGGTGAATTGACGTTCTGCGAATTCTGCCAGACGGGCATCCCAGGAACAAAGCCGAATGCGCCTACTTCTGACGGCGCCCCATAATAGGTGGCACCCCTGGGGGTGAGCCCCGGGCCTGTGACCTGCAATCTCGGGCCGACGATTACGCCCTTATTGATGGCGTCCCGTAATTCGACGGTCGCGTAAGTGAAGGGCGAATTCATGTCCTGGAGCGTGGTGAAGCCGGCGAATAAATCCGCCAGCGCGTAATGCTGACCCACGAGGAGCGCGCGGGCGTCGTTCGGCTCCTGGTTCTGCATCAGGTGCACGTGCCGGTCGATGAGGCCCGGCAGCACGGTCGCGCTGCTCATGTCGATCACGCGCGCCCCCGCTGGAATCTTCACGCGGTCCGCCGGACCGACGTCCGCGATGCGCTCGCCCTGAATCACGATCACCTGATTCGCGAGGTTCGTTCCGGTGCGCGGATCAAACAGACGCCCGGCGCGAATCGCGACTCCCTCCGGCGGCGGAGGCTGCATGGTCATGCGCGAAGCATCGAACGGCGGCGCTTCAGGCCGCGTCTGCGCCGACACCGCAACGAGATTTCCTGCCAGCAAAAACAGCACCGCAAACGTAAAAGCAGCTTTCCACCAAGATTTCCAGGTCATCGCAATCCTCCGAAGCGTTCGATCGTTTGAATGAGAATTCAAGCAAGGCATATATCTACACCCTCGCGCGCGCGTTTCAAACCAAAAATCATGGCTGAATGCAGCAGCGAGGATGTTCATTTTCTAGTTCTTGAAGTTCTTCGAACCTCTAGCCTCTAACCTCCAGCATCCAGTATTCTGTTTCCCGTGGATCGCGCCAACATTTTGATTATCGGCGGGGGCGTGGTGGGTTGCGCCGTGGCGCGCGCGGTTTCGCGGCGCTGGAGCGACGTGTTTCTCGTCGAGCAAATGCCCAGGCTCGGGATGGGCGCGAGCACGCGCAACAGCGGCGTGATCCATTCGGGCATCTACTATCCGCCCGGCTCGCTCAAAGCGCGCTTGTGCGTGGCGGGCAATCGGATGCTGTACGAATTCTGCGCGGCGCACAATGTGCCGCACAGGAATTGCGGCAAGCTCGTCGTGGCTCATGACGCAAAGCAAGTAGCGGAACTCGAGCGCCTGGCCGAAAATGGCCGCGCCAACGGCGTCGCGGGCATGCGCATCGTGGACCGCGCCGCGGTGCGCGCCCGTGAGCCGCACATCGAAGCCGCCGCCGCGCTGGAGGTGCCTTCAACCGGCATCATCTCCGCCGAGGATCTCATAAAAACGCTCGCGCGCCTGGCCACGGATCAGGGAGCAAATTTGTTGACGCGCACGCGCGTCGTACGGCTGGACCCGCGCGCGGATTCAATTGCCGTAACACTCGTTGAGGGAGATGCCGGCGAGGGCGCGGAACCATCCGAGGAGACAATCGAAGCGCGCTGCGTAATCAATTGCGCGGGGCTTTACGCCGATGAAATCGCCGCGATGCTTGGAAACCGCGACCACCGCGTATATCCCGTGCGCGGAGAATACTGCGAACTGGTGCGCGCCAAATCGTATCTCATCAACAATCTGGTCTACCCGCTTCCCCACGCCGACGGCCTCAGCCTCGGCGTTCACTTGACGCGCACGCTGTGGGACACCGTGCTAGTCGGCCCCACCGCGGACTACGTCGCAGAGAAAAACGATTACGAGCGAAACCGCTTGCCCGTCGAGGAATTCGTTCGCCGCGCCAAATCCATGCTGCCCGAAATCGAAGCCTCCGATTTGCAACTCGCCTACTCGGGCATCCGGGCCAAACTCGTTCCGCCCGGCCACCATGGGATCGCCGATTTCGTGATCGCGCGCGACACGAACGTGCCCCGTGCCATCCAGTTGATCGGCATCGAGTCCCCAGGCCTCACTTCAAGCCTGGCCATCGCCGAGCAAGTCGTTTCACTCGCGGCGAATATCCTAGGATAGTCTGCTTCAGAGTCTTTGTTTCAATGCGGAAATGCGGGGACATTGGAAGCATCCAGCCGCCGTACGACATCCTGCACGTGCGGATCGTCCGGAGTAAGGCTCAGGCCTTTGTGCGCATCCGCGCGCGCGGCCGCCAATTCGCCTTGCTGGTAATGAAGCGCGGCGCGCGTCATCCAACCCTGGACGTACAAGGGCGATTCGGTAACTTCGCGGTTCAGATTTTCAAGAGCCTTGTCGGGCTGATGCATCTTTATCAAGATCGCGGAATACGTTACGACCATGAAATCGTAATCGAGGCTGTTTCTTCCGCTCAGGCTCAATGCTTTTTCCATCATCGGGCGGGCCGCCTCATAATTTCCTCGGTGGAATTCGAGCCCTGAATATGCTGCCAGGGCCTCTGCAGAGTCGGGAAGGATGCTCAACGCAGTTCGATATTCTTGGGCGGCCAAATCCAATTGGTTGAGTGCTTCATATTGGGTCCCGAGATTGACGTGCACTCTGACGCTGTTCGGGACGGCCCGCGCAGCGGACGAGAAGAGAGCAAGAGGGTCCTTCCAGTCCTGATTCCGCACCACCGTCCGCACGGAAAAAACAAAAGCAATCGTGGCGAGCAGTCCCCAGGCCAGAGTCTCTTTCCTTTTCCGAAGCCAATTCCAGCCGAGCGCCACCAAGAGGCAAAATCCCGCTGACGGAAGATACGCGAGCCGCTCGGCCATAATTGTTCCCGTGGGAACCAGAATATTCGCGGTGGTCGCAAAGCCCGCGAAATAAATCGCGCCCGCGAGGGTCCATCCCGTCTGGCGCTTGCGTACCGCCCAAATCCAAACGGCCACGGCTGCACCGGCCGCGAGCGCCGCGGGGAGCGTGTGGCGCCAATCCCGGTACATCGGAATTTGGTTGAAAGAGTAATCGCTGGAGAGCACCGCCGGATAAATTTGAAGGGCCGCGTATTTCCACGCCACGCGCACTGCGTTCAGAATTCTCCAACCGGAGGGAAGACTCGCGAGAGGATTGTCCTCCAAAGAAATTCCTGTCTGGCCGAACTTGCCTCCTTGCATCTTCCACAACAATCCGAGGTAAATAACGGTGAGCCCGCCTTCCAGCGCATATTGGAGACGTGGTTTCCACCTGCCGATCGCGTAATCGCCAATCAGCACCAGCGGGAAAAATACGACGGCTGATTCCTTTGACAGCATCGCCAATGCAAAACAGGCGAGCGATGCGTAGGGACGATCGCGCAAGTGCAGAATCCATCCCGCAAAAAGAAAGCCGGCGGCAAGCAGTTCCGCGCGCCCCACGGCCCAGGCCACGGCTTCGGTATGAATGGGATGAACGGCGTACAACAGCGCGGCAACCAAGGCGATGGTTTTTCCTTCGGGAGTGGACCCGATCAGCTCCAGGAGCAAAATGTAAAGCAGCCAGGTCGCGCCCGCGTGCAGGAGGAGATTCAGCAGGTGGTATCCGACCGGATTGGCCCCGCCGAGCTTCCAATTGAGCGCGAATGTGGCGAACGTAACAGGCCGAAACACATTGCTGACCGGATTGGGCGAGAACAATAGGTGCAGGGATGAGTCCACCACTTGCGCGTTGCGCGTGATGTAGAGTTCATCGTCCGAGACGAATCCGTTAAAAAGCGTGTTGCCGTAAATCAGCGCAATCCCAGCCAGCAGCAACCCGACGAAGAGACGCTTATTCATGCCAAACCAATCATGCGATGGAAGCGCGGCGATGTCGCAGACCTTATTTGAACAGTGTTATGCTTTCGTTACTTCTGCGTCTCGAGGAAAGTTAGGGCGGAGAGTTCTAGGACACCGCCGCTGGCAATGCCGTTTTTACCGCGAAGTGGTATAGCCACATAAGCAGAGTCGTGCCAATCCCGATTCCAGAGATCGCCCACCACACATGTGCGGGGCGCTGCACGACTTCTCCGTAGTGATGCATCAGCCGGCCGCCCAGCCAACCTCCGGCGAGCGATCCGATTCCGATGGGCACGAACGCAAAGCCCATGTAAGTCCCTTGCTGACCCGCTGGAGCCAGGCGCGAGACGTACTCGTAGTAATGCGGCGAAAGCATGATCTCGCCGAGCGCCACCACAAAAATAGACAGCACCACCGCCCACGCGGCGGGATGCGACGCGACGATGAGCCAGCCGAGCGCGGAGATCAATGTCCCGATCGTGATGGCCCGAAAAGCGGGAATTTTCTGCGTTATATAGGTGACGAGAAATTGCAGGCAAATGACGGTTGCAGCGTCGGTGATCAGAATCAATTCCACATCCGCATGCGGATCGATGTACCCGTGGATGTAAATCGGCAGCACGATGTATTGCTGCCAGAATACGATCCAGTAGCCGGAAAAAATCAGCAGGAAGAGCATGAAGCGCGCGTTCATCATTACGGTGAATACATTTCGCGCCGTTTCCGCCACGCTGGCGGCTGGGAGTTCGCCGGATTGCCGCGGCTCTTTAAAAAACAAGAGCACGGCGAAAAACATCAGCAGCACGCTCAGTGCGGAAACGCGGAAAACGTTTTCGACTCCCAGGCGGCGGTGCGCCCACGACGCAAGGAACGGCCCCGCCGCTCCGCCGACATTCACCAGCGTGTAGTAAATCGAATACCCGATCGACCGGACATTTTCGCGCGACGCGCGCGCGGTAGTCCCGACGACACTGGGCTTGACCATCGAAATGCCGAGTGCCGGCAGCACCAGGACAAACGCCAGGAGCCCCAGGAGCGGCACGGCGCTCCGCACGGGCGCCATCCATGCGGCTCCCAGCGAGCCGAGCAGGAAATACGCGCACGCCAGGATCAGGTATGCGAGTGACAGCGCTCGCCGGAAACCGAGCCGGTCCGCCACCGCCCCTCCCAGGATCGCCAAAAACCAGACCATGCCGCCGAAGAGGCCTGCGAGCGAGCCCGTCTGCTCCACGGGAATATTCAGCGATTCGTGCAGGTAGTTGGCGAGCGAGGAAAACGCGCCGTAGTAGGCAAGCCGCTCAAAAATCTCGCTGATGTTCGCAACCCAGAAGGCGGGCTCAAACCCATCGCGGATTTCCTTCAGGCGCTGGCTGAAGCTCAAACGCAACCCCCGTCCCGACACGTGCGATATGCGGAGCGGCCCGGACGGGCGCGATTGTAGCGAAAGCATGACACTCGCGCCAGAATGCGCAAGCTGGCAAACGCGACCAACCCGGATCTCCACAATTCAACTGGCGACTAGTGTAAAGTTACAGGCTACACTCTAAATCTAAGGAGAATGAAGCAATGCCTATGTTCAATCCACCACATCCGGGCGAGTTCATCCGGACAGAAATCATAGCACCGCTCGGCCTGTCCGTGACGGCTGCCGCCAAAGTGCTGCGAGTTTCCCGGCCAGCGCTATCGAGTCTTTTGAATGGCAACGCCGATTTATCCGGAGACATGGCCTTGAGGATCGAAAAAGCCTTCGGTCCCAAAATGGACACGCTGATGCGCATGCAGTCTGCCTATGACATTGCGCGCACTCGCAGGCGCGAGAGCAAAATCCGAGTTCGCCGCTACCGTGGAGCGGAAGTTGCGGCATGAAGAATTTTCTTTCCGCGTCCCCCATCTTATCGCGTCGTTGAAAACCGGCGGAGCATCGCGATCACTGCTGCAACGTTGTAAAGAACAAATCCGGCAATCACGGAAACGATGGGGCCGGTCGGAAGTTGGGGCGGGGTATCGAAATTCGCTCGCATGGCCAGTCCCATGGCGAACACCTCTACCAACAGGAAAGCGCAGCCATACCAGGCAAAGAAGCTGTCAAAATAGGCGAACGTCTCAGCGCGGCGCTCGGGGGCGAGCCAGTATTCTTTGTTCGGCAATCTGAGCTTGGCATCAGGCCTTTTCGCGATGCCCAACGGCAACAAAAATTCGACGAACAGAGCCGGAAGAAGCACAATTGCAAAAGTGATGAAGAATCGCGATTTCGTCATCCAGCCGTTTGGCATCCCGGAAGGGCCAAAGTGCGACGCCAGGCGCTCCGGAAGCAGCGGATAATCGTGGACGCACTGCGCAATCGCCAGCAAAACGACGACGAAAAATAAGACTCTGGGGATACGTGTCCCGGACATTTTGGGCCTCTCTGAAAAAGATTACAAGGCGAAATCGGCGGGCACAAGAGAACTTGTCTGCCGCTGTAACGCAAGGGAACCGGTTGGCCTAAGCCCGCCGCTTATGTAATGCTATAGTGCTTCGCTCCCGGGCGGATTGTGACAAGGGAACCGGCGAACGCATTGCATTACACTGAGCGTTTTTCGATGAATAAAAAACAGCATTCAGGATTTTGCCGATGGTGACGCTTCGCTCGATCAAGGAGGCGCGGGAACGCATCCGGGGCTCGATCGTGGTCACGCCCTTCGTGCACTCTGAAAAATTTTCGCAGCAGACGGGGAACTCGATTTTCCTGAAGCTCGAAAATTTGCAGATGACCGGAGCGTTCAAGGAGCGCGGCGCGCTGAACAAAATTCTGCTGCTCTCGGAGGATGAGCGGCGGCGCGGCGTGATCGCGGCCTCGGCGGGAAATCACGCGCAGGCGGTGGCGTATCACGCAACCAAGCGCGGCATCCAGGCGCAGATCTGCATGCCGCTGACGACGCCGCTCGTGAAAGTGTCCGCCACGCGCGGCTACGGAGCGGAAGTGATCCTCGCGGGCGCGAATTACGATGAAGCGTGCGAGGAAGCCGTTCGCCGATCCAAACGGTTCGGTCTGACGTTCATTCACCCGTTTGACGACGAGGCGGTCATCGCGGGGCAGGGAACGCTCGGCCTCGAAATGCTGGAGCAGCACGGCGACCTTGACGCGCTCGTCATTCCCGTGGGCGGCGGCGGCCTGATCGCCGGCGTGGCCTGCGCGGTGAAAGAAACCAATCCCAAGATCAAAGTGATCGGTGTGCAATCTTCGCACCTCGCTTCGATGAAGGCGGCGCTCGAAAAAAATGAGCTCGTGACTCTGCCCGCGAACAAAACCATCGCGGACGGAATCGCCGTGCGCTGCGCGGGCATGCTGACGTTTCCGCTGGTCCAAAAATACGTGGACGAAATCGTGACCGTGGATGAGGAAGAAATCGCCAGCGCGATTCTGCAATTGCTCGAAAAAGAAAAAATGCTCGCGGAGGGCGCCGGGGCCGCTGCGACCGCGGCGCTCCTGAACAAGAAAACTCCGAATCGCGGGAAGAAGCTTGGCGTTCTGGTCAGCGCTGGAAATATCGACGTCTCGCTCCTCTCGTTGATCATCCGGCGCGGTCTTGTCAAGGATGGCCGCCTCGTCCGCCTGCGAATCCATTTGCCGGATCATCCGGGAGCATTGCAAAAACTCGCCGGCGTGATCGCCGATCAGAAGGCCAACATCGTCGAAACCATGTACGACCGCGCTTATTACGGTGTCGTGCTGGGAGACGCCGTCATAGACATCACAATGGAGACGCGCGGGCCGGAGCACGTCGCGGACTTGACCGCCGCGCTGGACGCTGCGGGCTACACTTTCGAGCGCGTACAATAGAAATCGTTGGGAGATGCTCAAGTAGCACAGGCTTCAGCCTGTGGGGTTTAGTCCCTGCAAGAACCAACACCCACAGGCTGAAGCCTGTGCCACAAAACCCGCAATCACAATTGCAGTCAGAAATAAAGACTGGAACCCCAATGAATCCCAATCCACTTTCCTACTTGCACGATCAACTCGCCGACCTCGAAGCCAAGGGCCTGCATTTCTGCCTGCGTGTGCTGGAAGGCGAACAAAAGCCTGTCGCTCATTTCGACGGGAAAGATGTCATCAACCTCAGCTCCAATAATTATCTCGGCCTGACCACGCACAAGGCCCTGCGCCGCGCCGCCATCGAAGCGATCCGCACGCACGGCGTCGGCGCGGGAGCCGTGCGCACCATCGCCGGCACCATGGACCTGCACATGGCGCTCGAAGAACAGATCGCCAAATTCAAAGGATCGGAAGCGTGCGTGGTATTTCAGTCCGGCTTCACGGCGAACG
The DNA here is from genome assembly GCA_963740035.1 of uncultured Acidobacteriota bacterium. GTDB lineage: Bacteria > Acidobacteriota > Terriglobia > Acidiferrales > UBA7541 > Palsa-360. Next base: position 23,214 of record CAVUDA010000023.1, read on the forward strand.
CGGGAACCGTCGCGGCAATTTTGGGCAAGGGCGATTTAATTCTTTCCGATGAATTGAACCACGCTTCCATCATCGATGGCTGCCGCCTTTCGCGCGCGACGATCAAAGTGTTCAAGCACAAAGATGTGGCCGATTGCGAGCGCCTCTGCAAGGAAACCGAAAACTGGCCCGGCCACAAGCTGCTCATCACCGATGGCGTGTTTTCCATGGACGGCGACATCGCCCCGCTCGCGGAATTGTGCAGCCTCGCTGAAAAATTCAACTGCATCATGATGGTGGACGACGCGCATTCTTCGGGCGTGCTCGGCCGCGGCGGTCGCGGCACCGTGGACCATCTCGGCTGCCACGGACGCGTGCACATTCAAGTCGGCACGCTCAGCAAAGCGATCGGCGCAATGGGCGGATACGTTTGCGGCTCGCGCGAATTGATCGATTTTCTCTACCACCGCGCACGCCCTTTTCTTTTTTCCACGGGACACCCTCCCTCCGTGGTGGCCACGTGCCAGGCGGCGTTCACGCTGCTCGATTCCCCGGACGGCGAGAAGCTGCTCAAGAAGCTTTGGGCAAATACGAAATTCTTCCAGCGACGTCTGAAAAAGCTCGGCTTTTCCACCGGCGCGACGCAAACGCCCATCACTCCAATTCATGTAGGGGAAGGCGCGAAGGCATTTGAATTCTCGCGCCGTCTGTATGATGAGGGTGTCTACATTCCAGCAGTTGGATTTCCCACGGTTCCCGAAGGCAAGGCGCGCCTGCGCGCCATGGTGACGGCGACACATAAGCGCGCCGACCTAAACCGCGCCTGTGAAATCATCGCGCATGTGGGACACACATTGGGATTAGTCTAGCTTCTCTTTTTCTTCGCTTCTTGCGTTCCAATTTGGGGCAAAAAGTGGAAGAATTTTACCTCCGTAGAAATTGCTCGACTATCTAAAAATAACTCGGTTCCTGCGCTCCGCTCCAAGCGACCCTACCTTCTAACGAAATGAGCGATAAGCAGATAACTAGTGGCGAAGGAAATGCTCCTTTGGGCCATGCACTTTCAATTGACAAGACCGGGGAACAAAAGGTGGGTGCAGGAATACAGCTCGGCTTATAGGAGGAATTTTCATATGAAGCAGATACTTTCATTGCTTGCCATCGGGATGCTGGGTGCGTGGACTTCTGCCGCGCAAACAATGGCCACGGGTCAAGCGGGCGCCTCGGCGCAGTCGCAAACGGCGGTGCAGACAAATAATTCCGGCGCGCAGGCTTCCGGCAACAGCTCGGCTGCGACGTCATCCGCTGCGCTGGCGACGGCCAATGCAAGCAACAATTCCCTGAACATTTCCAACGGCACGAAGATTGATGCGACGCTGGCTACTTCTCTCGACGCGAAAAGGAGCAGGCCCGGCGACGAGGTGGAAGTCCGCACCGAAGAAGACATCAAGCAGGACGGCAAGGTCGTTCTCAAGAGGGGCACTCATCTCGTCGGGCACGTGACGCAAGCGCAGCCGCGAGCCAACGGGCAGACGCAGTCCCAGCTCGGCATCTTGTTCGATCACGCCGTGCTGAAGAACGGCCAGGAAGTACCCTTCAACGCTTCCATTGAGGCTCTGGCGTCGGCGCAATCCGCCGCAGCGGCTTCGGCAGGCGCGAACGATTTAGCGGCTCCGAGGAATGGGATGGGCGCAGTTCAAGGATCGGCGCGAAACGGCGGCGGTCTTGCCGGCGGCGTCGCCTCGACGGCGAACGCCACCGCGAACGCAGCAACTGGCACCGTCATGAACACAGCCAGTTCGGCCCCCGTGAATGCAGGAGGGTCACTGAATACCGTCGCGCGCTCCTCGGGCGCCGTGGGCGGGCTGACTTCGACGGGCCGGCTGTCGTCCAACAGCAACGGCGTATTCGGCCTGGAGGGCCTCTCGATCAATTCCGCGGCGTCGAATGCGACGCAGGGATCCATGATCGTTTCAACCACGAAGAACGTGCACCTGGATAGCGGCACGCAACTTCTGCTGCGCACCACCGGCCAGGCCCAGTAAATCGCGTGAGAATGCAAATTAAAGTAAGAGCGGCGTCCCGGCTAAGCAGGGACGCCGCTTTCGTTTTGGCCCCAAGTAGCACAGCCATCCGCCGCGGCGGATGGCTGTGCTACCGAGGACTGGCCCTTGGGACAGAAACTCTTTGCTCACCAATAGACTTGATTTAGCCACTGTAAATCACGCTCTGTGTTAGCTTTGAACGTGCCGTCAAGGCATCCGGGCTAGCGCAGCGCAAGGGGTGTTTGCGGGCGGCTGTCATGGGGTCAAGAGTACCGGGGTAACATGCTTCGAATTCGATCAATTTGGCCAATTTCTGTTCTGGTCCTCTGCGCGGCGCTCGCGGGCTGCGGCGGCAACAATCAGTTGGGCTCGCAGCAGCAAAACAGCGGGAACTCGTCGGTCGTTTTGGCCATGACCGATACGCCTCCATCGCTTGTGACGATTCTTTCGGCCCAGGTAACCCTCACCGGGGCGACACTGGCTCCCGGAAATGTTTCCTTGTTTTCCGGATCGACGACGGTGGAGCTGACCCGGCTGCAAACCGACATTGCGTACATCGCCACGGCCGCGAACATTCCAGCGGGAAGTTACACGTCGGTGACTCTCACGTTCGCGAACCCGTCGCTCACGATTGAAAACGATACGGGAAGCAAAATTGGAACGTGCAACGCGGCAACGATCTGCACGATGGCGCCGACCACAACGGCAAATCTGTCGACGACCGTTCCCTTGACGGCCTTCACAATCGCTTCTGCCAGCACCACGGGACTCCTGATCGACGTCAACCTGGAGAACCTGCTTAGCACATCGCTGGGCGCGGACTTCAGTGCCGGGACAACCGTCACTCCATTCACGCCTGCGGGAATCGGCGCGCCCCCGGTCGGCGCAGAAGACGTCGTGGGCCAGGTCGGAAATATCAACGCGACGAGCAAAACCTTTACGTTGACGAACACGGCGGCAACATATTCCTTGAAAGTGGACAATACTTCGACATTCTTTCCCACAAGTTTGTGCGCGACGTCCGGCTTCGCGTGCCTCCAGGACAATCAAATTCTCAGCGTGGATATCGGCATCAAGTCCGACGGATCGATTTTGGCCCGGAACATCCTCTTCGAGGACGCCGACAGCAGCGATGCGGAAGTCGAAGGCATCATCAGCAGCACCAATGCGCCATCCCAGCAATTCGATTTGGTGGTCCTCACGATCTCAGGGTCCGGGACCGGCCTGAAAATTGGCGGGCAGGCGACCGTGCAGTATTCCACATCGCTGCCGACGCCCTTTGATATTGATTTCCTGCATGTCGACAATCTCCAGCTGAGCACTTCATCGTTCTCCTCTTCATTCACCGGCGCCGCCGACCTGGTAGCAGGCCAGCAGGTTTCAGTCCGGCGAAACAGTTCATCGACGAGCTCTCTAATGGCAGATCGGGTGCGGCTCCGGTCGTCACGAATTACAGCCACCGTGCAGTCGGTTGGCGCGCCAAACATCAACCTTGGGAACCTGCCATCCCTGTTTTTCGGGCACGGTGGCGTTACGCTGATTCAGGCGCAGACGTCCATCACTCCACCGACGATTTACTTTGAGGTTGGTGGTTCGATTAGCTCTTCGACAAATCTCCTCGGAGAATTGGTTTCGGTGCGCGGTCCTCTGTTCAATACCGGCGGGACAAATCGAACCTTGGTTGCGACCAAAGTCGTGGTGCAGCCGTAAGTAGCACAGCCACTCCTGACTGTGTGCCTTTGCTAAGCGGTGGAAAAACCACACAGCCAGGAGTGGCTGTGCTACGAAAACCGGCCCCTTGCTGAGTCTTTCCGTAACCTGCTCAGAGTGTGGGGCCGGTCTTCGCAAGCACTAAAATCCACAGGCTGGAAGCCTGCGCCACAAATTCACGTCAATCATGCGGGAACTGCCGCGCTCTCCATCCGCGAAATCCGGAAGAAGCCCAGCAAAACCGCGCCAGTCCCCCACAGCAGAACCGCCAGCCACACCAGCGCTCCAATTACGGGAATGAATCCCACGACGTGAAGGATCAGCAGTCCCACCGCCATTCGCCCGATCACCGCGCTGGTGGCGGCCGATGGCAGCCCCATGACCTTGTTGCCAAGCCACGTTCCGACAAACACCTGCGCGACATACAGAATAGGCGCATAGGCCATCGCGCCCGCTACTCCAGCGCCCACGCCGACAAATAACAGGAGCACTCCCAGAACCAACAGGAACGCGCCCGTGATCAGCGCCAGCGCGCCGACCCCGATGGGGAGACCAATGCTGTCCGCCTCGCGCAGTGTGGCCCGGAAAAATCCGGGGAAGATAACCACGAGTAAGATTCCAACCACCAAAGCCCCTGCATAACCGAAAATGGCGCGGATCACGGCGCGCGCTGCCGACCGCCTGTTGCGCCGAATCTCCTGCGTGAGTTCTATGCGAATGGGGCTCGCCAGCTTGGCCCCTGCCTGCACAACGGGTTGTTCGCGGCCCAGGAACGTCGCCGGCCCGCGAATTTCCGCGGTCGAGGCCACTGCCAGAGTCCCTCCGCGTATCCACATCTGGCCGCCGATCAGCCCATCGAGATCGGTTCTGCCCACGAGTCCAAGCAGGTCGCGCTGTATCTTGCCGTCCAGATCCGATTCGCCCGCGAGCACAATCATTCCGCCGCCCACGTTTGCCTTGGAGATCAGATCGACCGAACTCCCAAACGCCGTGACGTTCTTGCCCACCGCCCCTTGCAAGACCACACCGCGCGAAAACACGCGCACGTTGCCGTCCACCGTTCCGTCGATGAGCGCTTCCTGGGTAAATGCAATTACATCGCCCGTGACGTGCCCGGTGACGGTGAGGTCGCGCGTAAACGCGATCACGTCTCCATCGACCGTGCCTTCGATCCTCACGGAAGCGCCTGTGGCCACCAGGTCATTGTGAATCGTTTCACCCGCGGGAACGGAGATGGATTGCCCGCGCCGCACTTCCGCCGCCGCGGCCTGCTGAGGCAGCGCCACTGCGAACAGCAGCGCCGACATGACTACGGCAATCGCCACGGAACGCCGCCACCGGCGACGGATCCATCCGATCGCGATGACCGCCACCAGAATCAAAGCCCCAATCTGTATCGCGTCAATCATGTCGCTCCATCCTTCCCAGAAAGCCCCGCTGAATACAATCATGCTGAATACATCCGTGCTTCCGAAGCCCGCATTGCTCAATTGGTCGAACCAGGGCCCGATTCCATCGGTCCAAAACCAGTACGCGCCCGCCGCAAAAGCCGTGAATGCCAGCGTCCAGATCCAGGACGGCATGCTACGGCCCTGCTCGCTCGCAAGGCGCGCGGGCATCGGCTCGCTGTCTTCGGTCAGTGCGCTCGAAAGCAAAGTCGTTTCATGTTCGAGGGCGTGAAGCAGATCGCGGCAAGAGGTGCACTCCTGGATGTGCGCGGCCATTTCCCGCGAGCGCGCCGCATCGAGTTGCCCTTCGAGGTAAAGCAGGCAGGCCATTTCGTCAAAATGGATCACGCGCCGCCTCCCGTGGCGAGGCTCGCGCCGCCTTGCCCTTCAAGGATTTCGCGCAACTGGTGCCGCGCGCGAAGCAGCACGACGCCCACGAAGGTCCGGCGTACTCCCAGTGTTGCGGCGATGTCGTCGTAGCTCATGTCCGAGTAATATCGCAGCACGAGCGCCATGCGCGAGCGCGCCGGCAGCTTGTCGAGAGCGCGGCGCACTTCCTGGCCGCTGCGGCGCGCGATGAGCTGTTCGAGCTGGCCGGGATCGGGATGCTCGAGCGGCATATTTTCCACTTCGCCCGTCTCCAGGCCCTGCCGCAGCTTTCTGCGCCGCAGCAGGTCCCAGCAATGATTCGCGGCCACGGTGTATAGCCATGCGCTGAACGGGCGCCCGGCGTCGTACTGCGAAAGTTTTTGCCGGACCTTGATGAAAATATCCATGGTGGCGTCTTCGGCGTCCTCGCGAGTGGGCATCGCCCGGCGGCAGAACCGGAAAATCGCAGGCGCGTGCTCGCGATAAAGTTCGCCCCAAGCCTCCGCGTTACCGGCCTTGGCTTGGGCGATCCGCTCCTGAGCAACGGCCTGTTCCGCGGGGCTCATCCCCTCGGGATGTCTCCTCGCATCCATCAAGTAGTACGCGCCAATTGGGTGAAATATTTCATGGTTGAAACGCTCTGGTTCTGCTCGCGCGTCGGAATGTATTCAGGCGGGCTCGTCCCCGCGGCGACAGTCCGCATCCGGCGGTAGGGAGCACTGTATCAGACTCGAAGTTGTGCGTGGGAAGGGGCTTCAGGTGTAAACTCTCAGGCCGGGAATCTCTGGCGGGAACCAAGATTCGGCAAAATTTGAATTGAGTCTGCGCAATTCTTCGCGCATGCGTGGCAGGCTGCGGACTCGAAACGGGAGGAACCATGTTGGTAAAAGCTCGCGTGCGTAATGGAAGGGCTGGCGTAATTGCGCTGGGTCTATTTCTTGCGGGATGCGCGGCCATGACCGCGCTCGCTCAGAGCAAGCCCGAGAGCAGGAACATGGAGCTTGTCGGCTACAACGATTTGCAGGGGCGCAGCGCTTACCAGCCGACGATCCACAAGCAGGGCAATCGCTGGATTGCATATATCGGCCATCACGGCGGCACGGCGATGAACTCGCTGACGGGACAAATGGAAGACAATGGCACGTCCATCGTGGACGTGACCGATCCGAAGAATCCTAAATATCTCGCGCACATTCCCGGCGATCCGCGCATTCAGGGGCCTGGCGAATCCGGCGGCGCGCAAATGACGCGCGTGTGCGACGGCAGCGAACTGCCTCGCGCCAGCAAGAACAAAGTGTATTTGCTGCGCGCGCGCGGCACCTCTTCGCATGAAGTGTGGGACGTGTCCGATCCCGCCAAGCCAAGCCGTTTGACCGTCGTCGAGAGCGGCTTGGTGGATACGCACAAGAGCTGGTGGGAGTGCGATAGCGGCATGGCGTACCTCGTTTCCGGCGCGCCAGGCTGGCGCACCAAGCGCATGGGGCAAGTTTACGACCTGAGCGATCCGTCGGAGCCGCAACTCGTTCGCAATTTCGGACTGCCCGGTCAGCAACCCGGCTCGACTGGCCCGGTGCCTACCGACATGCACGGCGTGATTTCCACGGGGCCCAAGGGCAATCGCATCTACGCGGGCTACGGCACGAACGGTAAGGGCATGATCGAAATTCTGGACCGCGACAAACTCATCCATGGTCCCAAGGATCCGACCGACGCGAACCTGGAATCGCCCATGGTCGCACGGCTCGATCTGCCGCCGGACGTGGGGGCGCACACGACCTTCCCGATGCTGGGAGTGGATGTGCCGGAACTCGCGAAATGGGGACCGGCCATCAGCAAGCGGGATTTCCTCGTGATCGTCGGCGAAACCACGGACAATGAGTGCCACGCGCCGGAAGAGATGATGCACATCTTCGACATCACCACGGAAACGAAAATCTTCGGCGTTTCGACTTGGTATGTGCCCGAGGCGAGCGGCAATTTCTGCAGCCGCGGCGGGCGCTTCGGCACGCACTCGACGAACGAGAGCATGACGCCGGTCTTCTACAAACGCATCATCTTCGTCGCCTACTTTAACGCCGGCGTGCGCGCCGTCGACGTGCGCGATCCGTATAGCCCCAAGGAAGTCGCCTACTACATTCCCGCCATCAGCGACGCGACCGACAAGCGCTGCGTCGGCCAGGGCGACGCAGCGAAGTGCAAGATCGCCATCCAAACCAACAACGTGGAAGTGGATGACCGCGGCTATATCTACATCGTCGATCGCGCCAACACGGGGATGCACATCCTCCAGTTGACGGGCGATGCGCGAAAGATCGAGAATTTGCCGTAAGGCGAGTAGGACGGGCTTCAGCCTGTCGGGTTTAGATTGCTGAGCATGCGAAAACCGACAGGCTGAAGCCCGTCCTACTAAGACATTTCGCGCGGCGCCCGGCGCACGAGGTAGCTTACCAACTCCATCGACGAGTTTTCCATTTCCACATCGAAATTTTCCACTTTCGTAGTGAAATAGTTGTAGGACCACACCGCGGGCACCGCGACGAGCAGGCCCAGAGCGGTGGTCACCAGAGCCTCGGATATTCCGGACGCAACGCTTTGAATCCCTGCCGCTTTGGCAGGCGCTGAAGCGCGAAACGCATTCATGATACCCACCACGGTGCCGAACAGGCCGACAAACGGAGCAGTTGACCCGATCGTCGCGAGGCCGGAAAGTCCGCGTTTCAATTCCGCGTGAATTGTTGCAACGGAGCGGTCCAGACCGCGTCGCGCGGCGTCAACTAATTCCGCGCTGGAAGCTTGCGGCGGCGCGGACCGAAACTCCGCGAGCCCTGTGGCCACAATGCCGGCGACCGGACTTTTTTTGTTCCGCACGGCTATGGAAATCGCTTCGTCGAGTTTTCCTACCTCGAGTACGGGAGTCACCTGCTGCACGAACACGCGCGACTGGTTGCGCGCCACGGCGTAGCGCAATCCTCGTTCGACTGCGAGGCCGATTGAAATCGCCGACATCAGGAGCAGCATGACCACCACTCCCTTTGCCGTCACGCTCATCGAATGCAGCATGCCCACCAGGTTCCAGTCCATGGCCGCCTCCTCGCCCTCGCAAAAATCTTCTCTACGCGTTTAGACACCAAAGGAATAATTCAGTGCCGGACTTCGCTCATGTAGAGCCCGTCCGCCACTGCGGATGGGCATCGCCTGATTTTAAAAATGCCAACCTGAAGGTTGGCGCTACACAAGCCCGATGAAATGGGTTCTCGCGTCGACGCCTTACGCCTTCTGTTTCCGCGCCCGGTAGGATAGACTAGGAGATTCCGAGCCTCCCGTTCTGGGTTCGTTGTGTCCTCAGTGACCGGAAAAATGACTGAAAAACTTCCTTCGGTAGTGATTGTTGGCCGGCCCAATGTCGGCAAATCCACGATTTTCAATCGTCTGACGGGCACGCGGCGCTCGATTGTTACCGACGAGCCGGGAATTACGCGCGACCGCATCTACGGCACGGCCACCTGGCAGGAACGTTCGTTCGAAGTGGTCGACACGGGAGGGATCGTGCCGGACGACAAGGCCGCCATTCCGCGCGAAATTCTTCGCCAGGCGCAAGTGGCCATTGAAGGCGCGTCGCAGCTGCTGCTGGTCGTGGATGTGCGCGCGGGCTTGACGCCGCTGGATAGTGAGCTGGCGCGCCTCCTGAGGCGCACAGGGAAGCCTCTGGCGATACTTGCCAACAAAGTGGACACGCAGATGCAGGAATCGCTCGCGGCGCCGTTTTACGCGCTTTCGAACGATGTGTTTCCCGTGTCGGCTGAGCACGGCTATGGCTTTGACACGCTGCTCGAAGCGATTACGGCGCGGCTCGGCGCTGCTGGGCCCGGGCTGGAAGAAACGCCTGTCTCCGAGAAACAAGACCAGCAAGTCAACGTGGCGATCATTGGGCGGCCGAACGTCGGGAAATCGACGATGCTCAATCGCCTCTCGGGCGTGGATCGGGCCATCGTTTCGGATATTCCCGGGACGACGCGCGATGCCGTGGATACGGTAGTGCGGCACGGAGAGCGCACGTACCGGTTCGTGGACACGGCCGGGATTCGCCGCAAGGGCAAGACGAATCTTGTGGCCGAAAAAATGAGCGTGATGATGGCGCGCCGGCACCTGGAACAAGCCGATGTCGCGCTGCTGATTGTCGATGCGAGCCTGGGCGTGACGGCGAATGACGCCAACATCGCGGGCTACGCGGAGGAGTCCGGCCGCTCGGTGATCATCGTGATGAACAAGTGGGATCTGGCGCTCGAAGCGGCGGCGGAGAAGGCCGCGCGCGAACTGGAGCATCAAGAGAAGAAGCCGCACGTAGTGGAGTCTTCCTACCGTCAGGCAGCAAGAAAAGCCCGGGGCGGCAAGCACACTTCGGTGGTGCGGAAAAAGGCGGTGACGGGAAGAGTCGATCCCGCGCAACTTATCGAGGATTATGAAAAAATCGTGCGCACGCGATTTAAATTTCTCGATTACGCGCCGATCGTGTTCGTCTCCGCGAAGACCGGTGAGCGCACCGAAAAATTATTCGACTTGATCGACCGTGTCGCCGACGCGCGGCGCAGGCGCATCTCGACCGGCGAACTGAACCGCTGGGTCGCGGAAGTCGATCTGGACCGTGGAACTTCGCCCGCCGCGCGCCGCGTGAAGATTTATTACGTGACGCAGGCAGGTGTTTCGCCGCCGACATTTATTTTATTCACCAATCAATCCAAGCGCCTGCATTTCAGCTACGAACGGTTTCTCGAAAATCTGCTTCGCAAGAGCTTCGATTTTATCGGCACGCCCATTCGATTCCTGCAGCGCCTGAAGGAAAAACGCGAGAGGGGAACGCGCCCGTCCAGCCGGACGAGGACGGCGACGTAGCGCGTTGACACGCGGCTGAAGTAGAACAGGCTTCAGCCTGTTGGTTTTCTGCTGCAATGCAAGCCCAAACCCAACAGGCTGAAGCGTGTTCTACTGGCCCGTTGACACGCGCCAAAATCGGAATAGGATTAGGGCCTGAGCGGGGCGAGGTTCAAAAGCGATGGAAGGAATCCAAGGCAACGGACATTCCGAATCGGCGATTCCGGACAAGAGCTTGTTCCGGATCGGCGAAGTCAGCCGCGTGACAGCCACGAAGCCGTTTGTGCTGCGCTACTGGGAGACGGAGTTCCCCATGCTCCAGCCGGTCAAGAGCCCGAAGGGGCACCGGCTGTATCGCCGCGAGGACATCGACACCGTCTTCACGATCAAGCGCCTCTTGTACGACGAAGGTTTCACCATCGCAGGCGCGCGGCGCCACCTGCGCGATCAGACGCCTGGGGCAAACGGCACAAACGGCGCAAACGGCGGTGCAGACCCCGCGGAAGCCACGGGGCATGGCGAAGACTCCGCTCCGCAAGCGATGTCGCCGCCGCTGGCCTCGCTCAACCGCAAGACCCTACTGGACCTGCGCGACTCGCTTCGCTCCTTATTGACGGTCCTCGAATCCGAGTGATACGCTTGAGATTGTTGTAGCCCGCGTCTTTAGGCGCGGGGACTCTCCATGAAATAGGCCAAGAACTCCGCCTCTTCATAGGCGGGCTACAACAAGCATGTTGCAGCGCGGCCGGTCGGGACGTAGCGCAGCCTGGTAGCGCGCACGCTTGGGGTGCGTGAGGTCGCTGGTTCAAATCCAGTCGTCCCGACCATTTCTTCTTCCTTCTCGCCCGTTTCAGTCACGCCAATCACACGTCTCATCTCAGGAAACCTCTCCTTCTCCATAGCTTGTTGGCGGTTCGCAGTTGTTGGTAAAATGTGTGTGCAGGATGCGATGCAGATTGCTTTGTCGGGATTAGACAGATCGAGCTACCGACTTCTTTTCTTCGCGCGCAGAGAAAGGCCTCCGAGAGCATTCCCGAGCCTGCAAGGAATAGGCGAAGCGGCGATTGGGACGGGCTTCAGCCTGTCTGCTGTTTCGAGCTAGCGAAAATCAAAACCAGACAGGCTGAAGCCTGTCCTACTGGAATCTATGGCGCACATTCTGATTACCAACGACGACGGGATCCAAGCGGAAGGCTTGCGCGCGCTGGTCCAGTCTGTCGAAGGGCTGGGGACGATCAGCGTGGTCGCGCCGAGCCATGAGCGCAGCGCGTCGGCGCAGTCGCTGACGCTGCGGCAGCCGATTTTCTGGGAGCAGATCGCGGAGCGCGAATGGGCGGTCGAGGGCACGCCGGCGGATTCGGTGATTCTGGCGCTTAATAAATTGCTGCCCAACCGGCCGGACCTGGTGATTTCCGGAATCAATCGCGGCGGAAATTTGGGCGAGAACATTTTTTATTCCGGGACGGTGGGCGCGGCGATGGAAGCCGCGATCAATCACATTCCGGCGATTGCCATTTCAGTGTCGCATAAGGGCAGAGGATTCCGCTTCGAGCAGGCCGCGAAATTATCGCGGGAACTGGCGCAACTGGCGCTGGCCGAGGGCATGCCGCAGGGCGTACTGCTCAATGTGAACGTGCCGCTGATGTGGAACGGCAGCGTGCGCGTCACGCGCCAATCCAAGAAAGTCACGCGCAATGTGTTGCAGGAAGGCACGGACCCGCGCGGGCGCAGCTTCTACTGGCTCCTCGAACAGGAGCACATCGAAGGAATCGATCCGAAAAGCGATTACGCAGCCATCTTCGAAGGCGCGGCTTCCATCACACCTCTTCATCTCGACCGAACGCACGATACCTCGCTCGATCATCTGTCCGAGTGGGCTGCCAAGCTCGAATCGGGCGCGGAGAATGCGGAACCGGTTCCCGTGGCGCGCCCCAACCAGAAGTAGCTTCAGCAGTGAGTATAAATACGTGCAAATCAGATCCCATCTCAGACCAATGAAAGCCTGACCTTTTCGCTGGCCTTCGTCAGTTCCGCACAGCTACTTCTGTTCCACTTGCAATGCGGCCTTCATCGCTTCCGTCTTAGCAATTGGATTAAAGGCGCAACGAGATTGGGACGATAGTATGACCGTCATGGTGTGCTGGTCTGGGCGCGCGATTCGGTGGCTACGGCCCTGCCTAAAACAAAGGAACCTGAATGAACCAGCGGATCCTTGTAGTGGATGATGATCCCCAATATCGCGATCTCCTCAAGACCTGGCTTGAATCCGAAGGCCGAGAAGCAATCCTTGCGGAGACTCTGGAAGAGGGTTTCGTTGGCATTGCAACGGAGCCCTTGCCGGACGTCGTTCTCCTGGACATTCACCTAGGGAATAAGAGCGGCCTGACGCTCGTTCACTGGGCTCGCAAGCAAAGGCATCTCACGCACTTGCCGATTGCCGCTGTGACAGGGCTCGGTTCTTTTAAAGAGCTGAAGAGCATCCAGGAAGCAGGCTGCGATACCTGCTTTACCAAGCCTATTGATTTCAGGGCATTACGCGAATACCTGGCCGGTTTGGCAGTCCATTCAATCGGCTAACACCGGGGCAGTTTGACGCGCTCGAATTTCCCGGACAAAAGAGCCAATTTTTTTCTGGCCCAAAACCCCAGGCTGGCTCCATGATTCCCCTGTGAAGCCTACAACCGATCATTCCGTGCCGTCGTTTCCGTCCGTGGTCGATTTCGGCCGCGACATTTGCTGCGACTTGCAGGCCGCGGAATCGCGGGAGTGGCTGGTGACTAACGGCATGGGCGGCTACGCGTTCGGCACGATTGCGGGGGACCAGACGCGTTGCTACCACGGCCTGCTGGTCGCCGCGCTGCAACCGACTCTCGGCCGCACTCTCCTCGTCGCAAAGCTTGATGAAACGGCGCGGTATGCGTCCCAGGAATTTGCTCTATTTACGAATCGTTGGGCGGATGGGAGTGTGGCTCCGGAAGGATACCGCAACATCGAGCGTTTCCATTTGGAAGGGACCACTCCGGTTTGGACTTTTGCTCTGGCCGACGCGCTGCTTGAAAAGCGGATTTTCATGCAATCCGGGGCGAACACCACATACGTCCTCTACCGACTCGTGCGCGCCGGCTCTCCCGTTGAGTTGTCGATCAAAGTGCTGGCGGATTATGGCGATGAGCACTGCGTAACCGTAGGCAGGACACAGCCCATGGTGGTCACGCCGGTCGAGCGCGGGTTGAAGGTCGTGGCCGTCGAAGGCGCGACGCCGTTTTATGTTTTGAGCGACTCGGCAACGGCACTGCCCGCCAAGGACTGGTACCGAAATTTCGATCTCGCTGCCGAGCGGGCGCGCGGGCTTCCGGACCGCACCGACCACTTTTTCGCTGGGGAGTTTCGGGTGACGATTGCACCCGGAGGATCGCTCACGATTGTGGCGAGCACGGCGGCGACGCCGTCTCTCATCGGCGAGGCCGCATTTGTGAAGCGCCAGTTTGAAACGGGGGCGCTGCTCGATCGGTTCTTTGCGGCGAACAACGGAACTGCCCAGGCGGCTTCGCCGGCCGTCCAGCAACTTGTTCTCGCGGCAGACCAATTCGTTGTCGCGCGCCCGCTCGACGGCGCCGCTGATGGGAAGACGATCCTGGCGGGATATCCCTGGTTCAGCGACTGGGGGCGGGACACCATGATTGCGCTGCCAGGATTGTGCCTCTCGACCGGGCGACCGTGGCTCGCGCGCAACATCCTGCGAACGTTCTCGCGGTTCGTGAGCGAAGGCATGCTGCCCAATCAATTTCCGCGCGCCGGTGCGGCGCCTGTCTACAACACGGTGGATGCCACGCTGTGGTACTTCGAGGCCGTGCGCCAGTATTTCGAGGCGGCCAGCGACATCGGCCTGCTGAACGAATTGTATCCCGCGCTCGACAGCATCATCGACGCACACGTGCGCGGCACGCGCTACCACATCCGTGTCGATCCCGCAGACGGATTACTTTACGCCGGCGAACCGGGCGTGCAACTCACGTGGATGGATGCGAAGGTCGGCGACCGCGTCGTGACGCCGCGTGTTGGAAAACCCGTCGAAGTGAATGCGCTATGGCTCAATGCCGCGGCCTCGATGGCGCGATTCGCGCGCGCCCTGGGCCGGAATGACGCGCAATATGAAAATCTAGCGAAGCATGCTCGAATCGGCTTCGCAAAATTTTGGAATCCAGAAAAGCAATTTTGCCTTGACGTGATCGACTCTCCTGAAAGCTCTGATGGCACGGACCCGACGCTGCGGCCGAATCAAATACTTGCGGTCTCGCTGCCCGAAACTGCTTTGACCACGGAGCAGCAGCGCGCCGTTGTGGATGTGTGCGCGCGTGAACTTCTAACTTCGTTTGGGCTTCGCAGTCTCGCGCCGACGGAGGCAGGCTACCATGCGCACTACTCTGGAAGCCCTGAAGAGCGCGATGCCGCTTACCATCAGGGAACGGCCTGGGGATGGCTTCTCGGTCCATTCGCGCTGGCTCACTTCCGTGTGTACCAAAACGCCGAGGAAGCAATGTCTTTTCTGGAGCCGATGTTTCAACACATCAAGGCCGCCGGTCTTGGCACGGCCAGCGAAATTTTCGATGGTGACGCGCCATTCACACCGAACGGCTGCATTGCGCAAGCTTGGACGGTCGGAGAAACTTTGCGAGCGTGGCGCGCCATCACGGCAGCGCGAGGAAAGGAAGATGCAACGCGCAGCGCGATTGCCGGCTAGGATTCGCTCAGGAACGTAAGTTCTGTGAGAGATCGCGGAAGACAGGTTTTTCGTGGCGCCGGCGTCCCGCCGGCGGTTCTTCTAATTTGCACCACGAGCAAAAACGCCGGCGAGACGCCGGCGCCACAACGCGACCTGCTACCTTCGATAACCGCCAAATCTGCCGTAGCCTCCGTAATATCCAAAGCCGAAAAAGGGCGCTGGATAGTAGGCGTATGGATACGGGTAAACATACGGGTATGGATACGCATAGGGGTAAGGATAGTAAGGCGGAGGCGGCGGGCCAGGTCGCGCCATGCGCGGGTGGTTTTGAGAGGAGCGCGAATCGTAATCGGATTGCGTCACGGGTTGATACGCAAATTGACTATTCTCTGTCGAAATCGTCACGGGCGCCTGCAAGCGGAGGGAAAGAACAGTTTCGGGAGAAATCACGGTCGGTCTGCCCGGCGTGGACATCACGCCGATAATTCCGGCGGTTGCGCCGACTCCCGCGCCGATGGCGGCGCCCGTGCCGCGGCCCGCAATAGCCCCAATCACGGCGCCAACGACAGTCGTCGTACCAACTACGGCGGCGTCCCTATCATGGGAAGTTCCGGCCGAAGTCTGGAACAATTGCGTCTGCAGCGGCAATTGCTGGCCATCGACCAAAGTTAAGTCGGGCAAATCAACTCCCAACTGGGAAGCTCCGCCGCCGTGCCCGCCTTTCTTTACGAGAGAGACCCGTCCCGTTTGCGCCTGGCCGCGGCGCGCCACAACCCATCCATCCACAACAATGGGCTGTTCGAGTTCGCCACTGAAACTATCGCCGATCACGTTTCGATCGGTCGACAGCCATTCGTCGATGCGCACGCGAACGACGGTCCCCGCAGGCAACGTCAGCGTTTGCGGAAGCGCGGCTTGGTTCGGCTGGCCTTGGGCCTGCGTGTTCGGCTGCGCGTCTTGCGGTTGTGCGGGAGCTTCCGGTTGTCCCTGCGCCTGAGAATCCGGAGATGCGACGGTGGCCTGGGCTTCGTCGGGCTGACTCTGTTGAGCTGAGGCGGGCAAAGCCCCAACGCAGAAGGCCAGTCCTAAACCCGCTATGGTCAGGGACTTCAACAGCACGCAGTTTTTCATGGCTGCCATTTTGAGGATCATATTTCTGGCTCTTGGCCACTCTATGCCTGCCAGCCCCGATTGCCGCAGGTCAAAAGTTTAACGCCCATAACAGACCCTTATAACCACTTTGATGATTGTGCCTTAGTGTTGAGTTGTCCAGCGGAATTGCATCGGTTTCCTAGGGCGATCTCTCAAACGTTAACTCGGCAATCTTGCGGCAGGTGATGCCATGAGATAGGCTTACAACTTACAACACCAATGCCCGGGTGGCGGAATGGCATACGCGGGGGACTTAAAATCCCTTGCCCTTCGGGGCGTGCGGGTTCGACTCCCGCCCCGGGCACCAGGAAATCCGAGTCTACCAGTGAAGGCTATGGAGAAACTCAAACCATGAGTGTACGTTCGTGGTCGAAATGGGTCCGCTCAAACGCTGCTGCGCTCGCGCGCTGCTGCTTGGCGGTTATTTCAGTGTTTGCAATCTGCATTTCTTCTTTTGCGCAGCAGCCGGCGCCGCAGAAGATTCGGATCCTTTGCCTGGCGCGGCCTCTTTCGGTGATGATTGCGGAATCGCGCGGCATTCTCGCCAAGTACGGGATTGAAGCGGAATATCTGGTGCGTCCGAGTTCGGAATCTTTGCGAAGCGACTTGGCCGCGGGAAAGGGCGATGTCGCATTCCTGGCGGTGGACAACGACGTCGCCATGGTGGATTCCGCGGGAGTGGATGTTGTCATCGTGATGGGAGCGGAAAGTTCCGAGAACGAAATCATCGCGCAGCCGGGAATCAAGTCGATCAAGGATTTGCGCGGACACACGCTACTGGTTGATGCGACGAACACGGCGTACGCGCTGGAACTAAAAAAAGTCCTCCTCAATAACGGGATGCACCCGGAAAAGGAATATCAGCTGAAGCCTGTCGGCTCGACGCCGTTCCGCCTGCAAGCCATGCGCGAGAATAAGGAATACGCAGCCGCGGTCATGAATCCCCCTTTTTCCATTCTCGCCAAGCAAGGCGGAATGGTCAGCCTGGGTTCGATGCGCATGCTGCTGGGGTGGGACCTTGATCGCGGCACGTTTGCGTTGCGCTCCTGGGCGCGCGGCAACTCCGACCTTCTGGTGCGATATCTTGCAGCATATGTGGAGGGGCAGCGCATTCTAATGGCGCCTGCCAACCGGCAGCAGGTTGTCGATCTCGTCATGAAGGAATCGAATTTGTCGGAGGCCACCGCCCGCGATTGGTACGCGGCTATGATTCAGAACGGCGGGTACGCGAAGGACGCGGCGTTTGATGTCGGAGGTTTCAAGAAGACTTTGCAGTTGCGTGCGGAGATCGAGGCGGGAGGGAACGGCGCAGCGCCCGCGGCGGATAAATACTACGATCTTTCCTACTATCGCATGGCCCTCGCGAAAACTAAGTAACGTACGTGGCGCCGGCGGGACGCCGGCGCCACTGCGTACCGCTATTCCGATAGCGCGGGCGTGTAACTTTGGGACAGATTCTTCTGCAACGTGGCCTTGTCGAGTTCGTTCTCCCAGCGCGCCACAACTACCGTGGCCACACCGTTGCCGATCATGTTGACCGTTGCCCGCGCCATACTCATAAAGCGGTCGATCCCCAGGAGCAGCGCCATGCCCGCGACGGGAACGTCCGGAATGACCATGAGCGTGGCCACCAAAGCGATGAAGGCGGCGCCGGTTACGCCGCTGGCGCCCTTGGAGGTGAGCACCGCCACCGCAAAAAGCGTCAACTGCTGGCCGAGAGATAAGTGGATGTTGGTGGCCTGAGCGACAAACAGCGCAGCCATCGTCATGTACAAGCTGCTGCCGTCGGTGTTGAACGTGTAGCCCGTCGGCACGACCAGGCCCACCAGCGATTTCGAGCAGCCCAGCTTCTCCATTTTCTCCATTAGAGTCGGCAAAGCCGGGTCGGAGGAGCTGGTGGCTAGTACGATGACGATTTCCTCTTTGATAAACTTCAGGAATTGGATGATGTTAAACCCCGAAAACCAGGCGATTATGCCCATGACCGCGAGCACGAAGACAATGCAGGTCACATAAAAGATGGCGATCAATTTTGCCAGGGGGCCGAGCGACGCAATTCCGTAGCGGCCTACGGTATAGGCCATGGCCCCAAACGCGCCGATGGGCGCGAGCCACATCAGCATGTTGACGATGCTGAAGACCGCCTGAGTCAGGGAATCGAAAAACACCACGACCGGTTTGCCCTTTTCGCCGATCAGCGACAGCGCGAAGCCGAACAGGATCGCCACCAGGAGCACCTGCAGAATATTTCCTCGCGCGAACGCGTCCACCATGGTGGTTGGAATAATGTTCATCAGGAAGTCGGTCACGCTCTGCTGTTTCGCGGCTCCGGCGTAGGTGGCCACCGCTTTGGCGTCCAGGGTTGCCACGTTCACGTTGAACCCGGCGCCCGGATGCGACAAATTCCCCACCAGCATCCCCGCAAACAGCGCCAGTGTGGACACGACTTCAAAGTACAACAGCGCCTTTCCCCCGATCCGCCCGACCTTCTTCAAATTCTCCATGCCGGCGATCCCCGAGACCACCGTGCAGAAAATGATGAGGGTGATCACCATGGTGATGAGCTTGATAAAACCATCGCCGAGCGGCTTCATGGTAGCCGCGGATTCCGGCCGGACGTAGCCGTACACAATGGCCACGGCCACGCCGATCAGCACCTGGCCCCATAGCGTCAAGTAGAACGGTTTCTTTTTTGGCGGCGCACTAGCTCCAGCGGGGATTGGGGATTGATTTAGTGCGGGCGTATCGCCCATCGTTGATTCTCCTTGAGTCGAGCGCCTCTGGGAGGCCGTACCGCGCCTCAAACCAATGGACTTCAGGTATTAGGTCTGCCCGAGTTCTGGGAGTCTATCACTAGAGGAGCTTTTCCGGTTCAACAATGGCTGCGGCGAGGTCGTTCAAGAAGAGGGCGGCCCGCGCGCCGTCAAAGACGCGGTGGTCGCAGGAGAGTGTGAGCGACATCATGGGACGAATTCCCGGTTTTCCATCGACCGGCACAACGCGATCGGAGATGCGGCCCACGGCAAGGATCGCCGCTTGCGGCGCGACGATGATCGCGGTGAACGCGTCCACCTGATACATGCCGAGATTGCTGATCGTGAAAGTTGCGCCTGTGATGTCCGCAGGACGCAATTTGCCGGCGCGGGCCCGTTCGGTGAGGTCGCGTCGCATCGCGGCGATTTCGCTTAGCTTTTTCGTGTTTGCGCCGGGGATCGCTGGCGCCACAACGCCGTCGTCGACCGCCATGGCGATGCCGACGTTGATTTCCGGATGCAGGAGAATTCCGTCACCCGTCCAACTGGCATTCACGAGCGGATGTTTTTCCAGCGCGCGCGCTACCGCCGCGACGAGCAAGTCGGTGTGGCTAAGCCGCACGCCCCGCTCTTTCTCGATAGCCGGCCCAAATTTTTCGCGCGCGGATAGCAACGCCCCCGCGTCGATTTCCCGGCTCACAAAAAAATGCGGCGCCGTAGTCCAGCTCTGTGTCGTCCGCTCGGCCATCAGCCGAGCGACTTGGGTCAGGGTTTGCGTGGCGCGGGCTTCAGCCTGCGGGTTTTCGGTCCTAGCCGGGGCCGCAGCCCTAGGCGCTGAACCGCCCGAAGCAACAAGCGCAAGAATATCCTCAGCCAGAATTTCGCCTTCGCCTCCAGTCCCGCGCACGCGAGAAAGGTCAACTCCATGTTCACGAGCGAGACGACGCGCCTTAGGAGAAATCCGAGCGCTCGATGCAGGCGCAGTGGATGTTGCAGCGGGAGAATTAGTCGCGGACGCGGCGGCAGGAGCAGATTTGGTGTCCATGCGACGGCCTGAGGCAGAAGCGTTTTCTTCGACAGGAGGTTTCTCGCCCGCGTTCACGATCCAGGCAATCGTCTGGCCCACCGGTATAACGTCTCCTGCGTGCGCCTTGACCCCCGCAAGAAATCCATCCGCCGGCGATTCAATTTCCACGACGGCCTTATCGGTTTCGACGTCCAGCAGAGGCTCGCCCTTGGCGATTGCCTCGCCTTCCCTTTTTCGCCAGGACAAAAGCTTGCCGGTTTCCTGGGCCATCTCGAGCGCGGGCATAACGATGCTATGGGCCATGATGGTTTTTTTGAACGGCTCGAGAGGCCGCTACTTGGACACTTTCATTCCTTCTGATCTGGCGCTGGCTTCGACCATTTCTACAACCTCGCGGCTGGGTGGTCCGTCATGCTCGCGCGTGGTTTCGAGCGGCCCATCGACGGTTACGTAGGGCGCGCCGGCAACGAGAAGTTTTTCCGCCGGGAAACGCGTGATCACTTCGTGCCCGGTTTGGGTCACGACGATTTCTTCCTCAATGCGCGCGGCGCTCCAGCCGTCGCTCGCCGGCCAGAACGTTTCCAGCGCGAACACCATTCCCGGCTTGATTTCATGCGAATGCTCGAGCGAGACGAGCCGGCTGATCACCGGCTTTTCCCAGATCGCCAGGCCGATCCCGTGTCCGAATTGCAGCGCGAATGCCGCCTCTTCGTCAGGGAAGCCGAACTCCTGCGCCTTGGGCCATACCGACGCAATTTCCGCCGTCGTGCGGCCGGGCTGAATCAGGGAAATCGCCGCATCCAGATAATCGCGGCAGCGCTTGTAGGCGTCCACCATCACGCGCGAAGCGTAGCCGATCGAGAAGCACCGGTAGTAGCACGTGCGGTAGCCCATGTAGGAATGCAGGATGTCGTAGTACACCGGGTCGCCCGGACGCAGTATGCGATCCGAAAATACGTGCGGATGCGGATTGCAGCGCTCGCCCGAAATCGCGTTCACCGCTTCGACATATTCCGATCCGAGGTCGTAAAGAACTTTGCTGACTAGGCCGACCGCCTCGTTCTCGCGCAGGCCGGGCTTCATCGCGCAATACAGGTCGTGGTAGGCGGCGTCCACCATCATCGCCGACATGTTCAGCAGCGTGATTTCATCCTGCGTCTTGATCACGCGGGCGTCGGACATGACCTGCTGCCCGTCGACCACCGTGATTCCTTCGCGCTGCAGCGCAAAAAGAATCGGCGGCTCGATGATGTCGACTCCGAGCGGTTCCTTGTGCAGGCCGCGCTTTTCCAGCTCGATGCGGATTTTTTTCGCGACGTCTTCCGCGCGCCCCATCTCCGGCGACATGGCCCCGCGCAAGAGCGGAATCCCCGCCTGTGAGCGCTCACCGAGCCAGGAGCAATGCAGCCGGTGATGCTTCGCCGCGGAACCGAAATCCCACAGGAGGGGTTCGTCGTTCTGCGGCAGCAGGGTGAAGCGGCTGTTCTTGTCCTGTGCCCACGTGCCGATGTGCGTCGCGGTAATGTAGCGCACATTGTTCATGTCAAAGCACAGCAGGGCGCCCATCGAAGATTTCGCGAGAAGCGCTTTCGCGCGCGCCAGCCGCTCGCGCCGCAAGCGGTCAAAATCCACTCGCTCTTCCCAATCCACCGCCATCGTTCCGTGTGTTGGTAATGCCATGAATCACCCCCAGTAGCACAGGCACTCCTGCCTGTTTGCCTTTGTAAGCCGTCCCGCCTGCAAGTCGGTACGTCTCGCTCTGTGCGACAATTGCAAAACCTACACAGGCAGGAGTGCCTGTGCTACAAAAATCAAATTACGACCGCTTGCACATCGCCCGGGCCGCTTCGAAGACGGATTTCTCGGTCGGAATCGTAGCATCCTCGAGCGGCGGAGAAAACGGAATTGGCACGTGCATCGCGCCGATGCGCTTTACCGGCGCGTCCAGATCGTAGAACGCGCCCGTCGCGATCACCGAAGCAATCTCCGCCGTCACGCCATATCTCTCGTAGCCTTCGTCGAGCACAATCGCGCGCGAAGTCTTCTTCGCCGATTCGATCAATGTTTTTTCATCCAGCGGCCACGTCGTCCGTGGATCGACGACCTCCGCGCTGATCCCGATTTCCTCGAGCAATGTCGCGGCGCCCAGCGCCACTTGCACCATGCTGCTGGTCGCCACGATGGTGATGTCCTCGCCCTCGCGCTTGATGTCGGCCACGCCGAATGGAATCGTATAGTCCTCGACCGGCACGGGGCCCTTGAGCCGGAACATCATTTTGTCTTCAAAAAAGATGACGGGATTATCGTCGCGAATCGCCGTCTTCAGCAATCCCTTGGCATCGTACGGCGTCGAAGGCAAAACCACTTTCAGGCCGGGCACATGGCTGAGCCACGCCTGCAGCGATTGCGAATGCTGCGCGGCCGAGCGGCGCGACGCTCCGAGCGTCGTCCGCAACACCATCGGCACTTTCCACGCGCCTCCCGACATATAGTGCACCTTCGCCGCCTGGTTCACCAGTTGGTCCATCACCAGCGTGAGGAAATCTCCGAACATGATGTCCACAACCGGACGCAGTCCCGTCATCGCCGCGCCCACGCCGATGCCAGTGAATCCAGGTTCCGAAATCGGAGTGTCGATGACGCGCGATTTTCCGAACTCTTCCACCATTCCGGACAGGACTTTGAACGGGGTGCCCGCTTCGGCGACGTCTTCTCCCATGATGAACACGCTCGGGTCGCGGCGCATTTCCTCGGACAGCGCCTCACGCACCGCTTCCGCCATCGTCAATTCGCGTACGGCTACTTCAGGCATACACATCCTCCCCCACCTGATCCGTTCCCGGATACGGGGCTTGCAAAGCGAAGGCAACCGCCGCGTCGATTTCCGATTTCGCCTGCGCTTGAATTTCGTCGAGCTGCGTTTGCGATGCAAGTTTCTCGCTCAGCAGCCACTTGCTGAGCACCTGGATCGGATCGCGCTCGGCCCTCCATTGCTGTTCTTCTTGCTTGGCGCGGTAGTATTCGCGGCTCACGTCGCCGACGTGGTGGCCGTGATACCGGTAGGTATTGCACAAAAGAAATGAGGGGCCTTTCCCTGCGCGCGCCTGTTCGACCATGCGGCTCGCCACCGCGTGCACCGCGCGGATATCCTGTCCGTCCACGCTTTCCGCCGGAATCCCAAATGCCGCCGGCCGCGCCAGAATCTCACCCGCCGTCGTCTCGGAATAATGCGTGTATTCGTTGTACATATTATTTTCGCAGACGTAAATCACGGGCAAATTCCAAAGGCGCGCGAGGTTCATCACTTCGTAGAGCAGTCCCTGGCCGAGCGCTCCTTCACCGAAAAAGCAGACGGCCACTTGCTTTGTGCCGCGATGCTTGGCCGAAAACGCCGCGCCCGTGGCGATCCCCGCGCTTCCGCCGACGATCGCATTCGCGCCCAGATTTCCGCTGGCCGGATCGGCGATGTGCATCGATCCGCCCTTGCCCCGGCAGTAGCCCGCTTCTTTTCCCAGCAGTTCGGCGAACATCCGGTCCGGCGACGCGCCCTTGGCCAGGCAATGCCCGTGGCCGCGATGCGTGCTGGTGATGTAGTCGTCGCGATGCAGCGCCTCGCAAATTCCCACCGCGACCGCTTCCTCGCCGATATACAGATGCGCGAGGCCCGGCATCACCGCGCGCGTGTACAACTGATTCACCTGCTCCTCGAAGAGGCGAATCATTTGCATCCCGCGATACATCCGCAGCCACATCTCGCTGCCAGTTCCCGCGCCCGCGACAGCTGATTTGATATCCGTTTTCATTTGCCTATCCCCGACATTCGAGCTAACACCTCGAACATCACCGCGAAATCCTGCTTCACGAGGCCCATGCCGCGCGCCGCCGTCAGAAATTCGTTCGTCACCGCCGTCGTAGGAAGGGGAACGTCAAGATGCCGCCCCATTTCCAGCGCCAGCATCATATCCTTTTGCATCATGTTAACGTCGAACCAAGCTTCGTCAGGCATTTTTAACACAAAAGGGCCACGGTATTGAACCATGGGGGAAGCGATGGCGCTGTGCGTCAGCACGTCCACCGCGGTTTCGCGAGCGATCCCGCTTTTTTCGGCAAGCAAGATGCCCTCGCAGAATGCCAGCATCTGCACGGCCAGGCTCAAGTTCGTCGCAATCTTCAGCACCAGGGCTTGGCCATTGTCACCAACATAGGTAACTTTGGGGCCGACGTCCTGGAGAATGGGCTTGGCACGGTCAAATGTTTCGCGGCGGCCGCCCACCATCACCGACAACTTTCCTTCTTGCAACGTAATCACGCTGCCGGAGACGGGCGAATCGATCATGTCGGCGCCCTTCTCTCGAACCTTCGCTGCAAGCTCGCGGCTGGCGGCGGGGCTCACCGTACTCATGTCGATCAGGATTTTGCCCGCACCGAGCCCCGCCAGAATTCCGTCAGGCCCCTCTGCGATGGAATGCATTGCGGAGGCATTGGTAACCATCGAAAAAGTAAAATCCGCCGCGGCGCTGACGGCTCGCGGAGAATCGCCCCACTTCATCCCGCGGTCGATCAGCCACTGCGCCTTGGAGCGCGTGCGGTTGTAACCGGTAACCTTGTGCCCCTTATCGAGGAGCCGGGCGACCATGTTACCGCCCATCACTCCAAGCCCTACAAAACCGAGATTCGCCATTCGCTGAAGTCTCCTAATTCAAATTCGCCCTTAGGCGCCCGACGTATGATTGCCCTGAAATTTGCTTGAATCTTCGCGCACTTGAGATAGATGGGCCTGCATCGCGGCACGAGCCTCCTGAGGATCGTGCCGCTGGATGGCTTCGAGAATGCGCTTATGGTGATACTGTCCACACTCCGCGCCGCCCGCGATGTGGAAAATTCGCAAACGTTGTTCGCGCAGCAATCCAACAATGGAATCGATCAACGACAGAACTATCGGGTTTGCCGCCGCCTCGGCAAGCGCCAGGTGAAAATCAAGATCCGCTTCGATGAAAGCATCGGAATCCCGACCCGCGCTGTCCATGACATCAAGGGCCTCCTGCATCGCCGCAAGATCTTGATCGTCGGCGCGGATCGCAGCCATTGCCGCGATCTCCGGCTCCAGAATTTCCCGAACTTCCACGAGGTAGGCCCAGCCGTCTGGATCGCCGCTCTTGATGATCCGGTCCAAAGAACGGCGCATGGAATTAGAAGTTCCATTCGTGACAAACGTTCCGCGGCCCGGAAACGCGTCGACGAGCCCCTTTTCTTGAAGCGCCTTGATAGCTTCGCGAACCGCGGTTCTGCTGACGCCGAATTGCTTGGCAAGGTCGCGCTCCGCGGGAAGCTGGCTGCCTTCGCTCAATTCGCCTTTGAGGATCGATTCCTCAATTTGTTGGACGATTTGCTCGTAAAGACGCGAAGTTTGAATGACCTTGTACAAGGCGCGATCCCCGTAGCTACCAATTCTCCAAAGACTTTTTCCACCGCCCTAAAGTAAATAGGGGACTTAGGATAAGGTCATATGGTCAGACCACCATACCATGGGACTCGAATGATGGCAAGTGCTATCTACCCCGGATCTCGATCAGCGGTTTTTCGCTACTTCACCCAGACTGTCTTTACATTCGTGAATTCGCGGATTCCGTAGGTGCTCAGCTCGCGGCCTACCCCTGAACGCTTCACGCCGCCAAACGGAACCCTGGGGTCGGAAAACACCATTTGATTGATGAAGACCATGCCTGCTTCGAGCTCGCTGATGAAACGTTCCTGTTCACTCCTGTCATTTGTCCAGGCGCTGGCGCCGAGGCCGAAGCGGCTGTCATTGGCTACGCGAATTGCTTCATCGATATTTTTCACGCGGAAAATAGAGGCCACTGGACCGAACAGCTCTTCTTTATAGGCGGGAGAATCTTTCGGAATATCCGTCAAGACGGTGGGCAGATAGAAACTTCCGGGGCGATCGGCCGGCTTGCCTCCGGTCAGAAGCTTCGCGCCGGCTTTGATGGAACTGCGAACATCGGCATCGAGCGAGGTGACCGCTTCCGCATTCGCCAAAGGACCGACATCCGTTTTCGCGTCGAACGGATCGCCCACCGTCAGTTTTTCCATTTGGGCCACGAAGGCGCGCTGGAACTTTTCCGCGATCTGTTCGTGAACGATGAAGCGCTTGGCGGCGATGCACGATTGTCCGTTATTGGCCACGCGAGCCTTGATGCCGACGGCGACCGCGTCGTCCAGATTTGCGCTGGGCATGACGATAAAGGGATCGCTGCCGCCCAGTTCCAGCACAACTTTCTTGATCCTCTGCGCCGCGCCGGTTCCGACCTTTACTCCTGCGCCTTCGCTCCCCGTCAAGGTTGCCGCGGCGATGCGAGGATCGGCGAGGATTCTGTCCACTCCTCCTGAGCCGACGAGAAGGGTCTGGAAAACTCCTTCGGGGACGCCCGCCTTCAGCAAAAGTTCTTCTATCCTCAACGCGCATTGGGGAACATTCGACGCGTGCTTCAGCAGGCCCACATTGCCCGCCATGAGCCCGGAGCGATAAAACGGAACGCCTGCCAGAATGGATAGTTCCACGGCATGATCACCAGGACCACGCCCATGGGCTGGTAGCGAATGAAACTGCGGCTCGCCGGGGTCTCGACGATTTCATCGGCAAGAAAACGTTCCGCATTTTCGGCATAGTAGCGGCAAACCCAGGCGCATTTGACGGCTTCGTCCACCGCGGAACGAAGGGTTTTGCCCATCTCCAGCGTCATGAGATGGGCGAGGGAATCTTTTTCACTCTCGAGGATTTCCGCTGCGCGGATCATCATTTTTCCGCGGTCGGCGAAGGATAATTTGCGAAATGCCGGAAACGCTTCCGCCGCCCGCTGGATTTTTTGGTCGACCTGCGAATCCGTGAGCGCCTCGAAATTCTTGATGGTTTGTCCCGTTGCGGGATTAATCGTCGCGATAGCCATGATCTGATCCGCCCCAATAGAAGAAAGTATGATACCAGTCCGGCAAGTGTGACAGCCGTTCCCACCAGGATGTATCGGATATTTTGCCTTAATGTTTTACCACGTTTCAGGCGTATTTGCCTGTTCGGCCGGTCTGGCGGCGGACTGAATTTTTGGACTGCCCGCAATTTTTGTTTGTCGCCAAATCTTCTCGGGCAGCTATGAATAGCGTGAGTTGAGTGTATAGAAGCTAGCTGCAACCAAATGGTCAAGCCGGTCAGTCTAGGCGAGGCCAATCGATCTCTTTCTGAAAAGGAGGGTAATGTAGAGACTTCGCCTGAATTCAGTATACAATTTCAAGAAGGGGCTGTAGCTCAGATGGATAGAGCGGCGGTTTCCTAAACCGTAGGTCGGGAGTTCGACTCTCCCCAGCCCCACCATTCTGCAGCGGCGTCGCCGGCGAGACGCGCCACCTCCAATTTTGTGCCGAAATTGAAACAGACATAACCTGCCGGCTCGGTTCGTGGGATACCGGACGCGAGGTTGGTGCTACAATTTCTGGAGTTCGGGGGAGCTCGAAAACCATCTCCAGCACGAGGAGTGGCGAAAGTCATTTCAATTCGCCGATCTTTGCGATCTGAGTGAGTCAACGGACTGCCACCAGGTTGCCGACATGCTCCAATCTCGGCGCGCGAAGCGGAGGCGTACGGCGAATTCCCGTTCGTATTCCCGAAAGGCCTGGCACATTAAATTAAAAGGAGCGTTTCCATGAAGTTTTCCAGTTTTGGCCGGTTTGCAGCGGGTGTGTTCCTTGTATTGTTCGGGGCTTGTTTTTTGTCGGGCTCTTATGCGCGGCCGAAACCGGCGGCATCTGGCTACCATTGTCTTAAGACGGTTTCTTTGCCGGCGGCCCCGGGCGGCGGCGAGTACTACGATTACATTACGGTGGATGCGGCAACGCGCCGCGTGTACGTATCCCACGGAACAGAGGTCGTGGTTCTCAATGCGGACGATTACTCGGTGGTGGGCAAGATCGAAGGGCTCTCGCGCTCCCACGGGATTGCTGTGGCCAAAGATCTCGGCAAAGGGTTCATCACGGACGGCGATTCCAAGGAAACTGCCACCGTACAGGAAGTTGTGGTTTTCGATTTGAAGACATTAAAAGTGACGGGCCATGTGAAAACCGGCCAGCTGGACACGGATGCGATCATCTACGAGCCGGTAACCAAGCATATTTTTACGTTCAACGGCGACAGCCACAACACCACCGTGATCGATGCGGTAAAAGAATCCGTAATCACGACGATCGATCTGATCGGGAAGGTTGAATTTCCGGCCATCGACGGCAAGGGAATGGTCTACGACAATAATCCTGAGAAAAACGACATCGTGGCCATCGACGCGCGCACGAATACCATCAAATCGCGCTGGGCGACGGCGCCGGCAGGAAATCCAACCTCCATGGCGATTGACCAAAAGAATCGACGGTTGTTCTCCGGCGGACGCGGACCGCAGTTCGTGATCATGATGGACGCCGACAGCGGCAAAGTTCTCCAGTCGTATCCGATTTCGGCGGGAGTGGACGCGAACGCGTTTGAACCTGAGACGGGCATGCTGTTCGTGGCGACGCGCGAAGGCGTGATGCACATTTACCACGAAGATTCGCCGGACAAGCTCAGCGAGGTAGAGGCGGTAAAAACGGAGTACGGCGCCAAAACTTTGCAGGTGGATCCGAAGACGCACGAGGTTTTTTTGACTACTTCGGATTTCAATCCGCCGGCCGCTCCCACGGAAAAGCAGCCTCATCCTTTGGCGACGGCCAAGCCGGGAAATTTTCGGGTGCTCGTGTACGGGCGCTAAACGATACTTCTCGGCAGATTCGATTACGGTCACGTAGAGTGTGTCGGCAGGATTGTTCCGGTATCAGCCCATCCGAATGGGATGGGCGAAGAATTGCCAGAGGATTTCGCCCGTCTCCCGTGAACGCAAATCTTCTGAACGGAGCTAAGCTAAACGCCAATCGGGAGATTGGCATTCCCAGGTTGCAGCCACCTGATCGCCGCGAGATATACCGCCCCGCCTGCGTCATTCCAGAGCCGTGCTGACGCAGGCGGAGGCGGCTTGACCACCAAGTTATTGCGAATCGTTTCCCTATTCGCCGGAATTCAGCGTCCAGATCAGGAACAGATTCACGCTGTCATCCACCGCGGCCACCTTGGCTTTTTTCCCCAACGGTTCCACGGCCAGTCCGAAGGACCCGCCGGGAGTCGGATCGAGGGAAATTTCCTTGACGAATTCGCCCTCGACGGTGAATTCGACGAGTTCGCTGGGTTGATTGGGATCGGGGTTAATCGAGTCGTTGTTGGTAACGAGCAGGTGACCGTTCGGCGCCATCGCCATGCCCAGCGCGCCGTGCAAATGCTTCGCGTCCTGGTAGATGAGTTTGCCGACGCCTCCGTTATGCTTTCGATCTCCCGCGTCGTATACGGCGTACACGGCGTTATCCAACGAAGACGCCACGTAAAGAACATCCTTGTCGGCGTCATAGACGAGGCCCGTGGGCGAGTCCACAAACGTGACGGCGTCACAGGCATGCTGATAGCCGGAGGCGATCACCGTGGGGTGCCTGAAGCTGACGCCGGAGGGATCGACATCCAAATCGTAGCGCACAATCTCTCCGGTTAAGGCGTTGGCAACGAAATATTTTGCCCTGCCGCCCTGGTCAAAAAGCGCGGAATCCCAGGGACCCTGAACGGAACTATCCGTGTATTCCGACACGATGGCTCCGTTCTTGTCGATCACGAATATGGATCCGCTCCCCGCGTCCGTACACGAGCCGTCCGCTGATGGGAAATTGCCAACCAGGACGAATCCCCTCTGCAGAATGTTGAGCGCGGTCGTTAGGCCAACCGTGCGGTTCCCGGTGAATTGGAAAAAGAGCGACAACGGGGCGTTGGGCGGCACGTCGACGATGGTGGTACCCGTCCCCTGGAGATTTCCTCCCGTCATAGTGGGCGCATTGTTGAAATTCGACACCAGGACATCGCCGGGATTGATCGCCCCGCCGCTGGGAAAATAGGGAGGAACGAATGCAACGCCGTACGGATTTCCATCCCCGTTGGCCGGTACAGTCGATACGACACGAATGGGGCCAGGAAGGAATGGACGATCATCATCATCCGCCATCAAGACGGATGAGCAAAGAAAGGTTGAAAGGACGGCCAACGCGAACACCTTCCACACACCGTATTTCTTTGCGCTGCTGAAAATGGATGAGCGCGTGATTCGTTTTATCTGGGCGACTTCACGATTCATGGGGGCTCCTTTTTCGGGATCGCCGGTCATGGAGACTTCGGCGGATTGTTTATTGGGGAGGGACTTTCCCAAATGTCGAACCATGCTGCATCGTTCGAGAGAGTGAGCCTACGCGGGGGCTATCGCAGGCATGTCACGAAGCAATCTGCGAATTGTCAAAGAATTGTAAATAATATTTGGATGGCTCGCAGCTGGAGTTACTACTGCGCCTGAAGAAATTGCAAGGTGTAAGCCGTCGTGGGGTCGAACGGTTTGCCAATGACTTTCAAATCGACGAGTTGTTCGTACATTGTGGCCCAGCGTTTTGGATCCATTTGCCCGAGCTGCGCTCCCGACGAATCATCTCCCGCGACGAAATGGCCGTCGCGCAATTGTTGCCAGGTGAATTGCATCCACTCCGGATTGAGCGCCGGATTGAGCTTGGCGATCAGGGCGTGGGCGGCGGCAGGATCATTCAGGTAATCCTTCCATCCCTTCAATGATGCGCGGACAAACTTGGCGACAATTTCGGGATGTTTCTGGATGTATTCTCTCGTCGCATACATCGTGCGGTAGGGACTGTATCCGGCATCGCTGACCAGGAGAACGCGCGTTTCAATGCCGGCCTGGTGCGCGAAGAAGGGTTCCGACGTCGCAAACGCTTGCTGGATGTACTGCGGGTCGGCAACAAAGTTGGCCACGTTCATCATCGCCGGGACGACGCGAACGTTATTCAACTGAAACCGTTTGACGAGGAACTCAAACCACGTGGATTCGCCAACCTTGATGGCCACGGAATGGCCGTTGAGATCAGCGAAGGAGTGGATGGGCGAATTTTTTCTCACCATGATGCCTTGCGGATCGTGCTGCATTGTGGCGGCCACCGCGACCAGGCTTTGCCCGCCGGAATTCGCCTCGAGAACTTTATCCGAAGCTCCCATGCCAAACTGCGCGGTCCCGGCAGAGACCTGTTTCTCAACCGTGATGTACGGGCCGCCCGGAAGGATCGTTACGTCCAGGCCTTCGTCCTTGTAGTATCCCTTTGCTAGAGCGGTGTAGAAGCCGCCATGCTCGGGCTGGGGATACCAGTCCGCCTGGAACACAATTTTTGTGAGTCCGCTATCGACGGCAGGGCGGCGGCATCCCAGCATGGACAGGCTAACGAAGGTCAGCGCGCACAAGGTGCGGAAAATGCGCTTGGTCATTTTCAGAATCCGCGGTTGAGAATAGCACGCGGCCTTTCGCGGAACGCGGTCTAATCGTTCCGATGCAAAAATTGAATATACGTCCAGCGGCGGTCCGGGCTCGCCTTGTGATAAATTGCGGCATGGCTTTGTCCGCTTCTGCTAGGTCGCGCGTCACCGCGCTGGACGAAGCGCGCATGCGGGAGATTTTCGAGTTCACCGCGCGCTCCCTGAAAACCGCGCGGCCGGTGCCGTTCGGCGCGCTCATCGTCGACACGCGCACGGGCGAGCGCCTGATGCGCGCCACCAACGCAGTTTTGCGCGAGAGCGATCCGAGCGCACACGCCGAAACGCGCACCGTCCGGCTAGCCTGCAAAAAACTGAAACGCCCCTCCCTGGCCGGGTTTACGATGTACTCCACATGCGAGCCTTGCCCGATGTGCATGGCCAATGCGCTGTGGGCCAGGCTCGACCGCGTGGTGTTTGGAGCGACGATCGAGGATGCGAACCGCTACGTCCTGCAAATTCATATTTCCGCGAAGGAAGTAGCGCGCCGTTCGGACATGCCTTGCATCGTGGAAGGTCCGGTGCTGCGCGAGTTGTGCAACATGCTTTTTACGCATCCGAATATGCAGAAAGCTTTTCGCGCCTGGAGCACGAGCAAGGGCAAGTCCGGCAAATCCTGATTTTTGACGCGAGCCGATTTCCATGGACCCGAAGCATATCGCCGAACTTCGTTTATTGAGCGGCGATCCCTCGCGCGTGATTTTGAATCCTCAGATCGTCGAGCAGCTCTCGCGCGATTTTTACTGGTATTCGCCGGTGCTTCGCAAACAGCTCGATGGAAAGCTGGGCGAAGTTGTGGTGCAGCCGCTCGCCGCGGCCGAAATTCAGAAACTTCTGCGCTACTGCTATGCGAACAATCTTCCCGTGACCGCGCGCGGCGCAGGCACCGGCAATTACGGCCAGGCGGTTCCCCTCGAAGGCGGCGTGGTCCTGGACCTCAGCCGCATGGATCGCATCGAGGAGATCCAACCGGAAGGCGTGGCTATTTGCCAGCCGGGAGTGCGCCTCGGAGACCTCGAGAATGAAGGACGCAAATCGGGATGGGAACTGCGGTGCTATCCCTCGACGATCATCAAGGCCTCTGTCGGTGGATTTCTCTGCGGCGGTTCCGGAGGAATCGGCACGGTCGCGCACGGAATGCTACGCGATTTTCAAACGGTTCGCGCCATCGAAGTGGTCACGATGGAACCGGAACCGCGCGTCGTTCTCCACGAGGGTGAAGCGGTCCACGAGATTCTTCATGCCTGGGGCACCAACGGCATCATCACCCGCATTTGGCTCGCGCTAACGCCAGCAGTGGAATGGTCGCAGTGCGTTGTGGCGTTTGACGCCTTCGGCGCGGCATTCGATTTCAGCGAGAAAATTGCGACCGGCGCTCGGTGGATCAAGCGCCTGGTGACCGTTTTCGAGTGGCCGATTCCATCTTTTTTTACCCCGATCCGCCAATATGCGCCGGAAGGAAAGACGCTGATTTTTTTCATGATCGCTTCCAGTCAGCTTGCTGAACTGGAAGCCGTCTCGCGGGAGGCCGGAGGAACTGTTACTCAGAGCGGAGCGTATCCCGGCCTCAACGCGAGGCCGCTGCTTTCCGACTACACCTGGAACCACACCACGCTCTGGGCGATCCGATCGGACGAAGCCTACACCTACTTGCAATGCGGCTTCGACCCCGATACTGTGCGCGAACAGATGAGGCAATTGCGCGAGCGCTTTGGAATGGAAATCCTGTTTCACATGGAGTTCATGAAACGCGGCGACGGGCGAGTGTTCCCCGGCGCCATTCCTGTGGTTAATTACACGACGGAGGAGCGCCTGAACGAGATGATCGATTTCTGCCGCGAAATTGGAGTGTGGGTGGCGAACCCGCACGTGAACAATGTCGAGGGCGGCGGACGCTATCGCGCCGACAATGTCCAACTGCTTGCCAAGCTGCGCTACGACCCCAAGGGCTTGCTCAATCCGGGAAAAATGATCACGTTTCATTCGGAATCCACGACGGCTGGAGCAACCACGAAATGAAAACCTGGATCCCGGACGCGCGAAATTTCTCCTACTTGAATTGGAAGGAAGTCGACGCACTTCCTCGCGAGTCTACGCTTCTGGTGCTTCCCACGGCGGCCATCGAACAGCACGGGCATCACCTGCCCCTGGCAACCGACACACTGATCAACAATCTGCTGCTCGGGCACGCGCTGCGTAAATTGCCCGCTGATTTGCCTGTATACGCGCTGCCGCCCGTGCATTACGGCAAGAGCAACGAGCACATCGGTTTCCCGGGAACGCTTTCGCTCAGCGCCTCGACATTCATGGCCGTGCTGCGCGACCTCGGTTCGAGTTTGTCGAAGGCCGGCTTCCGAAAACTCGTTCTCTACAACACCCACGGCGGAAATACTTCGTTGGTTGACGTCATGTCCCGCGACTTGCGCGCTGAATTCGGCCTCAGAACGTTTGCGCTGCACGGCTCCGGTGGAATTTCGTTCGAAGGACTCGATCCCCAGGAACGCGCGTACGGATTTCACGCGGGCGAAGTCGAAACCTCCTTTCTGCTGGCGAGCGTGCCGGAGCTGGTGGATCGCTCCGCGTATACCGCCAATTACATCGCGGACATTTCCAAACCGGCGATGCTGCTGCCGGAAAATGCGCCCGCCACTTTTGCCTGGCTCACGCGCGACATCGCGCCGAGCGGGGTGATGGGCGACCCGCGTCCGGCCTCTGCGGAAAAGGGCGAGCGCTGGCTGGAACAGGCGGCCACGCGGCTGGCCGCTGCGCTTGAAGAAATGGCTCGCTATCCGGATCCACGCACGCCATGAACGAATCCAGTTGGGTCGATTGCGGCGAAGGCGTCCGCCTCGAGCGTGGCGTGCGCGCCCGCATGCGCGACGGCGTGGAATTGGTTTCCGATCACTACTATCCGCACGAGCCTGGCCCGCAACCGACACTCTTGATGCGCCAGCCCTACGGACGCGACATTGCCTCCACCGTCGTGTACGCCCATCCGGTTTGGTTTGCGCGCCATGGATACAACGTCGTTATACAAGACGTTCGCGGACGCGGCGATTCCGAAGGCAATTTCTATCCCTTTCGCAACGAGGGCGCCGACGGCGCCGATACGATCGCCTGGCTGCGCGCGCGGCCCGAATCAAACGGCCGTGTTGGCATGTACGGCTTCTCTTATCAGGGGATGACGCAACTCCTGGCTGCGGCCGAACAACCCGAAGGCTTGCTGTGCATCTCCCCCGGGATGACGGCGTGCGACTTGTATCACGGCTGGTTCTATCACGGGGGAGCGTTGCGTCTCGCGTCCACTGTGGGTTGGGGACTGCAATTGTTGAAAGTGGACGCGCGCCGGAAGCAACTGCGTGAAGCAAGCGACACACTCGAAAAAGCTTGGGCGCAACTCGCGTCGCAAACAAGCGTGCTGCCCATTCGCGCGCATCCCGCCTTGCACGGCGAAGGGCTTCCCTCGTACGTGCTCGACTGGTTCGATCACGATGCGCCCGGCGAATACTGGACGTCTCTCGATGTCAGTCAGCGCCTCGACAAGATTCGCGTTCCGGCGCTGCACATCTCCGGCTGGTATGACATGTTTCTCCGCGGCAGCGTCGACGGCTTTCTCGCTCTGCGCAAATCCGCGGGCAGCGAATTTGCGCGGGAACATCAATACCTGCTTGCCGGGCCGTGGGTGCACATTCCATGGGGCGATCGGATAGGGACGGCGGACTTTGGACCCGAGGCGCTCATCGATACGGACACGATTTTGCTGCGCTGGTTCGATCATTGGCTAAAGGATGCCGGAACGTTTGAGGGAGAGCCGCAGGTCTGTCACTTCGTGCTTGGGGAAAATCGCTGGCGCGAAGCGGAAACTTTTCCCGCCGAGGCGGAATACATTCTCTTTCTACACAGCGAGGGGAGAGCGAATTCGCGTAAAGGAAATGGAACGCTCTCCACAGTGAGCCCGGGCGGCGACGAACCATACGACATCTTCGTGCACGATCCTGAAGTGCCCGTGATTGCGCCTGGAGGGCCCGCCGCCGCGAGCGGCCAATTCGATCAGGCCGCATTGGAAATGGGGAACAACTTGCTTGTTTATTCGACGGAGCCGCTCGAAAAACCGCTTTGGGTTTTCGGCATTCCGCGCGTCGTCCTTTATTGCGCCACTTCTCTGGGGACTGCGGACTTCACCGCAAAACTTGTGCGCGCAAGGCCCGACGGCGCAGCTGATTTTATTTGCATCGGAATTGCGCGGTCCAGCCGCCTTTTTGCGGAAACGAAATACGCCGCGGAGAAAATTTGCCGCTGGGATTTTTCCCTCGAGCCTACCTCATGCCGATTCGCAAAGGGTGACCGCATCCGGCTGGAAATTGCCAGCAGCGCATTTCCACTCTTTGACCGGAATCCCGGGAGTGATGTGCCTTCCTGCCGGGCGACTTCCTGGGATTGGCGGCGATCGACTCAGTTCGTGTTCCACGGACGAGAGTGCCCCTCCGCTCTATATTTGCCGGCCTCTGAGGCGCCGGAATGAACGACACCGCGGGCGTCCCGGAAATCGAGATCGCAGGCGTCACCAAACAGTATGGGAATGCTCACGCGGTTTTGGAATCGATCGACCTGATTGTCGCCAAGCAAGAATTCATCAGCATCATCGGGCCGTCCGGTTGCGGAAAGTCAACGATCCTTAAATTGATCGCCGGCCTGGCCGTCCCAACGAGCGGGACAATACGCGTGGACGGGATGACGCCGCAAAACGCGAGGGAGACGATTTCCTTCGTCTTTCAGGACGCGACGTTGCTTCCCTGGCGCACTGTGAAGGCAAATATCGGCCTGGGTCTGGAGCTGGAGCACGCGCCGAGCGACCGCCGGGAAAAAGAAATTGCCGCTTTACTCGAGCTCGTGGGTCTCAAGAATGTAGCCAAGTCCTACCCGCGCGAATTGTCGGGAGGAATGAAGATGCGCGTCTCGATCGCGCGCGCTCTCGCGACGAACCCGCGGCTGATGCTTCTCGACGAGCCGTTCGCGGCGCTTGACGAAATGTCCCGCGACCGGCTGAACGAAGAGATCCTGCGCCTGCGCGCGGAGCAAAATTGGACGGCCGTTTTCGTGACGCACTCCGTTGCCGAAGCCGTGTTTCTTTCCGACCGGATCGTGGTGCTGGCGCCGAATCCGGGGCGAATCCACGCGGAGTTTCGAGTGGAGCTGCCCGCGGCGCGCACGTCCGCGATCCGCAATTCGCCGGAATTTGATGCGATCGTCGCACGCGTATCGCACACTTTACGGGAGACGCTCCGGCAATGAAGCAGCGCGCCATCACGTTGCTCAACGCTCTCGCTGTCTTCGCGGCGCTCGTGGTGCTGTGGCAGCTCATCTTGTGGGTGTTCCGCGTGCCGCCCTTCATGCTGCCTTCTCCCTGGGCTGTGGCGCGAGCTGTGGGCGCTCGCTTTCCTTCCTTGCTGAACTCCCTGGCCATCACAGCGGAAGAATCCGCCGGCGGTCTCGCGGCCAGCATCGCGATTGGCGTGCTTGTGGCGCTCGTCTTCGCACAATCCTGCTGGGTGCGGAAGATGCTTTACCCCTACACGCTGCTTCTGCAAACCGTGCCCATCATCGCCATCGCGCCTTTGATCTTGATGTGGATGGGAGCGGGGATCCCCGCGGTGACGTTCGTCGCGTTCATCATTTCGCTCGCGCCGATCATCGCGAACACCACGCAGGGCCTGATCAGCGTCGATGAAAATCTCGTGCATCTTTTTCTGATGCACAACGCCTCGCGCGGACAATTGCTCTTCAAGCTGCGCCTGCCGCACGCCGTGCCGGACCTTTTCGTCGGCATCCGCATCGCCAGCGGAATTGCTGTGATCGGTGCGATTACCGGAGAACTCTTCGCCGGCTCAGGCCGCGTCGGAGAAGGCGGCCTCGGATATTCGATCCTGTATGCTTCCTCCCAATTGCAGACCGACTATTTGTTCGCCCTGGTGCTGGCCGCAACCGTGCTGGGCTTCGGCTTTCTGTTTCTGGTCATGTTTTTGGAATGGTATTTTCTGCACCGCTGGCACGAATCGGCCCGCGCCCCGGAAGCGGAGTGATGCGGCAGAAAGAAGAAACGGAGTGACGCGACAATTTAATTTCAAACCTCAAATTTGAAATTTCAAATTTGTGATTCTCAAGAGGTGAACGAACATGCTGCGGCTCGAAACCGAAACCGGATGGTGGCTCGTCACGCACCCCGATCATGCGCGCCTCGCAGGCGCTTTTGCCGAGCGCTGGGGCAACGATCTCTTTCCGCCGCCGGAGCCGCGAGAACACGTCTTGCGCGGAATCGCCCGCCACGACGACGGTTGGGCCGCGCGCGATGCCGCTCCGCAAATCACCAGGCAAGGAAAGCCCAGCGCATTCTCGACCGAACTGGTCGGCAAATATTCGGGATTCGAGGAGATTGATCTTCCGGATTATTTGGCCGTGCGGGATCGTGCGGTCCGCGAAATCGCGGCGGAAGACCCCTATGCCGCAATTCTCATTTCCATGCATACCTACAGCCTGCTGAACGATCACGCCGACCGGTCAACCATCCTGCCGGCGCAATTGCCCCTGCTCGATCGTTTCCTCGAAGGCCAGAAGGCGCTCCAAGATTCCTGGCGCAAACAAATTGCCTCGAACCCAAGCTTGCGGCCGGAACATAAGAGCGAGAGTGCAATTTTGGATCACTTTCGTTTGCTGCAAGCCAACGACTATCTCTCGCTGCTCACTTGCGTGGATTATAAAACGCCGGTGAACCTGCTCCACGCGCTGCCAACCCGCCACGGCAAGCACGTTCCAATCCAGGCGCGCGCGATTGGTACGCGCCACTTCTTGTTGGATCCCTATCCGTTCGATGAGCGGTCGATCAGCTTTCAATTACCCGCGCGGCATGCCCAAGGGAAGCTTTTTTCTTCCGCGAAAGAATTGCAAGAAGCTTTCCGAGCGGCGCCTGTGGAAATGTTGTCGGTTACTGTGAGTGCGCGCCAGTAGCACAGACTTCAGTCTGTGGGGTTCCACTTGATCTCGGCTCGCATGTCTATTCTGGCCGGTGTGTGGATTTTGGCTTTTCCTGGTGGCCTGGGAACATTGACGGAACCCCACAGACTGAAGTCTGTGCTACTTAAGAACCGACACGTGCGCGGAAACAATCCTCCAGCCCTCGGGGAAACGCACCCAGACCTGGCTTTGCCGCCCCGAAATTATTTTCCCATTCACCGCGCGCTCGAATTCCAGCGTGATGCTTCCGAAATCGCGGCCAAACGTGACGATGTCGAGCCGCCGCACCGTTCGCGCCAGATTAACGGGCGAGCGGCCCTTGCGAAAGGCGTCGATTTCTTCGATGCCGTACAGATTCTCGGCAACTCCGAAGCGCAACGTATGCGGCGAATTCCAAAACATGCTGGTCAACTTCTCCGCGTCATTGGCCATGAGCGCGGCTTCATATATTGGATAAAGTGCCTGCAACTCCGCGACGATTTCGGGATCGTTAATGAGCATAGGGTTCGCATTGAGTAGCACAGACTTCAGTCTGTGGGTTTCCACTTGGTCATGGCTCGCATGTCGATTTTGTCCGGTACGTCGATTGTGGCTTTCGTTGGTGGCCTGGGAACATCGACGGAACCCCACAGACTGAAGTCTGTGCTACCTCAAATCAAAAAAGTTTTCTCGCCGGAAGAATCTGCTTCGGGATCGCCGCCGAAACCGTGAATATCGGTTCATTCACCACCTGGCTCAGCCGCAGATTCATCGCCACGCTGCACAGCAAATAAGCGTGAACCGCGCTGAATCCCCAGCGATCCACGAGCAAATCGATCATGCGCGAAGTGGCCGCGCGAGCGGCGCCCACGGCATCGCTGGAGGATTCGACGACAATCCATTCGCCCGCTCCCGCATCGGATTCCAGTTTCCGCCCCGCGGGAGTTTCGACCATGGGCCCCGGAAGCGCTCGCTGCTTGTGCACCTGGAAGCGCAGCGTAACGTCCGCGGGGCATTCGATTCCGTTGATGCTCACTTCTCCATCGCCTTGCGCGGCATGGGCATCGCCCGCGGAAAAAAGTGCGCCGCGATTGAGCACCGGCAAATAGAGCGTGGCCCCGGTGCACAGCTGGCGCACATCCATGTTGCCGCCAAAAATGCCCGGGGGCCTCGTGCGAAATTCGCCGTCTTCCGCGGGCGCCACGCCCATCACGCCGCAAAACGGACGCAAGGGCACGACGGCAGGTGCAATCGACCTGCTCACCTCTCCCTCCAGCTTCCATACGAAGAAAAAAGGCTCCGCAAAACGCTGCTTGAGAAAACCGAGGCCGCTCACCACGCTCGTCCAGCCCCAGCCCTTGTGCGCCACTTCCAACACGTCCACCTGAAGAACGTCGCCCGGCTCGGCTCCCTCGACAAAAATCGGCCCGGTGAGCGCGTGAATGCGCTCGCGGTCAATTTTCAAATACTCCGCGAGCGTCATGGACGGGTGAACTTGCGCGCCGCTCGAATCCACGCATTCCAGGTGAACCGTGTCCCCGGAAGCAACGCGCAGTCGTGGCTTCAGCGCGCGGTTCCAGCGGGAATGCGTGGGTTCGGCGCTTAGAGAAAATTCAGCCATGGGCCTGTCTATACCTCCACCGTCATTTGCAATTCGACGAGCGCGTTGCGCGGCAACGCCGGAACGCCAATGGCCGTGCGTGCATGGCGTCCCGCGTCTCCAAAAACTTCAACAAAGAGATCGGACGCGCCGTTGATCACTTTGGGCGAATCCGGAAAACCTGGAACGGCATTTACGTACCCATTCACGGTGACAATGTTTTTTACCTTATCGAGCGAGCCGAGGTGCGCCGTCAACACCGCCAATTGGATCAGCGCGCAGGCGCGCGCAGCGGCATACCCTTCGTCAATCGTCTGGCTCGCGCCGGCAGTTCCAGCGATCACCACGCCATCGTGAATGGAGATGACGCCAGCGAGATACACAATTTGCCCGACCGTCCTCGCCGGAAGATATTTTCCGCCAGGCTGAGGCAAGGCGGGAAGAAGGATGCCAAGCTGCTTGAGCCTTGCCTCAATCTTTGCAGCCGTTGGCACCAGCGACCTCCGTCGGGAAGAATCGCGTCAGTCTAGCATATACATCCTGTAGCCAGATTTCCTGATGCTGGACGAGGCTCTTGTCCCCCGAAGTCCCGGAGGGACGGCAGACCGTAGCCCACTGCGTCAGCGGTGGGAAGTGTGCGAACCCAGACAAGTAAGCCCCGTCAGGGGCGACAGATGGTTCTCACCTACACGATATTGATTCACCGCCGATTTTCGCTTCCCTAACGGCGACTCTGCGCTACGATGTGCCATGCGGCCCTCTTGGACTAGCGCCCTCGTCCTCTTTCTGATTTCCCTCGGTATCGCAAACGCGCAGTCTTCGCCGGCATGGCATGACAAAAGACAGCTTCCCTCGGAGCTTGAGGTGAGCGGAGCGCTTGCGGGCCTGCCGCCGGATTCGACTCGCTACATCACACGCGAGGAACTCCTGGCCATGCCGCAGGTGAGCTTCACCGTGACGGATGACACGAACTTCACAGGCCCGACCAGGGTTCGCGGCGTGAAGTTGGAAGATCTGGCGCAGCGGCTGGCCGCATCCTCTGGTTCGAACATGGTTGTTGCGATCTGCGATGACGCCTACCGCGCGAATTATCCGCATGCTTACCTCATGGCGCATCATCCCGTGCTGGTGCTCGAGGTGAACGGCAAACCCCCGGGCGGCTGGCCGAAGGATTCTCAAGAGCACAAATTCGATATGGGGCCTTACATGATTTCGCACGAGAGATTCACGCCCGCCTACAAGATTCTCTCGCACGCCGAGGAAACGCAAATTCCGTGGGGAGTTGTGCGCATCGAGTTTCGCGAGGAGAAAACTGTTTTTGGCGCGATCGCTCCGCGCGGACCGCACGCGCAGGATCGCGAAGTGCAGGACGGTTTCCGCATCGCGGAGCAAAATTGTTTTCGCTGCCACAACGCGGGACGCGAGGGAGGACAGAAGTCGGGCCTTTCCTGGGAGTCGCTCTCGGCATTCGCAGCAGCGTTGCCCAAAGATTTTGCCGCGTACATTCGCGCGCCTCTCGCGAAAAATTCGCGCGCGCAAATGCCCGGCAATCCGCAATACGATGATGCAACCCTGGCCGCACTCACCGCCTATTTCCGCACATTCTCCGAGCAGGCAATACAATGACACTGCGCACAACCAAGGTGATCCTCGTATTCGGGGTGGCCGTTTTTTATTCCCTGGTCGTCTTCAACAACGTCACGGATTACGGCTCCAACTACGAGTTCGTGCGGCACGTGCTGATGATGGACTCCACGTTTCCGGGAAATCGCGGGATGTGGCGCGCGATCAACACGCCGCTGCTCCACACCATTTTCTACTTTTCGATCATCGCGTGGGAGGCGATAACGATGCTCTTATGCTGGTGGGGCGGGTTCCGCATGGCACTGGCGCTGCGTGGGTCAACCGCAGCGTTTCATCACGCCAAGCGCGTTTCGATCGCGGCTCTGACGCTCGGTCTGCTGATGTGGCTCGGCGCGTTTCTGGCCATCGGAGGCGAGTGGTTCCTGATGTGGCAGTCGAAAACGTGGAATGGCCAGGACGCAGCCTTCCGCATGTTCACGGTAGTGGGAATAGTGCTGCTGCTCGTGGCGCAACCGGACGGCGAAGACCAGTCCTAGTCTACGTTCGCAGGTTTATTCCTTCACAATCCCACGCAGCGCGGCGTCCTGCGGGACTGGGCTTTCCGGATTCGACCAATCGTAGAATCCTTTGCCGTTCTTCTTGCCGTACCAGCCGGCCATCACCATCCGTTTCAGCAAGGAGGGAGAGGCAAAACGCTTTTCCTTGAATTCGTCGAACATGACGTGCGTGATGTAGTACGTGGTATCGAGGCCGACGAAATCGAGCAAGGTAAATGGGCCCATGGGGTAGCCGCATCCCAGTTTCATCGATGCGTCGATGTCGGCGACGGAACCGACGCCCTCTTCAAACGCGCGAATCGCATCCATCAGATAGGGCACGAGCAAGCGGTTCACGATGAAGCCGGTCTTGTCGCTCGTGCGCACTGGAACCTTTCCCAGCTTTTTCCCAAATTCGCAGGCCTTTTCAAACGCTTCGTCCGTCGTGACGATGGTGCGCGCGACTTCCACCAGCTTCATGAGCGGCACGGGATTGAAGAAGTGCAGGCCCACGAACTGGCCGGGACGCCCGGTCGCCGTCATGATCTCCGTGATCGAAATCGAGGACGTATTGCTCGCAAAAATGGCCGAGGGCTTGACGATCGTATCGATGGACGCAAACATCTTCCGTTTTTCGTCGAGATTTTCGGTGACGGCTTCCACGACGAAATCGCAATCGGCGAGGTCCTGCTTCCGCGTGGTGCCCTTCAGCCGGGCGAAGATCGCGTCCGGCGATTCCTTGAATGCGCCTTTCGCGGCGAGTTTGTCGAGGGATTTCCGGATGGCGGCAAAACCTTTCTCAATGAATTTCTGCTCAACTTCCAGGACGGTCACATCGAACCCTGCCGCGGCCGACACCTGAGCGATTCCGGAACCCATCAAGCCGCATCCGAGCACGCCAACCTTTTTAATTTCCATCGCGAAACCCTCTTTTCGAATGAGCTTCTTGCAAGACAAGCGGCACCATCATAGCTCAA
The DNA here is from genome assembly GCA_963740035.1 of uncultured Acidobacteriota bacterium. Lineage (GTDB taxonomy): Bacteria > Acidobacteriota > Terriglobia > Acidiferrales > UBA7541 > Palsa-360. The sequence continues at coordinate 66,443 of CAVUDA010000023.1, forward strand.
AAACTGCAATGGCCTTCACGAGACGAAATCACCATTGGCGCCCGCTAGTGCCGGCGGTGAGGGTGTGTTTCGAGGCGACTTTGATCCTAGCTGGCCTCGCGCAATTCGAACCCGGGACGATTTGGACCAAGAGTTTCGTTACAATTTTTTGACAAATGTTCGACATGGCACAGACACTTTCGATCTGCCTCCGAAGTACTCTGGCTCTGGTCCGGGCGCGCTAGAGAGTTCCAGAGACCGCCGGTTTGCCTCACTGCACAGGGGAAGATCGGCACAAGTCTCTCTACTCTTCCCGGCGGGGGCTGTGGGCGCGCCCGGGCATCCTTCCTCGCCCTTCCCATATAAATGATGTTTTCTAGGATTCTGAGTGGCAATTCGGTTTCAGCGTGTAGCGCCCTGCCTTCAGGCGGGCATCTCCTTGGCCCCGCGATGCCACCCTGAAGGGTGGCGCTACAATTCCTTGCCGAATAGCGGTTGTCGCGCGGGCTTATTACTTCGCTACCTTCTCAGGAACTTCATTTGGCGAGAGCTGCACCCTCGGCAGTTTGACTAGAAAAGTTGTTCCGCTCCTCGAAGTACTTTCTACGGAGACGCCTCCCCCGTGGTCGGCAATGATTTTGCTCACGATGGCGAGCCCCAGTCCCGTGCCATTGGGTTTTCCCATACTGACAAAGGGATCGAACAAATTGTTCCGTATGGCAGCCGGAATTCCCGGCCCGTTGTCCGAGACGCGGATCTCGAACGTATCGGCAGTGGATACGATGTCGAAAACGATTTTTCCGTCACGGTTTGGAGCGGCCTCGCAGGCGTTCAGCGCGAGGTTGAAAAGAGCGCGCTCCATTTTTTTCGGGTCAAAGACCCCGGTCATATCGCCCGTCGCGCGCACGGAAATTTCACGGTCGCACAGTTCGGGGCGCGCGCGCGCGGCCTCGATGACGCGGCGCACGCACTGATCGAGCGTGGCGTTTACAGGGGAGATATTGCGCTGCTCGCGGGCCAGATCGCGCAGGGAATCGAGCAGTTCGGTCATCTGTTCCGATGCGGTCTGAATTTCCCTGTACACTTCGTTTCGATCGAGCCTGAGTTTCTCCGCTTCGTACAGAAATTCAGCGTTCGCCACGAGCGCGGCCAGATGATGGCGAAGATCGTGCGAGATGGAATTCGCGGCACGGCCTACAGCGGCGACCCGTTCCGTCTCGATTTGTTTCTTCTGAAACGCCAGCAATTCCCCGCGCATTTTCGAGAACGATTCCGCGAGTTCCACGGCCTCACTGCTCCCTCGCGGCGTGATCGAATACGTGTAATCGCCGGCGGCAAGCGCTCGCACGCCGGCCACAAGATTGTCGAGCGGGTGTGTGATCGTTCCCGAGACAAAGCGGAGCGACAGCGACGCTAGAAGGATCGCCGTCAGGCCCACCACCAGAATCGTCCGGTTGAGCTGGCGAAGAAAGGCCATGGGGCGCGTGAGGGAAATGAACACATAACACTGCACGGGCAATGGCGGATTGGCTTGCAGCGTTACTCGTGCAACCTGGTAAGAGTCTTCACCCAGAGTCACTTCGGTCGTGCTGGCGCTGGGGAGAACTTCCCGGGCCAGAATCCGGCCCTGGATCACGGCTTCTTCTTGCGGCGAAAAAGTAGACGCGATGATCCGATTGTCGGCCAACAGCACGATTTTACTTTCCGCGACGAAGCCAAGCTGCTCGGCAATCCTGGAGTTGGTCTCATATCCGATGGCCACAAGCCCGAGGACTTTGGCATTGTTTCCAGTTCCCGCGAGGATCGGGCGGAGAAAGGTCCAATAAAGACGGCCTTCCGAGTACCACCATGCGGATTCCTGCCCTTGACCCAGGGAAGTTTTCAGAAAACCTTCCGCCGCTTCCCGACTGAGCCCCTTCTGGGAGACATCCAGTGCGACCACGCGGCCGTCTGGGTCCGCGAGCAGGAATAGATCGCTTCCCGCGAGTCTCCAAAAAGGAGTGGAACCGTCCTGGATGGTCGGAGCGTCCCGCGTGGTCATCAGCGCTTTCAACGTGGGAATTTCGGCCAGCAGCGACGCAGTCCGGGATAGTTGAAGTTGCAATTCCCGCTGGACTGTCTCGAACTCCTGGAAGGATGCTTGCGTGCTGTATTCCACCTGGCCGGCAATTTGCTTGCGAACCGTTTGCTGAAGGATGAGAAGGATGGCACCCGTCAGGGCGCAGATAATCAGCAGGGTGGAAAGTAGAAGTTGGGATTGCAACCGCAGGCGAGACATCGCACTCTCCGCGAAACGCGTTAACTCTTCTTGTTCACGGCAAGGTTACCGGGCACGAATTTGTAGCCCGCGCTATGCACGGTCACGAAAAAGCGAGGGTGCGCGGGATCGGGCTCCAGCTTCTGCCGGAGCCGGAGGATATGATTGTCCACCGTGCGGGTGGATGGATAGTTCTGGTATCCCCAGACCTCGTTGAGCAATTCCTCTCGTGAAACCACGCGATCGGTCGACCGCGAAAGAAATCTCAATAATTTGAATTCCTGCGCCGTCATGCTGACAGGCTGGCCGGCGCGTTTCGCTGCCATGCTGGTAAAGTCGATTTCCACATCGCCAAACAGCAGCAGATCGTGAGGCGACGCCGCTTCGGCGCTCGCCGCGCCTTGTGGTCTCCGCACGTTGCGCCGCATCGCACGGCGCACGCGCGCCAGCAGTTCCTTGGGGCTGAACGGCTTGGTGACGTAGTCATCCGCTCCCAATTCGAGGAGCACCACCTTATCGTCGACGTCGGCATTGGCGCTCAAGACCACGATGGGCACCGAGGGCATCTCTGTCTTGAACGACCGGCAAAGTTCCTTGCCGGATAAGCCGGGGAGCTTCAAATCCAGGATGACCACATTCGGCGGCTCCTGCCGGAAACTTTCAAGACCCTCCACTCCATCCGAGGCAATCCGAACACCCAGCGAGTCGGCCTCGAACAGGCGCTGCAGCGTCCGCTGCATCGGACGGCTGTCTTCGATGATCAGAACCGTTTCCATAGGCTGGACCTAGCCCAAAGAGTATACTTCGGTAGGCCGGTAAAGAAGCAACTCGATCTGAAACTTTAGCCATCTATTGGTGTGGACCGCAGGCGGCCGGCTGCGGGGAGGCAGGACAAACATGATTTCCCCTAAATTTGGAGCGACGGCTTGCATTGCGATTTTTTGCGGCGCCTGCCTCTTCCCCTCGGGGCGCATATTCGCGCAAGCGCCTCCGGGGCCGTTGCCTCCCTCGCACCCGCTGCCTCCGCCACCGCCGGCGCCACCGCAAAAAAAGAAACCGCAGGTAGAGCCGAGAAAAACGCTCGCCGGATTCTGGAGGCTGAACGCTGAAGAGAGCGACGATCCGCAAAAGAAGTTGGAGGAGGCCCGGCAAACGAGAGCAGGGCAGGGCGGAGGACCAGGCGGTGGCCCGGGCGGAGGGTCGGGCGGCGGCCCTCGCGTGGGGGTCGGTTTTCCATATCCCGGCAGCGGCGGCGGAGGTAACGGACCGTATGGCGGAGGCGGCAGGGGCATGGGCGATGCAGGCAGCGAAACCACCGAAGAAATGCGGCAACTGATTCGCCCCGATCTTTCGCAAAACCTCGAATTGAAAGATGCCGAGGTGGACGTAACGAATGACCAAAGCAACAAACTCGTGTGCTACACGGACGGCAGGAAAATTCAAAAATCCAAAGACGATTCCTTGAAACCAGTATCCGCCCGCTGGGACGGCCCGCTGCTCATCACTGATGAAAAAGGTCCGAAGGGCAGGAAAATGAGCAGAACGTTTGAGCTGTCCTCGGACGGCCGGCAAATTTTCGAAACCTGGCACATTGAGAATGGCCGGTCAGGCTCTACCATTGTCATACGCTACGTATTCGACGCGGCTTCGGAATACCCGCGATAAAGGATTCGCTATCGATCCCGTTCGCGGATGCAATCATTGCCTACCAATTGAAAAGTGAAGGTGCCCGTTCCGTCCCGAAATTCACGGGACGGAACGGCCGCTACAAAACCGTCCGCCCCGGAGGCCTCCCGTTTTTGGGGCGGGCAGCCGTCTGCAACCACCAGAACCAAACCGAGTCAGTACCTCTTTCAAAAAGCGATTGACAGGACGCCTGCACTTCAACTACAAGACGCAAGCACACTTTCATTGCGTGTGGGTGCGAGCAAGCGTATAGTGTCGGCGAGCCGATCCAACCGGAGCGACATTTCAAATTGAATTGCGCGGCCGAAGAAAAGGCCGGGCAAAACCGTGCAAGCTCCGATTTGCTTTGATTGCCGAGCGGCTCCGCGCTCTTCGCGCATGGCGAGAGAGGGAGGCAAGATGAAATTCGAATCCAGGCGAGTGATCCATAGTGCCGTGGGAACCATGGTCTTGTGCCTCCTGGGGACCCCTTGGGCACGCAGCCAGTCCGCCAATGCCGGCGCAAACGCAAAGCCGCAAATGTCGGAAGAAGCCTTCAAGAACATCCAGGTGCTCCGCGGAATTCCCGTGGACGAATTCATGGGGACGATGGGTTTCTTCGCCGCTTCCCTTGGCATGAATTGCACCGACTGCCACGTCAACGAAAGCGCCGGCAATTGGGACCGCTATGCCGACGACACTCCGCTGAAACAGACGGCGCGCAGGATGGTATTGATGGAGAACCTCATCAACCGGTCCGACTTCGGCGCGGTGCGGATGGTGACGTGTTACACCTGCCATCGCGGCGTCCAGCGCCCCGAAGTCACGCCGAGCCTGGCCGAGCAGTACGGAGCCCCGCCTCCGGATGATCCGGATCGAATTGAAGTCATTCCGAATACTCCCGTCGACACAGCCGCCGCCGAGCAAATCCTCGACAAATTTATTCAGGCCGTCGGCGGAGCGCCGCAACTCGCCAAGGTGACGAGCTTCACCGCGAAGGGAACTTACGCCGGGTTCGACACGGATTTTCAAAAAGTCCCGTCGGAAATTTCCGCCAAAGCTCCGAACCAGCTGACCACAACGAATCATTTGCACGGCGGAGACAATACAACGACGTTCGACGGGAGCGAGGGTTGGATCGCCTCGGCGGACAGGCCGGTGCCGATGATCCTGCTGACGGGAGGAGACCTGGACGGCGCCAAGGTGGATGCGGCCGTCGCTTTTCCCGCCACGCTCAAACAAAATTTAAGCAAATGGCATGCGGGCTTCCCGGGTGTCACGGTGGGCGATCGCGCCGCTGTAGTTGTTGAGGGAACCGCCGCCGGGGGAACCCGGGTGAAACTGTTTTTCGATAAGCAGACGGGCCTGCTGTTGCGGCAAACGCGCTTGGTCGAAACCAAGATTGGTCTGATCCCTCTACACATCGATTATTCCGATTATCGCGCCGTTTCCGGAGTCAAGATGCCTTTCAAGTGGCAAACGACCTGGGTGGACGGGCAATCAACCACGGAATTATCCAACGTGCAGGCGAACACGCCAGTCGCGGCCGCAAAATTCGTGAAGCCGGCCGGGGGAATGTCGCAAGGATCTGCGTCGAAGTAGTTGTCCGGGCGGTTCCGGCGGCTTGAAGTTTGCCGCCAATCGTGATTGAATTTGCAGTGAATTGCAGCGCCGCAGGACAGTTTTCTTGCGGGCTTCCAGTAGAGCCCGCACCCGTTTGGAGGCGTTTATGGCAAATTGTTTTCGGCCGCAAGTGATCGCTTCGTTTGGTGTGATAGCTCTGTTTTCCGCGGCGGCGATTGCATCGCCCGCTCCGCAGGGCCAACAACAAGGTAAGGATGCTGCCTCGCGTCCGCTGGCTTGGGCGTACGCCGTTCAAGAGCCCGGTCCGCCGCCACCGCCCCCAACAGACGACGCGGACGTCAGATCGATCCCAGGCAGTAATCAGTCCTTCACCATGAAGCAGATTCGGGATACCGGCAATCCCGTCGATTGGTTCCCGGGCGACCATCCTCCGATGCCGACGATAGTGGCCCACCGCCGCTCCCCAACTCCGAACCCTTGGATAGGCAGTTGCGGTTTGTGCCATTACCCGAACGGCAAAGGCCGTCCTGAGAACGCCGGCGTTGCCGGCCTGCCTGCCGGCTACATCCTGGAGCAACTCTCCGACTTCAAAAATGGCGCGCGAAGAACCGCCGATCCTGGGAAGAGAAATACGGCTACGATGGCCGGAAACGCGGCGGGCATAACCGATGAAGAGGCAAAGGCCGCCGCGGATTACTTTTCCTCGATGAAAATGACCCCGTGGATCAAGGTGATGGAAGTGGAAACCGTGCCGAAGAACAAAAATGTGGGCGGCTTTTTCGTCCCCATCGAGGGAGGCGGGACCGAACCGCTAGGTCAGCGGATCCTGGAAATGCCGGTGGATGCGGAGGCGACTGAGAAATATCGCAACCCCCGATCCGGATGGATTGCATACGTGCCCATGGGCAGCGTCAAGAGAGGCGAGGAACTGGTCGTTCGAGGCGGCGCGGGCAAGACCGTCGCGTGCGCCGCGTGCCATGGCGAGGGTTTGAAGGGCAACGGCAATTTCCCGCCGCTCGCGGGCCGTTCTCCCAGCTATCTCGCGCGCCAGCTCTATGACATCCAGCAGTACACTCGCAACGGCCCCGGGAACCCAGCTGATGCGGCCGGTCGTTCGAGGAACTTAACCCGGATGACATCCTGGCGATCACGGCCTACCTGGCTTCGCTCGAGCCGTAGAGGCGTGGCTAAATCTCAGTAAGGATTCGGTGGCGGCTGAAGAGCCGTCGTACAAAAATTCTGTCATGTGCCTTGTGAAAGATGCTCTTTCACTTCGGCGGGTTCAACTATCACCGGTTAGCGCAAGGCCGTGTTTCAGGGCAAGAGACATCTACCAATTTTCGTCCAAGCCTGAGTTATCGACTAGAACTTTGCGGTGTTTCCATCTCCATGCGAGTGGGTGTATATTATGGGACAAACCAGTGACGTTGAGGTTGGAACTCGTGAACTGCCAATGAGGACGCATCGATTCTGACCGGCCCGTCGAGAAAGGAATTTCACCATGGCGCGAATCTCGCTGAAAGTGAATGGCAAGTCGAGAGTCGTTGACGCGGACCCAAGCTCGCCGCTTTTGTACGTCCTGCGCGACAATCTGTCTCTGCATGGGCCCGCGATTCGGCTGCGGCCTGGGACAATGCGGGGCCTGCACCGTGCTCGTGGATGGCGCCACCATGCGGTCCTGTATGCATAAGGTGTCGGAGGTGCAAAATAAAAGCATCACCACTCTCGAGGGATTAGGCAGCGTCGCGCATCCTCACGCGATCCAGGCGGCGTTCGTGGAGGAGCAGGCCGCGCAGTGCGGCTACTGCATGAACGGCATGGTCATGGGAGCGAAGTTCCTGCTCGACACAGAATCCCCAGCCAACGGTTGCCGATATCAAGAAATCAATGAACATGTATATCTGCCGCTGCGGCACTCACCTGCGGATCATCCGCGCGATCCAGCGCGTCGCAAATTCAAGCGTGAAAGCCTAACGAAGGAGAGCCGAACATGGAAACCAAATCCATCTCCCGCAGAGATCTTCTTAAGAGCACTGGCGTCCTCATCGTGGGCTTCAGCTTCTTCGGGACTGCCTCGAGAGTTCTCGCCCAGGGCGAAGGCCTCTCCGTAGACGGCATGGACCCGACCGTCCTCGATTCGTGGATGGCTATCTCGAAGGATGGGACCGTTACCGTCTTCACAGGCAAGGTCGAACTCGGCACGGGCGTCGTGACCGCCCTCGCGCAGATTGTGGCCGAGGAACTCGATGTCGCCTTCGACAAGGTCTACATGGATTCGGGTGACACGGATACAGCCGTCGACCAGGGAGTTACGGCAGCGGCCAGAACCGTCGAGCGCGGCGGCGTGCAACTGCGCCAGGCATCCGCGGCGGCGCGGCAGGAGTTGCTGAAGCTGGCTTCCGCAAACCTCGACACTCCCGTGGACAGGCTCACCGTTACGGACGGCGTGGTCAGCGTGGTCGGCAACCCCTCCAGGAAAGTTGCCTATGGAGATCTTCTCGGCGGCAAGAGGTTCAATATAAGAATTACCGCCGCCGGAATCGGCTGGGACATGAAAGTGGCGCCGGAAGTTCCGGCCAAGAATCCGAAAGATTACAAGATTGTCGGAAAATCGATTGCGCGCGTCGACCTGCCGGGAAAGTTCACCGGTGAATTCGTTTATTCGCAGGATGCCAGCGTTCCGGGAATGCTTCACGGACGCGTGGTGCGACCGGCAACATCTCTTTCCGCGCCGGCAAGCATCGATGAAAGCTCGATCCAGAATATTCCAGGCGTGGTGAAAATCGTGCGGGAGGGAACCTTTGTCGGCGTTGTGGCCGAGACGGAGTGGGCGGCAATTCAGGCGGCCCGCACGCTGAAGGTAACCTGGTCCGAGCCAACTCTGAAAATGATGTCCGGCCCGGATGAAGTTTTCGATTATCTGAAGAACACGAAGAGCTTCAAGGACACCGTTGTAACCAACCGGGGCAATCCGGACGCCGCCTTCTCCCAGGCGCAAAAGAAGTACGAAGCCACGTACTATTGGCCATTCCAATTGCACGGCATGATTGGTCCGCCGTGCGCCCTCGCGGATGTCCGTGGAGACAAAGCCACGATTTGGACCGGAACGCAAGGGCCATTTCGAACGCGCGATTCCATCGCCAAGATGTTGAACATTCCGCCGAAAAACGTTCACCTTCTTTACCGGGAGGGTTCGGGCAGCTACGGCCGCCTCGAAAGCGATGACGTGGCTGAAGACGCCGCTCTGATGTCCCGTGCCGTGGGGAAGCCCGTCCGTGTGCAATGGATGCGCGCATGACGAACACGCCTGGGATCCCAAAGGCCCCGCGCAGCTCACCACGATCCGCGCTGGAGTGGATGCCCAGGGCAACGTGACCGCCTGGGATTTCATGGACCGGAGTTTGCCGTGGTCGGAATCGGAAAACAATCCGTTGCTGGCGTCGACTCAAGTTGGACATCAAGCCATTCGGGGCCGGGATTCTTGAATGGCGCCGGAGGCGGAGGGCCAGATCTACACGTTCGAAAACCAGAAAGTATTGGCTGCGAACATCCCCTGGGTTCAGCAGGGCCAATGGCCGCTTCGAACCAGCAATCTTCGCGCGCCGGGAGATTTGGCGCGCGTCTTCGCGAGCGAATCCACGATTGACGAAATCGCCGCGGACTTGCGCATGGATCCGGTGCAGTTCCGGTTGCGCTACCTCACCAGCGACAAACGAATCTCCGAAATTCTCACGGCCACGGCCAAGAAAGCGGGCTGGACCGATCATGTGGCCCGCTCAACTCCTTCCACTGGGACCAAGGTTCCGGGAAGAGGAGTTGCCGTGGCGAATCGAGCGAATACGATGACCGCCGCCGTCGCGGAAATCGAAGTCGACAAATCGACTGGCGATGTGACCGTCAAGAAGATTACTCTCGGACACGATTGCGGATTGATCGTCAATCCCGATGGGCTGAAAAACCAAATCGAAGGAAACGTCTTGCAGGCCGTGAGCCGCGCCCTGCTGGAAGAAGTTAAATTCGATTCCACGGGACAAAAAAATCTCGATTGGAACAGCTACCCGGTCATCCGTTTTGAGCAGGTCCCGGATGTTGAGATCGTGCTCACCAATCGCCCGGAAATGCAGCCGCTGGGCGGAGGCGAGCCTTCGATCGTTCCGGTCACGGCCGCGATTGCCAACGCCATTTTTGACGCTACGGGCGCGCGCTTGCGCCAGGTTCCGTTCACGCCGCAGCGCGTGCTCAGCGCTATCAAAGCGTAAACGGCTGCAACTCACTCACCTTGAGTTGCGGTCGCGGCATTCCCCGTGACCGCTCGTTGCATGCAGGTTCCCTCTGACCGGGCTCGAAACTGTTTTGCAGGATTTATCTATTGATGTATGCTTCTAGTGCTCGGTCCTGATTGTTCGTTAGCCGCCTTGCTATTACTTTGCGAATATCCAACCCTGGAGGTTTCACAACCATGATCATCGGCGACCGATTGCGACTTCTGCGGGAGCAAAAGAAATTCTCCCAAGGTGAAATTGAAAAGCGGACGGGCCTGCTCCGTTGCTATATTTCGCGTGTCGAAAACGGGCACACCGTTCCGGCCGTGGAAACACTGGAAAAATTCGCCCGCGCCCTCGAAGTTCCCCTCTACCAGCTTTTTTACGACGGCGACGAACCGCCCAAACTTCCCGCTCTTCCCAAGCGAAGGCCGGGAGGCGCCATCATCTGGGGGGATTCCGGCAAGGATGCCCGGACGCTGGCGAAATTCCGCCGTTTGCTCGGCCGGGCCGATGAAGAGGACCGGCGCTTGCTTCTGTTCATGGCGAAGAAGATGGTGAAGACGAAGCCGTGAATGGCCGGTGCGCGCGCTTCGCGCCGAGCGCGCTCCGGTGGCTTTTTTTAAACGCCGTTCGTTTTGGCGACGGGATATGCTCTTTCAAAACGCCTAAGCAGGGTGTGTAGGACGGCAGAAACGAGCCGCCTCTCTCTATTACACTGCAAAAACACTGCTCAAACGCTCGCGCCGGGGAATTGCGTCCTTCTGCTAGGATGAGGATGTGAGTGTCGAGCGAGAACGGCTGGACGCGGACGTTCTGATCGTGGGCGCGGGCCCCGCGGGGCTGGCCTGCGCGCTACATCTTTCGCGATTGATCGCGCAGCACAATTCCTCCGGCGCCAAGCCGGAACTTTCCGCTGAAAATATTTACGTCCTCGAAAAGGCGCGCGAAATCGGGGCGCACCAGCTTTCCGGCGCGGTGATGGACCCGCGAGGCCTCGCCGAGCTCGTTCCCGATTGGGAGAAGACGGCGCCTCTCGAATCGCCTGTGACCGACGACGCCGCGTTCGTTCTGACTTCCGCCAACGCGTGGAAATTGCCGATCACGCCTCCCCCGCTGAGGAATCACGGCAACTACATCGTCTCGCTGAACAAGCTGGTCAAATGGCTTGGGGGCCTGGTGGAAAAATCCGGCGTAAATTTATTCACGCAATTTGCCGGCAGGAACCTGATTTACGAAGGCGGCGGAATCGCCGGTGTGATCACCGAGGACAAGGGTGTCGACAAAGACGGCAAACCCAAGGACAACTATACGCCGGGCTACGAACTGCGCGCAAAGGTGACTGTCCTTGCCGAAGGGCCGCGCGGATCACTCACAAAAGAAATGGTAAGCCGGCTGAAGCTGGATGGCCTCAATCCGCAAGTGTACGGGATCGGGATCAAGGAGCTTTGGGAAGTGCCGGCGGGCCGGATCGCGCCGGGGTATGTGGCGCACACGCTCGGCTGGCCGCTCGATTCCAGCATGTATGGCGGAGGATGGCTCTACGGCCTGCCGGACAATCGCGTTTCGACCGGCATGGTGATAGGCCTCGACTATCACGATCCGCGATTCGATCCGCACGAAGCCTTTCAGAAATACAAAACGCATCCGTTCCTCAAGCGCGTTCTCCAGGGCGGCAAACTGGTGCGCTACGGCGCGAAGACCGTTCCGTACGGCGGCTGGTACTCGATGCCCCGCCAGTATGTGGACGGCGGATTGATCATCGGGGATTCGGCCAGCCTGCTCAATTCGCAGCGCCTCAAGGGCATACACATCGCGATCAAGAGCGGCATGCTTGCCGCCGAGACGGTTTTTGAGGCGCTGAAAACGGGCGATGCCACGTCGAAAACTCTCTCTGCGTTTCCGCGCAAAATCGAGCAAAGCTGGATCAAAAAAGAGCTGTGGGCCGTGCGAAATTTCCACCAGGGTTTTCACCACGGCCTCTACGCGGGGCTATTTCACGCCGGACTTCAATTTGTCACGGGCGGGCGCGGGCTCATCGATCCCATGCGCGCGCGCCCCGGGCACGAGGAGTATCACAAGCTCAATGGATCGGGCCCCGTGCCGGAGCGGTTTAAGGGCGACGGAACGCTGACGTTCGATCGCCTGACCGACGTCTATCATTCCGGCACGCGCCATGAAGAAGATCAGCCATGCCACCTCGTCGTCGCCGATCTGAACGTGTGCGCGACCAAGTGCGTGACCGAGTACGGAAATCCCTGCCAGTATTTTTGTCCCGCCGCCGTCTATGAAATGGTGCAGGAAAAAGGCCAGCCGCGGCTGAAGATCAACGCATCAAATTGCGTGCATTGCAAAACCTGCGACATCGCCGACCCCTACGAAATCATCACCTGGGTACCGCCGGAAGGCGGCGGCGGCCCGAACTACGAAGGGATGTAGAGTAGGACAGGCTTCAGCCTGTCTGCTTTTTGTGCTGAGCTGAAGAAATTCAAAAGAAAACAGGCTGAAGCCCGTTCTACTAGAATCACGGCAAGAGCCCGTACACATCGAGTTCCGTCTGCGTCCCAACGTACACTTTCCCATTCGCCACCGTGGGCACGGCAAATTTCACCGCCGGGCCCGCGCTATCGTGCAATCCGGCGACCGCAGGGCTGTGGTACAGCTCGTTCGAAAGATCATTTGGATCAAATGCCCTCATGATGGCCGGCGTATTTGCCGAGGCCCCGCTTGTGTCAATCAGCCAAAGGATGGCGTTGTCCGTTCCGTTCGAAGAAATGACGGGTGTAGCCCCTTGCGGACCCAGAGTTTCGGGTGATTGAGAAGCGGGCGGAGGAGGCGCAAGAATTCCACCGGAGACATGAAATGACATGAGATTCGAATTCCCCGGCGCGACGTAGACGAAATCGTTCCAGAACAATGGAGTGCTGAGAATCGGGCCGGCGCCGAGGGGAATGACTTGCACGCGCGGTGGAAGATCGCGCGTACAGGTGTTGTCATATCCTCCCATGTTGCCGGGATTCACGAGGTAGAGGGAGCCGTTCTTCGAGCCGCCGATCAGCAAATCAGGCTGCGAGGTGGAATTCAGCGCCAGAACCGGTGCACTGGCTCCGACATCCTGTCCCGCGGCTTCGAGTTTTGCTTGGTCGCAAGGTGTGAAAGAATCGGCGACCTTCGACAACCCATCGGCGATTCCGAAGCGCAGGAAGCTATCGCTGTAACTGAAGCTATTCAAGGTTCGATCCGCATTGAACGGACCATCTCCCGTCACCACAAAAACGTTGTGGTTCAAATCCGCGGACGGCCCTCCTCCGCTTTGCCAAATGCCTCCGTGCACGAGCTTAGGCGTAACATTAAAGTCCCCGGATAGTTTCAGCGAGGACGAGTCGTAGCCGAACAGCCAACCGTGGTAGTCGCCGGGCACTCCATTCGAACCGAAGGCGATGTACACGGTGCCGTTGTCAAGGAGCAGCGCGGCCCGTTGGCTTTCGGTCGACGAATCGAATACGGAGTCCGGCGAGGTGATTTCGACTGCGGGGGACTGAATTACCTGTTGTCCGCTTGCTAAGTCAAACGCATAGAGCCAGTGTGCGTGGGTTGAACCGGTTGCTACATCCTGTGTCGCAGCCACGGCGTACAGAACAGATTTGCTCACGTCGATCACAGGAGTGCCTGTAATTCCAACAAAGGGCTCGATTTCCGTGTTGCCATTAGAAACGGCCTGCGATCCCGTGGGAATGAGGCTCGACTTCCAAAGCTGCTTGCAAGGATTGGCGTCCGCGTCAAAGGCGTATACAGAATCCTTTTCCGTGGCTACAAAGACGACGTTGCGCGTTCTATCTCCGGGAATCGGCAGGTTGGGCACGTAAAGCGGCTGCGCGTAGACGTAGCCATCCAAGGGGCCATCGGCTGGGCAGGAAAATAGTTTGCCAAACGAGGACGAGCTGACCGTAGCCGGAGTGAGCGCCAGATCGTGACTATTCACGCCCGAACGCCAATTATCATTTCGCCAGGTAAGTGTGCCAGGAAAATCTGTGACATAGACCTGCGCCGAACCGGTCACGCTCGTATTCATCAGCCTTGCGGTGATCAAGTGAGAACCCGGCGAAGACGAAGGGATGTAATCGATGGAGTTGGAAGGAACCCCAGTTGTTGAGATCGTGCCAACTGTTGGACTTCCGTTCGCGATTCCATCAACAGCCCAATTCACATCGGTGTTGGTGACCCCTACAGTGAGCACGTTCAACTGCAGCGTCTGCGACGTCGTGACACTTGAAAGTTTCGGAGAAAGCGTGAGTGGTCCCTGGATCGAACTGAGCGACTGCAGGGTGACGATGGCGGAGCCGGTCTTGGTGGGATCCGCCTGCAAGACCGCGGTTACCGTCACCATCACCTGATTTGAAACCGCGTTCGGCGCCGTGTAAACGCCGTTCGCGGTAATCATCCCCACATTCGTATTTCCGCCGGAAGGCTGGCTCAACTGCCAGTTGACGGCCGAACTTGAAGTATTCTCCACTAGGGCATTGAATTGCTTGTTCATGCCCGGAAAGAGTTGCGCCGAACTTGGCATGACTGTAACTGTCACCGGTGCTGGCGGGGGCGGAGCCGGCCCGGATCCGACGGCGCCGCAAGAAGTGCAAATCAAACAGAGCAGGAAAGAAGCGATAAGGAGCATGCGGGAGAGTCCCTGCAATCGTCCATCGCGTGGCGCGGGGAACGCGCCGTGGGGCAGGCACTCCCCGGGACACAAATGCAACGGGCTGGGCATAGGCTCCGCCTATTTGCATGAATTCCTGGAGAGTGGAGCGAAAGGTATCACAAGAAAAAAGAAGCGTCAATGAATTATGTCACGAATAATGACAATGCTCTAGCTGTTGCAGCCCGCGCCGGCGCAGGGGCCCTTGCCCGTCATCCTGCGGAAGAAGTTTCTTACGCGGTCGAAGATGCCCTGCTGCGATTGCGCGGGCCGATCGTCGGCCGGGGTTGGCGCCGGCGGCGAAACGTGTACGGCCACCGTCTCCGAAGGCGCGGGGTTCACATGCCCTCGAAATTCGACCGACGGGCGGAGCCGGACTTCGCGCACCAGCAGAATCGTTTCCGGAGCAGGGTCGGGAGGAGGTTCGGGAGAATTGGCGTCAAAACTGAGCGGCGGCATGAGAACGGTATATACGGACTCTCCTGCGGCAGCGGATGGCGGCGGGGCATTGTCGGTTCTCGTGCGTTGCGGCGGCAGCGGGGGGGCCAGAGTTCCCACATCAAGGACAGGCTGGGAACGGGAAGGCGGCGCGGCCTTGGGGGATTCCATGTGGGCGCGAGGGAAATCGCACGAGCAGGCGGAGGCATCCGCCTGCAGCGACTCAATTTGGCCGCCGGTCAGGGTCGCCGTGCCGCCTTGCGGAATGATCATGCTCTGGTCGGAAAATTGAGTTTCGACGCGCATCGCGCCGCTCGCGGTGAGCACGCACATTTCGCCGTCTTGCTGGAGGCCCAGAGTCATGTTGCGAGGTCCCCCGGCAATCGCGATCGGCGTCGCAACAATCGTGGGCGTGTAGATCGTGAAGCCATCCGAGGATTCCAGGGATGGATGAACGCGGCCATAATCAAGCGCCAGCGTCACCGTGCCGGAAGATCTGATCAATTTGAAATGCGCCGGGCCGCAAATGCTGATTTCGCCGCCGGCGTTCAGCAGCAGAAGGGCGTGTCCGGAACGCAGCGTGACGTCGCTGCCGCTGGCGACTACCGTGGGCGCCGCGTCCGTTTCAATTCCCGTCGGAGTTTTCGTTACGACTTCGAGGTCATCGCCTTCGATCCGACCGACGACAGCGGGAAAATCCTGCGCGGCAATGTGGACTTCTCGAACGGAGAGCGTCGTCAGGATCGCCAGCAAGGCGGTAGCGAGAATCTTCGTCCCTATGGCCAAACGCTTTTTCGGAATCGTCAAGAAAAACAAGTTTACCCGCATCTTCCTGAAGGGCGTGGTGGCGCTATCTTAACACCATCTTCGATTTATACTATAGCCGCATGCCGGAACAAGTAAAAACGCCGCCGGGACAAGAAGAGCCACGCGTGGTGGTTCACTATGACACACGGCTGCCGAAACTCTCTCTCTTACAACGCGCCTTGATCCCGATGATCGGTTGGATTGTTTGGGCCGTGATCCGTTTACTTGGGCCCACGATTCGGTTCGAGGTCCTGGGCGGACAAAAGGCGGGGCGCGACTACCGGCCGGAAACCTCGCCGTACATCTACGCCTTCTGGCATCGCTGCATCGTTCCGGCCGTCTGGTATTTTCGGAACCGCGGCGGCGTGCTGATGAACACAACGAATTTCGACGGGCAATGGACTCGCCGCGTGATCGAGCGCTTGGGATACGGCACGGCACAGGGAAGCTCTACGCGCGGAGGATTGCGCGGGCTTGCGGTCATGGCGCGTCGGCTCGAGGAAGGATTCGATTCCGGCTTCACCATCGACGGCCCGCGCGGCCCGCGATACGTGGCCAAGCCCGGCCCGGTGATGCTGGCTCGGCGTTCGGGCAAGCCGATCATTCTGTTTCACGTGGGGCTCGAACGCGCGTGGACGCTCAAGAAGTCCTGGGACCTGATGCAAATACCGAAACCATTTACGCGCGCCGTCCTCATCATCGCTCCGGTGCTTGAGGTGTCCAAGGACACCGACCACGAAGGCCTGGAGAAAAAGCATCAGGAAATGCAGAAAATCCTCGAACGCCTGCGAGACGTGGCGGAGAGTTGGTTTTTGCTCACGGAAGAAGAGCAAGAACGCGCGCGCGCTATTTGGAATGCGTAGTCAGTGGCACAGGCTTCAGCCTGTGGGGGTTAGTGCTTGCAAGTACCAAAACCCCCAGGCTGAAGCCCGCGCCACTAAACCCATCCTAATACTTTGATATCTGCTGACTCCCCAATTGGAAACACAGAAAAGCAGTCAGACTTACCGGCTCGCGTCGCTGAGCGTCACCTGCACTTCCATCTTTTGCCCGCCGCGGTAGTATTCCACCTTTACCTTGTCGCCCGGACGCTTTCGGTTTAGAGCCAGGTTGAGATCCATCTGTCCTGTGATGGGGCGCCCATCGATTGCCGTCACGACGTCACCGCCCAGCAGAATTCTGCGCATGCCGAGGATGGCTTGGCGGTCTCCGCCTCGCAGTCCCGCATTCGCGGCCGGGCCGCCAGGCGTGACGCGCTCAATCAGCAGGCCTTCGCTCACCGGCAAATGCAGCGCCTCCGCCACGGGCGGGGTAAGCACGCGAGCCTCGACTCCCATCGATGCGCGGCGCACGCGGCCCTCGGAAATCAAGTCCTGCGCGATTTGCCGCGCCGTGCTGATGGGGATGGCGAACCCTATGCCGGCCGTCGTGCCGGACGGCGTGTAAATCGCAGAGTTAATCCCGATGACCTCTCCGTGGGAATTCAGCAACGGCCCGCCCGAATTTCCCTGGTTGATCGCGGCGTCGGTTTGAATTGCGCCGTCGATCACCGTAGTCTGGCCCGTCTGCACCGTGCGGCCGAGCGCGCTGACCACTCCCGTGGTAAGCGTGCTTTGAAAACCGAACGGATTTCCGATCGCCAGAACGCGCTGGCCGACTTGCAGGCTGTCGGAATCGCCCATGGTCAGCGCGGGAAGCTTTTTGTCTTTCGGGTCGATCTTGACGAGCGCGATGTCGTTGCGTTCATCGGCGCCGACAAATTTCGCGTCGTAATGCGAGCGGTCGCCCAGGGTGACGGAAATATTCTGCGCGCCCTGCACGACGTGGAAATTCGTCAGGATGTATCCGCGCGGATCGATCACGAATCCGGAACCCGCGCCTTCGACCGGCACCGGCTCCATGAAGACGTCATATTCGAGCGTGCGCGTCAGGATGTTGGCCACGGCCGGAGCAGCTTGACTGTAAATCTTGACGTAAATCGCTTCCTCGCCCAGAAGCTCGCCCGGTTTCGGTTCAGGGAAGGAAACCGGCACGGCCCCGACGCTTTGCGGCTGCCGCTGGCCCCAGCGGCTGCCCGCCCAGTACGCTCCCAGAACGAGCGCCAAGCCCAAGGCCAGCAAACGCACGACGCCCCACCGGCTGTCTTTTCCTTCACTCATGACGATGTCCCTCCGGTTCCCATATTCCCCGTTCTTGCATCTCTGGATTTCCCGCCTTGCATCCCCATTAGTTTGGCGAAGAGCGCAATCACTTGTGCGCGTGTGTGTTCGAGTGTCCCCGAGCAATCGATCACTTCATCGGCCCTGCGCCGCTTTTCTTCGCTGGGCATTTGAGACGCGATGCGCTGCCGTGCTTGCTCGACCGTCAGCCCGCGGCCCGTGCCGGATTGCGTCAGGCGGGCCAGCTGCTGCTCGGGCGTGCACCAAGTGACCACCAGGTAATCCAGCTTCTTGTCGAATCCAGCCTCGATAAGCAGCGCGGCCTCCACCACGGCGATGGCGTATGGGTCGGCATGTTCGAACGCGACAAGCTGGCGGCTCTGCTCCTCGAGGACCGGCGGGTGCACGATGGCGTTCAGGCGCGCAAGGCGTTTCGGGTCGGCAAACACGATGGCGCCGAGTTTTTTCCGGTCCACGAGGCCTTCGGGCGTGAGGACGCCGCGGCCGAATTCGCGCACCACTTCGTTGTAGGCGGCCCCGCCGGGCTCGATCATCTGGTGCGCGATCTTGTCGGCTTCGAGCACCCTGCAGCCGAGTTCGCGAAGCATCGCGACCACCGTGGTTTTCCCGGTGGCGATTCCTCCGGTGAGGCCGACGCGCAGCATCAAGGTCTGGCCGCAGCGGCGCCGCTGCCCGGCGCCGCTTGTCCGCGCTCTCGCCGCAGGCGCGCTGCCTTCACCGTGTTGCTCATCAGCATGGCGACCGTGAGTGGACCGACGCCGCCCGGCACAGGCGTGATCGCTCCGGCCACTTCCGCCACGCCCGGATGAACGTCACCCACGAGCACGGAGCCTTTCTCACGGAATTGCGCGAGTTTCGCGGGAAAATTCGCAAAGATGCGTTGCGCTTCCGCGGCATCGGTAATGCGATTGATGCCCACATCGATCACCGTCGCGCCCGGCCGCACCCAATCGGGCTCGATCATCGCCGCGCGCCCTATCGCC
Source organism: uncultured Acidobacteriota bacterium (assembly GCA_963740035.1). Lineage (GTDB taxonomy): Bacteria > Acidobacteriota > Terriglobia > Acidiferrales > UBA7541 > Palsa-360. Next base: position 85,291 of record CAVUDA010000023.1, read on the forward strand.
GCGATCACAATATCGGCGCGCCGCACGACGCCCGGCAAATCGCGCGTCTTCGAGTGGCAGATCGTCACGGTTGCGTTGGCATGCATCAGCAGCAGCGCCATCGGTTTTCCGACAATGTCGCTGCGCCCCACGACCACCGCTTCGGCTCCCTCCAGCGGAATGCCGCTGCGCCTCAGAATTTCCATGCACCCCGCCGGCGTGCACGCCACGAGCCCCGCGCGGCCCGAAACCAGTCGCCCGAGATTCACCGGATGAAACCCGTCCACATCTTTCTGCGGATCCACGGCTTCGAGAACGCGCTTCGTGTCCACCTGCGGCGGCAGAGGAAGCTGCACCAGGATTCCGTCCACGTCGTCGCGCGCGTTCAACTCCGCAACCACATCGAGCAATTCGTCGGTCGTTGCCGAAGCCGACGGCGTGAGCTGCCAGCTCCCCAGCCCCAACTGCCCGCACGCCGCGATCTTGCTGCGCACGTAAATCTGCGACGCTGGATTTTCGCCCACTAGCACCGCCGCAAGCCCCGGGCGAATCCCCGCAGCGCTCAAATCAGCAATTTCCCGCTTGAGCTCCGCGTAGATTTGGTCGCGAATTGTGTTCCCGCTGAGGATTCGTGCCGGCACGCTGGCTCCTAGCATAGCGACGAAAGGGCTTTTCTGATTAATCCTAGCACAGCCAATGCGGTGAGTACGCCCGCGCAATACCTCTTCGGGGCCGGCTTCAGACGAGGCGATCTCTCCTTGCCAAACAGGTATAAACTGGAGTTCCAGTTACCGATTCTGAATGAGGACATCTCGTGCGGCCTAGGTTGACGCTTATCGTCGGCTCGGTATTGGTGCTACTGGCCCCATTCGCCTGCTTCGGGCAGGATGGGGATTCAGATTGGTGCAGCGCCAAGACACATGGATTTATCGATCGCTCCGGCAACTATGTCATCCCTCTTCAATTCTCTGATGCCCACGGCTTCCATGATGGACTGGCAGCAGCCTTCACTTGTTCGGGCTGGGGTTATATAGACAAGACTGGGAATTTCGTTATCCCTCCTCAATTCGGAGCCGCCTCCACGGAATTCTCGGAAGGGCTGGCCGCCGTGCTCTCTGCCAAGGGAGCAGGGTTTATAGACAAGACCGGCAAGATGGTCATCGAACCCAGGTTTGAATTGAACCAAAATTTCAGTGAGGGATTGGCCCAAGTCATGTTAGGGAGCAAGTGGGGATATATTAACAAGAATGGCGAGGTTGTCATTCCGTTCCAATTTCACTATTCCAGTCCATTTAGAGATGGCATCGCCAGGGTCGAAGTATCTGAATCCGTATACCCAAAGACCATGAGATGGGGATTCATTGACAAAACTGGGCTGATGGTTATTGCGCCCCGCTTTCAGGATGCTCACGAGTTCTCGGAGGGATTGGCCTCCGTAACCTTCGGCGGCAAGTGGGGCTATATTGACAAGACGGGACGAACGGTCATCGAACCGACATTTGACGAAGCATCTGATTTCAGCGAAGGTCTCAGCGAAGTTCGTCAGGGACGCTTATGCGGATTTATCGACAGGACCGGGGCATTCCGCATCAAGCCAGCTTTTAATTTCTGCGGGGATTTTCATGAAGGTCTTGCTGAAGTGGAAGCCGATTTGAACAAGGTGGGTTATATCAATTCCGCTGGCAGTTGGGCAATTTTGCCCACACTTCAGCACGGGGAAGATTTTTCAGAGGGGCTTGCTCCTGTACGAACGTCCGACGGAAAACTTGGATACATAGACAAGACTGGGAAATTGACCATCGTTGCCAATTGCGACCTCAATTTTGAATTCTCCGATGGCCTCGCCATTGCGGTAGTGCTCGAAGGCGCACCGAGATAGGGTTGGACGATTCGCAAGCAGTTGAGGAAATGATGATTTTCGGGGAAAGCAGCGAACGGAAGAAGCTCGAACAGCAAATGCGGAGCGCGGGCCGCTTGCCTCCGGGGCAATCGCTCACGTTGAAATGGCCGGTGCTGCACGAAGGAAGCGTGCCGCGCGCCGATTTGCGCACGTGGGATTTTCGCATCGATGGCCTGGTCGAAAAGCCGGTGCAGCTCACCTGGGAGGAATTCAACAAGCTGCCGCAGACGGAAATTCATTGCGACATTCACTGCGTGACGCGCTGGAGCCGCTTCGACAACCGCTTCGAGGGCGTGCTGTTCACCGAAGTGATGAAACTCGTCACGCCGAAGCCCGGAGCACGTTTCGCCATGCTGCGCGGCGAAAACGGATACACGACAAATCTGCCTCTCGAAGATTTGATGAAGCCCACAACAATTTTCGCCTTCCAGCACGACGGCGAGGTCCTTTCCGCCGACCACGGCTATCCTCTGCGCCTGGTCGTGCCGCACTTGTATTTCTGGAAGAGCGTGAAATGGGTGCGCGGTTTCGCGCTCACCGCCGAGGACGAGCCCGGCTTCTGGGAACAGAATGGCTACCACATGTACGGCAATCCGTGGAAAGAGCAGAGGTTTGATACGGATTAGTAGGACAGGCTTCAGCCTGTCAGGGTTTGATTCTGATGTTGAGAAAGTCAAAGGCAGACAGGCTTCAGTGGCTGCGGAAAAACTCCCAACGTGTCATTCCGAAGGGCTGGGATTGCCCGAGGAATCTGCTTTTTCTTGGGTTTGGCGAAGAAAAGCAGATCCCTCGGTCGCCGCGGCAACCGAGGGATGACAAAAAAAGGATTTTTCTCTCACCCTGCTCAGCCTGTCAGGGTTTGATTCTGATGTTGAGAAAGTCAAAGGCAGACAGGCTGAAGCCTGTCCTACTTTGATTTGCTATGCGCGGCGGGTTCGGCGACTAGCTTTAGATATTCGGCTTGCTCGGACGGCACGCACAGCTCCTCTTCGAAGTCCTGATCCGGAATCCACGTGAACTCGCTCTTTGTTATCACGAAGGGCTCGGTGTAAGTCTTCGGATCGTCAATCTTTACGGTGACTTCCAGGTGATTATGATTCACGCGCGTGTAGCGTTCCTCGACGCGCAGATCGATGCTGTGCGGATGGCCGGCGTTGTCCAGCCAGGTGCGTTCATCGCTGCCTACTGTGTTGACGACAAACGTGTAGTCGCCCTCCCAGTGTCCCACCGAATATCCGTACCACCGCGGATCGGGCGCGTCGGCCGATCTTCCACCCACATCCTTCGGGAGCTCCCGGTCGTCCGTCCAGATTTCGCGCCAGATGCGGTTGTACTCTGACATCTCGATGGTCTTGCCGGGCATGGTGGTGAACACGATTCCTCTGGTCATGAACAGGATGTTTCGCGGGAAGCCGAGCGGGTCGCAGCCTTTGATTGGATCATTGGATTCGGCGACAGGGTATTGCCCATTGGACTTGTGCAGACGGAACTGCTCCTGCCCCCAGGGCGTCATCGCGGGGACGGGGTTGAGCTTCGCGGCCACTTTCCCGGCCCAAAAACCGGTCAAATCGCGTTTCGGGGCGGGGCCTCCGGGGCCCGTGTCTCCCAGCTTTTCCTTCAAATCTTCGGGACCGCCAAAATTAGGTTTAGGAGAGCTCTGGGCGAAAGCAAAAGAAGAAACCACCAACGCTCCCACCAAACTGACGATGCAGGACTGAAACAGTCTTCGCATTTCGGCACCCCTCACACTGCTCCAAAATATTTTGGAGTCACTTTTACTGCGCCCGCTTGCAATCAGACTTCAACCCATGAACGGCCAGCCCTCAGTATCGGGATAATACTCCCAGGTCGCTCCGCGGACTATCTTTTAGCGTGGTGCCGTCGGCAAGCACGATTTTGTCAAGACGCCCGACATGGCTCTCAAATTTGGATGGATAAAGGTGAACGGTGATGACGTCCCCCGGTCGCAGTGAATCTTTGTTCCAGCCAAGTAGGCGGACCGCCGCCGGACTTCCTGCTTCACCGGCCCAATGGGAGATATTCCCTTTGTCATCCTTCACGTCGAACATGAGCATGGTGTGTGGATTGGCCCACAGGAATTTCGTCACCGTAACTTGCTTCAGGACGACTACTTTGTCCGTTTTGTAAGACGCGCTTCCGTGGTGCGCGAACGCGGGGACACCAACCAGTAGAGGAACACCAAACAAGGCCAGAGACATGATCATCTTACTCAAGCAACCTCGACTACGTGCATCGGCCTGAAATAGGCACGGCCTTCGACGGCTAAATTGTTGCGGCCTGACGCCGTGCCAGGACCACTCCACCAGCGGTGCCGCCAACAACCTTCAACGCGTTGGCGACAATGTATTGCCATGGTTCCGGACCTCCGCGTGTGAGGCCGACGTACATGAGCGTGCCGGCGATGCCGATCAGCACTCCGTGCAGGACGAACTTCGACGCGATCTTGCGTCCCAGCCACACGGTAATCGCGAATGTTGCGACAAGCGCCAAGGGAGGCACGCCGTAGAGCGCGACTCGGCGTGCACCGCTCATGGTTAACGGGATGGCGAACGCAAATAGAACCAGTTCCATCAGGAATGCAGCGAGTAAGATGCGTCCCCACTGGATCGACATTCGCTTCCACCTAACGCCCCGACGGACGTCACCCTAAACCGAAACCTCTTCGTCCTGGATTTCAACCGCAACGGTTCCTTATTGTTCTTTCTTGTCTCCCCCGAGTTGGCTATCCCTCAGGATCTTGCCGTCGGAAAACACGATTTTGTTGAGGCGGCCGACAGGGTTGCCGGATTTCGCGGGGTAGATGTAAACCGTAATGACGTCACCGGGCTGAAACGAATTCCTGGTCCAGCCCAGAAGACCGGTCGCCGAAGGACTCCCCGCTTCGCCGGCCCAATGTGTGATGTTGCCTGCATCGTCTTTCACGTCGAACATGACTATGTTATGTGGATTGGCCCACAGAAATTTCGTCACCGTGGCGTCTTTCAAGACCACGATTTTGTCCGCGTATGCAGCGGCTCCGTGGTGTGCGAACACGGGGCTTCCAGCCGGCAATACACATGCCAGGAAGGCAAAAATCATCAGCCACTTACTTTTCATTTGGCACCTCGCGAATTGCTACTTACGTTTTGACGGTGTTGACCCGCAGAATATGACGGCCAACCATTTGTGTCAATCGTGTTGAGTTCGTGTAGCACAGCCACTCTTGGCTGTGCGATTTTTGCAATCGCACTTGGGCCGGTAGCCATTGCTCGCGGCGAACAAAACCACACAGCCAGGAGTGGCTGTGCTACGACACATCAGTGCGCCGGAAATATCTTCGCCGCCTCGTAGGCCGGCGCGGCTTCGTGCGACGAGAGATAGTCCAGGAGCGCCTTGGCGGCCTTCGGATCTTTCACGCTGGTGGACAGGAATCCCGTGATGTCCACAGGAGTCGAAGCCTCGGGCGGCAGCACCCCCACAACGTCGAGGCCGGGATTGCGCATGTCGCTGAGGTAGGGGCCCAAGGCAATCTCCGCCTCGCCCTTGGCAACCGAGTCCTGCACGATGATGCCGGTTTTAACCCACGTAATTTTCGGCTTCACTTGCTCCGTGATGCCGAGCTTGTCGAGGGTCGCGAGGGCGATGCCCCCGACGCTCCCCTGAGTCGGGTCCACAGAAAGAATGGACTTCGCGTTGAGGAGCGCGCGCCTGACCGCTTCAGGCGTCGAAATGTCAGGCTTGGGCGCGCCTTTTTGCACGGCGAGCGCCAGGCGAAGTCTCGCAATGACGGTCGCGCTGCCGGGCACAATGTTGCCCGTCTTGAGCGCCTCGGGGAAAGGTGCGAAAAGGAGTGACACGTCCAAAGCCTGCCCGCTCGCAACCGTCTTCCGAGTGCTCACCCCAGTGCCATAGGTGATCTTGACCTGCGTGCCCGTTTTGGCTTCGAAGTCGCCAACTAACTTTTCGATCGTGGCCTTGATGGGGTCCGGCGACAGGAGAGTGATCTCGCTCTGGGCGCCCGTTCTCGACGGGATGCCCAGCGCAAGCGTGACGGCGACGATAAATGAAAGTAAGTGTTTCAAGGCTCGCTCCTCCCATTCCTTGCGGCATGGCTTCCTCGTTCGATGCCGATATCAAAACAGTACCGGCGCGCCGAATCATTTTCCGGACAACGCCTTTTTGGCATCCGCGACGGTAATCATCAAGATCATGGGATCGACAGGTGATACCCGGAATCCGTGCCGCTCATAGAACTTTTTTGCATCTTCGGAAATCGCATCCACAAGGATGGCGCGGATGCCGACAATTTCAGCAGCCTGCAAAGTGCGCACAATGGCATCGCGCAGCAAGCTGGCCCCCAGGTTCCGGCCCTGCCAGTTCCGATCCACTGCCAGGCGGCCGAGAATCATCACCGGCACAGGGTCCGGCATATTCCGGCGGACACGGCCCGGCGCCTGCGCCTGTGCCACGCCGCCGGTTGCCAGTGCGTAATAGCCCACGACCGGCCCCCCGGCGCATACAACATAAGTCCGTGACGCCCCAGCTTCTTCGTTCGCCAGGGCGCGCTTTCTTAACCATTCATCCAGACCCGGCACGCCGGAATCAAACGCTGACACGTCATGCGCCGCCGTCAAGTGTTCCGGAGCCGTTAGGTTCAGCGCGCTGGCTGTCATTCCTCCCAGGCCGCCTTGGTCATCAAAAGCCGTCGCAGACGTTTGTTTTCTGCCGGTGCCATGTCGAGAGCGTTTAAGAACCGCTTGTAGGCCTTTTCGTCGATCAGGAAGAACCTCTGATCGAGGAGCACGGCCGTCGCTTCCCGGCAAGCCGCCTCGAGCATGAACTCCGACCGGTTTTTTCCCAGCTTTTCCGCCGCGCGGTCAATGAGAGACCGTTTCACCGCGTCTGCCCGAAGGTTAATCGTGATGCCGCGCCCGGCGCGGTCCGATGCATTCGTCTTTGGCATTGCCTGTCTCCTGTATATACAAGGACCTTACAGGAGTGTGTGCACAATGTCAATACAGAACCCGCTCCCTCGCAACTGCGTCCGCCGGTCTACCGGTTCGATCCACAATGGATCCTTAGTCCGGCACCCAAATTTCAAGGCCGCTCTACTTCACGTTCTTACGAATCCAATCATCGATGAACTTGATGACCACATCGCTATTCCGGTCGAGAAACATTTCGTGCATGTTGCCGTGGATGCCGGCGTCTTCGAGTCGCACGAATTCGTCCTTCACGCCTGCTTGATTGAGCCATTTGGGAATGCAGGCGTCGAACACGCGGTGGTACGTGCCCTCGGCGGAGATCGACAGGATACGCATGTTCGCCAGGCTCACCAGCTTGTGCACGGGTTCCTTCTGCATGTAGCAGGGAACTTCATCCGGCCGCTCCGATTTTTCTTCGAGGTAGGTTTTCAAATCGTCGGGGCTGTTGACCGGCGGATCGTAGTGCATCGGCATGTTGGTGATCCCCCACGCGTTTCCAATCTTGCCCGTGTACTTCACCGTGGCGGTGTCCACGATGCCGATCTGCGGGCCGCCGGGCTCGATCGCTACCATGCCGGCCACGAGCTTGGGACGCGCGTCGGCGACATTGAAGCCGATGCCGCCTCCCTGCGAATGCGTGATCAGGATGACCGGGCTGCCGATTTGATCGAGGAGCGCGACTCCGGCCGGCACGGCGAGTTCGGCCTGCGCGGAGATGAATTGCATCTGGCCTTTAATAAAATTATCGAAGACCGGATCGCCCATCGTGCCTTTCTTCGGTGAGTCGCTCGGCCATTGCGTGTACAACTTCATCCGCGGGAAGTCCCCGCCGGATGGCACGGGACCGGTCCAGATCTGCTCCAGGTCCAGCGCCGTGCGCAGACCCAGTTTGCCGTCCATGTCCGGGACGTAAGGAGATCGCCCGCGCGCCGGGTAGTCCACCATGTAGACGACGTAGCCCTGGTTGATCAGGTAGTAGGCCCAGCCCGGCCGCCCATCGGGGGTTTGCTTCCAGACCGTCCCGGACTGCCCATTTCCGTGGAAAAACACGATGGGATACTTTTGCCTGATCTGCTTCGGAACCATGACTTCGACATACATCGCGCCGTGCATCTCCTCTTTGCCCGGAGGCCCGGCGTATTCTCCGCCCACGTAGAAAAAAGCCTCGCGTCCCACATTTTCCATCGAAAACGTGGGAATCGAGGAAGGCGGCATGGCCGAGTTCTTTGAGTCGCTCGCTTGCGCGCCATGCCGAAGATCGGCCACCGTTGCGAGCGTCGCCGCAAACAAGATTGCCAGCCCTGCTCTTGCGATCCGAGAATTCATGATTTCCTCCGTGACTATGATGAAATGCCTACGCCTTCAGCCGAGGGAACAGCCGCTCGGCATTTCCGCGATTGATTGCCTGCAAATCGCCCGCTGAAAATCCGAAATGGTCGAGAGGCCCGGCCGAAACAGGGGGCGGCACGATCGGGTAGTCGGTGCCAAATAGGATCTGCGACGTGGGAATCAATTTGGTCAGCGCGGACAAGGGCGCGGGATACGTCGCATGTGCGACATCAAAGTAAAGCTGCTTCACTTCCTCGATCATATCGGCGGTTTCCTTGTCAGAACGCTTTTCGGGCAGAGTTTCACTCACGCGGTTGGCCAGCACCGGCAGCGTTCCCCCGGAATGCGGAAAGATGAAACGGATATTCGGGTAGCGCCGGAACGAATCGTTCTTCAGGTAGCTGACCACGGCTCGGGCGATATCGAAATCGTACTCAACGACGCTGTCGATCACGCCGGGCAAGAGTGCGCGGCAACAACTGGGCGGCGCGGAGTGAATAAAAATGATCGCCTTGCGGCGGTTAAGTTCCTCGTACACCGGCGCGAAGACGGGATCGCCGGGCCACTTGTCTGCATAACTCGTCCACAGGCCGATGCCGTCGGCCTTCAGCGTGTCGAAGGCGTACTCGATCTCGCGCAAGCTGCCGTCCGCGTCGGGCAAGGGCAGCGCCGCAAAATGTCCGAAGCGCCCGGGGTAATCCCTCACGAGCTGTTGCGTGTAGTCGTTGTTCTCCCGCGCCAGCTTGCGCCCCCGCTCGGATTTGTCGGAAAGCGAATCCTGCACCACGCGCGTCATCGGAGACAGCATGGACGTGGCGATCCCGTTCTTGTCCATAATTTCGATGTGCAGAGAAGGTGTCCACGTAGGCAGCGGGTGCCCGGTTGCCAGGATTTCCTTCTCCATAACTTTTGTATAGAAGGGAGGCACGGTGTGGCTGTGCACGTCGATTCGGCCGGCAGGCGCTCCGGCAGCCGGCCGCGCCAACAAGCCGCTCGCGGGCAGAAGCGCTCCCGCTCCCGCCATCGCCAGCAATTGCAGAACTTCCCGACGTGAAGCTCCAGGTCCGGGATTGGCTCTATTCAAATCGATTGACATGCCTTTGCCATGCGAGTTTTTGAATTTCATCGGCGCGCCCTCAAAATGATTTTCGATTCCTCATCCTTCTGGCTTTTCGTTGAACCGAAATCTACACCCCGCGGGTTCCACGCACAATGCGAAAGTGACTTCAGTGGCACAGGCTTCAGCCTGTGGGGGTTAGTGGTTGCAAGGACGAAAAGCCACAGGCTGAAGCCTGCGCCACTGGCTTCGCTCATCGTGGCAAAACTACCTTGACATGTTTTGAATGGAAATGGCACGCTGCTGGCCCTCATCTCCCGCAACGTCCGTTGGGGCGCCGGAGAAACACAAACTGCCAGCAGCACGTCAAGGAGGAACTTCCATGCTCGTCGTCCGAAACTGTTTCGTAGCCAAGCCCGGAAACGCAAGTAAGCTCGCGGCCCAGGTCAAGGAGGCGGCTGCTTCCGGAAAAATCACCCGGTACCGCGTGCTGACCGATTTGACGGGCGAGTTTAACCGCGTCATTTTGGAATTTGAAGTGGAAAACGCGGCCGAATTTGAATCCCAATTGAAGGATTACGGCACGAACGAAGCGTTCCGCGCGAAGATGAAGGGCTACACGGATTTGTATATCTCCGGAACCCGCGAAATCATGCAGATTGTTTAAGTAGGACGGGCTTCAGCCTGTCGCTTTTGTGTCGCACCACCACAAAGTGAAACCCGACAGTCCGCCGCGGCGGACTGTCCTACTTTAGAAAATCCAGCGTCCGCGTCCAGGCGAGCTTCGCGGCAGCCGCGTCATATTGCGTCCCCGAAGCGTAAAAACCGCGATTGACCTGCGGATAGACAAAGTACGTAAATTTTTTCCCGGCCTCGTTCATTGTCTTTTCCGTCAGGAGCGCATTGCCGGTGGTGCGGAAATCGTACTGCGCGTAGTGCGCGAGGACCGGCGCGTGAACCGCGTCGAGACTCTGCGACGGCGGGCTTCCGCAATAGACGACCGCGCGATTCAGCTCCTGCACGGAAACGGCGAGCATGAAGCTTCGCCACCCGCCCCAGCCATATCCCACCGTGGAAATCTTCGCCGCGTCCACATCCGGATCATTCTGCAAATAGGCGAACGCCGCCCGGGCATCCTGGACAGTGAGATTGGGAGACAACTGTCCCACGGCCTGCGCCATCTGGCCGGGCGTTCTCGTGCCGCCGAGGCGGGAAGTAAAGTCCGGCGCGAGCGCGAAAAATCCAGCCGCTGCGAACTCCTTCGCGATATCCCGAACCGAATCGTTCAGCCCCTGATTGTCGTGAATCACGAGGACAGCAGGATGCTTTCCTGCGCCCGCGGGTTTCGCGACAAATGCTTCGATATTGAACCCGCCCGAGTCATAGTGGATGGTTTCCGAGGATACGCTGGGAGCAGCCGCATCCTGCGCTGCGGCAAGTGGCAAAGCGATTGGAGCAAGAAATAGGCCCGCGAAGGAAATTATTACTACCGCGGAGAGGAACAAAGTAAAGCGTTTGCGCTTCGCTAATCGCCGATCATTCAGGTGGACTTCTTGAGTCCCCGATTCGTTCATGCACTCTCCGATAAAGGACGCGATCCCATTGCCGCAGCGCGCAGAGGCGATCCGGGTTCACGTGGCGCCGGCGTCCCGCCGGCGATTTTGCAACCCGTCGTGATCTGGAAAAAACCGCCGGCGAGACGCCGGCGCCACGACACTGTAGACACGATTAGCTGTGCGGCTCCAAAGTTTGTCCAGCTTCAGTCACGGCTTGCCTGCCCGCGCGGAAAAATCCTGCGCTTGCGCCTTCAGCGCCTGTAACTCTTCTTGAGAGCGAATCTGCATGCGGGCGATCTTGCTGTTTCGCGTGTAGCCGACGACGATCCGCGTCGCTCCGTCCCGCTCGTCGAGCGAAATGTGGCGCAAATTAATTCCGCGCCCCGGCAATGGAAATTCGGTCCACTGCTCGGTCTTTGGGTCGAATCGCGCCACCGAATCGCCATTGGTGAGGTTGATCCAGACGTTGTGGTCCTTGTCGACGCTCGCATCGTAGGGCGCGGACTCCGGCGTGGGGTATCTATAGCGCGTGGATTTCAGCGTGCGAATGTCATACTTTTCCAAATTCCCGCCCCAATAATCGCACACCCAGACGATGTCGCCATTCTTGTCCGCGCCCATGCGGCGCGGGCCGTCGGACCACCACCCGGAGAAGTCAGTCAGTTCGACTCCCGCAAGTTCATACAATTTCTTGTCCTCGGCGGTGAGGGCTCCATCGGCGCGGGCCGGCCGCGGCGGCTCATGAAACTCCTGCGTTTTGCCGCTCTCGATGTCCGCGCGGTTTACGCGGTCGATGTTGATCTGTGTCCACCAGCCGTTGCCCATGCGGTCCGCGGCAATTCCGTACGATCCGCCGGGGCCATTGTCGGTCGGCGTCGGCGATTTGAATTCCCGGAACTCATGCGTGTTCGGATCGTAGCGGAACGCGCCGACAAATGTCGTTGCCCAGACATTTCCTTTCGCATCCACATCGATGCTGGTGCTCGCACCGGCCATTCCTTTCGGCGGAGCGATCACGTCGTATTTCATCGTGGCTGGATCGACGCGCAGCAGGTTTCCTCCGCCGCCTCGCGGATCGCCGATCACCGTCGCCCAAAGAATCCCGTTCGGGTCCATGGTGAGGCCGTGCGTTGGCGCGGCCAACCCGTTCATGCCGGGAACTTTGATGTCGGTCACTTTCCCCGTTTTCGTCTCGAGCCTGCTGATGGTTCGCGTATAACTCGGCTCCGACGTGGTGAACCAAATATCGCCGTTTCGATCGGTCTGCGAATCATGCAGGCCGCGCGAGCCATTCAGCGCAGAGGGAGTTCCAAGCGACCAGAATGTTCCGTCGTTGGTGGGGAAACCGTCGTCGGTGGGATTCGCATCCGGATCCGCCACCGGAATGCTGTATTCCGTGACGATGGCGCGGGCCGCTTCGCCACGCGGGCGCGCGTGCAGCTTGATTTGCATTGTCGAAGGCCCGGGACCGCGAGCTTCCGAAAGATACGTCGCGAGTTCTTTCTTGTAGTAAGCCATCACGGGGAACGGCGCCATGTCGGGTCCGGCGTATTCGCCGCCGCCGTTGTACACGCGGGACATCAGGTTCAGGATCGCTTCCCACCCTTTTTCGTCAAAGCGGTTCTGCAAAATGTAATTGGGTTCGTGGCAGCCGGTGCAGGTATTGTAGAAAACGTCCTTCATCTTGCGATGCTGGGGAGTATCTTCGGGCAGGGAAGTCACGTACTCCTGCCCCGTCATCTGCTTGACGATTTCCAGATTGTCTTTGATCGTATTGAGCGTGAAATCCTGGCGCCCGGCGGTTCCGTTCAAGCTGACTTCGGCTTTCCCGGCTTCAAATCCTTCTGCCTGTGCCCAGACACGGTATTTTCCTTCGGCCATTCGAGGAAAATAGTAATTGCCGTCTTCGTCGGTAAAAACGCTGGTCGTAATCGTTTGTCCCACGCCTCTGGCGGACACGGTCACGCCATCCAGCTTGGCGCCCGTGTCGGACTTCACCGACCCGGAGAGCAACACGCCTGCCTGCTGCGCGGGCACGCTCTTTGCGCTTGCGGCGCTCAGCGTCACAATCATAGTGATTGCTGCCACCAGAGCGATTTTCCCGAGTCGCTTCTCTTGTGTCATGGCGCACTCCTTAAACTCGCGGACGCGAACCGAATCTTACTCATCGGAGCTGGCCGGGGTTCCCGCTTTCGGATTCGGATTATTCTTTGGCCGGGCTGGACGATTTACGGTTTTGAGATACTCAACGATCGAATCGACCTCCGCGCGCGTAAGTCCGTACTTGAATCCGGGCATCAGGCCCTCGCGCCCTTCCAGAATCACGTCGCGGATGTTGTCCTCGTTGTCTTGGACGATTTCCTTGTACAAAGCGGGACCGTACCGTTTGCTGACAACGGTCGGGAGCGTGTGGCAAACAGCGCAGCGTTGCTGAAAAATGCGCCGTCCGTCTTTTTGCGCGTCCGTCAACGGAGCGCCGGAAGATTGTTGCGCGCGCAGCGGAAGCGAAATCGCCAGGCAGAAGCCGAGCCCGATGAGGAACATGGAAGCCTTGCGAATCAAATTTCTTCCTCGGCAGCTACCATTGCATGGTTTCAGAGGCGACAAAAAGATTAAGAATTCGCTTAAATTATGATCGAATTTTAGGCGCGCCCAGAAATCAAGTCAAGCCGCATTCAGTAGCACAGGCTTCAGCCTGTGGGGGTTCGTCGTTGCACGGGCCAAATCTCACAGGCTGAAGCCTGTGCCACCAAAACTTGTGCCGGAACGCTTGCGCGTGGGGAAATTCGACTCAGGCTTTCGTGGCAGATGAAAGGAAAAGGCCGTGCTGCAGGAAATCCAAAACAGCGACGCGACGCTGCTCCACGTTGCGGGGATTCCAGATATCGCGATTCCAAATTTGGCTGGCCAGTTGTCCTGTCGCAAAATAGTACATAATCATTCCAAAGATCGTGAAAACCATCTGGTCGGGATCGACGGCGCGAAATTGGCCGCGCGCGATCCCCTCGCGGATCGTCTTCACGGCGCGCTGGTGCAGGGGACGGTGATGCGCCACCACCATCCAGTGCAGGGGCCGCCGGTCGGCCATCATCTCGCGCTGGATCAGCCGCGGGTACGCGGGGTTGCGCATGACGAAGTCAAAGGTCAGGTTCACCAGGGCCCGCACGCGCTCGGGCGGGTCCATCGAAAGTACGGCGGGAGATTCCATCTGCGCGGAAATTTGCGCGATCATCGTTTCGAGCACGAAGCGGTGCAGCTCTTCCTTGTTACGAAAATAGTAATACGGGAGAGCCTTGTTGACGCCCGCGACGCGCGCGATGTCGTCCATGCGCGCCCCGGCGAGCCCGCGCTTCGCGAACACCTTTCGCGCGGCCACCACAATGCGCTGAACCGTCGCGAACTGGCGCCCTTCGCGGAGAATGCGCCGCCCGATAGGCGAAAGTTCCCAGTGACGAACGAAATCCGTTCGAGATTTGGATTTTGTTTTGGATTTGGCCATTTTCCGACCGCAAAGATGTAATCGAAATAGAGGCAAACGTCAAGGTTTAAGGGTACTGTCCTATTTTCAGCCCGTCTCCCACAATCGAATTTGATGTTAGCTTTTAGGAGGTCCGACCTTCAGGTCGGACGCCCAGCGTCAAATAAACGAGGCCTTTAGGCCGTGAAGCTTCAGGGGCTAAAGCCCACGAATGGGCGACCCTGAACGTCGGGGCTGAAGCCCCGACCTCTTGAATGCCACGACTTTCGAGACGGCTTTCAAATTAGAACACCACCAGACTAAGAGAAAATTGCGAGCCTTCTTCAAGTCGCTGCGAGCGAATGTGCAGATTGCGTTTCGGTGAGGATCGGTCCTGTGGCACAATGACGCCAAAGGGGAAACTGTGAACATGTTCTCGCCATTCTTGAACTCAATCGACAATTGCCGCGCCTCCACGATACGGCGCATCGCTCTGCCTGTGATCGGTGCGATCTTTCTTCTTGCGGCTCCTGCACCGCGAGCGCAAAGCGCCGCGCCGCAGGCCGAAAAGAGCGAAGCGGCTCCCGCGGGCAATGCCGAAACCGGCAAAAAGATTTTTACCAAGGCCGGTTGTTACGAATGCCACGGCCGCGAGGGCCAGGGCGCGGCTCAAGCGTCAGGCCCGCGCATCGGGCCGTCGCAACGTCTCATTCGCCCCTTCATCAAGTACGTCCGCCAACCGACCGGCCAGATGCCGCCATACACCAGCGCGGTCATCTCAGACCAGGAACTCAGCGACATTTATGCGTATCTGCAGTCAAGGCCATTGACTACGCCCTCCAAGGATATCCCGCTGCTGAATCAATAGGAGCCGGCCACGACGTGATCTTCGGCAATTTTCCTCTTGGAAATCCCTGGGGTGGGACGCGGCCGCGCCTTCGGACCATCGTAAGTCTCACGATTCAAGTGTCGCAGAAAATCCCAAAATCCGATAAGCCGACTTCTCGGGACTTGAGTCTTACATTCAATCCCCGTATTGTTATTTGAAGAGGACGCTACCGTACCAAGGCAACGAGAATGCACCGGGGTGAACTACTAGGCGTACAGAATCGCGTGGTTCCGCATCTGAGAACGTCCGGTCCTTGACCCAGACGGGTACATTAATTATCTCGGAGTTCCACGGAACGCTCAGAACAAGATATGGACCACGTCCTCTGTAACCGCCGCTAATACCCTTTCCGAGCACGATTGACGGGATCTCTCTGGCCGGATTCCCATCTAAAAGTCCGTTCAGGAAATAGTACGCCGGGGGCATAACGAAGGTGACTGCAACCAATACAATCGATAATCTAACAAGTGTTGCATACCGTGTTAATTGATCCTGCAGGGAAAACGCCAATCCGAGCGCGACTGCCAAAGAAATGCCTGGGACCATATAAACCGCCAGGAAATTCGAAAAGAGCGGAGGATAGGAGTCGAGAGCGATTAAACTTCCGAGTGAAATTCCGAAAATGGCCACCGGGAAAGCGATGTAGAACGTCTCTTCAATAGCTTCGTCGCGTGCGACACATGCATAGCAGCACTGATCGTCGTCGAACGGCTGACCACACTCTGAGCAAATAACCTGCACGCAAGTCCCTCGCTTAAAGCAGGGCACGCCTGAGACCACTCAATTACCGATATATATGTATTGCAAAGCTGTAAGTTACATTCATTGCATCAGCGAGTGTATGCAAGATGTTGCGCAATCATGGAAGCTGTGTTTCCTTTTGATTCCGAATTAATACCTATCTGTGCCCGTTCGCCGATGACTCAAGTCCAGTGAAACGGAGATTATCGGAATGTGGCCCGGGTCGTAGAACACCTGTCCGCTTTCAGCGCCCGGCCGTCAAAAACATTTAGGGGACTGAGAAAATAACTACCGCGGCTGCGTGACGGCTTCGACCAGCGCCGGCTCGCCGCGCTTGACGACTTCCTTCGCGCGCAAGATCGCCGGGCCGAGATCCTTCGGGTCCGTAATCGGCCCTTCGGAATAGACGCCCATGCCTTTGGCGACCATGGAGAAGTTGATGTTGGGATCGGTGATGGTGGTGCCAATCGACGCGCGATCGATGCCGCGGCTGTGTCGGTCGGCCATGCGCTGCACGTGCATCACCTCCTGGTGATACGCGCGATTGTTGTGCATCACGCTGAGCAGCGGAATGTGGTGATGCGCGGAAGTCCACAGAACTCCCGGCGCGTACATCAAGTCGCCGTCATTTTGAATCGTGACGGTCAGCCGGCCATGCTTCTTGTTGGCCAGCGCGGCGCCGAGCGAGGCAGGCGCGCCGTAGCCGACGCCGAATCCGCCCGACGAGCCGATGTACTGGTAATACTTGTCGAAATTCCACAGGCGCAGCGGCCAGCGGTTCACCCACGGGAAAACTTCGCAGACGAGCGACCAGTCTTCATTCTTGATTGCCCCCCAGATTTCCGCGCAGAGGCGCGCCGTCGTGATGGGGCTGGCATCCCAGCCGTAGGCCGCTTCATCGCGGGAGCGCCGCAACGATTCCTCATGCTGCGCGGCGAGTTTCTTGCCTCGATCCGCAAATGCCCTCTTGCGGTCGTCGGTCAGCAGGCGCTTGACGGCTTCGATCAGCGACGGCAGCGTCGCCTCGGCGTCAGCCGCCATGGCCAGGTCCACTTCGGTGTAGCGCTGGAAATCCTGGTAGTTGCTCTTCGTGTACAGATCGCTGGCGCTGATGCTGATCAGCTTCGCATCCTTCTTGAGGATGGGCTGCGAGGTGCGGCGCACCTGATCGCGATAAGAATGAATCGTGCCCCAGAAATTCAGCGCTTCGAGCCCCAGAATGACGTCCGCGCCGCCGATTACCGCGCGCGTGCGTTCGGTCTGATTCAGGGGATGCTGCGACGGAAAATTCATGCGCGCCGCCAAATCCACGACGGGCGCCTGCAGCGTTTCAGCAAGCTCGACGGTGTACTTCAATCCATCGGCCGTGCGCGCGGTGCGCTCCAATAAGATAACGGGATTTTCCGCGGCGACGAGCATTCGCGCCGCCTCCGCGACCGAACCTGAATCGCCCATCGGCGGCATGGCATGCGTGAGTTTCGGAATGTGGAATTTCGCGTCGTCGGGAATCGCGCCCTCTTGCAGCTCTCCGTCCGCGACCAGAAGCACGGGCGCCATCGGCGGCGTCATCGCGATTTTGTAAGCGCGCACCGCGGACTCCGCGAAATGGTCCAGCGATATCGGCACGTCGTCCCACTTCAAACAATCGCGGACAATGGCCGCGGCATCCTGAACGCTGTGATCCCATTCCACTCCCGGGCGCCGCGAATTGATTTCCAGCGCGTTGCCGGCGATCAGATAGATCGGCACGCGATCGCAAAACGCGTTGTAGATCGCCATCGATCCGTGCTGCAAACCCACGTCGCTGTGGAGAAAGACCGCCATCGGCTTGCCTTCGATTTTTGAATACCCGTGGGCCATGGCCACGGCCGATTCTTCGTGGCAGCAGGTGATGAACTCCGGGTTCTCGTTTCCACCATAATTGATCACCGATTCGTGCAACCCGCGGAAACTCGATCCCGGATTGGACGCCACATACTCGATGCCCAGCGATTTAATTACGTCCACCATGAAGTCGGACCCGGAGCGGTTCTCGGTGAGAACATCCAGCACGGCCGGCGTTTCAGCCTCAAGCGCTTTCGGCATGGGCTGCGCAGTGCCCGCGCGGAGGACCTCTCCCTGCTGCGCGTTCGCCACCGCCGGGATCGCCGCGAGAGCAGCAGCGCCCACTGCTGCGCCCTTCAGAAATTTGCGCCGGTCGATCGATTCTTTTTTGGATTTTCGCATTGTAGTTTCCGTTGGTCTCGCACGGAGATTTTATTCATGCCGACAGATTTTCCGTCTGAATGGCCAGCCTATGCCAGAGCAATACGAGTGTCAAGCTTGCCGGCCCTGCGAGAGTAACTCTGTTTCGCCGCGACCCCGTACGACGGCTTTCGTAGCGCCGGCATCCTGCCGGCTCTTTGTTTTTTCTGGAAGTGAAAAATTGCCGGCAAGATGCCGGCGCTATTTGATTACTTTACTATTAATAAAGTGAATATAAGTACGCTCAAGCGTTTACATGGATCGACATTCATTCGGATGCGCTGAAGATTGTGAAGAGGTGGAAAATATTGGACGAAGCAACCTAGCCGCGCGCTTTCCCTTTGGATAGCCAGAATTCATCCTGCGACCTCGCGCTAACGGGATGTCTCGCGACCACGTGGAGCGCCGGTGCCGGCTTGGATGCGCGTTCCGCGGCGTGCCTTAATATACGGTGAAGGTCGCTTCCTTCGGGCACGCTCCCCTGGGCAAATTCTTTCGTTCCGCCGCCTTTTCCTCCGCAGGACTTGACCGCTTCGCGCAACAATGCGTTCATGTCGCCCGATACGCCCTCGGATTTGGCAATGACGACAGACCCATTGGTTTCTGAGCCGAGCAACGCGACGACTCCGGGTTCGCTGATGATGTTCGTCGCGACGGTCCGAAGATATTCCATGTCCGCGTCGGCCAGGATGCCTGTCACAATCCGCGGAGGATCGGCCTCATGTTGCGCGCGCTCCTTGGCCAAAAGCACCTGGGCTTGCAGCGCAGCCGATTCCGCCAGGTAGCGCTGGCCAAATCGAGTGGCGGCGTTGCGCTCGTTGAGAATTCGCGTGATTCCCGCGTGAATCGTGTCGGGGCCGCAGGTCAGGCGCTCTGAGATGTCTTCAAGAAGCGCAAAATCGGCCCGCGCCACGCGCCTTGCCCTCTGGCCGCAAACAAATTCCACGCGCCAGTTTTCTCGCACCTTTTTCATGCGCCGGACGAGAATCATTCCAATCTGCCCCGTGCGGCAAACGTGCGTCCCTCCGCAGGCCTGGATATCGACGCCTTGAATCTCCACCGCGCGCAGGATCCCTTCCCGCTCCGATTCCTTCTGAACCCCGAGCGATGCAAGGTCGCCGGCTGTCCCGAACCGGACATGAACGGGCTTATCCTCAAAAATAATTTCGTTTACGAATCGCTCGATGTTTTCCAACTGTTCGTCCGAAATCGAGGACGCAGCGATATCGAGCGTGGAGACCGTCTTGCCCATGTGGAAGGAAACAGGGGGTAGATTGAAGAGCGCCAGAAACGCCGCAGTCAGCACATGCGAGCCCGAGTGCTGCTGCATATGATCGAACCGCCGCGCCCAATCAATCGAGCCGCGAAGCGGTCCGGGCGCCACCTCGCGATCGGTAACATGCACAACTGTTCCGTCTTCCCGCTCGAACACATCCAGGACCGCCGCATCGCCCAGTCGCCCTGTGTCGTGCGGCTGGCCTCCCGATGTGGGATAAAACGCGGTTTCCTTCAAGGTAACCCACCAGGAGGGCGACGCTGCCTTCGCGTGCTCCTTCGGCGAACTCTCGCAGGACAATACGTGCGCATCGAATTCGCGCAGAAACGAATCGCGGTAATACAGTCGTTCGGTCAAGAAGTAATGCCTCCCATTGCGCAAATCGGCTGTGCAGTCACAAAACTACCCATCGGGAGCAGATTCCGGAAGAACGACCCTTTAATAGCAATCCGACCACCACAAAGGGTCCAAGCGGTCGCCGGCCCGCCAACCGACCATTGGATGCAACATTAAGATTACAATTGGTTTAGCCGCTAGATGGGGGACCCGCCCCGCTGCGCATCAATTCGAATTCCCCGGAAATCAGCCAACCGGAAAACTCTTGTCCCTATAGTTCCGAAAAGTTCCCTCTCTCCGTCCTCATCCGGTGGGGCAACAAGTCGTATCTGCCGTTTGGATAAACACTCTGAAACGCCCCCAGGAACGCCAATCTCCTGATTGGCGGTTTGCGCGACAACCTCCGCGGCGGGGAGAATAGCGTTCCCGGCGCATCAAGCGTTTGGAAGCCACCGATTTGAACTTTGAATTGGCCTTCCTCGAATGCATCAGGCAGGATGAATCAGGAGAAAAAGGCTTTGAAGCGTTGGACTAAAGCTTTGTCTTCCTAGTCGAAAGGGAATCTCCCCAGCCTTTCCCTCAGAAGTGAATCTGCTTCAGACACCGCGCTGTGTCCTGCGAAGTAGCAATTTCATTCGAGTGAGCTTCGAGCGGATTTTTTAGCTTTTCATTCGCTGGAAGGATTCAGCAAGAAACATATTCTTAGGAGGCCTCATGTTAAGCGAACAAAATCTCTTTCTGGAAGATGTGTACCCGGGCGGCAGGCCAAAGAGCAGCGTGGTTTTGCCTCCGACCAAAATTGCGCGGGAAAAGCATGTTTTTGCCGAAGCCTTGCTGGAAGATTCCACGACGCGCCAGCGCCGCAGCCCGATGGATTGGGCCGTTTCTTTTCTGATTCATTTCGCCATCCTAGTCTTATTGCTGTTCCTCCCGTTGTACTTCTCGCAGGGGATCGACATGAAGAGGTTGGAAACGACGCTTCTCGTGGCGCCCATGCCGCCGATGGCTCCGGCGCCACCGGCTCCGCCCTCGGCGGCTCGAATGGTTCATGTTGCCCCAAAAGTTTTCACGCCGGGGAAACTGACCGCGCCAACTTTTATTCCAAAGGCCGTTCCAGCGGCCTCCAGTGACGCTGGACCGCCTGAAGAAGCATTTGCCGCAGGTCCGGGCGCGATTCCCGGTGGCGTCCCAGGAGGACAGATCGGCGGCATCACCGGCGGAATGGTGAGCGTTGTGGCACCCGTAGCGGCAGCGCCCGCTGTCGAAGGGGCGAAGCGCCCGGTGCACATCGGGGGCGATGTAAAACCACCGCGCCTGATCTACGGTCCCGCGGCAGTCTATCCAATCCTGGCGAGCCAGTCACACGTCCACGGGATTGTCGTGATCGACGCGATTATTGACGAACACGGGAGCGTGGTTCAAGAAAAGGCCGTAAGCGGTCACCCCTTGCTGATCCCGGCGGCGCTCAAAGCTGTTTCGGAAAGAAAATATGAACCGACGATCCTCGATGGTGAACCCACACCGGTTGACCTGAGAGTTGAGGTCAACTTCCAAATGTAGTGACTCGCCACTTCCCGCCAATGACCTGCGCGCGGCCGTTTCCACGGCCGCGCGCAAGTCTTCTCCCCTGTAAAGTGCGCATCCGTCCCTGAATCAGGGCGAACGGCGCTACTTGCAGACCTGATGTTTCATCTCAAGAATCAGCGTAAAGGGATTGCCTTGACCCATTCTGTCCCACTGTTCAAACTCTAATCAGGAGTCAACCCTTCCTCTTTCACAAATGAGGAGAGCCTCAGGAAACGATCGTCCTTTCCGAGACCGATGGCAACCCCAGGATCAACCCATGGACAAACCACTGGAAAATTCCAAACCCGGAGCGCGCAAATTCCCTGTCATCCTGGCCGTCGATGACGATCCCGCCGTGCTTCGCATCATCGAATCACTGCTGTCGCGTCATGATTTTGTCGTAAAGACTGCCGCCAGCGGCGAAGATGCTCTTCGCATGCTCCGCGAAGTAACGCCCGCGGTTTTGATCCTGGATGTGATGATGAATGGAATTTCCGGGTACGACCTTTGCCATGTGGTCAAGCGCGACGAGCGGCTTCAGGAAATTCCGGTCATCTTTCTGACCTCCCGGGGGACTCCGCAGGACTATAAGACGGGACACGATCTGGGTGCGGTGATTTATATGGCAAAACCGCTCAAAGTGGAAAAATTGCTCAACGTCGTGCAAATGCTGATTCCTGTAACCGCCTAGCTGGATTTTCCACGGCTATTTCCCGATGATCCTCACGCTCTCGTAAAACGAATCACCGTCAGGATCTTGCGTATTCCTTCTCGAGCTCTCCCAGCGCCAATTTAAGTTTCTCAAGCTCTGCTTCCAGCAAATCAAGCGCCTGGCTGGAACCGGCGACGGTGCCGGCCCTCCCGATTTCCTCCAATTTAGCGGCCGCTTGCACGACTCCCTGCGCCAGCAAATTTGCCGATGTGCCCTTCAGTGCGTGCGCCGCGCGTTCGAGAAGTTTCGGATCTCGACTGGAAACCGCCGCGCGAATCTTTTCCATCTGTTTTGGAAACTGCGCCAGGAAAATCCCCGCGATTTCGCGCATCAGCTCGGAATCTCCCTCCAGAGAATCCAGCACCGCGCCGGCATCAAATACCGGATCGTTAGATCGAGCGCGCGTATCGCCGGACTTGGCGTCCTGAGAATGACCGGTCAACTTGTCCAGGGTTTGAAAAAGAACCTCTCTCTCAATCGGTTTGGATATGTACGCATCCATTCCGGCTTCCAGGCAGCGCTCCCTGTCCTCTTTCATCGCCGAAGCAGTCGTGGCGACAATCGGAATGTGCTCACCGGTCTCCTTTTCTTTCCTGCGAATTTCCGCGGTCACCTCCAGGCCGCTCATCTCCGGCATCTGGATGTCCATCAGGATCAAATCGAATTTTTCGCTTTCCAGCGCGGCGAGAGCCTCGCGGCCATTGTTCGTTATAACGAGTTTATCCCCCCGCTTGCGAATCAGGCGCTGCGCAAGGATCTGATTGATCGCGTTGTCCTCGACCAGTAGAATCCGCAACCCCCGCCGCCCCTCGCGAACGGGCCGCCGCGAGCCGGCCAAAGCGGACTCTGAATCGCTGCTCTGCAAATGCGCCTTCTTTCCGTGTTGCATCTGCAGGCCGAAGCGGGCGGTAAAGTGGAATACGCTCCCGCGATTCGCCTCGCTTTCCACCCAGATCTTGCCCGACATCAGCCGCACCAGGCGCGCCGAGATGGACAGACCCAGTCCCGTTCCTCCATACTTTCGCGTCGTCGAAGTGTCAGCCTGACCGAAGGCCTCGAAAATGAGTTGCTGCTTGTCGAGGGGAATCCCGATGCCCGAATCCGTAACCGAGAAATGCAGGCACACAGCCTGCTCGGACTGGGAATCCTTTTCGATCTTGAGAACCACTCCGCCGCGCTCGGTAAACTTGATCGCATTGTCGACCAGGTTCGACAAGATTTGCCCCAGCCGGCTGGGATCGCCCAGCAGCGCGTCGGGCACGTCGGACGGGATTTCGATCGAGAGTTTCAGCCCTTTTTGTCTTGCTCGCACGTCCAGAATTTTCAACATCTCCTTAATGCCGTAGCGCAGAGAAAAATCCGTAGAGTCGAGTTCCAACTTCCCCGCCTCGATCTTTGAGAAATCCAGGATGTCGTTGATCAGCCTCAGCAGGGAGCCGCCCGAATCCCGGACCATGGTGAGATATTCTCGTTGCAGAGGTGTGAGTTCCGTGTCCAGCGCCAGTTCCGTCATGCCGATGACCGCGTTCATGGGCGTGCGGATTTCGTGGCTCATGTGAGCCAGGAAGGCGCTCTTGGCCTGGTTGGCAGCCTCGGCGGATTCCTTCGCCTGTTGCAGCTCTTTTTCCGATTTTTTTCGCACCGTGATATCCACCAGCGTTCCCTGATGGCGGACCAGGCGTCCAAACGCATCGCAAATCGCGTTGGAATTGTCAATGCAGATGACCGGCGTTCCGTCTTTCCTCCGCAGCGTGATTTCCCGCATCAGCGACGCGGAGTTATGCGTCCGCACGCGCTCCGGAAACAAGTTCTCCGGCCCGTCGAAATAGAGCTTGCCGATGTTGGTGCCCACGAGTTCATCCCGGTGGGCGTATCCCAGCATGCGTACCATCGCCGGGTTCACATCCAGCAAACTCCCTCCGGGATCGCAGAAATAGACGCCTTCCTGGAGCGTTTCAAAGAGTTCGGTAAAGCGCGTTTCGGATTCGCGCTGCGCGGTAATATCGCGCGCCAGGCCGCTGGCCCCGACGACTTTGCCGTCCTTTACAATCGCCTGCAAAACGCAATCGAAATAATGCACCGCGCCCGATTTCTTCAGGCGCGCTCGCACCGTGCCGGTCCAGCTTCTTTTTTCCTCAAACCAGGCAATGGAATCTCTCACATGCTCCAGTCGCGGCTCGTCGAAAAACTCGTCCATGCGGTGCCCTACCAGTTCGGAGTAGGCCAGTCCGAAAACCTGGGAGATACGCTGATTCACCGCTCGGATTTCGCCATCCAGCGACGTCGTAAAAATCAAATGGTCGAGACTGTCGATCAAGTCGCGGTACCCTTGCCGGGAAGCGGAGATCACTTCGGCAAGCTTCTCGAGCTGTTCGGCGCTGGGAGGGGCATTCTGGACCTTCTGGAATCCCCGGACAAACCCGCGCAATTCGTCGATCTCGCGTTTTTTGTTCCAAACGTAAGCTCCAAACAGGACGATGAGAACCCCGGCCCCGATGGGAAGCGCCTCCGTATGCCGTTGGCTGATTTGGATTGCCTGGTGGGACAGGATAGCAACACCAACCGCCAGAATGACCAGCATCAGAATCGCCAGGCGCCAGACCTCATTCTCCTTGCGTTCGAGACGATCCAATTCCGGCGGCGGTTGATTGGGTTCCTGGTTGCTCAATGCCATTGGTCGTTTCCTCGTTTAGCCTGACAAGGCGGACTGGAGAAGATCGTGGATGCCCTATCTCCATCGTAGATTTATGTACCGGAATGGGGCAATCGGATTTGGCCTGCGAGTTTCTATAACGGAAAGCGAATATTTCTTGGCCTGAGGCCCGGCTGTGGCGGATTTCACGCCGCTGTAGTTAGCCCAGCGGAACGACGGCACAATTTGCGATTTCCCTTTTCGACTACCGCGGAGGCTATTGAGATCAACACCGGCACAACGGCAACGGAGCGCACGACCGACCCGGGTCTGGGCGGCTGTTACGTGGATACACTCAGCCAGCTTCCGGTGTCCGAAGCATTGCAAGCGCCTTCCCGAAAATTCCGATGATCCGCAGAGTGCGTTTGTGTAACACTTGACGCCCGGCAACGGATACCATGCAACGACCTCCGCTCATGCAGATCGTGCGCCGCGCCGCTCACTGGCGCTGTCCCAACTGCGGGCGCGGCAGGCTGTTTCGCGGCGTCTTTCGCATGCTGCCCCGTTGTCCGGAGTGCGGCCTTTCCTACTTTCCCGAGCAGGGATACTACGTCGGAGCCATGATCATTAATTACGTGGCCACCACGGCTGTGGTCGTGGCGATTTTTCTTCTGTCCGTGCTGGTGCGGGATTTCACCACGCTTTCGACCAATTCCAAAATTCTGCTTTGGATGGCTTTTGCCATCGTTTTGTCCCTGTTGCTCGTGCGTCACTCTTACAGCTTCTGGCTCGGAATCGATTTCTGGATCACGCCCAGGCGGCCCGACGTTCCCTCGATGGAAAAATCCTAGCCGCCTCGCGCCATTCGAGCGGCGATGCCGACGATGGCCCCGCCCAGCACCAGCCACGCCGAATTGATTCGGAAGCGCAGCAGCATCACCGCGCTTAAAATCGCAAGGCCGGCCGTCACCCAATCCACAATCGCCGAGCGCCCCAACTCGTAGCTGACGGCCGCCATCAGCGCAAGCGAGGCCACATTCACTCCATCCAGAAACGCGCCGGCTGTAGCGGAACGCCGAAGCAGGGGAATGAGCGGCCCGCTGACGGCCACCAGAATAAATGCGGGCAGAAAAATTCCAACCGTAGCCACAACCGCGCCGACTGGTCCCCGCAACAGGTATCCAAGAAAAGTAGCCGTGGTGAACACCGGCCCGGGCGTCACCTGCCCGATGGCTACCGCATCCACCAATTGCGCGTCGGTGACCCACGCGCGGTGCACCACCAGATCGGCCCGCAAAAACGCCAGCAGAACGTAGCCGCTGCCGAACACAATCGAACCGATCCTCAGGAATACCAGGAAGAGCGGCCACATCCCGGGAATCACTGCCGCGACACCTGTGGCGCCCGCCCACGGGAAAATTCGCGCCAGGCTCGCGCGCATTCCGCGCCACACGGAAATTAGCGCCAGCCCGCCCGCCGTTTTTCGGTTTCGTGTGCTATTCCGAGAGAGCGCGTGAATTCCCGCAAGAATCGTGCCCGTTCCAAACAAAATGAGAAGAACATTCACTTGCGCGAAACTGAGCGCCACGCACAGCGTGCCGGCAATCGCCAGGACCCAGTTTTTGACCGCCGTGCGGCCAAGTCCCCAGAGCACCTGCACAATCACGGCAATCACCACCGGCTTGACGCCGTACAGCAGCGCCGCCACGGCCGGCAAATGCCCAAATCGCACGTACGCCCAGGCGATGATTCCCACCAGAATTGCCGCAGGAGAAATAAAGCAAGCGCCGCCCACCAGCAGTCCCGCCCACCCGGCGCGCAAGTAGCCGATATGAATCGCCAATTCGCTGGAGCTGGGACCGGGAATCAGGCTGCTTGCGCCGAGCAGGTCAAGAAACTTTTCGCGCGAAAGCCATTTTCGGCGCCGCACCAGTTCGTCTTCCATGATGGCGATGTGCGCCGCCGGCCCGCCAAACGCGGTGATGCCCAGCCGCAGAAAGAAAACCGCCAGCTCTTTCAGCGATCCGCGCTTCGCCGCGTCAGCTGCGCCTGTGTGGTTTGCTCGGGGTCGGACATCCCAGGAAGTTTTCTCGCCAGACATCCACGAATACCGTGAATTTGTAGCACAGCCACACTTGGCTGTGTGGTTTTCCAGGTTGCAAACGTGGACTACCTGAGCCGGCGACGATCGCAAAAACCACACAGGCAGGAGTGCCTGTGCTACTAGAACCCGCCAGCACTCAAAATAATTTCACTGTCAAATAATCGTCAGCGGGAACTCGCGGCGCCCATGTACGGATTCAAATTGACCGCGCGCCAATCGCCGCGAATAATCGCGGCCCGAATTTGCGCGGGAGTCTTCCCCTTCTGCGTGAGTTGATAGGAGAGGACCGCCTCCTTCTGGCAGATGTCGCACTCCGCTCCGTGCGTGCCCACGAAGCAATCGAGCAAGCTTTTGTGCCCCGCGTGCCGGTCGCAATAGCAGTAGCAAGGCTGCTGGTACAAAACCGGCCTGATCTTCGCGGCGAGCGCATACACATTCCGATTGAGCGCATCGGGAAACTGCTTCGGATCGAGCGTAGCCGGGAACGGCGGCTTCAGCGCATAGGCGTGGTAAGAGGGAATCCCCAGATCGACCGGCCCCGACATGTCCATCTGCATCTGCGAATCCTGAGCATTCCAATCGGCGCCGAACGCAGGGCGCAGCTGCGCCAGCCCCGCACTCACAAGCGTAAGAATGAAGGCGATTGCCGCCGCCGCGTATTTGCCGGTCATAATAAGGACCCTCCTAGACCAGCAAAAACGGTAGCTCATCTTGGAGACGGGCGCAACCAGTTGATCTTTCGTCGGAGTAAACAGCACGACACGCAGTCGGATTCGAAGCCAGCGGAGGACGATCCAGAGAAAGTGTTCTTACCGTTGTCAGGATACGCTTGTGTCCGGTTCTGTCCCTTCCGGCAAATCAGCGGAGACAGCTCGATCAGGCTCGACATCGGTACTCGCAGCGGACGGCGGCGCCGCAGGCGCAACTTCGGAAGCGACGGATGAAGCGGCCGCAGTCTCCGAAGCCCCGGCAGTTGCCGCTGATGTTGTTTCCAGCCGCAAAGCGAGAACGTCCGCCAGCAAATCGATCAGCTTCCGCGCCCCTTGCCCGTCGGCGTCAAGCTCCGGGTTATAACCGGCTACCACCAATGCGGCCAGATTCGGCTGGCTGACAAACACGCGGAGCGCATCGCGCACTTCACCGAAGCCGAGTCCGCCCGCGCCGGGCAAATTCGTCCAGGGAAACTCTTCGCCGTTGATCACGTCCACATCGAAATGCAGGACGAACTCGTGATTCAGGGCATGCACGCGTTCGAGGGCAAGGTGGGCGGCAGCAGCGGCTCCTACCGCTGACACTTCCAGCGTTGGATGCCGCCGCAGGGGCGACGCCACCAGATATTTTTCCTCCGGCTCGTCCAGCCGGTCGAATCCAAACAA
The DNA here is from genome assembly GCA_963740035.1 of uncultured Acidobacteriota bacterium. Classification (GTDB taxonomy): domain Bacteria; phylum Acidobacteriota; class Terriglobia; order Acidiferrales; family UBA7541; genus Palsa-360. Next base: position 113,430 of record CAVUDA010000023.1, read on the forward strand.
GGCGACGTCTGGTTCGCGGACGAGCGGCGGCTCGCCCCAGAAGCGGACCAGTTCCGGAGCGCCGCGTCCGATGACCTGCGAGATCACCATGCCGTCGACGCATCCCGAAGGCGTCGTCGCGGGCACGTTCAGGTCCGCATCGCGGTCCACATAAATCAGGCTGACGTTGCGATAGTAGCGGCGCGTCCCGGCGATGGCCGCCAGGACGGAAATGCAATCGCCGGTCAGGATGACCGGAAGCGCGCCCGACTTCACCGCGACTTCCACGCGCGGGCGCAAATCGTTCAGCGATTTCAGAATCGCGGAAACATTTCTGGCGCGGGGATGTTCGTCGTCAGGTTGGGAAACGTAGGTGGCCGTATCGCCGAGATCGGCAACTTGGAAGCCGACGGCTTTCAGCCGATCCGCGATACCGGCGGCGCGCAGAGAGGCAGGCGCGCGCTCATGCCCGGGGCGCAGTGCCGCCGCGCTCGTGGCCGAGCCCAGCAGGACAATATTCTTCGTCTGACGGGTGATCTTGACCGCCAAAGTCGCTCTCCTGAAATTGGAGACATGCTTCCCTGAAAGACGGCAACCCGCATAAAACCGTTCCGATCAATGTTCGCCAAACAAAGCTTTCCCTAATTCGGCTTTCCCTAATTCGATGCCGGCGCGATCGTGGTCAGCTCGGACGGCAGCGTGAACCGCACATCCTCGCGGATCAGATCGAGATCGCGCTGATTCGTGTAGCCCAATCCGGCCAGGCGCTGGCTCACCTGCTCGACCAGAATTTCCGGCGCCGACGCGCCCGCCGTCAGGCCCACGCGGCGAATTCCTTCCAGCCATTTCGGGTCGATGTCCTTCGCGGCGTCGATCAATTCCGCCGGAACTCCCGAACGTTTGGCGACTTCCACCAGCCGGTTGGAATTGGAGCTGTTGGGCGAGCCGACCACCAGGATCAGGTCCACCTCGCGCGCCAGCTGCTCGACCGCTTCCTGCCGGTTCTGCGTCGCGTAACAGATGTCGTCGGAAGCCGGCCCCTCAATCGTGGGAAACCGCTCGCGCAGACGGGTGACGATTTCCTGCGTGTCGTAGAGACTCAGCGTCGTCTGGGTCAGAAACGCCAGGCGATTCGCGTCCTTCACTTCGAGCGCGTCCACCGCTTCGACGCTGTCCACCACCACCGTTTGCTTCGGAGCTTCTCCGGAAGTGCCCACGATTTCTTGGTGATCGCGGTGGCCGATCAGGATGATGGTGCGGTTCTCCCGCGCGAATTTCAGCGCTTCGAGATGCACTTTGGTGACCAGCGGGCAGGTCGCGTCGATCACGCGCAACTGGCGCAGCCGCGCTTCCTCGCGCGTCGTCGGCGGTACGCCGTGCGCGCTGAACACCAGCACGGACCCGAGCGGCACTTCCTCCACCGTCTCGACGAAAATCGCGCCGTTCTGGCGCAGTTGCTCGACGACGTAGCGGTTGTGCACGATTTCGTGATGCACGTACACCGGCGGCCCGTAGGCTTGCAGCGCCAGCTCCACGATGTCCACCGCGCGCACCACCCCCGCGCAAAAGCCGCGCGGCCGCACGCGGATCAAGCTCTTGCCTTCCCCGTCGTTTTCCCCTTTGCCATTCGGTGACGCCCGCATCCGGTCGCTCATCCAGTAGCCTCAAAAATGCCACATTAGATTATCACGGCAAGGGATACTTATGCGACCTTTTGGCGGTAAAACACCGCATTCCTTACGGTGTGGTTATTGAGTCGGGCGAGGGAATCAAGTCAAACCCTCCACCCCTTCGAACACCACGAAGGAGCGGCCACCCGAAACAGCAAAACCGAATCAAAGGCTTTGCCACCCGCCGCTGAGAAATATTGGAATCTATGAAAATTTAGCCTTACAATTAAGGTTTAGCGAGGCTTTTCCAATGTCTTCCTTGCGTGAGATAAAATGTCCTAATTGCGGCGTCGAGAACGGTCCTTGCTTTGTGGAAAACGGGATCGGTAAGTATTGCGAGCCAAGAATATTAGCGGCAAACCCCACCACATACGAATACCCAGATTGCGGAGAATGTCGAAAACTAAAAGACGCTATGGTTAGCGCAGTAATGTCAGTGAGAACGTGCCGTCCAGATGGAGACCACAGACCGAAGTCAAGATGGACAACGGCTTGGAAAGACGAACTCAACCGGCGGGAAAAAGAGGCAATTCTGACGCAGTCGAATTATGAATTCCATTTGCACACTGACCACGATATGAAGAAATAATTTTATTCAATTCCTTTTGACGGCGGGTCGCCAATCTTCTCTCGAATTTTTTCTCTTGACGGTTGAGCACCATTGGATGATACCACTCCATTACGCCAACGCGGAGTGACGGGTTTCGCTTTTTCGGGTGGCAGATCCTTCGTGCTTTTCGAAGGGTCTGGGTTTTGGTTTTGACTTCTCATTCCTTCCTCGCGGGTGGCTCACCCTTCCGCGTTTTATTTCTCTTGACGCCGACATACGGGTTGGTCCGGGTTGAACCCGTGCAATGAGTCGAACCCAAACAGAAAAGTCAAAACCCAGACCCTCTAAAAAACAGAGGGTCTGCCACCCGAAAATTCAAAACCGCCCCAAAGACTGTGCCACCCACCGAATTTTGGAGACCTCGAGACCGTTCCTATTCGCTTGCCGGAGCTTCAAGTCCGGGATCGCAGGGTCTGCCAATGGTACGTAGTCATAGCACCAACCACGCGATCGAGAATCATAAGTTACGGCGAAAAGCCCTTTTTGGCCGTGACATCTACCGTCAGGGTCCCCTGGTACGGCAGCATCGTAAAGGTAAAGTTGCCGTTGGTCCCTATGGTCATTACGGAAATCACAGTGAACACTGTACCTACCGAACAGCGTGAGACGTTGGGATTTACCCCGCCTGGGTTCGGGTTGGGCGCAGGACCGCATGTTAGAAAGAACTGCACCGTCCCAGTTCCATCTTGGTTTACGGTATAGTTACCCGCTATTGTGAAGTAAGCGTTTTGGTCATTTGGAGGGCCACCTGGAAAACTTGCGTTAATGTCGATCTCTGATCCCGACGTGATGTTCCCTTTGCCGTCTGATGTGAAGCTGCCTATCACAGTTTCCAATGGTCCCTGTCCGGTCGTCGAATTGTAAAGGCCCGCGGAGTCCTCGAAACCATATTCGCCAGCGATGCTGGCATCGCTGAATGTATTTGGCGGGATCGTCGCCGGAGGAGGTGGACTCGTCGCACTCATACCCCCACCACATCCGGTGAGAAAAACAACTGCCATTGCCAATTTTGCGACCCTTTTCATGCCGGCTGGCTCACTCCCTGGGCGGGTAGCAGACCCTTCGCGGGTGGCGAACCCTTTCCCGAACTCTTCTCTTGACGGCTGAGCACCATTGGATGATACCACTTCATTACGTCAACGCGGAGGGACGGGTTTCGCTTTTCCGAGTGGCAGAACCTTCGCGCTTTTCGAAGGGTCTGGGTTTTGGTTTTGACTTCTCATTTCTTCCTCGGATGGCGTAATCAACCTAAAGGACGGGTTAGTCGACCCGCGCGCTCACTCCGGGCGGCGAACCCCGTCCAACTACATTAGAGATTGAGTGTATGTGCTCGCCTCCACTATAATGCCTTGTTTTGCCACGGGTGCGGCGGCTGTCTGTTTTTCGGAATCGCGGGATCTCCAGATAGCGTTGCGCGGGAGGATTTTCGGACGTGTGGGACGCTCTTCGTGAAAAAAAAATAGGCGTGCGGATCATGCTCGGAATCGTCGTCGGGTTTCTGGGGATCGGTATGCTGTTGTATCTCGTGCCCCAGGGCACCAACGATTTGACCGGGTCCGACGCCGTCGCCCAGGTGGGAGACCAGACTATCTCCGTCGTCGATGTCCAGAACCTGCTCAGCAAGACTACCCGCAGCGGCCAGATCCTCCCGCCCTTCTGCCGGCCTATACGCAGCAGGCGCTCGACCAATTGATCAATGAAAAAATGCTGGCGCTCGAAGCAGACCGGATGGGCATGCGCGTCTCCGACGAAGAGCACGCCGACCTGCTGAAAAAGCTCGTACCCACGGCGTTCACCGGCGACACTTTCATCGGCATGGACCGGTACTCCGCCGAAGTGCAGGCGCGCTTTCAGATGAGCGTCCCGGAATTTGAAACGGAAGTGAAAAACGCCCTGCTCCAGCAAAAATTCCAGGCGCTGGTGACCGACGGCATCACCGCCAGCGATGACGAAGTGCGCGACGAGTTCCGCCGCGAGAATGAAAAGATCAAGCTCGACTACGTGTTGATCAAGCCGGAGGATCTGCAATCCAAGGTGGAAGTTTCCGACGCGGACCTGGCCGCCTACTTCGACAAGAACAAAGCCCAGTACGTGGTCCCGGAACGCAGGACCTTCGATTACGCCGTCCTGAGCCTCGCGCAGCTTCGTCAGCGCACTCCCGTGACGGAAGACGACGAAAAACTCTATTACCAGAGCCACATCGACCAGTACAAACTGGAAGACCGGGCGCACGTCGCCCACATTCTCTTCAAAACCGTGGGCATGACCGATGCCGAGGCCGCCGAGGTCAAGAAGAAAGCCGAGGACGTCCTCAACAAGGCCAAGCATGGCGGCAATTTCGCCGATCTGGCCAAGCAATATTCTGAGGACACGACCAAAGATAAAGGAGGCGACCTCGGATGGATTGTCCGGGGACAAACCGTCCCTGAATTTGAGGCCGCGGCGTTCAGCCTTCCCAAGGGATCGATTTCAGACCTGGTCAAGACGCAGTACGGCTTCCACATCATTCAGGTGATCGACCGCGAAACCGCGCGCACACAGACGCTCGATGAAGTCAAGGCCAGCATTGTCAATCAGTTGCAACAGGAAAAAGCGGAACAGCTGGGCGAAACCGCTTCCACCCAAATTGCCGACGAAATCCGCCGCGGCGGCCGCGTCCCGATTGCAGACCTGGCCAAGAAATTCAACATGACGACCGGCGAAGCGAAGCTGGTCGAGGCGAATCAACCGCTTCCGGAGCTTGGCAACGCGCCGGGCCTGTTGGATAACATCTTTCACCAGCGCCCCGGCGATGTGAGCGCGCCGATTCACACGGACCTCGGCTACGTCGTTACTTCCGTGAAGGACATTCAGCATACGCATCCCGCGACGCTTGCGGAGGTTCACGACCGCGTGGCCAGCGACTACCGGCACGAAAAAGCCGTGGACCTTGCCAAATCCCGCGCCGAAGAACTCGCTAAGCGCGCCAAAGGGGGCGAAAATTTCTCCGCTGCCGCCAAATCCCTCGGTCTGGACGTAAAATCGTCGGACCCCGTCGCTCAAACAGGCTCGATTCCCGACCTCGGCAGCGCCAAGCAATTTGCTGCTGCGTTTAGTCTGCCGGTCGGCCAGTCCGGCGATCCAATCCCGCTCGGGCAGAATTGGACCGTCTATCGGGTCGCGCAGCACGATCCCGTTAACCAGGACGATTTCGCGAAGCAGAAGGCCAAAATCGAGGAGCAAGTTTTGCAGCGCAAGCGCCAAACCGCCTACGATTTGTTCCGAAACGCGCTGAAAGCGCGCCTCCAGGCCGAGGGCCAGTTGCACTTCAACGCCGATAATCTGAAGCGCCTGATAACCCCAACATAGTTTTAAATGATTGAAAATAAATAAGTTAACAGTTTTAGGCACAAGGCTTGCTTTCAGGTTTGCCCTGCGCTAGCATATTTGTGTTCGTAGTCTTAGCCCTTCGCCAGGGGGTTGAGATCTTGAGGCTGCCGCCTTCCCAGCGCTCAGTGCTTCTCGTAGTTTGGCCCTTCTAATTCTGACAGCGGTTTATTCATGAAGGATTCATCATCGACAGGCACTATTAAGGCCGAGAAATTTTTTTCTAATGGGGCATTTCCGAAGACCGAATCGCAGGGAAGCGAGCGAGGTGTACGATGCAGGGGAAGATGAATCATCGCAATGAGTATCAATGCACGATCGAAGTGAACCAGACCGGCAAGTACTGCGTGCGGGTTCGAGCCATATTCGCCCGCAAGGCCTGGGTTTTACCCGTTTATTTCCTCGCGTCGACCTTTGACCGCGCCATGCGCAAGCTGGAACAAGTGCTGCAGTTCCTCCAGCAGAAGGAAGAACGCCTGTGGTTCTGGGGCGTCGAATACTCGGACGACCCTAATTTTTCCGAGGAACTTGTTCGCGAAGCGGGGCTGCGCCTGGATCGCCGGGCCGAATTCCCGCGCCGATCTGCCAGCGTCGCCCTATCGCCCGAAAAGCCCGTTCCCGCCGTGTTGCTGGCTCCGGTTCGCCGGGGACTGGCGCATTCGATTGTGATCGGCCGCGCGGGCGCAACGGGGAATTAAGCCTTACTTTTCCCTTAAAATGACTTCGCCATTGCCGATGGGCTGGTCGTTCAACCAGAGGCGATATTTGTAGGAGCCCGGGTTGATGCCCGGGCGCGGGGGACCGCTTTGCAGTTGGCGCCCGGGTGGGGCCTGGAAGACGTTGGATTGGAACGGGCAGCGGTTGGGATCGAACTGGATCTTGAGAGTTCCCGTGTCCGAGAGCCAAACAACCTGCTCGTCCGGAGCAATCACGACAATCTCGGGGAGTACACCAACCAGGACCAGTTTTTCCGCCATCGATGCGCATTCCTCCGGTGCCACGCGAAGATAGCACAGCATACCGCGGGCGCGCTTGGAGAATGTGCCTCCAGGAAAAAAGTGCTGGCGAGAGCACAACTTGAATACGGGGGCGATCTCCTCTGCGATCTCTGTGCACTCTGTGTTAAACGCTTTTGAATCTTCCGCGTGAAGGAAGGGCCGCAAAACTTCTTAACACAGAGGACACTGAGAACACAGAGAAAGCAGTACACGAATTCGTTGATGCAGTTTGCCGCGAAGTAGCCGATAATTGTTAAAACACAGCCATTTTGGCGGTTGCGCGGAGCCGGGGAATCGCGCAAACTAGGTTCTGGTCAGGAGCATATTTCGGAGTGAGGTCCCGGAACGCGTTCGGGACGCGCGCTTTTGCCAGTGGTCCGATTCGCTGGTCTCCGCAATTCTCTTGTGGCACGTCATTTGGCGTCCCGGCATAGAGCCATGAAAGCTGAGGTTTGAAGTCATGATGAATCCTATGGATGAAGTGCGACCGCCGACAAGGCTGATGCTCACGCCCGGCCCTTCGTGCATCAGCCCGCGCGTCTACCGTGCGCTGGCCACATCAATGGTGGGGCATGTCGATCCGTGGTTCACCGAGTTTATGGGCGGCGTTCAAGAGCTGATGCGCCGCATTTTTCAGACGCAGAACCACATCACCTTCCCGATATCCGCGTCGGGAACCGGCGGCATCGAAACAGCCGTGGTCAATGCCCTCGAGCCAGGCGACGAGGCGATCGTCTGCGTGAACGGCATGTTTTCCGCGCGCATGGCGGATATCGCCGAGCGCACCGGAGCCAAGATTCACCGCGTCCCCGCGCCGCTTGGCCGGACGGTGGACCCGGAAGATGTGCGCCGCGCCGGGCAGGGCCGCAAGATCAAGTTCGTCGGCCTCGCGCACGGGGAAACCTCGACCGGCGTCGTAACGAAGATCGAACCATTTCGCAAGGTCGCCGATGAGCTCGGCGCGCTCCTGATCGTGGACAGCGTCGCGACGCTCGGCGGCGTGCCGCTCGACGTGGACCGCCTGCGGATCGATATCTGCTTCAGCGGAACGCAGAAGGCCATCAGCGCGCCTCCGGGAATGGCGCCGATCACTGTGAACTCGCGCGTTGAGGATATGCTGCGGAACCGGAAGACGAAAGTGCAGAGCTGGTACTTCGACCTTACCACGGTGATGAATTACTGGGGCAAAGAACGTACGTACCACCACACGCCGCCGGTTCCCCTGATTTACGCGCTGCATGAAGCGATGCGGATCGTTCTTGAGGAAGGGCTGGAAGCAAGCTGGGAGCGCCACAGGCAAAATCAGGCGGCGCTGATCGCGGGCCTGGAAGCGATGGGCATCCGCCTCTTTGTCGAGAACCCGGAAGAGCGCCTGCCGACCGTCACTTCCGTGTATATTCCCAACGGCATTGACGGCGCAAAAACGCGCGCCCGCCTGCTGAATGATTTCAACATCGAAATCGCGGGAGGCCTTGGGGATATCAAGACCACGACGTGGCGCATCGGCCTGATGGGGTATTCCAGCCAGCGCGCGAATGTGCTTTTATTCCTCGATGTTCTGGAGAGGGTCCTTCTCGACCAGGGCATGAAGTTGCCCGTCGGCGCGGGCATCGCGGCGGCAGCTTCCAGCTTTGCGCACGCCGAGCCTGTACCCGTCGGCCACGGAAAGTAGAAAAATGAGCACAGGGACAGGACTTTCCAATCAGGGCGCGATGAGCCAATTCGTGGGTGAATTTGACGTTACCTCGCGGCTCACCGACCGGACCTATCACTGCCGGTTTTCGCACCTGTGGAACGGCATCGCCACGCGCCACAGCGACACGGTGGACACGAAGTTCCTGGTGGACGGCCAGGGATCGATCGTGGGCCTGGCGCACCCTGGAATTGTTCAATTTACGGCCAAATCCGGCCGCGACATTTCCGACCGCGAAGCCAGCTACGTCGCAGCCCAGTACCTGCGGGAGCAGCTGGAGCAGGAAGACGAGCGCCCTCTCTACGACGTCTCCGCGGCGGATGTAGTCCGAATTATTGGCCTGCTGGGAATTCAGTGATTCGAGAATTATGACTCGTGATTAGTGATCGGTGAAGGAAGTCTGCCCGCCTTTTTCCATCTCTCCTGAATTTCTCCGTGTTCTCTGTGCCCTCTGTGTTAAATCCTTTTCTGAATGACCCGTAACGGCGCAATTACGCGTCGGAGAGCGATTCGTCAAAGCCGGCCGATGGCTCCGGCAACTCGCCGGATTCGAGGATCGCTCCGCAATCCAGGCATTCCACATATTCCGCGTCGGAATCCTTGGCGATGAGTTGCGTGCGGGCATGGCGGCAGGAAGCGGGGTCGTTCATACGCGTACTCCTAAGCTACGTGAATCATAACATGGGCGCGGTTCCGCAGAGCCGAACGCAATCGCGAAGGAACCCCCCAAAAAGCCCTGACCTGAGTTATAAGAGGAGCCTTGCAGTGGTTCGCCGGGCCGTATAGAGGGAGATCCGAATCCGCCGTGTCACAAACTGCCGAACATCGCTTTAGCAACGTCTTATTCTACGGCGTCGTGTTGTGCCTCGCCTACCTTGTGTTTCGAGTCTTCGAGCCGTTTCTCGAGCCACTAGGGTGGGCAGCTGTGTTCGGAGTCATCTTTTATGCGTTGCAGAAACGATTCGAAAGGAAATGGGGCGGCACACGATCGGCTGTGGTGATCACCCTGGGTGTCACCTTGATCTTGATCGTCCCAGTGCTTCTGCTCGCTGGAATGTTCGTCCGGGAAGGGATAGCTGCGGCACGGGATATCCAGACAGCCATGGCGGGCGGAGGGTACGGTTGGTTCAACCGCGCGTGGAGTTGGCTCGTGTCCAGCATCGCAGCGGAAGGCGTAAGCGTGGATTTGCCGGAACTCGTGCGCCAGGGCGCCAGCCGGGCCGGGGAATACATGGCTTCGGAGCTTGGCCGCGTGATCCGGAACATCGTGGTCTTCCTGTTCGAACTATTTGTAATGCTCTTTGCGCTGTTCTACTTCCTGCGCGATGGGGATTCGATGCTGGACCGCTTTCGACATTTCTTGCCGTTCGAGGAGACGATGACCGAGCGGATGCTGGCTGAAGCGCGCGAACTGATTTTTGCCAGCGTCACGACCAGCCTGGTCATTGCGGCGGTCCAGGGAATACTTTGCGGCGGAGCTTTTGCCTTTGTGGGTTTGGGCTCGCCTATCTTCTGGGGCGTGGTGATGGGATTTTTATCACTGCTTCCGGTTGTTGGCGCCTGGCCAATCTGGATCCCCGCGGTGATCTGGCTGTTTTCGACGGGGCACCCGGGCCGCGCGATCATCCTGATCGCCATTTGTGGAGCGCTGGGCGCCTCGATCGACAATGTTTTGCGACCCGTGCTGCTGGGCGGGCGCGCCTCGCTGAACGGTTTGCTGGTGTTCATCAGCGTGCTGGGCGGCATCGCAGTGTTCGGTGTGCTGGGAGTTGTACTGGGGCCGATCGTGGTGGCTACCGCCGTCGGGATTCTGGATGTGTATTCCGGAAAAGATTTGGCGGTGAGCGCGCCAGATACTCCGGTCGGGTAATGTGGCGATGATGGAAATTATCGATGCAGCGGCTATGCGCCTGCCGTCTTGCCTGTGCTAGAGTAACGCGCCTGAGGTCGAGTAGGACGGGCTTCAGCCTGTCTCCGGCGTAGTGGATACGCAAACGAAAACCGACAGGCTGAAGCCTGTCCTACTTGGCGAAGATTCTACGATGGCGACTGAATCCATGACTTTGCTCGCTGGTTTGCCTCCCGAAAAACTTCGGTGGAGATGCGATCCGGCTACCATTCCGTTCGCAACGACGGCAGAGGCCGAGCCGGTGAAGGAGTTGCTCGGCCAGGAGCGTGCTTTCCGCGCCCTGAAAATGGGCGTCGAGCTCAACGCGCCCGGATTCAACATTTTTGTGTGCGGTCTCGCGGGAACGAGCCGGGGCGGCACGATCACGCATCTGATCGACCAGATTCATCCTCCCGCAAAGGCCTCGCTCGACCGCTGCTACGTGAATAATTTCAAGAGCCCGGACCGCCCGCGTCTTCTGGCGTTGCCGCGCGGGCAGGCCAACGGCTTCAAGAAAGACATGCAGAGCGGCATTGAATTTCTGAGGCGGCGAATTCCGCAGGTATTCGAGGGCGAACCCTTCCAGCGGCAAAAAGGGCGCATCGTTGACCGCTTCACCGTGCGCGAAAAAGAATTGATGGATGACTTCACGCGCCGCATCGCCCGCGAGCAATTCGCGCTGGGCCACATGCAGGTCGGGGCCGTGGCGCTGCCGGAAATTTTTCCGGTCCTCGAAGGGCAGATGGTGCCGATTGAAGACATCCCGAAAATGGTGCACGAAGGCAAGCTGGAAACGATGGTGGCCGAGGACCTGGAGCGCAAGTACGAACAGTTCCGCCAGGAGTTCACCGTCGTCTACCGGAAGACGCTGACGCTTTCGCGCGAGTTGGCCAGCGAACTGAGCTACCTCGAACAGGAAGCGGCCTCGGTGCTCGTCGACGGATTCATCGAGGAGCTGAAGGAAAAATATTCAGGCAACCTGGTGGCGGAGTATCTCGAAGAAGTGCGCCACAGTATTCTCGACAATCTCGAGCCGTTCAAGGAACGGGAGGGCGAAGAAGAGCCGGGAGGAGCGCCGCCTCCGCCGGATGGCGCCCCGCGGTCCGCGTCGACCGAGCGCGATCCGTTTCGGGTGTACGGCGTCAATGTAATTCTCGCGCACATTGAAGAAGACACTTCTCCGGTCATTTTTGAAACCACGCCGACCTACACGAATCTTTTCGGCACGATCCAGCGCAGCTATGACTCCCGCGGCGGCTGGAATTCCGATTTCATGGACTTGCGGCCCGGGTCGCTCCTTCGCGCGGATGGCGGATTTCTGGTGATGTACGCGTATGACGCGCTGACCGAAGCCGGCGTATGGCGCACGCTCAAGCGCATGCTGAATCACTCCAAACTCGAGATTCAGCCGCTGGAAATGTTCTTTCCGTTCGGGACCTCGGCGCTCAAGCCCGAGCCGATCGACATCGACGTGAAAATTATCTTGATTGGCGACCGCCACATGTACGAAGTCCTGTACGAATTCGAGGAGGACTTCCGCAAAATTTTCAAAGTGCGCGTGGAATTCGACGAAGAAATGGTGATGAGCGACGCGGTCGTGCGCCATTACGGCGACCGGCTGCGCCAGCTCTCCGAACAGGAAAAGATCGGCCCCTTCGACCGCACCGCCGTCGCCACCATGCTGGAGTACGGCGTGCGCCTCGCCGGACGCCGCAACAAAGTGACGGCGCGATTTCCGGAACTGGCGGACCTAGCCCGCGAGGCGGCCTACATTGCGCGGCAAGATGGAGCAGCGCCGGTGAATGCCGTGCACGTTCGGCGCGCGCGCGAGGCGCGCATCGAGCGGCACAACCTCACCGAAACGAAAATCCGGGAAATGATCGAAGAGGGCACGCTGCTGATTGAAACCGACGGCGCGCGCGTGGGCCAGGTCAACGGCCTCAGCGTTCTGGAAATCGGCGGCTATGCATTCGGCAAGCCCGTGCGCATTACGGCTTCGGCGGCGCTCGGCAAGGCGGGCCTGATCAACGTCGAGCGGGAAGCCAACCTGAGCGGCAGCTTTCACGACAAAGGGATGCAAATCATCGCCGGATACTTGCGCACCAAATTCGCGCAGGATAAGCCGCTCTCGCTTGCGGCCAGCATTTGTTTCGAGCAATCCTACAGCGGCGTGGACGGAGACAGCGCCAGCTCGACGGAAATTTACGCGCTGCTCTCCGCGCTTTCCGGATTGCCCATCCGCCAGGATATTGCCGTGACGGGATCGGTCAGCCAGCAGGGTGACATTCAGCCCATCGGCGGCGTCAATCAGAAGATCGAAGGTTTCTTCGACGTGTGCCGCGTGAAGTCAGGGCTGACGGGGCGCCAGGGAGTGATGATTCCTTCCGAAAACATTGAAGACTTGATGTTGCGCGACGAAGTGATCGAAGCCGTCGCCGCGGGCAAGTTTCACATCCTGCCGGTCACCACCCTCGAGGAAGGAATCGAAATTCTCACGGGAGTGAAAGCCGGGCGGCGCGATTCCAAAGGCGTGTTCGAGCCCGATACGGTGTACGCGCTCGTGGACCGGCGTCTCCACGAAATGGCGACGACCCTCAAGAGCTTCGAGTCGTAATCATCGCTTCAGTGTCAAAGTTCAAGATCCGCAGGGTGAACAAACTGCTGTAATACCAAAATGTTTGTCATTCCGAGGCGCGCTGCGCGCCGAGGAATCTCTCTTCTCCTGGGTCTAAACCACAGAGAGATTCCTCACTTCGTTCGGAATGACAAAATAAATTAGGTTTTCCG
>CAVUDA010000024.1:0-188699 GCA_963740035.1 uncultured Acidobacteriota bacterium
CAATGATAGAGCGTCCGTACGCCGATGTCTTCAACCGAGCAGCCAAACATTGAAGTTCCTCCTAAAGATATAGCCAAATGGTATATACTCTACGCAGGTGCGCCGAAGAACCGGCGGTTCCGATCCCCCAACTTGCCCCGGACACCCAAAGGAGCATCCCCATGCCCGGACTCTTTCGCACATCCAATGCCGCCCTGAACGATAAGACTTTTGAAGGACAGCAGGCCGACGCCGGCGCAGTGATGACACTGCAGGGAACGGTGAATAAGACCGGCGTTCTACTGATTTGCGTATTCGTTGCCTCGGCCTGGACTTGGGGATTGGCGCGGTCCGAATCCCCCGAAGCCGTGCTTCCCTGGATTGTGGGTGGAGCCATTGGCGGTTTCATAGTCGCCATGCTCACCATTTATATGAAGGAAAAGGCGCCGTTCACCGCGCCGGTTTATGCCTTTCTGGAAGGTCTGGTCATCGGCGGCATTTCTTCTCTATTGGACCTGCGTTTTCCGGGCATTGCCATACACGCTGTGGGGTTGACATTCGGTACGCTGGGCGTGTTGCTGCTGGCGTACACAAACGGGATGGTTCGGGCGACTGAAAAATTCAAAGTAGGCGTTGTGGCGGCCACAGGCGGAATCGCTCTGGTCTACATTGTGGATTTAGGGCTTCGTCTTTTTGGAATGCAAGTTCCGTTGATCAACGACGCCGGACCCTGGGGCATTGCCGTCAGCCTTTTCATCGTCAGCATTGCCGCTCTCAACCTGATTCTCGATTTTGATTTTGTGGAAACAGGTGTCCAGGAACATGCCGCGAAATACATGGAGTGGTACGGCGCATTCGGCATCATGGTGACATTGATCTGGCTGTATATGGAAATCCTGCGACTCCTGGCAAAAATCCGCCGGCGCTGAGTGAAATCAGGCATCTCCTCACGAAGCCGGAGCAACCCTCCTACCGTTGACTTCAGCATGTCCGCCACTTAGCATGGTGGTTTCCGATGTTGTCATGATTTATGGTGGGGCCGAAGCCATGGGGGCAGAGACCAAATCCGAGACTGTGCTCGACCGCATCATCGAGGCGCGCCGCGCCGCGATTGCCCACCGCAAGAAATCCGTTCCGGAGACGGCGCTGCGTTTTGGGGTGAAGCATGCAAAACCGGTGCGCGATTTTGCCGCCGCGCTGACCCGCGATTCCCTGAACGTGATCGCCGAACTCAAGAAGGCGTCGCCTTCGCGCGGCTTGATTCGCGCGGATTTTGATCCGGTGGCGCTGGCGAAGGCTTTCGAGACGGCCGGAGCGGCGGCGCTGTCCGTGCTCACCGAAGAGGAATTCTTTCAAGGCGATCTGAAATACATGCGCGATGCGCGCGAGGCTGTGGGCTTGCCGGTGCTGCGCAAGGATTTCATCATCGATCCGTGGCAGGTCTGGGAGGCGCGGGCGACGGACGCCGATTCGTTTCTGTTGATCGTGGCGGGACTCGGCGACGCGCTCCTTGGCGAATTGCTCGCGCTCGGCCGCGAACTGGGCATGGAGCCGCTCGTTGAAGTGCATACGGGCGAGGAGCTAGCGCGGGCTTTGGCGGCGGGAGCGCGTATCTTGGGAGTGAACAACCGCGACCTGCGCACGCTCGAAGTGCGCGTCGAAACGTCGACGGAATTGATTGCGGCCATCCCCGACGAATGTATCGCCGTCTGCGAATCCGGCCTGCGCGCCCACGGAGATCTGGCGCGCCTTCGGGCGGCGGGTTTTGACGCGTTCCTCATCGGCGAGCATCTTATGGCTCAGTCGGACCCGGCGGCGGCGCTGCGTGAATTGTTGGGCGCATAAAGTTGCACAGGCTTCAGCCTGTGGGGGTTCGTCCATGCAAGGACCAAACCCCACAGGCTGAAGCCTGTGTTACAAAAATCCAATGCCGACTCGTGTTAAAATTTGCGGGATCACCACCTGGGACGACGCGCGCCTTTCCATCGATTTGGGAGCTTCCGCGCTCGGATTCAATTTTTATCCGCCCAGCCCGCGCGCCATTAGTCCGGCGGACGCGTGGAGCATCATTCGGCGTCTGCCGCCGTTTGTGGAAGCAGTCGGCGTGTTTGTGAATTGGCCGCCGCTGGTCGTGGATGCAATGGCGCGGGCGCTGCGGCTCGGTTCGGTGCAGCTTCATGGGGCGGAATCTCCGAAGGAAATGACCGAACTCTCCCGAAAGCATCGGGTGATCAAGGCGGTCCAGGTGAAGCGAGGATTCCGCGCCGCTTCGCTTGCCCGGTACGGCGCTGCCGATGCAATACTGCTGGACGGATTCGCGCGCGGTTTGCACGGCGGCACAGGCCGCACACTCGATTGGAAATTGGCGCGAGCCGCGAGCCGCTATGGACGGATCATCCTGGCGGGCGGCCTCACGCCGGAAAATATAGGCGAGGCCATTCGAGTTGCACAGCCGTACGCTGTGGATGTGGCCAGCGGCGTCGAAGCGCGGCCTGGCCGGAAGGATCCCGCGCGATTGCGCGCGTTATTCGCCGCCGTTTTTTAGGCCGTGTTTGAACGGGTTTCGTTTGTGTAGCGCCCGTCCGCCGCGGCGGACGGGCATCTGCATGGCTACAAATGCCCACCTGAAGGTGGGCGCTACGGCGCCTGAATTTATTTGAAACGGAGACGAACTTTTGTCCACCGCAACGCAAACCTGGCCGGACGCGAAGGGCCGTTTCGGCCCTTACGGGGGCCGCTACGTTCCGGAGACGCTCGTGGCTCCGCTCGAGGAACTCGAGCACGCGTACGAGGACGCGCGCAAAGACCCGAGTTTCCAAAAAGAGCTCGACTACTTACTCAAGAATTTTGCCGGGCGCCCCACGCCGCTGCAGTTTGCTTCGCGGCTGACGGAGCATCTCGGCGGACCGCGCATCTACATCAAGCGCGAGGACCTGCTTCACACCGGCGCGCACAAAATCAACAATTGCATCGGCCAGGGCCTGCTGGCCGTGCGCATGGGCAAACGCCGCGTGATCGCGGAAACCGGCGCGGGGCAGCACGGAGTCGCCACGGCGACGGTGGCGGCGCGGCTGGGCCTCGAGTGCGTGGTCTACATGGGCGTCGAGGACATGGAGCGCCAGCGGCTCAACGTTTTCCGCATGCGCTTGCTGGGCGCGGAAGTGGTGGGCGTGAATTCCGGGACACGCACGCTGAAGGACGCGATCAACGAAGCGATGCGTGATTGGGTTACGAACGTGCGCACGACGCACTATTTGCTCGGCTCGGTTTTAGGGGCGCATCCGTATCCGATGATGGTGCGCGATTTTCATCGCGTGATCGGCGTGGAAGCGCGCGCACAGATTCTGGAAGCTGAGAAGCGCTTGCCGGACTTGCTCGTCGCGTGCGTCGGCGGCGGCTCCAACGCGATCGGCTTGTTCCACGCATTTCTGAACGATGCAAACGTGAAATTGCTGGGCGTCGAAGCGGGAGGGCGCGGCACCACTCTTGGCGAGCATGCCGCGCGCATGGCTGCGGCGGCGGGATACTCGGGCGCGCGCCCCGGGGTGTTGCAGGGCACGTATTCCTACGTGCTGCAAACGCCTGACGGCCAGATCGCGACCACCCATTCTGTTTCGGCGGGCCTCGACTATCCGGCGATTGGTCCCGAGCACGCGTGGCTCGCCGACCGGCATCGCGCCGAGTACACGGCCGTGAGCGATGACGCAGCAGTCGCTGCCGCGCGCACGCTCGCGCGGATGGAGGGAATTATTCCCGCGCTCGAATCGGCGCACGCGCTAGCCGAATTGATAGAGCGCGCGCCGAAAATGTCCCGCGACGCGATTGTGATTCTGAATTTATCAGGGCGGGGCGACAAAGACATGGAAATCCTGGCCCGCTATTTGTAGAGGTTTAAGTAGCACAGGCTTCAGCCTGTGGGTTTTAGTCCTTGCAGGCGCCAAACCCCACAGGCTGAAGCCTGTGCTACTAAAAACCATGGCACATGCGACTACAACTATGACGAATCCATCGCGCATCGCGCAACGATTCGCCGAATTGCGCCGGACGGGCGAAATGGGCCTGGTGGCCTATCTCACCGCGGGCGACCCGACGCTCGCCGCGACCGAGCAGTTCGTCCTCGCCATGGCGGAAGCAGGCGCGGACGTGATCGAGCTGGGAGTGCCGTTCAGCGATCCCGTGGCCGATGGCCCGGTCATTCAACGCGCAAGCGAGCGAGCGCTCCGCGGCGGCACAACGCTCGCTGGCGTACTTTCGCTCGTGAAATCGCTCCGAGCAAGGACTGAAGTGCCGCTTGTTTTATTCAGCTATTTCAATCCAGTTTTGCAGATGGGCCTTGAGAAATTCGCCGACGCGGCAAAAGCAGCGGGCGCCGACGGCGTGTTGATCACCGACCTCACGCCTGAGGAAGCGGTCGACTATCGCGCGGCGATGACTTCGCGCGGCCTGGACACGATTTTCCTGGCCGCGCCCACGTCAACCGACGAGCGTCTCGCACTCATCGCGAAATCGACGAGCGGATTTTTGTATCTGATCTCGCGGACGGGCGTGACCGGCGCGAAGGACCAGCTCGCGGACGAATTGCCGGCCCTGGCCCGGCGCGTGCGGCGCTTCACCGAACTTCCGATTGCCATAGGGTTCGGCATTTCGCTGCCGGGGCATGTTTCGTTGCTGGGCGGACTGGCCGACGCCGCCGTAGTCGGTTCGGCCTTTGTCGAAGAGATTGAGCGCGCCGCAACCGTTGACGCAGCGGCTGCGGCGCTGGCCGCGCGCGTCAAGCTGCTGAAAGGCGCGGCGGTGACCGGGATGAGCCGGCGGGAGCCACAGGCATGAGCGTGCCGGATAAAAACGTGGAAGGCTGGCGCCGCAAAATTGACGAGATCGATCGCCGGCTCGTCGAGCTGCTGAACGAGCGTTCGCGCTGCGTCGTCGAAATCGGCCGGATCAAGCAAGCGTCCGGCGAGGCGCTGTACCAGCCGGACAGAGAGAAGCAAGTGCTCGACGGCGTTGCAAACGCGAATCCCGGCCCGCTGCCGGACGCCGCGATTCGCCGCCTGTTCGAGCGCATCCTGGATGAAGCGCGATCGGTCGAGCGCGCCGTCATGCACGGCGGCGACGGGAAAAAAGAAAGCTAAGCCCGTTTTTTCTGCGAAGGGCGAACGGTTTTCGTGGCGCAGGCTTCAGCCTGTGGGTTTTGGTCCTTGCAGGGATGAACCCCCACAGGCTGAAGCCCGCACCACATTTGCAAAACGGAACAGGAGTTGAAATGGTTGTTGTCATGCAGGAAGGCGCGAAAGAAGAGCAGATCCAGCACGTGATCGACCGCCTGGTGTCGATGGGATTCGACATTCATCGCTCGACGGGCGCGTCGCAAACGGTTCTGGGCGCCGTGGGAGTTCCGGCGGACTTCGATCCGCGCGACGTCGAAGTCATCGACGGCGTGCGCGAAGTCGTGCGCATCACGCAGCCTTACAAATTGGCCAGCCGCGCATTTCGCCCGCAGGGAACAGTGGTGGAGCTGCCGCGCGGCGTGCGAATCGGCGGCACGGAAGTTGTAGTCGCCGCGGGGCCGTGTTCGGTCGAGAATCCCGAACAAATCGGCCTGATTGCGGATCGCGTCGCGAAGGCGGGCGCGAAGATCCTACGCGGCGGGGCGTTCAAGCCGCGCAGCTCGCCGTACAGTTTTCAGGGGCACGGCGAGAAAGCCCTGATCATGATGCGCGACGCCGCGGAAAAGAGCGGCCTGCTCGTTTGCAGCGAAGTGATGGACGCGTCGCAGATTCCGTTGATGCTGCCCTATGTGGATATTTTTCAGGTCGGTGCGCGCAACATGCAGAATTATTTTTTGCTCCGGTCGCTCGGGACGACGAGCAAACCCGTTCTGCTGAAGCGAGGCATGTCCGCGACGATCGAGGAACTCTTGCTGAGCGCCGAATACATCATGGCCGGCGGCAACCACAACGTGATCCTGTGCGAGCGCGGCATCCGCACGTTTGAAACCGCCACGCGCAACACGCTGGACATCGCCGCGATCCCCGTCATCAAGAAACTTTCGCACCTCCCGATTTTGGCCGACCCTTCGCACGGCACCGGAATTCGCGACAAAGTTCCTCCCATGGCGCGCGCCGCGATCGCGGCCGGCGCCGACGGGCTGCTCCTCGAAGTGCACAACGACCCGGAGCACGCGCTTTCCGACGGCGCGCAATCGCTCTTCTTCGATCAGTTTGAAAAACTCATGGCCGAACTGCGCATCATCGCTCCCGCCGTCGGCCGGACCATCGCCTGAGCCATGGCCGCCTCCTTCCGCCGCGTCGCAATCGTTGGCACAGGATTGATCGGCGGCTCGTTCGCCCTCGCCGTTCGCAAAAATTTTCCGGATTCGGTGGTCGTCGGCTGGGACAAAACGCAAGTGCTGCGCCACGCGCTCGAACGCGGCGCGATCCATGAAGCGATTCCCGATCTGACCCTCGCCGTCGCGGGAGCCGACTTAGTCTACGTGGCCCTCCCGGTGGGACACACCATCGAGCTGCTGCCGGAGATCGCGCGGCTCGCCTCGCCGAACGCGCTGGTCACGGACGCATCCAGCACGAAACGTTCAGTCTGCGCCGTGGCGGCGGAATCGTTTCACGAAGGGGGCGCACATTTTCTGGGCGGCCACCCGATGGCGGGCAAAGAAATCTCCGGGATCGCCGCCGCCGACGCGAATTTGTTTCGCGGGTCGAAATACGCGCTGATTCGCTCGTCCGCGAAAGAAAAAGCCGACAAGGAGCGCGAACCGCGCGTTGCGGCCTTCGTCGCGCTCGTCGAGAAACTGGGCGCGGAGCCAGTCTGGCTGGAGGCCGAAGCGCACGACCGCGCCGCGGCGGTGGTCTCGCACTTGCCGCAGCTTCTTTCCGTAGCCCTCGCGGGAGTGGTCCGCAGCCAGACGGACGAAACAGGTTTGCCGATCACTCTGGCGGGCCGGGGTCTCCGCGACGCGTTGCGTCTGGCGGGAAGTCCGTATTCGGTCTGGCGTGATATTATTCTCACGAACAGCGACAATCTGGAGCGCGTGCTGGATCAGATGATCCAGGCCCTGGAGCAGGTGCGGAGCGATCTGCGAACGCGCGCGCTCGAAGAGGAATTCTCCGCCGCGGGAGAACTCTACAAGATTCTGCGCGATTTGCAGTAAACTGTTACTAATAAATTTTGCATGCATCTTACTCTGCAGGGAGCGGGACTCGATGGATAAACGCGTTGCCAACGCCGATGTGGCGATCGAAAAACTCTTCGACGGCGCCGTCATCCTGTCGGGCGGATTCGGAACCTGCGGCGTTCCCGAAAACCTCATCGCCGCCGTGCGCCGCAAGGGCACGAAAAATCTCACGGTGGCCTCGAACAACGCGGGCACGATGGACGCCGGCCTGGGCCTGCTGCTCCAGACGCACCAGATCAAAAAAATGATCGCCAGCTACGTCGGGGAAAACAAACTTTTCGAGCAGCAAGTTTTGAGCGGCGAGGTCGAGGTCGAGCTCAATCCCCAGGGCACGCTCGCCGAACGCATGCGCGCGGCCGGAGCGGGTATTCCGGCCTTCTACACGCCGACGGGCGTCGGCACGATGATCGCGGAGGGAAAGGAAGTCCGCGAATTCAACGGCCGCAAATTCATTCTCGAGCGCGGCCTGCGCGGCGATTTCGCGTTCATCAAGGCGTGGAAAGGCGACCGTTGGGGCAACCTCATCTATCGTAAGACGGCGCGAAATTTCAATCCGGTCATGGCCACCGCCGCGGATTACGTGATCGCCGAAGTCGAAGAGCTTGTCGAGCTGGGAACGCTGCCGCCGGAGTCCGTGCACACGCCGGGAATTTTCGTGAACGCGATTTTCCAGGGCGTCAACTACGACAAGACAATCGAAAAGAGAACAGTGAGAAAACGCAAATGACCCAAGTGGCTTCGCATTCGGAAGGGAAGAACATGGCTCCGTCCGAGGAGAGCAAGCGGGAGATGATCGCCCGGCGCGTCGCGCAAGAGTTGCGCGACGGCTTTTACGTGAATCTCGGCATCGGCACTCCTACTTTAGTTGCCAACTATATTCCCGCGGGAATGGACGTCGTGCTGCAATCGGAAAACGGCATGCTCGGCGTCGGACCTTTTCCTTACGAAGGCGAGGAAGACGCGGACCTGATCAACGCAGGCAAGGAAACCGTCACGGAAATCCCAGGCACATGTTACTTTTCGAGCTCCGATTCGTTCGGAATGATTCGCGGCGCGCATGTGAACATGACGGTTCTCGGCGCGCTGCAAGTCGATGAAAAGGGCAACCTCGCGAACTGGGCGATCCCCGGCAAAATGCTCAAGGGCATGGGCGGCGCGATGGACCTCGTCGCGAGTTCGCCGTACGTGATCATCGCCATGGAGCACACCACGAAGGATGGCCAGCCCAAGATTCTCAAGAAGTGCACGCTGCCGCTTACCGGCGTGGAGGTCGTGGACCTGATCGTGACCGAGCTCGCCGTCATCGCGGTCACGCCGGAGGGCCTGGTCCTGCGCGAAGTGGCGCCGGGTTTGACGCCCGCGGACGTTCAGAAACTGACCGAACCGAAATTGATCGTCGCCGAAAACTTGAAAACGATTTCGTTGTAACGCATCAGGAAACGAAGCTCCGCAGCCGGGGAGCGAAGCGAGCGCATCCTTGGAACCGAACTCCATCGTCATCGTGAGCCTTCACTCGCCCAAGGAAAAGTTGTGGGGCTCTCTTGTTTCCATGAATTCGTCCGGAGTCACGTTGCGCGGCATCGATCTGAATTCGTTTGACGATTTTATCCGGCAGGTCATGGACCCGGAGGGGGAGCGCATCGGCCTCCCCACGCTGTTTTTCCCGATGCAACGCATCGAGCGGATCGCGCTCGACGAGCCGCACGGATCGATTCCCTCGCTTTCCGGGCGGTTCGAGCAGCGCGTGGGGCGCTCCTTGCGGGACTATCTCGCGCTATTCGTGTGAGCGGAAACGAAATCCAAAAAATGTCCTCTCGCGTCTTCACCGTCCCGAACCAGCTCACGTTTCTGCGGCTTGGATTTTTGCCGTTTTTTATTATCACCATCCACTACCGCCGGTACGGCCTGGCGCTCGCGATCTTGATCATTGCCGGGCTGACCGATGGGCTGGACGGCATTCTCGCGCGCTCGCTGAACCAGAAGACCGCGCTGGGCGCGTACCTCGATCCCATCGCGGACAAGCTTCTGCTTGTCGTCTTCTTTCGTAGTATTGGCGTTGAACCGGAAGATCAGCTGGTGGCTCGCCACGCTGGTCCTGAGCCGCGACATCCTGCTCCTGACGGCGGCCGCGGTGATCCTGGTGGTGGTCGGCTACCGGCCGTTCCCGCCGAGCATTTACGGCAAGACCACCACGGCGCTGCAAATCCTGCTGGTGTTCGCCGTGGTGTTGCTGGCAGTGACGGATTGGGGCTGGCTGCAATTCGTCCGAAATATCATCGGCTATCTGACTGCCGGCTTCACCGTCTTCTCCGGCTTTCACTATTGCTTCACGGTGGCCCGCCGCATCAGCGAGCCGCAGACCTGATCTTGTAGCGCACGCCTTCAGGTGGGCACTCTGGATTCAAACCCCTGCTCGCCTGAAGGCGAGCGCTACAGGTCCAGCCGCAATATCGCCAGACACTTTCCAAACCGTGAATTGTTGAAGGGTGTCTTACGCGGGCTTCAAATAATTCACAACCATGAACCCGAAACTGACCGCGATTGCTATCCCCGCAGCCCACCCCAGCAAATCAGCGCGACGCCGCTCGGTCACGTCCGCCGGAGTTCGGTCCGGCATCAAGCGGCCGAGCACGTAGCCTGTCGCCACGCCGCCCAAGTGAGCGTAGTTGTCGGTGCCGCTAAAAATAAAGCCGAGGACAGCGATATAAATCAGCCAGCGAATCAGCGCACTTCGCAAAGCCTGCGCGGCCATGCTCTTTCTGCCCGTTGTAGCCGCGAGCAGCACGCCGATGAGGCCCAGCAATGAACCGGACGCGCCCACGCTCAAGTGGCCTGCAAAAGAACTGAGGATGTATCCCGCCACGCCCGTTACAAGATACAAGAACAAATATCGCGCCGAGCCGTACAATTCCTCGACCATCGGCCCAATGTCCATCAGCACCCACATATTGAAACCAATGTGGAGCAGTCCGCCGTGAAGAAAGATTGCTGTGACGAATCGCCAGGGCTGCGAAAGGTCCCCGGGGCCGCCGAGAAATCCGGCCAACGGAAGCGAAGCCCCCAATCGATAGTTCACCTGAGTGGCAATTCCCCCCAAGTTCATCAGACCGCCGCCCGCGCCTTCTCCTCCCGAGAATTTCATGGTGATGACAAACGACAGCGCGTACATCACGCAGCAGATCGCCAGCATGGCGTAAGTTACCGGCGAAGTTTGCGGCATCCAGCGGCTGAGAGAACGGCTCGCGGCGGCAAATGAAAACGTCATGCTCGCGCCGCACTGGTGGCACTTGTTGGCCGTTGCGCCGACCAGCGTCCCGCAGGCCGGGCAAAGCCGCGGGCGCAACTGCTTCGGCTCGGAGTGAAACATCTCCGCAATTTGGCTGCGCCAGCGGTCTATTTTGTAGCGCCATCGAACGGGAAGTGGCACGTCGTCTCCTTGCCCGAAAAATTTCGCATGCCTATAATAGCTGGAATCGCGCGCGGACGCGAAATTCAGTAGGACAGCCACTCTTGGCTGTCCTCTCTTGGCGCGCCGGGTGATATCGCGCGAGACATCGAGGGACAGCCAAGAGTGGCTGTCCTACAACTAAATCGGTCCGCGGCGCCATCTTCATATCGTGCACGCGAGAAAGAAAAGGATGTTCATTGCAATTCCTTAAAAATACTGGTGCCTGGAGTGACTGAACGTCCGTTCCTGTGGTCCGCATCGCTTCTGCGTTCGGGCTGGCTCATTGCCTCATTCATTGCGTCGCTCCTCCTGGCAGGTTGCGCTGGCCGCCGCCCGATCGCCAATGCTCCTCCTCCGCCTCCTGCTGGCCCGGAATCCGCCCCCGCACCGCCTCGTCCTCCCTCCACGCCAAACGCCCAGCAACCCCCGACCCGAACTACTCCATTCGTCCCCGGCATGTTCATCGAACAGGGCACCGCGTCGTGGTACGGCATCCCATTTCACGGACGCCGCGCGGCCGACGGCGAAATCTTCGACATGAATTCGCTCGTGGCCGCGCACCGTACGCTGCCGTTCGGAAGTATCCTGCGCGTCACGAACCTGAATAATGGCCGCGACGTGCAGGTCCGCGTGATCGATCGCGGCCCATTCGTCGGGGACCGCATCCTCGATCTTGCGCGCGCCGCCGCGGTCGCACTCGACATGATCGGCACCGGCACGGCTCCCGTGCGCATCGAATTGCTCTCCGGCCCGAATCCCGCGGTGGGAGACTTCACCGTGCAAGTCGGCGCTTTCGCGGACCCCGCAAATGCCGAGCGGTTGCGCGACCGCTTGCTCGCACACTATCAGCCGATTTTTATCCAGGAATATGACGCGCCCACGGGCCATTTCTACCGCGTGCGCGTCGGACGTGTTCCGAGTCCGGACGCCGCGCAGCAGCTCGCCGAGCAACTGAAGAATAGCGACGGATTCCAGACCTTCGTCATGCGCCTGGACCAGCCGAATGATTTCAGCATCAAGTAGGCTCGATGAAAAACTTTGAACTCTCAACTCTCAACTGTAAACTCTGAACTCGGGGTAAGCCTCATGGATGACTGCCTGTTCTGCAAAATCGGAAAGAAAGAAATCCCGTCGAAACTTGTGTACGAGGATGCGGAAATTTTCGCCTTCGAGGACATCCAACCGCAGGCGCCAAACCACATCCTCATTTGCCCGCGAAAACATTTGGGTTCGCTGACGGATGCCACCGCGGAGGACACGGCCATGCTCGGCAAGCTGCAACTCATCGCCGCGAAACTTGCCGGGGAGCGCAAGTTGACTGCCGGTTACCGCACGGTGTTGAACAACGGGCGAGGCGCAGGCCAGTCGGTATTTCACCTGCACCTGCATCTGCTAGGCGGTCGTGATTTCCGCTGGCCGCCGGGTTAAGTGGAACACGCTTCAGCCTGTTTGCTTTTGACTTTTCGCGACACTGAAGCAATTCAAAACCGACAGGCTGAAGCCCGTCCTACTTGTGCGTCATCACATAAACGCCGTCCCAATTTTCCTCGGGCCCGGCGACGAGATATTCCCTGCAGCGATTCAGGTACATGCGCGCGGGGCCGTCGTCGGGCCAACGCTCCAGCAATCTTTCAAAGACGAATTGCGCATCCTGCCAGCGCCGTTCGCGGTAGCACGCGCGCCCCTGCGCAAAAAATTCAAGGCGTTCTTCCAAGTCCGGCGCGTCGCCTTCCGGCGTGCCGCGCGCGGCAACCAGTTCGTACAGCGTGACCGGCTGTGATTTTCCCTTCACGCGGATCAGATCGAGTTCGCGGAAAACGAGGAGCGGATCTTCCACCGCTGCGTAGGTCGTATCGCTCAACAGAATGTGCGTGGCGTATTCCTTATTCAGCCCCTCGATGCGCGAAGAGAGATTCACGATGTCGCCGAGCGCAGTGTACCCGTAGCGAAGCTCCGAGCCCATATTTCCCACCGACGCGACGCCCGTACAGAGCCCGACACCGATGTCGAGTACCGGCCTGCCCTCGGCTCTCCATTTTTTCTGCATTTCTTTCAGGTGCGCAATCATTTCCAGCGCGGCGTGGCTTCCCTCGGTGGCGTGTTTCGCGTCTTCAAACGGCGCGCCCCAGAACGCCATCACCGCGTCGCCGATGTATTTGTCGAGCGTGCCGCTGTGGCGGAAGACGATCTGCGTCATTTCCGTAAGATATTCGTTGAGCAGCGCGGCGAGTTCCTGCGCGTCCAGTTTTTCCGAAATGCTGGTGAATCCGCGCACGTCGCTAAACATCACGGTAATTTCCGTTTTGCGCGGCTTCACCAGATCGGGATTTTCCAGAAGCCGGCGAATCACTTCCGGGCTGAGATATTGCTGGAACGCGCCGCGCACACGCCGTTTTTCTTTTTCCTCGACGAGCGCGCGATACATCGCGACGAATCCGATGTTGGCCACCAGCGTCCCCGCGGGAACGATGAAGTTCAGCCACCATCCGTGCAGAAATGCGTACCACACGCCGAATCCGAATGGAACGAGCAGCAGCAAGCCGAAAAGCATCGACCGGGGCTGCGCCAGCGCCAGCCACAATCCGAGCGGCACGCCGAAGAGAAATATCAGCAGCAGATCCACGGCAACCTGATTCGCTCCGCGAACCAGGAAATACCGGTTCAGAATGTTATCGATCACGTTCGCGTGGATCTCGACGCCCGGGTAATTGATCCCTCCAAACGGCGTCGAGCGCAAATCGCCGATCCCCGTCGCGGACGCGCCCACCAGCACAATTTTCCCCTTGAAGGTTCCCGCGGAGAATTTGTGCCGGACAACGTCGGCAATCGAAACATAGGGGTAGGTGGCGACGTCGCCTTCGTAGTTGATCATCATCCGTCCGATGGCGTCCGGCCGGATGATGAGCGAGGGGCCAAATTCAAGCGCGGTGATTCCCGTCTCGCTGAAATCGAGCTCCATTTGCTGGTCGGGTAATCCTTGAAACAGGCGAACGGCCTGCACGTCGAGCGAGCCGTAGAGGTCCCAGTCGTCCAGGTTCTTCGACCGGCCGTAGGGAAGCACCAGCAGGGAATGCCGCACGACGCCGTCTGCGTCCGCCTCCTCATTGAAAAATCCGGTCGCGCCGTGCCCGTTGCGAAGCGCATTGCTGAGAATTTCGATGTTGGCCTGCGTGCCTTTTGGCATCAGGCCATACGGTTCGCCGAAGCCTTGAATGAGATGCTGGAGATCGCGCTGCCCGGTTTGCGGATTTGCTGCGCGCACTTGGGGGAACGGGAAATCGGCGAGGATGCCAGCGTAGCGGTCCAGGGTCTTGTCATCGACGCCCTTTAGATCGTATTCGGAATAAAGGAAGAAATTTCCGAGGACCACGTTTCCAAACCGCTCGATCGCCCGAGCAAATTGTTCGTCCCCGTCATATTCTTTCGACAGGCGGTCGATATCCGCGATCACGCGCGGGTCCGTCTGCCCTCCTTGCTTTTGCCGTTCGATGACGGTTTTCCGCAGCTCGCGAATCGGCGCGGCGGTTTCGTCCGGCTTGCTGAAGGTGACGTCGAAAGCCGCGACTTTCGCGCCGTCCTCACGCAACGCATCCAGCATCTGAGCAAAATAAGTACGCGAGAATGGCCACCGGCCCAAAATTTCCTGCGACCGCTGGTCGATGTCCACGATGATGATGCGCGGATCGGGATGCTTGTAGCGGTCGGGCCGTAGGCGAAATCGCAGATCGAGCGCATCAAGTTCCAGCCGGTTGATGAAGGAGAACACGGCCGTCGGCCGGTCGCCAATGAAGGTGTAGGCGTAGATCGTCAGCGCGAATGCGGTCAGGCCCACGCTGATTGCAAAGGGAACGCGCCGCTGCCACCACGCCCGCAACCATTCGCGCGGGACCTGCAAGGCGCGTCGCGATTCACCGCCCGTGGGAGTTCCTGGCATGGTACGGGAATTGTATCCGAGGTCGCGCCGGAAAATTATTCACGATACAAAAAAGTGAGCCGCACGCCGCTTACATCGATCACATCGCCTTCGTTGAGTTTGGTCAAGCCTTGGATTTTGACGCCGTTGAGCGTTGGCACGCGGTCGCCACGGCCCAGATAATAGCCATCTTCGTGCTTGTTAATTTGCGCCGCGACTGCCGGCATGAACCATCCGCGGAGCCGCACGGTGGCCATTTTGGAGTGGCCGATCACGATCAGTTTGCCGGACATCCGGTACTCCTTTTGATCCGTGCGGCCGTACAACACCGTGAGCGTCGGAATGCGGATTCGTTTGGGGGCGAGTTGAGACCGCTCGCCTGCTCCCACGGCCATCTCGAAAAGCTTCCGGCGTTCTTCCGTATCCAGAACCATCGTTTCATTCACCCGCGGGGCCGGCGCTTTGCGCAAGCCGTCCTCCGGCATGGCCGCATCGTGCGCTTGATCCACGAAGATTTCGTGCTTGCCGATCAGAATGTTGTCTCCGTCCTTGAGCATGGCCCGCTCGACGCGAGTATCGTTTAGGAACGATCCGTTGAGGCTGTTCAAATCCTCCACCACCAGCGACCCGGCTTCGACATACACCCGCGCGTGATAATTCGATACAGATAGATTGTCTATCTGAATATCATTGTCCGGCGCGCGCCCGATCGTCACCGGACGCGTTCCCAGGGGAACTTCTTTCAGCGAAGAATTTTCAAATTTCAGGACGAGTCTCGACATTTCTCTCCTCCTCGGGCCGACTCCGGCGCACCCTTACCCGGAGTGCCGTTTCCAGATCTTCAGGCGCTGGAACACGCTTTCCGATTTCTCGGCAACTCGCAATACAATCACGCTGACGTTGTCCACGCCGCCGTTGTCGTTGGCCAGATCGACCAGGCGCTCGGCGGCTTCCTGCGCGGACGTGCTAATCAGAAGCGTGCTCG
This sequence comes from uncultured Acidobacteriota bacterium, assembly GCA_963740035.1. Lineage (GTDB taxonomy): Bacteria > Acidobacteriota > Terriglobia > Acidiferrales > UBA7541 > Palsa-360. The sequence continues at coordinate 15,518 of CAVUDA010000024.1, forward strand.
CGATTTCCGGGTCGGTGACCATGCGCGTCAGCCCGTCCGAGCAAAGCAGCACGAAATCCCCGTCCAGCAAAACCTGTTCGTCGGTGTCGACTTCCACCGTGCTGCTTGTTCCCACCGCGCGCGTCAACACGCTTTGCATTTCGCTCGCATCCGCTTCCTGCGGCGTCAGGATCCCCACGCGCACTTTTTCGGCCACCAGGGAATGATCGGCCGTCATTTGATCCATCGTGCCGGCACGAAGCAAATACGCCCGGCTGTCTCCTACGTGCGCGATGGAGAGTCTTTGCGCCTCGATCCAGGCGGCCACGATGGTCGCTCCCATGCCTTTCTGTTCTTCGTTCGAGGATGCCGTCTCAAAAACCTTCCGGTTCGCCAGATGGATCGCGCTGGCCAGGCGATTAGTCCGCTCGGAAACGTCCGGGCTGGATTCCCCGAAGATGGGCGTCGCCCGGCTGTTTTCGGATTGCCTGCAGTGCGTCAGGACCGTCTGAACCGCAAGCTTGCTCGCCACCTCGCCATGCGCTTCTCCGCCCATTCCGTCGGACAGCACATACAATTGCAGCGAGGAATCGATCGAGTAGCAGTCTTCATTGTTTTTTCGGACGCGCCCAAGGTCGGTGCGCGCGCCGGCTTCGATGTGCAACAGGGGCCTCATTCGGCTGGCGGTGAAGTCCAGGGCTTCCCAAAGGCTGGACGGATTGCACTGCCAGACCTGTACCTCTTCGAGACTCGTTCACGCGAGACTCGCTTGCTACTAAAAATCAGACTAGCAAACCCGTTTTGAGACAGCAATAGCCTGTGACGTAAGTAGTTACATCCTTTCACGACAACTTGAAAATTGACTCGCTAGATGCGACCCGCCAAGTTCGTTATACTGGTCTCAGCGGAGAGCGCGCAGAAATCCCACCCCTGCAGCATCCCGCACCCTCTCACATGCCGCAGCGTGCTGAAATTTGGTATTTCGAGCGCTCCCTGGCCGCCCCTCTGGCCCGCCCCTTGCGCCGCCAGTATGCGGTCCGGGCGCTGCCGCATCCAACGCCAGGCAGGCGCACATCTGCTCCCGAGTTAGGCGATACCCCGGTCGTATGTTTTGCCGATCTAGGCGCGGGAGACCTGGTTGCCTTGCGGCGTCTCGTGCGGCGGGCACCGCGCGTCCGCCTCATCGGCATTTCGCGAAATGGCGGAAGTCACAGCGCTCCAGGCTGTTTTGCCACTCTTCCGCGCAAGGCGAACCCTTCGCTGGTTCGCAAGACGGTGGACGCCGCGATCGCCAACATCGAGCTGGCTCACCGGGAACGGGCTGCGCGCGCCGATCTCGCGCGGGCCGAACGCGAGATGGAGGAACTGAATCGCATCGGCATCGCCCTGTCGCAAACCCATGAAGTCGGGGCCCTGCTCAAGATGATCCTTACCAAGGCGCGGGAGATCACAGGCGCGGATGCCGGCTCCCTTTATCTCGTTGAGGAGACGCGCCCGGATGTCTTGTCCCCCGGCCCCGGCGACCGCCACCTGCGTTTTAAGCTGACCCAAAACGACAGCGTCCAATTTCCCTTTGCCGAATTCGAACTTCCTCTGCAAGAGAATTCCCTGGCCGGCTATACGGCGCTGCATGGTGAAGTGATCAACCTCGCGGATGCCCACCACATTCCCAAGGGACGTCCTTATCATTTCAATCCGAAGTATGACGAGGAAACGGGTTACCGGACGCGTTCCATGCTGACGCTTCCCATGAAGAATGGCCGCGGCGAGGTCATAGGCGTCCTGCAGCTCATCAACTGCAAACTTCATCGCGATGCGCGCCTGACGAGCCCGGAAATCGTTGCCCGCGAAGTGCGGCCCTTTTCCGATCGCGCGGTCCGTCTGGCCCTTTCCCTTGCCTCGCAGGCCGCCGTCTCCTACGAAAATGGCCGCCTCTATCAGGACATTGAAAAACTGTTCGAAGGCTTCGTCCAGGCTTCCGTAAAAGCGATCGAGCAGCGCGATCCAACGACCTCGGGCCATTCTCTCCGCGTTTCGCAAATGACCGTAGGTCTCGCCGAAATTGTGGACCGCGTCGATACGGGGAGCTATGCATCGATTCGCTTCTCTCCCGAGCAAATGAAGGAAATCCGTTACGCCGCGCTGCTGCACGATTTCGGAAAAGTCGGCGTGCGCGAGGATGTTCTGGTCAAGGCCAAGAAGCTGTATCCCATGCAAATGGATCTCATCGCCCACCGCTTCGACTATCTCTACATGGAGATGGAAGCGCAGCTGGAGCGCGAAAAGGTCCGGCTCCTCATGGAAATGGACCGGCCGGAGGCCCTGGCCCGCATTGCTTTGCTGGAGGAAGAATATCGTCTCCGCAGGGCCCAGGTGGAAAATGGATTCGGGGCCGTCCTTCAGGCCAACGAGCCGACGGTGCTTCCCGAGGAGCATTTTGATCGCCTCTTTGAAATCGCCCGGCAGACTTATCACGATCCGCGAGGAGCCGAAAGGCCGATCCTCACCGTGGAAGAAATACGCTATCTTTCCATTCCGAAGGGAAGCCTCAGCGCGGACGAACGCGCCCAGATCGAATCACACGTCGTTCACAGCTTCAATTTCCTGCTTCAAATTCCCTGGACCAAGCAAATCCGCGAGATTCCGCGGATCGTTCGCGCGCACCACGAGAAATTAAACGGCACGGGCTATCCATACAAATTGCGAAGCGATGAAATCCCGGTCCAGGCCAAGATCATGACGATTTGCGATATTTTCGACGCCCTTTCCGCCTCCGATCGCCCGTACAAAAAAGCCGTGGCCTCCGACCGCGCGCTCAATATTCTGGAAATGTCCGTCAAGGACCAGGAACTCGATCCGGAATTGTATCGCCTCTTTCTGGAAGCCAAAGTTTTCCACCTGGCCGACAAAATCTAAAGATCCCGGGAACGCCAATCTCCCCGTCGCAGCGGGCGCTTCCCAAGACGCGATTCGGGAGAATGGCGTTCCCAGGAACCCTGGCCGGCAGATAGGGCCAGCCCGCAAGAGCTTGGCCCCCTACCGCCGATTTCGCTCTCCTACCCACGTCGCGGTAGAATCCCTGCCATGCCGTGCGCGTGGGTTCGTCAAAAAATGCCGGGTCGCTCACTGGTTTTCACCCTGCTGGTGGCGCTGAGCGCAACGCGCGCCGCAGCCCAGCAGCAGCCGAAACCACATGCTTCTCCTGCCCCCCGCACGATCATTCTGCCCCCCAAATTAGTTGCGGGCGCGCCGGCTACGCTCGCGGTCCTCGATTCCCAGGGCCGTCTATTGCCCAACGTCACGGTGGAACTCTCGGCGGGCCGGAACATCACAACCGATACGACAGGCCGTGCAATTTTCAAGGCGCCCGATCATCCCGGAATACTGGTTACAAAAGCTTCCGGACAGGGCCTTACAGCGTCCGCGACCGTGGTGGCGTCCGATGATTCTGCCCCGCCAGGTGGACCGTCTGACGCTCCTGGAGCCGTCCGCATAGCTTCCTACCAGCACGCCATTGCTATCCACGACCGGTTTACTGTGGAAGGCGCCGGCTTCCGAGGCGCGGCGGATTCGAATCATGTCTATCTGAACGGCGAACCATGCCTCGTCGTGGCGTCTTCCCCGGTTTCGCTCGTGGCGCTGCCCGGCCCGAGCGTTCCCATTGGCGACGTGACCCTCCATGTCACTGTGGGTGGAATTGACGCGGGTCAATTTCCGGTCTCGGCCGTGCTGCTCGAATTCAGCGGCCCAACGGAAGCGGCTAATGCAGGCTCAATCGGGAAACTCATTGTCCATGCGCGCGGCACAACGGAACCGCTGCTTCTCGAAATTCGCAATGGATCGCCGGGAGTGATCCAGCTTTCCAAGGGAAATGTGCAGCGCCTCAAGACGTCAGGCGGCGAAGAAAATATCGCGCCGGTGGATGTGAAATTTGAAACCGGCGGAAACTATTCAGTTTCGGCAAGGCTGCTGTCCGCAATTCCTCACTAGTAAGAGGTTTGGTGGCACAGGCTTCAGCCTGTGGGTTTTGGTCCTTGCAAGGACGAACCTCCACAGGGTGAAGCCTGTGCTACTGACGGCATGATAGAATTTCGTCCTCGGCTGTGATGTTTCTCTGGATCCTTCGCTTAAGGCACCTTCATGACAGGAACCGGAATTATGATCGCCATCGCATGTCTCGCGGCAGGTTTCGCGGTGGCTTGGGCGTGGGCGAATTCTTCGGCCGGCGCCGCGCGTCTGGAACTCGAGAGGCGCGCGGCAGGTCTGGAGGGCACGGCTCAAGAGTTAAAAAAGCAAAACGACGCATTGCAACAAGACTTGCGAGTTTCGCAGAAGAGAATTGAAGAGGAACAGAAACTGCGCGCCGCCGCTGTAAATGAAGCCGAAGCGCAGCGAGCGAATCTTGCCGAACAGAGGCGCTTGCTCGATGACGCCCAGGTGAAGCTGAGAGAAGCGTTCCAATCTCTGGCCGGCGAAGCACTGAAGGCCAGCAGCGACCAGTTCATCGAACTCGCCAAGGCGAAGTTCGATTCCCTTCAGAAGGAAGCCGAAGGGGATCTGGAGCATCGCAAGATTGCCATTCAGGCCATGGTGGACCCGCTGCAAACGGCCTTGAAAGATCTCCGCTCGGAAGTGAGCCGCGTTGAATCCGCGAGACAGGAAGCGTACGGCAGCCTTCGCAACGAAGTGCAACTCCTGGCCACGACCAACAAGGAATTGCGGGAGGAAACGGGAAGCTTGGTCAACTCGCTGAAGCAGCCGCAGGTCAAGGGAAAGTGGGGCGAGCTGACTCTGCGGCGCGTCGTGGAGTTGTCCGGCATGTCCCCTCACTGTGATTTCTTTGAACAGCAATCCATCGACACGGAAGAAGGCCGCTTGCGCCCCGATCTGATTGTCCATCTTCCGGGCGGCACGCAAATCGTCGTGGATGTGAAGGTCCCGCTGCACGCTTTTTTCAAGGCTGTCAGCGCGCAGTCGGACGCGGAATACCGCGAAGCCATGATTCAACATGCCGCCCTGGTCCGCGATCACATCAAAGGCCTGTCGGGGAAGGAATACTGGAAGCAGTTTGAACCCACGCCTGAATTTGTCGTTCTTTTTGTTCCCGGAGAATCTTTTTTCAGCGCCGCTCTCGAGCAGGACCGCACGCTCATCGAGGACGCCATCGATAAACGCGTCGTTCTCGCCAGCCCGACGACGCTCATCGCGCTTTTGAGAGCGGTGGCTTATGGCTGGAAGCAGCAGCTCGTCGCCGAGAACGCCGAGCGCATCAAGGATTTGGGCAAGGAATTGTACGACCGCGTCGTGAAGTTCGCCGAACACCTTTCCGAAATCGCAAAAGGTTTGGAACGCGCCAGCAAAGCGTACAACAATGCCGTCGCCTCTTTTGACAGCCGCCTGATCCCCTCCGCCCGCAAGTTTAGAGAGATGGGCGTCGGCAGCGCCGATGTTCCGCAAGTAGATCCCGTCGAGACATTTCCCCGCCCGCTGCTCTCCACCCCCGGTTCCGAAGAACAATAACGGCGCAGGTTTTAGTGGCGCAGGCTTCCAGCCTGTGGGGGTTAATCCTTGCAAATACCAAACCCCACAGGCTGGAAGCCTGCGCCACTAAAATCCGTGTATGAGAAATCAGGGATAGGTCGGGAAATTTACTTGACCAGCTGCGTGACCAGGCGCCGCAGGCGCTCGCGGTCGCGCGGCTTCATGTGGACGAATTCCACGCCGGCTCCCGTCGCCGTAATATTGCGGACCACGGCGGTGGACAGAATCTTGCGAAGTCCGGACCGGATTTCCAGCAGCATGGAATCCCCAAGCGCCAGGCGCAGATCCGTTTCCAGGAACGCTCCGCCGAGCGCGAGGACGCGAACACGCGCGGACCCGTTGCGCGTTCCCGAGATGACCGCTTGCAAGGGGGGCAGAAGGCGCGCGCGAACGTACCGGCGAGGCCGGGTGTGGGTCACGCTGGATTTCGTGCCAGCGCTTTCCCCGATCCGGGCGCGCCCGGAAGAGGGCCGGTTTTCGAGCAGGGCAAGCGCTTCTTCGGCCGCCGCACGAAGCGCTGCCGGTTCGTCATGCGCCAGCCCGTTACGCAGCCTCACCATCTGCAACAGGAAAGGAGCCGCTTCCCCGACGCGCATCCTGCCAAGCGCTTCGATCGCCTTGATCCGGAAATAAATGTCCCGCAGCGTCACATGCTCGCCCATGGCGATTTGAAGCAGCGTCGGAACCGCCGCCATCTCGTGCGCAGTCCCGAGATGATCGATCATGCAGGGCACGACCATCCCATGCGCTTCCGAAAGGGTGGCAAGAAATGCTTGCGCCGTCGCCGCCACCACGGGCGGATTCGTCCACTTCATGAGTTCAGTTGCGGCAAGATCTTGCAGACTCCATTCCCAACTCGCCAGCGCTCTGGGCAACGCGCCGGCCAGGCGTTTCGGGTCCGCGGAAGCTAGCAGATGAATGGAAGTCGCAACTCGCTGCCGCCGCGCTTCGTACAAGCGTGTTTCGAGCGCGCCGAGCACCGGCTCGCCCGTTCCGTGTATCAAGCGCACCATCGCGGGAAGAGAATTCAATCCCTCCTCCGCGGTCAGCAGCAACCCCAGCCGGTCGATCAAGCGGTCCGGGCACCTTTTCAGCAATCGAGGGATAACCGGATTGAGCGGCTGGGCGGTAAGGGCTTCGTCCACCAGATAGAGCCACTGTTCGTCGCTGAGAACGCGGCTAACGAGGGTGGCAATGTGCGCGTGATCATCGTCCCGCGGCGCGGCCTCGAGTGCGTCAAGGATTCGCTCGAATTCGGCGTACTCGCCCTTCAGCAAAGAAGTTCGCGCCAATTTTTCGGCCACCGCGGAGAGCAATCCCGCGATTCCCGGCGAGGTTTCCTGCAGGAGGGCCTGCACAATCCCCCGCCCAAAATCGGGCGCCGAAGAATGAGGCCACAATCTTTCCAGTTGAGGGGCAATTTCCGAGAGGCCCGCGGCCACGGCGCGCCGCGCCCTGCTCTCTTCCGATTCGAGGCACCGCGCGTATGCCAGCAGCACCGCGCGGCCCTCGCGCGCCGCAGCGTCGGCTTTCTTTTTTTCGGCGGCTGCGGCCAGCGGTTCGAGGTAGCGGGCCACCACGTTCGCGGGCACGCACCATGCCTCGCGGCTCCGCAGTGTTTTCCCTTTCACCCGGGCGGGCTGCGCATTCCAGAATCTTTCGCAGAGAACCGACACGCGCAGTTCGTCATGCTGCGAACCGCCAAACCGGTTGGTTCCCGTATTGTCCGGTTGACCGCGTTCCTGGTCCAGGCGGACCAGCAAGGGCACCAGCCCCTCCGGAGTTGTCCGGCCGGCGGTGAACTCCTGTTTCACGAAGGCCAGCACCAGTTCATCGGTGAGCCTCTCCAGATACGGCTCCAGGGTTTCGCCTTCGCGTGGTTTTACGTTGGAGATTCCGTACACGAGCAACGAAACGGCGGACGTTTCGCTGCCCGACACCACGGAATGAAAACGCCGCGCAACCTCTTCGGTGGACGGCTGCATTTCCGGATCGTTGGGCGGCGCCAGTTTTGCGAGCACGCGCAAGGTGGCCGCGATCTGCTCGAAGCTAGCCTCCGGCATCGTCCGGCCGGAGCGAGAGTAGGACGAATGTTGCGACGTTTTATCGTAAGCGAGCACAGCCGACACCAGGCTGGCCAGCAGCAGGGAATCGCGCCGCTCGGTCGGAATATTGATCCGAATCCCGACAACGCCCCGATTCCTGATCCAGTTGTCCCACAATTTTCGCGAGGCCGTGTCGCCCGGCGAGGCGCTGCGCGGAACCAGGCTGATTTCCTGCGCCAATAAATCCAATTCGCCCACGTTGATGGGATGAGTGAAGAGGAACGAGCAAATGCCGGCGCGCAGAAGCTCTTCCGCGAGCGCGCGCAATTCGCCGCGCGGGTCATGCAACAACTCGGCGACGCTCCCTTCCTGGCGCGGCAGGAGGATTCCATTCCGCTCCACGGCTACGACCAGGGGAGAGCGCGCCGCGAGCGCGATTCGCAGCTGCTGTTCCGTGGAGGCCAGGATTTCCATCAGCCGCGGATGATTTTTCTGATACAGGCGCGCCGCCCCCAATAGAACCCGGAATTGCCGGAGAAAGAAAATGATAGCGTTCTCGGCATTTGAAAACGCCGGGCGCACGGGAATCACGTCCGCGCGGACAGGTTCCGACCTGCGGGAAGTGGCCGGTACGGCGCCAACAACCGGAACATCGTCCTTGGCTTGAACCTTCGAGTTGTCGAGGACTTTCATTCTGTAGATGGTCCCTTGCTTAGAAACATAGGGTCCCTGGACCAGCCGCAAACCAGCACATTCAAGTCCGTGGAAGCAGTTTTTCTAAAACACCTTATGCGTCGGGGCATACCGGTATTTCCTAATAAGAGCATGTAGCCTGCCATAAGGATGCGCCTCTAGGTCATTGAAATACAGGGCATTGCTGAACCTCGGATGCCAAAGAATTAACCCACCGGAAGGAAGTGGATAGAATTGGTACAAGGGAGGGAACCTAGTCTATAGCAAAACCTTGTTGCTCTTTTTCTGCTTCGAGGCATTCTGCCGGACGGATATGGATATCTGTAAGTCCCACATGTAAATAGGTTTATTCTATTCCCAGAGTTTCTGTAAATTGCTCGGTTTGACCCTGATTCACGGTTACATTCCTGTGCGCGGTACCAAATCCACGGCGCACCAAGCGGACCTCGTGCTCTCCCACTTGCAATTCTAATCTTGCAGGAGTGCGTAGACCTGTCTCGGCCCCGTCCACAAGAATTCTTGCGCCCGGGGGGCTGGACCGCACCCAAATCCATCCTGCCGAAGCTGGCGCGGGGGATGCTTTCAGGTTCTCGGTCAACTCAATGTCGTCGATCACTCGAACGCCGGGAGGAACCGCGCGCAGGTGGTCCATCAGGTCGCGATGTTCGGCGAGGCTCAGAGAGCCGGAAAGGGTGAGAGCGTTGGCCGTGGCTTGAATCGTAACTTTGTCCAGTACCGGCTGTCCGGCTAACTCAGCGCGCAATTTCGATTCGAGCTGATGCGCTGGGGAAGGCCCCGCGGGTGCGGTCGGTTTTTGCGGCGCGATAGGTTTGTCCGCGCTGCCGGCTGTCGCAGGCACAGCCACGGGAGCTTTCGTCGTAGGGGCAGGCGCGGCCGTTGGCTGCGACGCAGCCTTCGACACGGAATTTTCCACTGGTTCCGCAGTGAGCGCGGGAGCGGGCTCCACGGACTGAACCGTCCCGTTAGATTGAGCATCCGGCTTCGCATTCGAGCCATCAGGATTCGACGTCTGCGCCGCGGAGTCCGCCTTTGGCGGAATCGTTGGCCTTTCCATTTCACGGGTGCGCTGCCACAAATCCACCAGCGGCGGATAAACGCGGTATCCCGAATACCCAATGACCCCAAGCAAAAAGAGTATGAGCAGCAAGCCCCCGGGCCTCTTCTGGGGTTCTTCTTCCACTCCAACCGATAGCATGAATTGGGCGGATGGGTCCGGCTCATTGGGGGTTGCATTTACCGGAACCGCGGCGATCCGGGGCGGCTGAGCGGCAGGGCGGCTCATTCCCGGGGCAGCGTGCGAAGTGACCGGCGCCATTCTTACTGTTGCGTCCGGGCCCATCATTTCGTGGTAGTTCTTCAAAGCGGTCAGCAATTCATGGCAGCTTTGATAACGTTCGGCCGGGTCCTTCGACAAAGCCCGCGTAATCACGGCCGAGAGGCCCGGGTGTATGGAAGAATCGAGCGACCTCGGCGGGATGGGCTCTTCGTTGATAATTTTGTAGATGACCGTGGTGATGTTTTGTCCGGGAAACGGCTTTTCTCCGGTCATCAATTCGTAGAGGATTACGCCCAGGGAAAAAATGTCCGAGCGGCCGTCGACGGGTTTTCCTTTCACCTGTTCCGGAGACATGTAGGACGGCGTTCCCATGACGTGCGCCGTCTGCGCCGTCCCGAATTGCAGAATTTTTGCGGTGCCGAAGTCAGTGATCTTGACGACGTCGTCCGAAGTCAGCATCAGGTTCGCCGGCTTGATGTCGCGGTGCACGACGTTGTGCTGGTGCGCGAAATCGAGCGCGGAGCAAACCTGTTCCATCAGCTTCATGACGCGGGACACAGGGAAGGGCTGGTGCGCATCGATCAGCGATTGCAGGCTGCGCCCCTCCACGAACTCCATGGTGATGTAGAACAGGCCTTCTTCTTCGCCGGCGTCGAAGACCACGACGATATTGGGGTGGGTAAGAAGTCCCGCCGCGCGCGCCTCGGTCTGAAACCGCCCGATCAATTCCTCGCGCGAGAGTCCAGTCCCTGCCTCGGAAAGCCGCAAAGTTTTAACCGCAACGTTCCGTCCGATCGTCGGATCGAAGCCGTGAAACACCACGCCCATGGCTCCGCGGCCCAATTCCTCGCGGAGATCGTAGCGGCCTGCTTTGGTTAGGGTGGTCACTTGTGTTTCACACGCGGGCGTACTGAGACTGTTCTCCGGCCCAGCTTAGCCTGGTCAGTAAACAGTGCAGACGCGGAACTGGCGTAAATCCTTACAATGCTCGGTAGTTGTCGGCGCCAGGGCAGTCACGCCCCGGGGGAATCGCCAGCACACCGCAATGCCTTCCATTCGAACATAGCCTCCCGGCAAAGCAGCGTCAACGCCGCCGAAGTACAGTGTTCCGGGATAGCAATGGCGGGGGGCTAGGCTTGGGTTATGTAGCGCCCGCCTTTAGGCGGGCATCTGCTTGATTCTAAAATGCCCACCTGAAGGTGGGCGCTACAGAAATCAGGACAATCCGCTGCCATGTGGTATGGCATCCGGCACAATCCATGTGATATAAAGTAAAAATAATCGCGAATTCGAGGTGCAAACTCATGGCTAAACAAACCAAGCCCGTTGTCAATCGCCGGAATTTTCTGAAGGGTGCGGCAGTAGGGGCCGCGGCATTGGCGGCCGTGCCGGCAAGCATTGCGGCGGAGCCGGCCGAGCTGAAGCGCACGGTTCCTCCTCCCATGTCTCCCGCTGCCGAGACGGAGGTTCCAGCCGTCGCGGAAGTCCTGACCGCGGATCGTACCGGGTCAGACTTCATGGTGGATGTGATCAAGTCGCTGGGGTTTGAATACGTTTGCGCGAATCCGGGATCGAGTTTTCGCGGCATTCACGAATCCATCATCAATTATGGCGGGAACAAGAGTCCTGAATTCATTACGTGCTGCCATGAAGAATCCTCGGTGGCGATGGCGCATGGCTATTACAAAGTGGAGGGCAAGCCGCTTTTGGTCCTCGCGCACGGAACGGTGGGAGTGCAGCACGCCGCGATGGCCATTTACAACGCTTACTGCGATCGCGTGCCGGTCTATGTGATCCTTGGGAATATTATCGATGTGACCAAGCGCGCGCCGGGCGTGGAGTGGTTCCACAGCGTGCAGGACGCGGCGGCGATCGTGCGCGATTTTACGAAGTGGGACGATCTCCCCATTTCGCTCGAGCATTTTGCCGAATCCGCCGATCGCGCCTATCGAATCGCGATGACGCCGCCAACCTTGCCGGTTGTGCTCGTGGCGGACGGCGATCTGCAGGAAACTCCGATTTCATCGGACACGAAAATTCGCATTCCGAAACTGACGACGGAGATGCCGCCCGTGGGCGATTCCGGTTCCGTCGCCGAAGTGGCGCGGCTTCTGGTTGCGGCGGAGAATCCGGTGATTATTGCGGACCGCACGGCGCGAACGCCGGCGGGTCTCGCCTGCTTGGTCGATCTGGCCGAGGCGCTGCAATGTTCGGTGGTCGATCAGGCCGGCCGGATGAACTTCCCCACGCGCCATCCGCTGAATCAGTCCGACCGGGCGCGGGCAGCGGTCGCCGACGCCGACGTGATTCTGGGTCTCGACGTCGCCGATTTTTACGGCATCACGCACACCTATCGCGACCAGATCGAACGCACCTCGCGAGCCGGCACCAAGGCGAACGCGAAGCTCATCACCATCAGCGCGGACGATCTCTACATCAAGGCGAACTACCAGGATTTCCAGCGCTTCAACGAAGTGGACATCGCCATCGCGGCGGATTCGCAAGCGACGCTGCCTTCGCTGACCGAAGCGGTCAAGCGGCTCTCCACGGACGATCGCAAGCGCGCCTTTCAGGATCGCGGCGTGCGGCTCAAGGCGGCGCACAAGCAGGCGCTCGAGCGGTCGCGGGACGCGGCGGCGTTTGCCTGGGACGCGAGCCCGATCAGCACCGCGCGCATGTGCATGGAGCTGTGGGGGCAGATTCAGAATGAGGACTGGTCGCTGGTCGGCGCCACGACGTTTGTCAGCAAGTGGCCGCAGCGGCTGTGGAATATGGACAAGCATTACCAATACATCGGCGGCGCGGGCGGCTACGGAATCGGCTACAACGCGCCCGCGGCCACGGGCGCCGCGCTGGCCAATCGCAAGTACGGGCGCCTGACCGTCAACATTCAGTGCGACGGCGATTTGATGTTCGCTCCTGGCGTTTTGTGGACCGCCGCGCACCACAAGATTCCGGTGCTGCACATCATGCACAACAACCGCGCGTATCATCAGGAAGTGATGCAGGTGCAGATCATGGCCGACCGGCACAGCCGCGGCATCGCCAACTGCGGCATCGGCACGACCATTACCGGCCCGGATGTTTCCTACGCCAAGCTCGCGGAGAGCATGGGCATGTACGGCGAAGGGCCGATCTCGGACCCCAAGGACCTCGGCCCCGCGATCAAGCGCGCGATCGAAGTGGTCAAGCGCGGCGAGCCGGCCCTGGTGGATGTCGTCACGCAGCCTCGATAAGCTGAAAATTTCGATGACCTCGAAAAGGAGATGCGCGTGATGAGATGGGTTGAGCGTCGAGCGGGAGCGAGCGCGCAAAAAAGAGCGGAAGCGGGTACGGCGCAACGATTGGATTTGAACACGAGCCATTCGGGCAGGCTGAACCGATTCGTTGTCTTATTTCTTTTTGTTTTTGCGGCGTTGCTGTTTGCGTTCCCGGCCGCGCGGGCGCAACAGTCTTCCGACGCTCCTCCCGCGGGCAACGCACAAAACGGCAAAAAACTTTTCATGAGCGACGGATGTTACGAGTGCCACGGCCGGCAAGGCCAGGGAGCGGCGCAAACCGGCGCGGCGCGCATCGGTCCTCCGCAGCTTTCTTTCGAAGGATTCCAGACTTACGTTCGAAGTCCGAAAATCAATATGCCTCCGTACACCAGCAAAGCGCTTCCGGACCCGGATCTGGCCGACATCTACGCGTACCTGAAATCGATTCCGGTGCCGCCAAAAGGGAAAGACATTCCGCTGCTGAACAAATAGCTGAACCGCGCATGCGCCAGACGCGTTTATGGATTCTCGCCGCGTTTACTTTGTCCACGATTGTGATCGTATTTTTTCTACCACGCTATCCCCAGAACCCGGCCTACCACCAGTTTGCTGACCACCGGACCTTCTTCGGGATTCCGAATTGCTTGAACGTGATTTCGAACGCGCTATTTCTCCTGGTTGGAGCTCTTGGGCTGGCATTCCTGTTTCGCCCCCGGGGCCCGGGCGAAAAGCCACCTTTTCTCCATTCGCAGGAGCGCTGGCCCTACTCCGTATTCTTTCTCGGCGTGGCGCTCACGAGCGTTGGGTCCGCTTACTACCATTTTGCTCCAAGCAACGGCACGTTAATCTGGGATCGTTTGCCGATGACGATTGCGTTCGTATCGTTTTTCGCCGCTGTTGTTGTAGAGCGCATCAGTCTCAAGGCAGGGCTGTGGCTGCTGTTGCCGCTCATCCTTCTGGGAATCAGCTCGGTTGCGTACTGGAATCTCACCGAATTGCATGGAAGAGGCGACTTGCGTCCTTACGGATATGTTCAGGCGTACCCGCTGCTCGGCGTACCGCTGATCATCTTTCTATTTCCGGCATGCTACACGCGCACGGCAGATCTTCTGGCCGTGGGTGGAATTTATGTTCTGGCCAAGGTTTTCGAGTTATTTGACCGTCCCATTTATGATCTCGGCCATGTCGTGAGTGGACACACACTGAAACATCTAACCGCGGCCCTCAGCGCGTATTGGGCGCTACGGATGCTTAGGCTGAGACTTGCAAATGTTGAGGCCCCAGAATGATCCTTTTCATTGAAAGTCGTATGAGGGGGCCCGATCCTTAATCTATTTAACTCCTTCTCTCCGCGAATTTCGCAGAATAATGGCGGCACCCAGGGGGCAAGACCTTTCAACACAGGGGGCACGGAGACTAGCGAAGTCCTTCTTGAGGTTCTCACCGGTCACTAATCACCCGTCACGGCTTCTTCCCCACATTGTCGCTGACCAGATCGCCGACCGCGATGGCCTGGCTGATCTGTTCGCGGAGATTGCGCATCTCGCCGGGTGCGTGGGACAGCATCAGAGTGTTCGTGTTCGCCGAAGCGCCGATTTCCTTCAGCGTGTCGAGATATTGCGTGAGCAACACCAGGGTCATCACGTCGCGCGCCGTCGTGCCTTCAACAACTTTTTGGAAATCCTCAACGGATTCCTTTAATCCGGCAATGATGGCCTTGCGCTGTGCGGCGATGCCTTCGCCTTGCAGGCGTTTGCTTTCGGCTTCCGCTTCAGCTTTTTTCACCGCGATGGTCTTATCGGCTTCGCCCTTGGCCAGGGCCGCTTCCTGTTCGCGCCGCGCCGCGTTGATTTCATTCATGGCGGTTTTTACTCGCGCGTCAGGCACGATGTCCGTGACCAGCGCGCGCACAATGGAGAAGCCGAAATTCTCCATCGTGGCATCGAGTTCGTCCTTGACGGCCTTGGCGATCTGATCTTTTTCTAGGTAAGCCTCGTCGAGCGCCAATTTCGGAACGTGGCCAAGAATCACATTGTAGACGTACGACTCGATTTGTTTTTGCGGGTCGGTGAGCTTGTAGTACGCGTCGCTTACCTTATCCGCAAGAACCTGGTATTGGACCGAGACGGGGATGACCACGAAGACGTTGTCCTTGGTCTTGGTCTCGATCTTGAACGGAAGTTCCTGCACGCGCATGTCAACCTTCTGCACGGTCTCCACGAAGGGAACTTTCATGGAAAGGCCCGGACCTGCGATGCGGGAAAATTTGTTGAATCGTTCGACCACGCCGCGCTCAGCGGTGTTGATCGTAAAAAACGAACCGAGCAGCAAGGCCAGGCAGATAAACGCAAAAACGATTACCAGAAACAGGGATATGAATGTTGCTGGGTTATCCATAGGTTCTCTCCAATGTGGCAGGGATGTCATCTCACAAGGAAGCTTTGGAAATCAAGAGCGTTGCAACGTAACGCTTGCCGCGCGAGCCGCTCGTGCACATTGGAGAGGGAGCGATTCGCCCCGGATTGTGGTGTAATACGCGTTCGAAGGTGAAAACCGAATGAGCGCCCGGGAAAAATGGAAGAGACGCCCGCAGAATGTCTGGGTGCGCAAGGCGCTCTTTCAAGTTCATCTATGGACTGGAATCGGCCTGGGTCTTTACGTTTTGCTCATGAGCGTGACCGGCTCCGCGCTGGTATTCCGGCGGGAATTGGTCAGGTCGCTTGCCCGCGAGCCAAGCATTGTCCCCGAACAAGGCGCGCGGATGACCGAGGACGAACTCAGGTTGGTTGCGAAGCGTGACTATCCCGACTACGAAGTGACGCGAGTCTGGCAGCGGAAAAATCCCGACCAGGCTGTCGAGATCTGGCTGGAGCGCGGCGGCAAGAGATTGCAGCGCCTCTTCAATCCGTATACGGGCGCCGATTTGGGCAATTCGCTGCGATTCGGATTTCGCTTCGTCCTGTGGCTTGCGGACCTGCACGATAATCTTCTCATTGCGCAGACCGGACGCCTGATCAATGCCGCCGGGGGAATCCTCACCTTACTCCTCGGCCTGACGGGCGCCGTGATTTGGTGGCCGGGGATCGATACCTGGCGCCGCAGCCTCAGCTTCCGATGGAAAACGAATCCGAAAGGTTTTAACTGGACGCTTCACAGCGCGCTCGGGTTTTGGACCTTTGCGTTCTTTTTCATGTGGGCGCTTACGGGAATTTACCTCTCGATTCCGACCTCCTTCAACGCCGTTGTCGACTTCCTCGAGCCCCTCCATGCGTCCAGCAGGAGCCTCCGTTTTGGAGATCAGGTGCTGTCCTGGTTCGCGCAAGCGCATTTCGGGCGGTTCGCGGGGATACCCGTAAAAATTGTTTGGACGGTTCTTGGGCTCGCCCCTGCGGCCCTGTTCGTTACGGGGATGTTGATGTGGTGGAAGCGTGTGCTCAAGCCCTGGCTGGGAAGAAAAGAATTTGCCTCACCGCAGTTGCATGAGGTCCGCGAGGGTCGGTCAGAAAATTCCGTCGAAGCGCGCTCATAGCCGTCACTTCTCTGTGTTCTCAGTGTTGAAAGATTTTGCGGCGTGCGAGTTGCGCGGAAATTCAAAAGCGTTTAACACAGAGAACACAGAGGGCACAGAGAAAACGAAGATGGGCCTGTGGTTTGCACCAGTCACTGATTGCCAGTCACCAGTCACATCCTAATGAAGCTGCACCAGCGATTCCGGCGAAGACGGCGGCGCGGCAACCGGCTTCAGGGTCTGCGGCCCGCGCCAGTTGTCCACCACGGCGATCTGCTGCACACAGGAAACCGTGCAGAGCGGCGCGCAATGTTTTTTCGTGAAGTATTCGCGGCGCAGATCTTCGGCCGTGTATTTTTCCAGCGGGATGCCCGGATAGCCGCGCTGCTGCGAGCACCAGTGCACCAGCCCGTCCTCGCAGATGTAGAGGTAGCGCGAGCCGGAGCGGCAGCGCCAGTCGTTCGTCTTGCCCTTGGCGATATTGTGCTGGAAGCCGTTGATGCGCGAGAATCCGCGCTTGCCCATGCCCATGATTTCTTCGAAGATTTCAATCTCGCGCCCGCCGAGCGGTTTCAGCTGCCCCTGCCCGTCGTGCAGAATGCCCACGGTGCTGGTGAAGCCCAGTTCCTGCGCGCGGCGCGCGACCCGCAGCGCATCCTCCGGATTTTTCACGCCGCTGCCGAGCACGGAATTGATGTTCACCTGAAACACGGCGTGGTCCGCCAGCAGCTTCAATTTCTGATCGAGCACCTTGAGGCTTTTCATCGAAACCTCGTCGGGCATCGCGTTGTCGATGCTGATCTGAAGGTATTCAAGCCCCGCCCGATTAAGGCGCTCGATGCGTTCGGCGGTGAGCAGATAGCCGTTCGTGATCATCCCGGAAAGGATTCCGTTTTTGCGCATGCGCGCGATGATCAGGTCGAGTTCTGGATGCAAGAGCGGCTCGCCGCCGCTGATGGTGATGACCGCCGTGCCGAGTTCCCCAAGACGGTCGATCCGGCGAAGCATTTCCGCGGTGTCCACCGGCTTCGAGAAATCGTCGAATTCGTTGCAATACGTGCAAGCCAGATTGCAGCGCCGGATCGGAATGATGTGCACGAGCAGGGGATGCCGCGTCGAGACCAGTCCCCTCACGACGCCGCGCAATTCGCGCATGCGCGTGCGCCAGGACCGCAATCGCCTCCGCGCTTTCGTGCTGAGTGGCATGGCTAAACTATACAGGGATTTGAAGCGGTTTTGAACCCGGCAGCGATTCTCATGGTCACTTTCCAACCCGTTCGATTTCCCATACCGAATAATATCGACATATTGTCACTATCGGTTCCTCGTGCAGAGGCGCTACCCGCGAGCGACGCCCGCGATACTCGGTTGCAATTAGCTATTTAATCACAATAGACAAGGTTTCTGCGGCGGTTCGCGTTTGGAGGGTTATCCTAAAAGTGCAAACTTCCCTCTGTAGGCCGCGGCTATCGATAGTCGGAGCTGTGTCGGTGGGTGTCATGAAAACCAACGAGGCGCCAGGAAAATTGAATACGGCCCTCACGGAACCTGAGATCGGAGCCCGCTCTGCCCGCGGCACCGATTGGGCAGGTCTCGCGTGGGTTGGATTCCTTGTCGCGGTGGTTTTAACTCTATCCCAACGGTTGGAACACTACTTTTTCCCACAGTTGCACTCCTTGCAGCATCAGGTAGTTAACGTTTGTGTGGGGACGATCGCCGCGGTGGTTGGCACCTATTATTCGACGCGGAGGCTCGACCGGGCCATTGCCCTGCACGCCCAGGTGGAGAAAAAGCTGGCACTGGAGCGCAATGTCCTGCGCACGGTGACCGATAACATCCCCGACAGTATTTTCGCCAAAGATACGGAAGGCCGCTACCTCCTCGCAAACAAAGCGTTCGCCACGCTTCATGGAATGAAATCTCCGGACGACCTGTTGGGGAAGACGGCTTTCGACTTGTTCCCGAAGGAACGGGCCGCCGCCCTGCACACGGATGACTTGCAGGTCATGCGGTCCGGCGGGGCGTCCATGGAGACCGAGAGAACGGCAGTCGACGCCGATGGAAAAGTGAAATCGCTACATACGACCAAAGTTCCCTTGGTCGACAAGGGCGAAAAAGTTGTGGGGATCGTCGGCTTGCACCGGGACATTACCCGCCGTAAAGAAGCCGAGCAAAGATTGCGGCAGAGCGAAGCCAACCTGGCGGCTGCGCAGCGGATCGCTCATTTCGGAAGTGTGGAGCTGGATCTCGTCGACCTCGTTGACCCGGAAAAGAACCCCGTGCGCTGGTCCGACGAAGTGTTTCGTATTTTCGGGTACGAGCCCGGAGGGGTTGAGCCCTCGAGGCGCGCGTTCTTCCGGTTGGTGCATCCGGATGAGAGGGAGGAAGTGCGGCAGTCGCTGGATTACGCCCTCCGCGAAGCGAAGCCGTACGCCATCGATTTCAGGATTGTCCGTCCCGACGGCGCGGAACGAAACATCCACGAACGCGGCGACATTATCTTCGATCCAAAAACTCACAAGCCTCAAAGGCTGGTCGCGAGCGTTCAGGACGTCACCGAGCGCGTGCAGGCGGATCTTCGGCTGAACAGCGCCAACCAGGAGTTGGCTGAGAAAGTCCAGGAACTGGAGCGGCGGACGAAAGAAATCAATCTCTTGAGCGAAATGGGAGGCAAGCTTCAGACGTGCAAGGACGCCGGGGAAGCTTACTTGCAGATCAGCGCAACGGCGGAAAAGCTATTTCCAAGATGGTCGGGCGCAGTTTGCATAACTAGCGCTTCCAGAACGGCGGTGGAGACCGTCGCCGAATGGGGCAAGACCGGCCAGGGAGAACGTGTCTTTGCTCCGGATGATTGCTGGGCGTTGCGACAAGGCCACCTGCAATCCTTCCACCGCGGAGAAAAGGCATCCGCTTGTCGCCATCTCGACCTAACGGATGTGACGGAATCTCTTTGTGTTCCCTTCATGGCGCAAAATGAAGCGCTGGGAATCGTGAGTTTGCAAATGAGGCGCGGCCAGGAACACCTCGAACACACGCCCCGATCCTCGGACGAAGCCGAGCGCCAGCTGGCGGAGGTGCTGGCCAAACAGGTGGCCTTGGCGCTTGGGAATTTAAAATTAAAGGAGAGTCTCAAGAACCAGTCGATTTGCGATCCGCTGACGGGACTTTTCAATCGCCGCTACATGGAAGAATCGCTTGAACGGGAGTTCAGCCGGGCCAATCGCAACAAGAGCTCGGTTGCAATCGTCATGGTGGACCTGGACCACTTCAAGCGATTTAACGATGCGTTTGGGCACCAGGCGGGCGACGCGTGTCTTCGCGCGCTCGGGGACCTCTTGAAAAGGAGCACGCGGGGACAGGACATCGCCTGCCGCTATGGCGGAGAGGAATTCGTGCTCGTGCTCACCGATTCTAACTTAGCAGGAGCTCTGCAACGGGCGGAGATTCTGCGCCAGCAGGTGAAACAACTGAATGTGGAGTATGCCGGGCAGCTCCTCGGAACCGTCAGCGTCTCGATCGGCGTGGCTCTTTTTCCCGACCACGGTCCGACGATGGCGGAAGTTTTGAGAGCTTCCGACCAGGCGCTGTATTGCGCGAAACGCGAGGGGCGCGACCGCGTCTCCGCGTGGACTGCAGAGGCAGTGGTCTGATTGGCCGGCGCTCGTTTTTGTTTCTTTCCTCGTTCTGAGCAGCTTTCCTCATCATAGCCAGGCTTGCACTGTATTTTCGTGGCCGGTCAATCTGCTGCAATCATCGGCGATAGCGCTGGTTCGATCCTGCCGATGCGGTTGAGGCTTTCCTCGCGTGAGCGCGTCAGCCGGTCAAACCACTCGAGACCCGGCAGCCTGGCGATGGTCGCGTCGATTCGAGCGGCTACTTCGCCGCCGCGCGAGTCCCCGAGGATGAAGCGGTTCATCCAGTCCACTTCCGAATCGGGTTTGACGCCGCCGCCGACGGGCATCCAGAAATACTTGATCACTCCTGTAGTGAGGCGCCGCGCGGCGCGCGGGACAAGATGCTCGCGCGCCATGTTGTAGTAAAACGAAAAGTGCCGCCGCTCGTCCTTGGCCAGGCGTCGCAACAACACAGCGAGCATCGGATGGCGTGACCGCGCGGCCAGAATGCCGTAGCCTTCGAGCGTGGTCAGTTCGGAGATCGCGCCCCAGGTGAGATAGACCGCGTGGAAATGGCGCGAAATCTGGCAAATCAGCGATGAGCCCACACTTTCGATCCAGTCGCGCCAAGACGCCTCTTTCTGAACTTCGGCCATGCGGGTCGGAGAAAAGGAAACGCCGGCGGCTTCGAGAAAGCGCCTGAGCGTGCGGCCGTGAAAAAATTCTTCGTAGGCCCAGCAGCTCAGGAACGAAGTCGTGCGGGGATCCCGAATGGCGCAGGTCGAGAGAATGCCTTTTAAGTAGACGATCGTGTGCGTCTCAATGTCCATCATGTAAGTAAGGCAGCGAATTTCCTCATCCGAAAGCGGGTAGCGCGTTGCCTGGCTGAAGTCCATGTCTCCAACGTCCACTTTCTTGGAGTGCTCGAGATAGCTTTCCAGATTGAATTCAGGCATGGCGTCCTTGTCCCTTCGTCGAATTTGCGTGCTATGCCGTTCAATACGGATTTTCCGGGCGATCGGATGAGGGGCTAAGTAGCACAGACTTCAGTCTGTGGGGTTCCATTGGAGCTCGGATGGCGCATTAATCTTGGCTGGCAGGCACGGCCTGGGTTCACTGACGGAACCCCACAGGCTGAAGCCTGTTCTACTCAAACCCCAACGCCATGCAAGCGAGTGGCGGCTTGATGTAGGATATATGCCACGGGTGAAATTAAATGGGCTTCTCTGCTCGCAAGCACAGATTTGTGTGTTCCATCGAACATTTTACGGACACTGATGAAGTGAAATATTCGCTTGCGCCCTGCAAGGCCAAGCGATCATGAATTTGAAACGGGCCCCGCGAATTGTTGCTCTCTCTCTCGGCGCAATCTTTTGCAGCATAATTCCACTTCAATTGGCGGCACAGGATCAAAGTCCTCAAAATCAGGCTCCGCCAGCTCAGGCGCCGAAGGAACCAGGTTCCCCCTGGATGTGGTCATCGCTGAAGGAAGGGAAAATATCTTTTAACTCCCGGTTTCGCTTCGAAGGCTTCGAACGCGACGGGGCGCCATTTACCGCAACCGCCTATGCTCCCACTCTCCGTCTGGCGCTCGGCTATGAAACGCCGGCCTTTCACGGATTCTCTCTTTTCGCCCAGGGCGAGGCGGTGATCGTCACCGGACCCGCGGACTACAGCGACCCAACGCTTCCCTCGCAGAATCGTCCCAATCTTCCAGCGATTCTGGACCCCAAGAGCCTGGAAATGAGCCAGGGCTACTTGAAATGGACGCACGGCATGCCAGACAAGAAACTGACGCTGACGATTGGCCGCCAGGAGCTTACGCTGAATGATGGTCGCTTTCTGAGCATTTCGAACTGGCGCCAGGTCCACGGGACCTTCGACGCAATTCGATTGGACGCGGACCTGCCCCGGCATTTCTCTTTAACTTACGCCTTCATCGGCCGTTTCTATCGCGAGGATGGCTATAACGCCACCGATGGCGAACAGCCCATGCATACGGACATGGTGAACTTGAAGTGGGGCAGGCCTGGCCGGATCAACACCGCGCTCTACGGCCTGTTGCTTGATTTTCGTGCGCCCGCGCAATTTGCCACCTCGACCCAGACCTATGGTATTCGGGTAACCGGGCCCTACCAGTTCAACGACGATTGGAGCGTGGTGTACACGGCCGAATACGCCAAACAGAAGAACTACGGCACCAATCCCAACAGGGTGGATGCGAATTATTATCTGGGAGAGCTGGGCCCGGGCTGGCGCGGATTCACTTTCAAAGCGGGCTACGCGTTGCTCGGCGGTCGCAGCGTCACCGACAAATTGACAACCCCGCTCGCTCCCCCGTTCAACGGTTGGACGGATTTGTTCTTCAACAATCCGAGCGGGGGCGGCGGCAACGGCCTGCAAGCCCGCTATCTGTCCGCCAACGGACCAATCCGCTTCCTGGACGGAGCCGTTGGAACGCTGATCTTCTACGACTACCACTCCGATAGTATGCACATCCATTATGGAAAAGAGTTGGATTCCGCCCTGGCTTACAGGGTGAAACGAATCAGCAATCGCTGGGAAGTTGGCTGGCGCTTCGGCCGTTATTGGTCGGATCAGCTTTTCACGCCCGCGCTGCGCACGTCGGTCTACACAAGTTTTACGTTGTGATCCGAGTAGGACAGGCTTCAGCCTGTCGCATTTGAAATCGAAGCGAAAGTCAAAACCAGACAGGCTGAAGCCTGTCCTACCTTAACCGCCGCGGGTGTGCATTTCGAGGTGCGGATCCAGGCGAAGCTGCTCGATCCCGACCAGCACGCCGCGCTCGCCTGTAGCGGCGCGCAACTCCGCGCCGCGATCCGTGCGCGCGCGCCAGACGGAAGAAATGAGCGCGGCGATTTCGTCGGCCGCAGCGCCCGCACGCAGCATTTGGCGGAGATCGATACCGGCTTGCGCGTACAGGCACAGATACCAGAGCCCATCCGCGGTCAAGCGGCTGCGGTCGCAGGTCCTGCAGAATGGCGTGGTGGTCGAGGCGATGATGCCGAACACGGCGCCGTCCGGAAGGCGGAACCGCTCGGCTGGCGCGGAAGAGTTTTCGTTGAGCGGCGTGATCGTCCCGTAGCGCTTGCTGAGCCGGTCGAGCATTTCGGCGCGGGTAAAAACTTTGTCGAGCGACCATTCCGTCGCGCCGCCGACGTCCATGTACTCGATGAAGCGCACCTCGGCTTCGAGGCCGCGCCCGTATTCGATCAAGTCGGCGAGTTCGTCGTCGTTCGCGCCACGCAGGACGACGGTATCCAGCTTCAGTCTTGGAAATCCGAGACGCCGAGCGGCCCCAATCCCCTCGAGGACTTGCGCGTGCGTGTCGCGCCCCGCGAGCGCAGCGAATCTCCCTGGCCGCAGCGTGTCCAAACTGAGCGTCACGCGATGCAATCCCGCCGCGCGCAGTGCTTCGCCTTGCTCGGCGAACAAGACCCCGTTGGTCGTGAGGGCCAGGTCGCGAATCCGGGGATTGGCCGCCAGCATTCGAACCAGTTGCGGGAGATCGCGGCGCAGCAGCGGCTCGCCCCCGGTGAGGCGCACGTCTTCGACGCCCAGCGAGGTAAACACCTCCACCAGCCGCGCAATTTCCTCAAAAGTCAGGAGTTCCTGCCGCGGCAGCCAGACGTACTCCTCCTGCGGCATGCAGTATTTGCAGCGCAGGTTGCACCGGTCAGTAACGGAGACGCGCAGGCTGCGCAGGGGCCGGCCAAACCGGTCCGCAAGCGCTCCGCCCGGAGACACGTTCGCCGGGGTCTGGAGGTCGGGAAGCATAACTACATGTTAGGTCGTGTCGGCTTGATCGTCAATCGTACAAAATCGTACAGAATCGAAGGCCAGCTCCTGTAGCCTACCTCTTTTTTGGCGGTGGCTAGCACGCGAAGGGAACGCAATCCAAGTCAGAAGCGGATCTACCCCTCATCCTTGGCTTGCTCTTTGAGCTTGGCGATGACCGTGGGATCGGCGAGGGTTGTGGTGTCGCCGAGGACGCGGCCTTCGGCGATGTCGCGCAGTAGACGGCGCATGATCTTGGCGCTGCGGGTCTTCGGAAGTTCGGCGGTGAAGAAAATATCGTCGGGCTTGGCGATGGAGCCGATTTTCGTGGAGACGTGATTCTTCAATTCTTCTTTCAGCTTGTCGCTCGGCTGGATGCCTTCCTTCAGAGTCACGAACGCAGAAATTCCCTGGCCCTTGATTTCGTGCGTCTTGCCGATCACTGCGGCCTCGGCCACCGAGGAGTGATCCACTAGCGCGCTTTCCACTTCGTACGTCGAGATGCGATGCCCGGAGACGTTCATGACGTCATCCACTCGCCCGAGGAGCCAGAAATAGCCGTCTTCATCCAGCTTGCAACCGTCACCGGTAAAATATTTTCCCGGATAGCGCGACCAGTAATTCTGCACGTAGCGATCCGGGTCGCCGTACACGGTGCGCAGCATCGAAGGCCACGGCTTGCTGAGCACCAAGTAACCGCCGCCGCCCGGGCCAACTGGCTTGCCGTCGACATCCACCACCTCGGCGACAATTCCGGGAAGAGGGCGCGTAGCCGAGCCGGGTTTCGTCGCGGTGATGCCGGGCAGGGGAGAGATCATGATGCAGCCGGTTTCGGTTTGCCACCAGGTGTCTACGATAGGGCAGCGCCTGCGGCCAATGGTTTCGTTGTACCAGATCCACGCTTCGGGATTGATCGGCTCGCCCACGGTTCCGATCAGCCGCAGCGAGGAAAGTTTGAACTTGTCCGGAAACTCCTTGCCCCAGCGCATGAATGTGCGAATCGCCGTCGGCGCGGTATAGAAAATGTTGACGCCATATTTGTCGACGAGTTCCCAGAAACGGCCGCGGTCGGGGAAGTCGGGCGTGCCTTCGTACATGACGGTCGTCGTGCCGTTGGCGAGAGGTCCGTACACGATGTAGGAATGGCCCGTGACCCAGCCGATGTCGGCGGTGCACCAGTAAACGTCATCTTCCTTGATGTCGAAGACGAAGCGATGCGTCGTGCTCACGCCGACCAGATACCCGGCGGTCGTGTGCACGACGCCCTTCGGCTTTCCCGTCGTGCCGCTGGTGTACAGGATGAACAGCATGTCCTCCGCATCCATGGGCTCGGCGGCGCATTCATCCGAAGCGTTTGCGACGATTTCATGCCACCATACGTCGCGACCCGACTTCATGGAAATCGGCGTGGCTTTCCCAATGCGTTGCACGACGACTACTTTTTCGATCGTCGGCGTCCCGGTCAGCGCATCGTCCACGCTGGCCTTGAGCGGCACCACGGTGCCGCGCCGCCACGCGCCATCTGCCGTGATCAGTACCTTCGCTTTGGCGTCGTTGATGCGTTCGCGCAGCGCCTCCGCCGAAAATCCGCCGAACACCACAGAATGTGCCGCGCCGATTTTCGCGCAGGCGAGCATGGCGATGGCCAGCTCGGGAACCATGCCCATGTAGATTGCGACGCGGTCGCCCTTCGCGACGCCCAGCGATTTCAGCGCGTTGGCAAAGCGATTCACTTCGCGCTCGAGCATCCCGAACGTCAGCACGCGCGTGTCGCCCGGTTCGCCCTCCCAGATAATGGCTGCCTTGTTTCTCCGCGCCGAATGAGCGTGCCGGTCCACGCAGTTGTAGGTGACGTTGAGTTTTCCGCCCACGAACCACTTGGCCCACGGCGCGTTCCACTCCAGCACGCGCTGCCAAGGCGTGAACCATTCCAAATTCTTCGCTTGTTCCGCCCAGAAGCCTTCCGGGTTGTTCGCAGCATGATCGTAAATCGCCGGGTTGTTCCAATTGGCGCGCTGCTTGAATTCCTCCGAGGGAGGAAATGTCCGGCGCTCGTCGAGCAGTGCGGACACGTTTTTTTCATTTGGCATTTCGACGGACTCCGCGGTTAGGATCAAGGCAGGGCGGCATTCCAAAAGATTTCAGCGCCCTGAGCCGCCGCCTAGAATGTCGGAGGCGGGAAACGTTGTCAATGGATGCATGAATCCACTGGACGGAGCTTAGGATTCTGTTGGGACAGCCACCCGCCGCACGGCCTGATGTAGCGCCGGCGCTACGAAAACTTCTCCGATTCCACTACAATCGGGCGCGTGCACCTCGCGAACCGGAGGAGCGTTCGACGTGGAAACGTTTGACCTTGTCGTGATCGGCTCGGGCCCTGCGGGAGAAAAGGGCGCGGCGCAGGCGGCGTACTTTGGCAAGCGCGTCGCGCTTGTGGAACGCGGGCCGGATTTGGGCGGCGCGGGCGTCAACACCGGCACGGTGCCAAGCAAGACGCTGCGCGAATCGGCTCTTTATTTTTCCGGGCTGCGGCAGCGCGGCCTCTACGGCATCGATTACTCCCTGCGCGAAGGGCTGACAGTGCAAGGCTTCATGCATCGCAAGGACGCGGTCGTTTCCGCGGAGCGCTTGAAGATTGCGACCAACCTGGCCGCGCACAAAATTGAGCTGGTCACCGGCTCGGCAGAATTTGAGGATGCGCACACAATTAGCGCCGTGGATCAGCACGGCGCGCCTCGCCACCTGCGCGGGGAAGTGATTTTGATCGCGACCGGCTCCAAGCCGCACCGCCCGCCGGAAATTCCGTTTGACGACAAAACCGTTTTCGATTCCGATTCGATTCTTCGGATGGACCGCATCCCGAAAAGCATGATCGTCGTGGGCGGCGGCGTGATCGGCTGCGAGTATGCTTCGATTTTTACCGCGATGGGCGTCGAAGTGACGCTCGTCGATGGCCGCGAACGCCTGCTTCCGTTTCTGGACGCTGAAATTTCCGAGCAGTTGCGGGCGCGCCTGGCGAGCCTGGGACTGAAATTCTTTTTTCAGGAGCGGCCGAAGGGAACCGAACGCACCGCTGGCGGAGTTCGCATGACGCTCGCGTCGGGCCACGTCGTGGAAGCGGAGACGGCGCTGTTTGCCGCCGGGCGACGTGGCGCGGTGGACGGGATGCGCCTCGAAAAGGCGGGACTCGGAATCAATCAACGCGGCAACATCGACGTGAACGACCGGTACCAAACTCACGTGGCTCACATCTATGCGGCCGGAGACGTGATCGGATTTCCCGCCCTGGCGTCCACCTCCATGGAGCAGGGGCGCGTCGCGATGTGCCATGCATTCGGATTCCCTTATAAGCAGCGGCTTGCGTCGCAGCTTCCGATGGGCATATATACGATTCCGGAAATTTCCGCGGTTGGCGAAACGGAAGAATCCTGCGAGGTCAGGAAAATCAGCCACGTGGTCGGGCGCGCGAAATACGCGAACAATGCGCGCGGGCAAATCATCGGCGACTCGACGGGATTGCTGAAATTAATTTTCCGCCCCGAGAACAAGCAATTGCTCGGAGTGCAAATTTTGGGGGAAGGCGCGACGGAGCTGATTCACCTCGGCATGGCCGTCCTCGAATCCGGCGGCGCGATCGATACGTTCATCGAATTAGTTTTCAATTTCCCGACGCTCTCCGAACTCTACAAGTACGCCGCCTACGATGGCCTGGGCAATCTAGCCGGACATAAATTGCGCGAGGGGTAAGTAGCACAGACTTCAGTCTGTGGGTTTCCGCGAGAGAACCCAGGATGTAGCCTGCAAGCCGTTGTCGTTTGTGCGGTAGCGGATTTTCGACTGGTTGCCAAGCTCTGATGGAAACCCACAGACTGAAGTCTGTGCTACTTTGACCCTAGTGAAGCAGCGCTCGCGCACGATCGATCAAGGATTGAAGCGGTGAATCTGTGGCTGCAAGCGCCCGCGGCGGCCCCGGAGGCGCATCCGTGACGGTGTAGAGATTTCCGTTGCGAAGGTACAGCCTCTCGGCCTCCGCGCGGTTGAAGGGCCGCGCGCCCCGGCGTCCGAATACGGCGAGCTGGTTGCCGCTCTCGTCCACGGCGCGGTCGCGGTCAATGCCGCGCGAAATCGCGAGGGCCGGGCCGACCGTGCGATACGTGGCGATCAATTTCGGAGTCGGCCGCGGGCTGAATCCGTAAGACTCGGAGGAATCCTCCGGCGAAATCACTTGCAGGATGCGTAGGCCGTTGCGGCCGTCGGCTACATAAGCGAAGACGCTGGCATCGACCGCGCCGATCTTTACGTCGTTCACGTCGTTCAGCTGGCCATCCGCAGTGAACATTCGGTCGAGGCGAGGATGCTCGGGCTGCTCGATGTTGACGAGCGCGACTCCGTTCCTTCCTGCGGAGACATACGCGGTCGTACGCGACACGGTGACATTGCGCGCGTCCTCCAATTTCACAAATGCGCCGGGCACGATGCGCGGATGCGCGAGGTCGGTTACCTCGAGCGTCTTCAATCCGTCGCGATCGGCGACGAAGGCGTATCGGAATTGGACGGCGACGCCATGCGGGTCTGCCAGATCGGGGGTGCCAATTTCCGCCGTCACGCGCGGCGCAAGCGGATTATCGAGATCGACGACGACGAGCCCCCTGTCGCAGAGAATGTAGGCGTACGTTCCCGCGATCGTGATGCGCCGCGCGCCATTCAAAATGCCATCTGGATTGAACGTCGCCGCTCGGCCGATAAAATTGTTTTCCGGATTGCCGTCGAGCAGCGTGCCAACGCCGGGATTTTTCCCCTTCAGATCGGGATTGCCGACGACGACCAACCCTTCATATTTGTCCGCGACGTAGAGAAATCCGTACATCAAATGGATCTTCTGTTCTTCGTTCGCGGGATCGTGCGTGCGAAGCGGGTCGACGGCAAGAGTCGTGGGAGTCCCGACGGCTGTCGCGTATTTCGTCTTTACGTAGAGGCGCTGGCCGAGCGGGGAAACCGGCGCGGTTACCATGCGCTGAGAAAAACCTTTGTTGTCGATGTTGGCGACGTCGAAAACGCGAAACCCGTCCGCGCCCATTGCGGCGTAGGCATATTCTCCGCGCAATT
The DNA here is from genome assembly GCA_963740035.1 of uncultured Acidobacteriota bacterium. GTDB lineage: Bacteria > Acidobacteriota > Terriglobia > Acidiferrales > UBA7541 > Palsa-360. The sequence continues at coordinate 44,359 of CAVUDA010000024.1, forward strand.
GAATGTCCAGAACGTTTCCGCCGTGGCGATACGCTGTCGTGAGTTCGCGCTTGTGGTCCTCGTGTTTTTGGAAATCATCGGGATAGGCCATGCGCTGCAAATCGCTGCCAATGACGGCCTCGGGCTCATCGTGCTCCGCGGTCGCGACGGCTTCAAAGCCCTTGTTGCCGGTCGCCACGTACACGGAGCGTCCCATAAAGTTGAGAAAGTTCGTGCCCTGCAAGAGGAGCATGGACATCCAGGCGTTGTTGTCTCGCGCGGCGGAGACGTGGCAATCGGTGCATTGCTTCGTCTCGCGGGCGCGAACCGTGTGCGGCACGAACGTCGAAAACGCCTGGCCGCTGAATCCTTCGGCGGAAACAGTTTGTTGCGTATTGTACAGCCACTCGCGATTGGCATTTTGCGAACTCACCAGGATCGCGCACGAAGACCGCGCCGGCGCGACGCGATGCCCCGTGACGGCGCCGTCCACGGCGAGCATGTAGCCGTCGTCGCGGAGCACCTGGAAATTGTAGGCGGTCCAGTTGCGCGTCGTGAGCCCTTCGTTGTGCAGCATCGGGCGTTTCTCGTTCGCGGTCATCGACAGGTGACAGCCGAAACAGTTGGGCGTCCAGGAGGTGTGGCACGCGTAGCACGTCATGCTGCTGTTGGCGTGCGCGAGTTGCGATTCGTCTTTCGGAACGTCGCCCCACGTCACGCCATCCGTGCGCAGCGTTTTCGCCAGGCGCGATTTCTCGTTGTAGTGCGCGTTCCCCGGCGTGATCGAGTCGAGGGTCTGCACCACTTCCCATTCGAGGTGCGGGTCCATCATGGAGCGCTGGATGAGTTTCCCTTCGCGCCACTCGAATTGCCGCTCGCGCCACGGCGTGCGCAGCGCGTCCAGGTGCGTGCCTCCGCCGGATGCCGCCGGGCCGGACGTGACAAGCGTTGCCGGCTGCGAAATTGTGCCGTGGCAATCGACACAGTCCATTTCAATTGCGGCGCGCGGCTCGCCATAGAGTTTTCCTGTGCCGTGGCTGTCCTGCTCAAGATGGCAGTCCACGCACTGCATGCCTTTCTGCAAATGAATGTCCGCGAGGTGCGCGGCCTTCTCAAACTTTTTCGGATCGTCGGGAGCGACCGCAGTCCCTCTTTCGTCTAGCATGTGTCCTTCGCGGTCGCGCGCGAATACGGCGCGGAAGAGCCAGCCGTGGCTGTGAAAATCGGCGAACTGCGTGTCCTTCAGCTTTGCGTTGAACTCGGCGCTGCCCGTCTCCGCGAGAAATCTCACGTCGGACCACAGTCCACGAGCGGCCGCGCCTTCCGGATTCCGCTGCGACACCTCGAATTGTTCTTCCTCTGTTGGGTTGTGCTGCTCTTTCGGGTACATCGCGCCGGCGTCGGATTCGTTGTCCCACCAGGTGTAGCCGAAATAGGTGGTCATCATGTTCGTGCCCGGATGGACATGGCAGACCATGCACTGGCTCGACGGGATCGAGCGCGTGAATTCGTGGCGGATGGGGTGGCCGGACTCTTCGCGCGGAATCGTCGGATCGTTCGTCGAGCTGTAGCCGCGATTGCCGAATGGCGCATACTGCGCGGAATGTTCCGCAGATCGATCATTCGCATATACAACGTGGCAAGCCGTGCATCCGCTGGCGCGGTAATCGCCCGGCTCGTCGTTCGTGCCCGGCATGGCAAGCAGCGGATCGAGCAGGCGAGTTTTTTGAAGACCGAGAAATACCGGATCGGTGCGGAGAAGTGTGCCGAACCCGCGTGTGCTGAGCTTATCGTCAGGTTTGCCTGTCTCGGTGGCATCGCGCGAGGGTTCGCCGACCTCGCCTTTCGGGCCGCCGCCGCGTTCGAACACGCGCAGGACGTTGCCGGGCTGCGAAATTTCCCAGCGTTCGAGCGGCGTGATCTCCGGTAGGACGCCTTTAGTACGTGTCGCTTCTGTGGAAGGTTGCGGAATTGTTCGAACCGTTTGCGGTGCGCCGTCGCGCGCGTAGCTTTCGCCGAATCGCGTGTCCTTGTGTGGATAGCCGCCGTTGTTGTAGAGCGCCGCGCCCCAGAGGATGCCTCCTGTCGTCATCATGCTGGTGGAAACGTTGCGCACTTCCGAGGGGTGGCACCCGGCCCTGCCGCATGTTTCCGGCGCGATGCGCAGATCGCCGGGATTTACGAAACGCACGTATTCAGGGCTTTCCTTGAGCCATTGCGTGTATGAGCGCACGGGATTCGCCGATCGGTCTTCCAGATTTGGGTCGCGAGGCTGCGGGTGGGCTTTTCGCTTCACTTGTTCGTATTCCGGTGATGCGGTCGCGGCGCCCGAAGCTACTCGCGTGTCCGCGTTTCCTCCGTGGCAATCCGTGCAGCCGAGGCGCAGCGTGCCGGTCGCGTGCATGGTCGCTTGATCGGTTTGCTTGTGGCAGGAAATGCATCCGGCGCTTTTGTGGTCGGCTTCCTCTTGCGTCTGGCCCGGCAGGTTCGGGCCAGCTTTCTCATCGGCGGCGCGCAACGAAGGCGCGGGAATCCGCGCGGCTAACGCGGCGAGGAGGAAGCTCACGGCCAGCGCGGCCCACGGAGAGGCAGGCGCCAGCCGGGCAAAGAGATTTCGATTTTTCATCCAGCGTTTCATTCGGCCTTCAGAAATCATACCGACCGATCCAGGAGAACAATTCTCCTTCAAAACTGAAAACGCACATTCGCAAAAAGCGAAAATTGTGTCGTTCCGGAAAAAATGTCGCGAAACCCTTGTCCCGGAAACAAAGCAGCGGCGCCACCCGTGACCGAAATATTTTCGGACAGCGGAGGGCGGTACTGAAAGCCGAGGCTGGTGTCCAGGCCAATCGTATTGTGAATGGGCGATTCAAAAAGCAGCAGCGCGATGGGCGCGGTGCGCTCGAATCGCAGATAATTCACATTCAGAAAACTTTTGAGTTTCGGTGTCAGATCGAAATTGGCGCCCGCGTTCACGAGGAAAATTCCTGGATTCACGAAGTTTGCTTGGCCTTCTGTCTTGCTGGTGCGCATGCTGGGCAGCAGGCTGTCGCCGGGTGTGAGCGCGATTCCAGTCTCGGGCAGGCGGAGTTCTTCGCGGTCCCAGAAACTGAAAATTCCTCCTGCAAAGGAAGGATCGTCGACGATGGTGTCGAACCCGGTCGCGCGACCGTCGCGCGGATTTCCGTCGCCCGACGCATAGAACGCGGAGACCTTGTAGCGCACCCAGTCTTTGTCGATCGAAACTTCCGCGGCGGCCATCTGCGCGTTGATGGTGACGGCGCGCCCCGCGATGGGATTCAGGCTATCGGTGCCGAGCACTTCGTAGAACGCATGATTCACATTGATCGGGCCAAAGTGTCCGTTGCCGGTCCAGCCCAGATAGGCGGCGCGAATTTCGTGCGGCTGAAAAATTCCCACAGGCGCAGGCCGCACGAGAAATCCATTGTCGTCGTAATGAACGCTCGGGTCGTCCTTGTTGTAATGAATGCTGAACTCGGTCGTGTAGCCGGGCTTGATGAAATCCTGCATGTAAGAATTCGCAATGATCACTTGCTGGTGGCGTCGCTCGAAAGTATTCAGACCGCTGTTCGTGTCTTTTTCGAGCAGGTTGAAATAAGCGGCGTTGTATTCCCAGCGGTCCGAATGGAGATTTCCGAACAGGCGCACGCCCGGCTGTTCATCAACGAAAAGAAATCCGCGAAAATCGCTGGAAAAACCCTGAATCCCCGCGCGCACGGAAAGGAAATCGTAATTGGGGCTCAAATCGCGAATCTTGTACTCCGCAAACGCTTCCTGAAGCCCGGCGTGCGCTTCGAGGCGCGTCGTGCCGTCGCGCACATCAACATTCACGATGCCGAGCTCGCGCACATTCAAATAATTCACGTTCACGGCGGGCGTCACCTGGATTCGCCAGTCGACTGGACGGAAGGAAGTGTCCCCGTGGAACAGATCAAACGAAAAACGAAATGTTTCGCTCAGCGCAAATTGCTCGCCCCTGCCGAAATATTCGCTACTGTCCGGCGCCGCAGAACTGATGTTGCTTGTCGACGGCACGCGGCGTTCGTCGAGAGATGTGTCCGAAGTCGCCGTGATGTTCAGGAACGTCTGCTGGCCAAAGATCGGCACGTCACCCTTCAGCCGGTTGCGATTGAACGGGTCCCACCAGTGGCTCGTGCGCACGTACGGATACTCTCCGCTCCGGCCGTAACGATTCCATTCCGGCATGGCCACGTTCCAACGGTCCGGCATCGCGAGAAACACTTCCTGCGACGGCGGCAGAATCTCCGGCGTGACGATCTCCTGTCCCGGCTCCGCATCTGGGCGGCGGCGCATCTCGCGATACGGCGCAGTGGCCACCGTGACTTTGGCGGCAGGTGCTGGCGGGCCAAGTTCGGGCATGCGCGGCAAGCGAGAGACAGGCGTGGCAGGGATCGTCGAAGGAGAAAGTGTCAATTCGACGGTGACGACATCGCCTGCGTCGAGAAGCAAATCATCACGCGTCAAACTCTCGAACCCGTCGCTCTGCGCCAGCAACAAATAAGTTCCGGGCGCGAGGTCGGTCCAGCGGAACACGCCGTCGGCGTTTGTCGTGAGAGTGCGCGTCATGCCCGTCGCGCGATTGGTGAGGGCGATCAAGGCCCCGACAATTCCGCGCGTCTCAGGATCTCTCACAATTCCTTGCAGGGCTGCTGTCTCGCTTGGAATTTGCCTCGGGATCCTCTGTTCATCTTGGGCCGGAAATGCGGGCAGCGGAAAGCCGGTCGAGACTGCGGCAAAATGTCGGCTTGGGATGCGCGCGGAAGCGAGCACAAAGGAAGGTCTGGACAAGCGTCGAGAGCGGGAGCGGCGCGCGACGTGGCGCGAAGCAGCATGCTTCCGTGAGACGGCCGCGTGGCGCCGCCGCGCGGATGCGTGCCTGACGGGTACATTTGCCGGCAACGCGCCCACGGCCGGCACGAGCGCCAGCAAGAAGCCCAGGCAAAGCCGCCGAATTGGTTCGGATGCGCGCCGCATCCAGAATATTTTGATTCTCCTGGCCGCGAGAGGTGCTAAGCCAGCCGCGAACTAGCTAACAACAAACGCAAAGCCTCGGCAAGATGTTTTGCCCAGGCGTGCGCCGAGATGGAAACACGCCCTTCGCGGCCAAGAACAAGACGAAATCCATTTTCGCCGTTCCCACAGAAGCGCATTCGCCTTTATGCTTGGTATGCGAGGAATTGCATGCCCAACGAGCGGCCCCATCCTGTTCTGGCTTTCGACGTGTACGGCACGCTGATCGATCCATTTCGAATGGAGGAACATCTCCGCGCCGCCTTCGGAGAAAAAGCGAAGGAAGCGTCCGAGCTTTGGCGCGGCAAACAAATCGAATATTCGTTTCGGCGCGCGCTCATGAAAAAGTACCGGCCATTTGACGCGTGCACGGGGCAGGCGCTCCGCTTCGTCAGCGCGCAATTGGGAATCCCTCTTTCCGCGGAGGCGCAGGAAAAATTGCTGTCGAAGTATCTAGAGTTGCCGGCCTATCCGGATGTTATCCGCGCCCTGGATGAACTTGCGGCGCGAGGATTCACAATTGCCGCGTGCTCGAATGGAACGGAGAGCGCGGTTCGCGCATCGCTCGCTCATGTGGGAATCCTTTCGCGGTTCAGCAAGATCGTGAGCGTGGATCCGCTTCGCACATTCAAGCCGGACCCTGCCGTGTACGAGTACCTTGTGACTGAGTTGCACGCTCAAAGAGAGATGGTCTGGCTCATTTCGAGCAACCCGTTTGACGTGATCGGCGCCAAGGCTTGCGGCTTGCGCACCGCCTGGGTGCAGCGCGATCCGAAACGCCTGTTCGATCCGTGGGAGTTCGAGCCTGATCTCGTGGTTCATGGACTTGCAGAATTGCCGGGGAGGTTGATTTAGTAGCACAGGCTTCAGCCTGTGGGTTTTGGTTGCAGCACGACTGATCGTGCCTCGACGAACCCCCACAGGCTGAAGCCTGTGCTACTCAAACCACCCGTTTGCACTTCTCGCACAACTCATCAGGCTCCCTTGAGCGCTGCCGGGCGATGTGATAACAAAGCAGGGACTTCTCATGGGCCTGCTCACCGACGCAATCAAGAAATCTCAATCGCTGCGGAAGATATTTTTCAGATTCGCGGCCGTGCTGGCTGCAACGACCGCAGGTTGCGGAGGTCTGGCCGGCAATTTGACATCCACACCTCCGCCCCCAACCGTGCAGAGCCTTGCCGCCGCCGACGTCACTGCGCTCGTGCAAGCCGCGGCGCAGGCTGCTGATCCCAACACGATGGTGATTGCCGTCGTGGACCGCGCCGGGAATGTCCTGGGCGTCTATCGCAAGCCGTCCGCGCCGGCGCTGGCCACGGGAAATTTCAGTATGCAAGTGGACGTCAACGAGCTTGCGGTATCGCTCGCGCGCACCGGCGCGTTTTTCAGCAACGATCAGGCACCGCTTTCTTCGCGCACCGTGCGCTTCATCAGCGGAATTCATTTCCCGCCCGGAATTGCGAACACGCCGAACGCGCCGCTCTACGGAATCGAAAACACGAATCGCGGCTGCACGCTTTCCACAAATTTCATAGCCGGGCAGTCGGTGCCGCCTGCGCGTTCGATCACCGGCGCGACGACCGGCCTCGGCATCACGACGGGCAAAATGGACGTGAACGACAGCGATCCGACCGACGTCAATCCCGGCGGCGAGCCGCTGTTTCGCAACGGCAGCCTGGTGGGCGGCATCGGAGTCGCGGGTGTCGCGCCGAACGTAGCGGAATATGCGGCCTACGCGGCGGCAACTTCAAATGGTTTTGGCCCCGCGCCCGCCGCGCCCGGCGTGGTGTTCATTGGCGGCGTTGCTCTGCCATTCGTCAACCAGACGACGCCGCCGGCCGGTACGAGCGCAGGCAGTTTCACGGGAAGCTTCATCGTGGGCCCATCGGCGAGCCCGGGCGCGCCGCCGGAAGGCATGCTGGTTGCGCCGGTAGCGGGCCCGCTCGGAGGTCTTGCCGCGTCCGAAGTAACGATGATCATCAACAACTCCATCGCAACGGCGAATACGACGCGCGCCGTGATTCGTTTGCCCATCGGTTCTTCCGCGCGCATGGCGATTGCCGTAGCCGATCTCGACGGCACGATCATCGGCCTGTACCGCATGGCGGACAGCACGGTCTTCAGCATCGACGTAGCCGCGACCAAAGCCCGCAACATGGTGTACTTCAACAGCGCCGCGCGGTCGGCCGCCGATTTGACGGGCGTCCCCATGGGCACGGCCGTCACGAACCGCACGATCGGCTACGGCGCCCAGCCATTTTTTCCTCCCGGAATTAATGGCAGTTCCCCCGGCCCATTTTTTAATCTCTACTTGCAGGATGTGGCGAATCCCTGCACGCAGGGATTTCAACCAGCCGGGCCAAATCAAAGCGGAGTTGTGTTTTTTCCGGGTTCCGTGCCGCTCTATCGCAACGGAATGCTTGTGGGAGGGCTGGGCATCAGCGGCGACGGCGTCGACCAGGATGACTTCGTGGCGGCAGGCGGATCGGCAGGCTTTGAAGCTCCAGCGGGGATTCGCGCCGACGAAATCGTCGTGCAAGGCGTGCGCTTGCCCTACTTGAAATTCCCGTCGAATCCGACGAATTAGGCGAAATTCTTTAGGCTTTGGTAGCACAGCCACTCCTGGCTGTGTGGTCTTTGCAATCGAAATTAGATCGGTGAGCCTCTCCATGCGACCAACAAAACCACACAGTCAGGAGTGGCTGTGCTACTTAGCGCGCACGACCCTGCAATTGCGCCACGGAAAAATTGCTGTGCGCGGGTTTTTGCAGCGCAGGATCGTGGTAGGTGTGGCACTCGAAGCAGCGCGATTCCGCCGCTTCGGCGCCGGCGTGGTGGCAGGCGCGGCACGTCGCAATACCGGGGAGAAGCACGTCGGAACTTTGCTGGCTCGATGTCGCGGCGGCGTGGCAACTCGTGCAGTCGACAAGGCCGTGCTGCGAGTGATCGAAGGTCGCGTGTGGCATGTAGCGCGGGGTAATGTTCGACGGCGCGACTCTGGGAAGCGAAGCGCCTTCGTCCATAATAAGTGAGTGACATTGCTTGCACGTCTTACGCCATAGAAGTTGTTCGTCCTCGGCCGTCCGCTCCGCGACCCATTGCGGCGGCGTTAACAATCGATAGTCCGCGGGGATCGGCTCTTCTGGAAGGTCACGGCTGGGATCGCGCGGCACGCGCAAATCCGCCGGATGTGCCGCAATGTAGGCCTGCAATCTGGCGATCACGAATGGGTGAATCACTTCCGGCTTGTCGTGAGGAACCGCGTCCGGAAGCCGTTTGTCGAATTGCAGCGCATGGCAAGCGGCGCAGGTTTGCGCGTAGGTTGCCGCAGCCATGTAGGCTCGCGAAGGGGTTGAGATGCTCGACTCGTTTTTTGGACCACCCGCTGATAATTCTTTTGGAGTTCCCACCGCGCTTTTTGAATCCCCATAGGGCCAGGAACCGCCGACGTCCGCTGCCGAACGGTGACAGTCGGAGCAGATCATTTGCACGCGGCTGCCGTTCGGCCCAAGAAGATTCGGTTGCAAATGGACGTAATGGTTGAGCTGAATCGTTCCCGGGTCGCGGCGCCCGGAGCGCAGCACGGCGAATTCGGGATGATTGGTTTCGAAACCGTCGATGTTGCGGACAAAGCTGGTGGAACTCCCGCGCGTCGCGAGATTCGCGTGGCACTGGGTGCAATTCGCGTTGCTCGTCGCGGCCAGCCGAATCGCTCCCCTGTGATCGGCGTGGCAGGAAGCGCATGCGGGCGTGAACGCCTGCGTCGCGTGATGCAAGGGGCCGTCATGGCACGCGAGGCACTTCTGGTCGATGACTTTGGCGTCGTAAAAACCCAGGTTAGACAGATGGCAGGCCGAACATTGCTTCGTGAGAACCGCGTGCGCGGTGGAAAGGGTTCCGGCGGAGTACACGCGGCGGTCGCTGCGAATGCCGTACCACGCGATCCCCAAGATGGCGAGCGCCGGCGCCCCAACGGAAAGCAAAAATAGCCAGCGGCGCAGCGGGCTCGACCTCTTGAAATAGTCAAGATCGATGCGTTGCGCGAGTTTCTTGGTTGTGCGTGTTCGTGGCAAGGTCGGCGTGTCCTAATAGCGCAAAGCCATCACGGCATGGATGGCGCCAAGCAAAATCAACGCGAGCGAAAGAGGAATGTGCAGGAGCAGCCAGCCGTGCAGCCACACGTGCAAATGGCTCTGCCGGGTGAGTTGGCGTTCCTCTTCGCAAATTCCTTCCAAATCCTCGATCGTCGTGTGAAGCGAAGACGGCGCCAGCGTTCGCAATTGCGCGAACGCGGAGCGCGCCTGTGCCGCGTCGCCCAGAGCGCTCCCGTGTGTCCCAGGCTTTTCGAGAAACGGCTTGAGTTCCCGTTCATAGAAATTGCGCAACGGCGCCGCCTCATCCATCACGGCGACGGCGGGCGCGGCGGAATCCGGTTCGCCTCCTTCGGCCGCCGCTTTCTTTTCGCCGCCGGTGGCTTGCCTCATCAATTCTTCCGCCTCTTCGAGAAGCTGCGCGCGTACGTGTCCGATTTCCTCGTAGATGGTTTCCATGGTCACTTCGCGGGTCATCACGCGCGGCATGAAATGCTGCAGCGCGGCTCCGAAGAGGCCGCTAACGACCACGACGATCAACAGCGTCATCAACCATGCCGTCAGGCCATGGCCGTAACGGAATCCGGAGTGAAATAAAATAAGCGGGAGACTGACTAGGCCGAGCCACAGATGCCCGCGCATCCAGGTTTGCGCGCGGCCAAAGCGGTAGACGGGCACTCTTTTTCGCGCGCCCAGCAGCGCCGCGAAAATCATGAACGCGAATCCCGCGCTGCCGAACGCCAGCCCCATCGCGGTGCCCCCCATCGAACCCGCAGCATGCGGGACGCCATAGAAACCGTAGAGCAGCAGCGAAACGCCCAGGATTGCGAGCGATGCGACGAGCCAGCTCTTGTGCGTGCGATCAATGCGCACGGATCATTCTCCTGGTTCTGATCTCACACAACCTTTCTGACGATCTGAAAGTTGGCAACGTGTTTCAGGTGGATTTGGTGGCGCAGGCTTCAGCCTGTGGGGGTTCGCCCTTGCAATGTCCAAAAGCCACAGGCTGGAAGCCTGCGCCACCAAGTCTTCGCGAATCATGTCCGGGCCCTTCCTGATTTTCCGACGCGCTGGCCCAGCGTCCCGGCGAAGAAGTCGCGCGGCTCGACGCGATGCGCGGCATCGTGCGGGCACGCGTAAACGCAACTGGGCTCGGCATGTTCGGTGCAAAGATCGCAGGTCGTGGCTTTTTTCTGCACGACCGCCTTCTTCTGCCCGGGATGTTCGTGGTCTTCCGCCTGCGCCGCGAAGGAATGCATGTTGATGTTTCCGTACGGGCAATTTTTCGCGCACAGGCCGCAGCCGATGCACCAGTCTTCGATAATCACTTCGAGCGAATTGCGCCGCCGGATCGCTCCGACGGGGCAGCCGACCATGCACAGCGGATCGCGGCACTGCCGGCACGAAGTCGCGACGAGAAAATTTTCGAAGCGCAGGCCTTCGCGCACGAGGCGCGTCACGCCGTCGTGCGAATCGGCGCACGCCGTCACGCAGGCGTCGCAGCGCGTGCATTTTTCGAGGTCGAGCACCAGCAGGCTCTGCGCTTCCATCAGCCCCTGCGCGAGAAAACTCTCCAGCGGCACGCTGCGCACCATGCGCAAGCGCTCCTGATTCGCCTCCTGGCGTTCGCGCGCGGCGCGTTCCAGGCCCGCGCGAACCTCCGGATACATTTCCACCATCGCGCGAAAATCTTCCGCGGAGATGCGGACCACCTCGACGTGGTCGAGCGCCGAGCAGGCCGCCGTGCGCGTTCCTCCGCCGAGCAATCCAATTTCCCCGAAATAATCGCCGCGCGACAAATACGCCAGCACCAGTTCGCCGCCGGGATATTCCTCCGAAACTTTCACGAATCCGAGCCGCACGAGATAAAAACTGTCGGCGGGATCTCCCTGTTTGCAGATCACCTGGCCGGGGGCGAAGCGCATGAGTTCGACGCGGTCGCGCAAGTGGTCGACGAAATCCTGCTGTAAGCCGCGAAAGATCGAGACGTCGCGCAAATGCGAATCGAGCGCGCGGCGCCGGTAAGTTTCGTCGAGCTGCGCCCGGAACGCCTTGCTCTTTTGCAGGACGTCGAGAACGTTGCGCAGCATCTCGAGCATCATGCAATCGGTCTCGGCGCGCACGGTCGCGGAGCGCGGGTAATAATTCATGCAGGTCATTTCACCGAACAGCTCGCCCGGCCCGAGTTCGGCGACGGGATGGTCGTACGCGAGGTCGACAGGGGCGTCGATTGGAATCGAGCGCCGGTCCGCTTCGTCTTCGCGGCGGTCTTCTTCGCGCGGGGACAGCCGGCTGGTGAGCTTGCTCGTCAGCCGCGCGAGAAAGCCGGTCGGGCGGCCTTGCGCCTTCACATGCGCGATGGGAGTGGCGAGCGCGACGCTCGCCTTTCCTTCCAGAATGTAAAACGCGGTCGAGCCGAATTCGCCTTCGCGGCATACGATGTCGCCGCGCTCGAAATGGCGCCAGACCGTAGCGTTCGCATTTTTTTTGAGAAATTGCGGAGAAATATCCTTGAAGACCGGCAGCCGCAGAAGATCCTCGGCCGCCACGGGCGTGCCGTCCGGCTGCCGCTGCATGTTTTTCAATTCTTCAAAAAGCAAGCCGGTGCTCCTCGGAGAAGGTAGACGCTCGCAGGAATGGCCGCCTCACGCCAAAATTCATATAACAGACCCCGGCTTTCGAGTCCATCCTGACGCCGAGGTCATTTTCCATAGTAGCGACGGAAACAAGCTGCTGCGCTTTCGTTGACTTAGATTGCCGCGGGCAGTATAAAAATTCTGACGTGGGCCGGCTTCACGGTCTGCGCGAAGAAGGCAGGGCTCCATCCGAGCACAGGAATGAGAATCGGGCCTGAGGCCAAGCGATTGACGGTGCAACGCGCCGTGGTTTGGCTCGGCGCGATTTTTTTTGCCTCGCTGAATCCGGTGCGCGCCGCGAATCCTCCCGCGGACGCCGGAAAATATACGGGGCCCGGCTCCTGCAGTTCCACGAGTTGCCACGGCAGCGTGAAGCCTCGCTCCGATAACCGCATTTTTCAAGACGAGTACAGCATCTGGGCCGTGAAGGATAAGCACGCGAAAGCGTATGACGCGCTCACGGGACCGGTCGGCGAACGCATGGGGCGGATCCTGGGCCTCGGCAAATCCGAGCAGGCGGCGAAGTGTCTCGCCTGCCACGCGCTCGACGTGCCGGCCGAGGCGCGCGCCAAGACATTCGATCTGAGCGAAGGCGTCAGTTGCGAGAGCTGCCACGGTCCTGCGTCCGCATGGCTCGGCCCGCACACGACTCGCAACTGGACGCACGAGCAGTCGGTCGCTGCCGGAATGTACGACACGCGGAACCTCGCCCGGCGCACGGAGAAGTGCCTGACGTGCCACCTCGGCACGCAGGAAAAATTCGTCGACCATGAAATGATCGCCGCCGGGCATCCCGACTTGTATTTTGAACTTGATTCTTTTTCCGCCGTGATGCCAAGGCACTGGAAGACGCCGCGCGAAAGCGCTCCCGGCGTCTCCGCGGAAACCGACACGTGGGCCGGCGTGCGTGAGTGGGGCACGGGGCAAGCAGTACAGCTGCGAGCATCGATGGAACGCGTTGCCTGGCGCGCCAAGGGGAAGAATTGGCCGGAGTACTCCGAACTGCAATGCTTCGCGTGCCATCATTCCCTCACGGCGCCCGAACAGAGCTGGCGGCAGGAGCGCGGCTACCCAGGCCGCCGCCCGGGCGATCCGCCGTGGAACGGCTCGCGCTTCGCAGTGTTCCGCGAACTCGCGCATCAAGTGGACAACGATGTGGCCTCGCGCCTGGACGATCAGGTCGCGCAGTTGGCCAAGTCGCTCAGCCAGTTAAATCCCGACCGCGACGCCGTCGCAGCGGCATCGGCCAGCGCCGCCACACTTTCAACTCAGCTCGCCGCGCGAATCGAGACGCAGCCGTACGACGCGGCGATGACGCTGCGCCTCCTGCAACGAATCTCGGACGACGCAGATGAGATTTCAAACCAGGGCGAACGCGCCGCCGAACAGGCCGCCATGGCGCTCGATTCGCTGTACATCGCCTACGCCCGCACGGAGAGACTCGCAAATGCCGCCGAAGTTCGCGCCGCCATCAACGGTCTGTTCCAGCAGCTCGAAAATCCTTCGAATTACAATCCCGCCGATTTTTCCCGGCAGATGCGCAAGGTAGGTTCGCAGCTACGGTAGGTGGCACAGGCTTCAGCCTGTGGGTTTTAGCGCTTGGAAGGACGAACCCCCACAGGCTGAAGCCTGTGCCACTCAGCCAACCCCGTGGCGTGACTGCAGGACGCGCAGGATCGAATCGCGCGTGACGATGCCGACGACGCTTCCTCCGGCAATCACGGGCATCTGTTGCATCCCGATGGTGCGCATGCGGTCGAGCAGGGAAAGCGCCGGCTCCTCCGGGGCAGCCCAGTGGAGTTTATTCTTGGGAAGCATGACGGCCTGCACCGAAGTGACCTCCCAGTCTTGCTGGGGGACCGCGTTCAGCGCCTCGGCCGTGATCAGCCCGACGAGTTGATCGCCCGCAACCACCAGATGCGCGCGGCGCCCCGTGCGCACCATTTCGCGGGCATAGTCTTCGAGTGAAATCTCGCGCCCGACGGTGTGCAATTCGGGCGTCATGATGTCGGCCACGCGGAGCCCTTCGAGCGCCCCGCGCGCTTCGACTTGCGCCTGGCTCTGCTTCGCCGCCGACAAAATAAACCAGCCGATGAATGCCAGCCACAATCCTCCGACCGCGCCGCCGAGCGGCTGATAGTTTCTCAGTGCAGCCCCTGCGCCCAGCGCGATCATCCCAAGACCAATCACCTGACCCGAGCGCGCAGCCACCCGCGTCGAGCGAGCGTAATCCTTGCTGAAGCCCCATACGATGGCCCGAAAAATATGCCCGCCGTCCAAGGGAAATCCGGGGACTAGGTTGAAAATTGCCAGCCAGAAATTGATTGTTGCGAGCGATCCGCTGAGGGTGCTCAGTATGGCGTTGCCGCCTGCTTCATGGCCGACCAGCCAGAAGCCGCCCGCAAGAAAAAAGCTCGACAGCGGCCCAGCCACGGCGATGTTGAATTCCTCCAGCGCGCGCGTCGGTTCGCGGCCGATGCGCGAAACGCCGCCGAACACGAACAGGGTGATCGAAACCACGGGAATCTTGTAATGCTTGGCGATGACGCTGTGCGCCATTTCATGAAACACCAGGGAAGCGAAGAAGAGCAAGCTGGTCATCAGCCCCAGGCCCCACAGACGGGAGGTGGGAATGTTCAGCTGAAGGGCGTCGAACTCGGAATAAAATGAGAAGGCGATGAGCCCGAAAATGAGGAACCAACTGGTGTGCAGAAAGATCGGTATCCCGTAGATTCGCCCGATTTGGATTCCTTCTTTGCGCATCGCGGGCCTGCTTCCTCACGTTCAGTATAGCGCAAGCGCCGCGTTTGCGAATTGTTGACGCTCAGCCCTCCGGTCGCCCATTTCTTACGACACGTTCGGGCGGCGCTGCCGTGGATTGTGTGGCGCCGGCATCTTGCCGGCGGTTTTTGCTGCCGCTCGCACGTCTGAAAGCCGCCGGCGAGACGCCGGAGCCATGTGAATCCCGCGCGTGGACCCTTACACAGCGTGTTCCATTGACCACGGTTAACGGAACGCCCTATTAGCACAAGTCACTTATTATCAGTAATTTGATAATTGGCCAGCCGCGTGCCACTTCTTTCCGCGAGGAAAGCGAGGACCTGCGATGGAAACCTTCATGAGTGGGGCAATGGTAATCGAGGGAGCGCTGCTCTCGTTCCTTCTGGCGCTGTGCATGACCTGGCTTGGACTACACGGCCTGTTCCGGCTGATGCCGGTCACTGCCAAGATCGTCCAGCCCATCCGGCTTGTTGCCAATGGGCAGGTAGGGAATCGGCAGCGCGACGCCGCGTAAGGCTTGCCGCTCCGAAGTGCGTTCGAACGCCGGATTTCTCCGGCGAGCGGGATCAAGAACTAGGGGGAGGGAGGAAGTCATGTTCGCACTGAAGTGGTTGCTGATGGCCGCGGGGATTGCAATGTTCGGCACGGCGGCAGGTGTGGTTGCGTACGATGTCTATTTGGCTATGCAGTTTCAAAAGCTGATGGGCTCGGGGGAGCCCGGGGCGGCCGAAAAGGCGGGGACGCGCCGTCCCATCCGCTGGACCCTCGCCGCGAAGATATTTGGTTGGGCGTGGGCGCCTCTGCTCGTGGCGCTGAGTGTAGCCGTGGTGCCGGAGGGGTCCGGCGGTGTGAGGATCAGCCAGATTTCGGGCGTGCAACAGGGCACGCTGTATCCCGGCCTGCACCTGGTCATGCCGTTCGTGCAGCGCATAGCCGTGTATGACTTGCGCGATCATTTGTTCACGACCAATGCTGTGTCCGATGCCGCCGCCAAGAATGAAGTTCTGACCGTGCAAACGCGCGAAGGCCTGACCATTGGGCTCGCGGTATCCGTGCGTTACCGGCTCGATCCGCAGAAGGTCGCGTACATCCACGCCAACCTCGCGCAGCCGGTGGATTCGGAAATCGTGGCGCCTGTCGTGTCGACAGCGTTTCGCGACCTTGCTCCCAATTACGTGGTGCGGGAAGTCTTCGCGGTGAAGCGCGATGAATTCCGCTCAAAATCCACGAAGACCATCACCGACCGTCTGGGCTCGGACGGAATCGTTGTGAAGGAAGTGCTCTTGCGCGATGTTCGCCTACCGGCGGAATACGCCAAAGGGCTGGAAGATATCCTGCTGAAGGAGCAGGAAAGCGAGCGCATGGAATTTGAAACGGCGATCTACGAGAAACAGGTGAGAATCGCCGAACTCCAGGCGGAAGCGGCCAAGGCGCAACAGGTGAAACGCTCCCAGGCCGACGCCGAATCGCGCGTGATCGCGGCCAAGGCCGAGTCCGACGCGATGCAATACACTTTGCCGCTCAAACAGAAGCAAATCGAACAGTCCAAGCTGGAAGCGCAGGCGCGTAAGGAAGCCACCGTTGAAAATGCCGACGCTGCCGCGCAGTCCAAAGTGATCGACAGCAAAGCGGAAGTCGAGCGAAGGCATTTGCTTGCCGTTTCCGACGCCGAAACGGCACATCTGAATGCGGAGGCCAATGCCGATTCGGTGCGCTTGAATGCGGCGGCCAACGCTGAAACCATTCGCCTGACCGCTGCCGCCGACGCCGAGCGTTTGCAAAGTGAAGCGGCCGTGCTCAAGCAGAATCCCATGCTGATTCAGAAAATTATCGCCGAGCGCCTCTCGGACAAGTTGCAAATCATCATGGTGCCGACTGACGGTCGCAATTTCTTCGCTTCCGACGTTCTGCGCTCCGCGTTCTCGGGAGGGATATCGACGAACAACCCCGATGACAGCGAGCAGGATGGACCTGTGCCCGCTCGCAAGCAGGCGCAGATCCTGAAAACGAAATGAGGAGAAACGGGCTCTACTTTTATGCTGAACGCTCGCCGCGGCGAGCGTGGAGCCCGATCTGAGATTGAGTTCCACCGGCCAAAACCCTTGCGGGCCGCTCGCCGGAAACCGGGACAGGGACCGCCGCCCCTGCGAAGGTTTTTCCCGAGCGAGCGCCACCCGGCCGGTGGCCAGTGCGCGATCCGCGTCCGGCCAGTCAGTGGCACAGGCTTCAGCCTGTGGGTTTTGTGCCTAACAAGGACTAACCCCCACAGGCTGAAGCCTGTGCCACTAACTGGCCGGACGCGCTCGCATGTTTGTGCTACTCAAGATCGGACCCGTCCGATGCACGATACACATTGCGCAAAGCTCCGGCAGCGATCGAGGGCGCTCCCAATAGCTTGTGCTATGATTTCTTGCAGACTTGGCCGTGGCGCGGAATTCCACCGCGTGTTCCGCGAGGCCAAGCGCAGCACACCGATGATGGCCGCCGATCGATCCTCACTCTCCTTCCGAGCGATTTTATTTCTGGTTGTCTCGCTGGGACTTCCGAGCCTGGCCCATCCAGCGACTCTGGAAGACTCCGCGAAAGAACTTGCCCAGAAAATTGCCGCAACGCTGCCCGCCAAGGAAAATGTGTCCTGCGAAATTCGCAATCTCTCATCCTTACAACCCGGGGAAGCCGCCCGGATCGAACAGTCGCTCAAGGCTGAATTACAGGAACGCGGCGTCCGCTTGGCGAATGGTGGCGCGGAAATCTCCGTGGTGGTCACGCTTTCGGAGAACTTCAAGAACCTGGTTTGGACCGGCGAAATTCACAAGGGCGACTCCTCGCAGGTGGTTTTGATCGCCGCGGAACGCTCCTCGGAAAATCGCGTTTCCACAAAGGCCATGCCCGTGACGATCCGCAGTGAAAGATTCTGGGAAGGACCGGAGCGGATTCTAGATGCGGGAGAAGTTTCAAACGGCGCGGGCAAATCCTGGTTGGTATTGCTCCTGCCGAATGGTTTGTGGATTCAAGATCAGCAAACGGGCTCGGCAAGCACTTTAGAAATCACGTCCATGCAGAGCGCGAGCCGCGATCCGTGGGGGAATCTCAACTTTGACCCGGTTGGAAATACGATTGCATTCTTTCTCTCCCCGCGGGTCTGCAACGTGAATTTGGAAAGGCCCGGTTTGAATGCGTGTCCACCGGCGGAGGTGTCGTCGGGAGGACCTCTCCCTGGCCGATTCCCAGTGATGTTCGATCTCTCGCCACCGGGCCCTCCGCCGCCGGGCAAAGGCACCGTAATCGAAATGAAGCCTGTCTGCGGCGGCGCGAGCCAGTTTCTTGCGACGGGCGCGCGCGACTACACGCAAACGGATTCTGTGCAAGTGTTCCAGACGGAGTCGGGCGGCGCTGCCGCGGTCAGCACCGAACTGGATTTCCCGGGGCCGATCACGGCATTGCACGCGATATCCGAAACGCCCAGGGCTGTCGTGCGGAATCTCACAACTGGAAATTATGAAGCGTACCGTCTGTCCTTTTCCTGCGGGCAATAGTCTGCGCGTGGCGCTTGCGGCGCTCGTCGCACTGGGTTCGGCCGCAACTGCCCCGAATGCGGCGGCGTCGACGCGGCCGCAAATTGGCGGAACCTTGCGCGTTCAAATCAGCGAACACCTTGCTACGATTGATCCGCGCCAATGGCCGGCGGCTCCCGCCGAAGCGGCAGCGGCCGAGCGTCTGGATTCTCTTGTCTTCGATCGCCTTGTCAGGCGGGATGAGCACGGAACGATTCAGCCTGCCCTTGCCATTGCATGGCAACATGACGCGCAGTCCAGGCGTTGGCAATTTCGTTTGCGTGACGGCGTGAAATTCAGCGATGGGTCGCCGCTGACGCCGCCAGCCGCCGCGATGGCGCTTCAGCAGTTGCTGGGCCCTTCCTTTGATGTGAGCGCAACTTCCGATTCGGTCGTCATTCAAGCGGAACACTCGTTGCCGGATTTTCCGGCGGAATTGGCGACGGGCCGCTACCTGATTTTCCATGCAGCAGAGGACAATTCCCTCACAGGCACGGGACCGTTTCGCGTGGCGGAGTGGCCAACGGCGGGGAGCTCTGCGCAAGCAATTTTCGTCGCAAATGATTCGTGCTGGGCGGGGCGGCCCTTCGTGGACAAGATTGAACTCCTGATGGGCGTCGACCCTCAACAGCAGGTCAATGCAATTTCCTTCGGCCAGGCCGATGTGGTGGAGTTGCCCGCGTCTCAAGTGCGTCGCGCCGCGCAGCGGGGCGTGCGTACCGCTTCCAGCGATCCCGTGGAATTATTCACGCTTGTATTTGACGCGTCTCGTCCCGCCGTGCAGGATGCCCGCTTGCGGCAAGCAATTTCGCTGTCCATCGATCGCGCTTCCATCGCGGACGTGATCCTGCAAAAGCAGGGAGTCTCGGCCGGCGGTTTGCTGCCCAATTGGATTTCGGGGTACGCGCATCTATTTCCCGCTTTGGCCGACCTGCCGCGGGCGAAGGATTTGCTGGCAGCTTCCGGGCGCGAACTTTCCCGCTCCATGCCCCTTGTGCTCGTTTACGATTCGGGCGATGCTGAAGCTCATGCGGTAGCGGACCGCGTGGCTGTCAATTTGCGCGAGGTAGGGATCAAAGTGCAAGTGTCGGGACAAATGGCGGACGGAAAAACGAAGCCTCCCGTGGCTGATTTTCGGTTGGTGCGCCATCGCATTGGCGCGCCCGATCCCTCGGCGGCGCTTTTGGATCTCTTGAACTCGCTGGGTGAAACCGCAATGGATCTGGAAACGCCCGAGCAAATCTATGCCGCCGAGCGCGCGCCGATTGATGCGTTTCGTGTGATCCCGCTCGTCCACGTTTCCGAAAGTTATGGGCTCAGCCCGCAGGTGCGCGATTGGATGGCGCCCCGCTCGGGCGGATGGAAGCTGGAGGACGTCTGGCTTGGGCCGCCGTCCGCCGCGGGAGGTATCTCCCCATGAGCTTTCGCACCAAGTTGCTGACTTTCTTTGTGGCGACCATTGTCGCCGCGGTGACGATGGTGGCGTGGGGCGTGTCGGTTTACACGCGCCGCGCGTTCGAGGAATTTGACCGCCAGCGAACCGACGCCCTGGTAGCTCAGTTCCACCGCGAATACGCGCAGCGCGGAGACGAAATCGCGCATCGCGTGCAGAGCATCGCCGACGCCGAGGCCACGCTCCGGATGGCGATGGACCTGAACCGCCCGCAGTCCGATGCCTCCCAGTATTACAACGACGCGCGCGGCATCGCCCAAACGCAGCAACTCGATTTCGTCGACATCGTGGCCGATGACGGCGCGCTGATTTCCTCGGCGGAGTGGCCCGCTCGCTTTGGCTACAAGAACGACTGGGTGGGCGCGGAACCGGACTGGAACTCAAAAGGCGCTTTTCTCCGCCGCGTGGACACGCCAGACGCTGTGGATTTAGGTTTGCTTGCGGTCCGCACGGTTCGAGTTGGGGACAAACGTCTTTTTCTGATCGGAGGGCAGCGCCTCGATCAACATTTTCTCGCGACCCTGGTGCTGCCGGAAGGCATGCGCACGCTGCTGTACAGAAATCTGGAGCCCGGCTTCGTGCCGTCCGAACTGACCGATCCTCGCGGCCCGGCGAGCCAGTCGGAGCTGTTCTCGCCGATGATCACCGAAGTGCAGCGAAACCGGCGCGAGCTGCAGAGAACGATCGCTTCTGGCGCAGCGCCCAACGCCAATTCAGAAACCTTCAATGCCATTCCGCTCGTCGGCCGGGACGCCGATTTGCTCGGCGTTCTCCTGGTCGGCAGCTCGCGGCAGAGTCTCATCCAGATGCTGAATTTCATACGCGCATTGGCCTTGCTCGTCGGCGGCGCGGTGATTCTGCTGGGCCTCATTCTTGGCTGGTGGGTTTCGGCGCGCGTGACGCGCCCCATCGAAGAACTTGCCGCCGGCGCGCGCGAAGTCGCCGAGGGAAATTGGGAAGCGCGTGTGGAAATACACTCGCGCGATGAAATCGGCCAACTCGCGGACGCCTTCAACGAAATGACGCGCCAGCTTGCCGAGCAGCGCGAGCGCCTGGTGCAAACCGAGCGCGTGGCCGCCTGGCGCGAACTGGCGCGCAGGCTCGCGCACGAGTTGAAGAATCCCCTGTTTCCATTACAACTCACCGTCGAGAATCTGCAACGCGCCCGCGAGCAGACTTCCGAGCAATTCGACGAGATATTTTTCGAGTCCACGGCAACGCTGCGCGCGGAGCTCGAGAATTTGAAAACCATCGTCAGCCGCTTCAGCGATTTTGCCAAGATGCCGCCGCCGGAATTCGAGCCCGTGGACGTGAACGAATTGGTCCGCAGCGCCGTGAAATTATTCGAGCCGCAGCTAGCGCCCGTCGGACGTCCGCCCATCACGCCGGAGCTGTACCTTGACGAAAATCTTCCGCGCCCGCAGGCGGACCCGATCCTGCTACGCCGTGCGCTCGAAAACCTCATTCTCAACTCGCTGGACGCCATGCCGGCGGGCGGCACGCTGACCGTGCGCACGGCGCATCGTCCCGGCGCGGTGCGGCTCGAAGTCACCGATACCGGCGAAGGCTTGACGCCCGAGGAATGCGCGCGCCTCTTCACGCCGTATTACACGAACAAGCGGCACGGCACGGGCCTCGGCCTTGCGATCGTGCAATCCGTGGTCAGCGATCACAATGGAAGAATTGAAGTGGAATCTGCGCCGGGCGCGGGCGCGACGTTTCGCATCGAGTTGCCCCTGGAACAAAAGATTTCGCAGGAGAGATTGAATCCTACCGAAGACCGGCCGGCGGATCCCCCGGTTTTCACCGCGGCCTGATCCGGTGAATCGCGCATGAACTCTCCGAAGCCACGCCTCCTGCTCATCGACGACGACCCGAACACTCTTGCTTCACTCTCCCGCGCGTTCCGGCTCGCGGGATACGAAGCCGCGGTTTGTGACAGCGCCGCACGCGCTCTCGAACTCATTCGCACGGATCATTTCGACATGATTTTTTCGGACGTGGTGATGCCCGGCAAGGATGGAATTGCGCTGCTCGAGGATCTGAAGGCGGCCGGGGTGACGACGCCGGTGGTGATGATTTCGGGGCAGGCCAGCGTGGAAACGGCGGTGCGGGCCACGCGGCTCGGCGCCGTGGATTTTCTGGAGAAGCCGATCTCGACGGAAAAACTTCTTGTCACTATCGAAAACGTCTTGCGTCTTCGCCGTCTCGAAGACGAAAACCGCGATTTGCGCGGCCGCCTCGGCAAGCACGAGATGATCTGGTCCGGCCCCGCCATGGAACGGCTCATGGCGCAAGTGGAGCGCGTCGCGGCCAGCGAATCCCGCGTCGCCATCCAGGGAGAGACGGGCACGGGCAAGGAACTGATCGCGCGAACGATCCACCAGAAAAGCACGCGGCATGCCGGGCCTTTTGTGACGCTCAATTGCGCCGCCGTGCCCGCCGAGCTGATCGAATCGGAACTCTTCGGGCACGAAAAAGGCTCCTTCACGGGAGCGGCTACGCGTCACGTCGGAAAATTCGAGCAGGCCGCGAGCGGCACTCTTTTCCTGGATGAAATTGGCGACATGCCTCTCGCGATGCAATCCAAACTTCTGCGCGTATTGGAGGAAGGAGAGATTGAGCGAGTCGGCGGAGACAAGCCCATCGCCGTGGATGCGCGCGTGGTCGTCGCCACGCATCGCAACCTCGAGGAAATGGTCCGCCAAGGATCGTTCCGCGCCGACCTGTATCACCGCATCTACGTTTTTCCGATCGCTCTGCCTCCGTTGCGCGAACGCGCCGAGGAGATTCCCACACTCGCCGAATATTTTGCCGTGCAGGTCGCTTTGCAAAACGGCTGGCGGCCGAAACATTTTTCGCCGGAATCGATCGAGATTTTGCAGCGATACGCCTGGCCCGGCAATGTGCGCGAGTTGCGCAACGTGGTTGAGCGAGTCCTGCTGCTTTCCGGCGGCGAAACCATCACCGCCGAGGAAGTGAATCTCGCTCTGCCGGTCGCGCGCAACGGCGAAGCGGCATCCGCCGCAGGAAGCGGACCGCTGGCGCAGCGCCTGGAATCGTTTGAGCGCGAAGTGCTTCTCTCCGAACTGCGCCGCCACCATCACCACATGACCAACACCGCGCGCGCCCTGGGCCTCGAGCGCAGCCACCTCTACAAAAAATGCCAGCAGCTCGGGATCGATATCCAATCGGAACGCAAGACGGAGTGATTTAGTAGCACAGGCTTCAGCCTGTGGGTTTCCGCCACCGCACCGGGACGAAACCCCACAGGCTGAAGCCTGTGCTACTTGAAAACTACGGAAAAACGGATTCCACCACAGGATCGGCGGGGCGCGTGGTCCACAGACCTGCGGCGCCTTCGCGGAGGGCGTGGAGAAGCACGGAGGCCGCTTCGTCGCGAAGCATGGGATCGGCAAGTTGCGCCATCACTTTTTCAAAGCCGCCGCCAAGTTCGAGGGCGGAGATCATGGCATGAAGCGCGTAGCGGTCGCGCGAATCGACGATGCTTTGCAGAATTTCCACCGTCTCGTGCTCAAATTTGGCCAGCGCCGCGGCAGCCTTCATTCGAACCATGCGGTTCGAATCGCGCACCGCTTCGAGGAGGATTGGGATAGTCCGTGGATGAGGAATCTGGTTAAGCGCCGAGACGGCGCGCAGCCGGACGAACCAGGCATCGTCGCGCACGAGGTTCGCGAGCGCGGGAATCGCCACGGGCAGCGGCGCGATGGACAGGGCCTTGGCGGCGCAAGCGCGCACTTCCGGCCGGGGATCCTCGGCCAGAAGGATCATTTCATCCGCCATCCTCGGCGTGGCCAGTTCGCTGGCCACCCGCGCGAGAAGTTCGCGCGATTCTCCCACGGAGCGCCGCAGATACGGCAGGACTGCCTCCGGTCGATCCATATAGCAGCGCACCAGTGCGTTCGTCACTGGATCGGCGGGCACTTTGAGACCGCCAACCATGTAGGTTTCGAGGATGGGTTCGGCTGCTTGCGCGAGGCCCGTCCGGCCAAGAGCCTGCACGGCGACCATGCGAGTGTCTAGCTGCCAGTCATCCAGCGCTTCCGAGAGCGGGATGATCGCCTCCGGCACGCGCATCGCACCTAGCGCCAGCATCGCGCGCCGCCGGTTCCATCCGTGTCCGCCGTACACGCGTTCGATGCAGCGATCGACCAAACCGCTCTTGCGCAAAAAATCCTGCAACCCGGCCCGGTCCTTGTCGGTCGCCGCGCTAATTTCCTGAATCACGATGGACTGCACGATTTCGCATCGCATCGAATCGTTTCGCCACTCTTGCGACGGAATTTCTCCTCTCACAATTTCACGCCACTGCCCGTGAATCTTGATCGAGAGCGCGTCAAATCGCCGCACGCGAAAATGTTGCAATGCGCGGCGCGCCAGCGAAAACAGGAGCAGCAAAACGATTCCTGTTGTAACAGCCACAAGGATGACGGTCAGCAAGAAGGCGGTGTTCATCTGCTGCGAGAAACTTGTCAGAATGGGATCCATCCATCACTCCCAAATTGGTCTGCGCGCGGAGACACAAGGCACCCTTACATCCGCGAGGGTACGGAACACATTTGGAATATCGTTCGTCAGGCGTGTCAGGTTTAGAAGAAAGAGTAGAGCGCTACATTTGAAGCGATGTGCCAAAGTGAAACGAATGATTCAGCAGAGACGTTGTGCTGAAACCCGGGAACGCCAATCTCCCGATTGGCGAATTTCGCCACGCTATTCAGGAGAATGGCGTTCCCGGGCGACATCAATAGTTGATCGCAGTCAGGTTTGAGGCGAAGCCTTCGGCGCGCCCGTCACGCGCGATCCGAATCCGATCGCCATGGCCGTATCTTTCGGATAGACGACGTCGTGTCCGCGGGAAAGAAAATGATCATAGACCGACATGCTGGCGCCATAGATGCCGAAAGTGGATGTAACCGCTCGCGAATGAACGAGCGCTCCCGTTACAAATCCGATCACGCGAAAACCGGATGCCCCAGTCGCCGCCCCTCCTACCACTTCGTCATCCTGGAAGAAATAGGCCGCGAGCGCCAGAGAGATTCCGGTGGTGAGATATCTCGTTTTCGGAGTTGTCGCTTGCGCGCCGCCTTCGGAATCCAGGCTCAGGTTCTCGTCATTCTTTACTTCCACTCCCTCGAGGCTGGCTTCGACCTGTTGCTCGGCCGACTGCGGAGGGACGATCTGATGGAAGACGATTCGCAGCTGACCGTTTCGGTGCAATCTTCGGGCGGGCTGCACTTGCAGGACGGAGCCCTTCAGCAGGGTTCCAACCGGAAGAATGAGCTGAGTATCGGTGAACAGCGGTTCTGTCATGATCGCCTCGACCGCCTCGCCTTTTTGCACGCTGGCGGAGCTCAGCGGCGTTTTCAATAGCGCGTGGATGATGCTTCCCGCCGCGGGTGGAGTGCCGACCATGTGCACTTTTTCCGGCGTTAACTCTTCCGATCCAAAATTCAGGGGATCGAGAAGTTCCGCGTTGAAGCGAGTTCCCGCGTCAAAATACTGCGGATGGAAGGGCAATTCGGCGATCACGATTCTTTTCAGCCGGTGCAACTTTCCTGGAGCCGTTACTTGCTGCTTCGCTGCTTCCCATTCCTGATTGATTTCCTGTTTTTTCTCGCTGACTTTTTCAGCTGCAAGCTTTACGGCGGCGTTCTGCTTCCCGCTCTTGTTTTGGTCTTTCGATTCCGGCGCAGTGGCGAACTGCAAAACTCCTTGAGACGCGGGAGAAACTTGCGTGTGTAGCGGGACGCGGCGCCCATCCGGCAGCACCAATTGATTGAAGGTAATCTCCACGTCGCGGGAGGGAGAGAAATTCGCGTCCAGCGCAGCAGCCGTCCGTTTCAGCGCCGAAACGCCTGCGATCCGCGTAACGCTGCCGGTAACTTCGCTGCCGGCGGGGACAACCAGCTTGTCGAAGGCATATATGGGTTCGGCGATCTTTCCGTGAATCGGCTGACCGGTTTTTTGGATCCGAATTTCTTTGTCCAGAATCACTGGAAGAGGAGTGCCCTCCGGCACTTCCAGCGGGATTGTCCCAGGCGCTTCTGCGGACTTCTCCGCGGCGACCGGACTTTCCGCTTGTCCGGAAATCAATCCGGCGGACAAGAAAATCAAGGCGGCAGCGGAGAATATGGGGCGCAAGAAACTTTTCCTTTCCTTCGACGTGGGCCCGATCAATGCCAAAACTAAGGGCAAGAATAGCCTGAAGGGGCTGTCTTGCAAAGTCGAGCCGGATTGTATGTCTTTAGGGATGCGGCGGCTCAGCGTCTCGTTGCATCCGGGATTGTCGGTGATTCGTGGCGGCGATGAGATTCCACTGGGAGCGCCAATCTCCCGATTGGCCTTCCCGGGTCGAATCTCGAGAGATGCGAACTAGTTGCCGGGTGCAGCGGGGATCGTCGCCGAAGCGGCGGGCTTGGGTGTTGGCCGGAGCGCGAAGTAATTGCGCGCGAATGCGGCGTACGCCGTTCCCGCGTCCACTACGATGGCCTGCACAGTGTAGCGGCCTGCGCTCAGAGCCGAGAGCGGCAGGCTGAGGCGGAAGGAGGCGGTACGGCTCTTCTCGTCGTATTCCGTGGGCGCGACCATCGGCGTATCGGAGAGGCGCTGCCCGTTGCGGAAAAACACCAGGCCCGCGCGGAGGGAATTTGCGTCGGCCTTCTGCGGCGCGTAGGCCTGGAAGAAAACGTACAGCGTCTGATCGCCGGTGAAAACGCGCGTCACGCTGGGCATGATTCGCTCGCCGCCCACGTCGAGCGGCGACGATTTCAGTTTGGCGTCCTTCGCCAGAGCCTGTGTTTTGATCTTCGCTGCGTTCTGCACGGCCTGCACCTGGCTGGAAAGCAGCAGGGAACTTATCTGCAGGCGATCGAGCTGCGGCGGCGCAAGCGAAATCTTTTGCTCGAAAGTGCCGATCCGGCCGGACTCGTTTTCGCGCGCCAGGAATTTCAGCTTGTACTCACCGGGCGCAAGGATGATACCGCCCTGGTAAACCAGCGCGTGCTGCTGAATGTCCTGGAAATGTTCCGAGTCGATTTTCACCGTGATGGTGTCGCGCAACGCGCCCACTACGCGGTTGGATTTTGCGTCGCGCACTTCCGCCGCGAAATCGAATGCGGTTTCGCGGCTGCCGCGCTTTTGCGCCCATTGCAGCGCGCTGGGCGCGAGTTTCGCGTCGATCGGCACGAACACTTGATTGGCGTTCAGCCGAAACTCCGAGGTTTCCACAGCCAGGGGCAGCTCGACTTCCGGATTATCCGACTGGAACGCTTCTTCGAGTTGCCGCTCGCGGTCTTCCGTCGTGAAGACGCCGAAATTTTTCGGCGCATAGTAACCCTCGCGCGCGCGAATGTGCACGCCCGCGGGAAGCGGATCGATTTTCACGTGGACGCGCCGCCATGCGCCGTCATTCGCCGCGTTCGCGCTGTAATATCCCACCAGGTAGTAGCCCGACGTATCGTTCTGCACGCTCTGAAAAACCTTGCCGAAGTCTCCGACGTCGAAAAAGGAACGCCCTCCAGTGTCTCCCGCAAGCGTCGCCAAGGTTTCGCGCGAATCCTGGCGCGACTGGCTTTGGGAAATTACGGTCGCGCCGGTGAACATCGCGTTGCCGCCCGATGCGCCCACGCTGGCGTCGCCTCCCGGTGTCGCCGTCATCAACCCGCGCGAATCCACGCTATAAATCGAGACGTTCGAGCGGTTCGCCGAGTTGGTCGCGGCGATCAGCTCCGAGCGATTTTCCTCGCCGGTTTGCGTAATGCCGCTCGTGAATTGAATGATGGATTTCTTCCCGGGAATTCCTTCGAGGACTTCACAGAGAGCCTCGACGGCGGCGAGCTTCCGGTCAGTATTGAAGATGTTGAATTCCGTGTCGTCGGCGGTGAACGCTGCGCCGGTGTCTTCGGAAACCAGGGTTTCGCCGTTCGCAGCCGTCGCCGCATCGGCCAGTTGCGAGAGCGCCGCTTCGTGCCCGGTCACCAGGGCGTCCACGGATTGCTTGAGCAGCTCGCGGTCGTTGGTGAAATTCGCGACGATTTTCAGCGTGTTGCCGAAAGCGACGACGGCCACGAGATCCGCCGGAGTCATCTGCTCTTGGAGATACCTCTGCGCGGCGCGCGTCGAGCGCAGCAAATCTTCCGCTGCCAGCGAGGTGAGGTCGAAAAACATCACGATCATCCGGTGATCGCGCACTACAGACTTGATTTCCTCGGGGGAAGTGACGGTTCCGAGCGGGACCGTGATCGGGGCTTCCTCCCCTTTTCCGGCGGTTTCGACTCGCTCGATGTCGTTGTACTCGAACGTCGATATCTTTTGCGGCTTGCCGTCTTCGGTGACGCTGAACTGCTCCTGGGTCAGCCCTTTCACCGGTTTGCCATCGCGGTTGGTGACTTGCACATCGATTTCCACGAGGCTGACGGTCGAGCGAATCGTTGCCTTTCCGCCGGGTACGGGTTTATTCGCGGGCGGCGGCACGGGACCCTGGCGCGGATTGACGGGGACCGCCTGCGGTTGCGGCGCTTGCGGCTGCGAACTCTGCGCGCCGAGCGGCGCAGCGAGGAGAGACGCGGCGGCCAGCGCGGCCAGAATACGGCGCCGGATTGAATCTTGTACCCTCATCAGAAATTGAACCTCGTCGTGAACGTCATCGTACGCATTCCCGCGACGCTCGTAATTTGACCGAAGGTTCTTGAGCCCAGCACCGTTGACAATCCGTTAAAGTTTGGATGATTCAGCAGGTTCGACGCGTTCCACACGAAGTCCAGCCTCCGCAGGCCGTCCCGGCCGAACCAAACCGATTTGGCCAGTCCCGAGTTGATCGTGAATGCGCCCGGGCCAATCACGGAATTTCGCGGCGCATCACCGAAGCACGCAGTGGGAATGCTGAACGCAGCCGTGTTGAACCACTCCAGCACCGTCGGATTTGCAGTGGAAGAATTGCCAGACTGGTCCGCGCGCTCGGAGTTCGTGCCGGGCACATTCTGGCAGGCCTGGTTCTTCGAGAAGACCCGCATCGTGTAGGGCGTGCCGGAATTTGCTGTGATGGATCCATTCACGCGCCACTCGCCAAAGACATTCTTTTGCCAACCTTTGCCGGCGAAGCGGTGGTGGTCGCCGAACGGCAAGTCGTAGGTGAACATTCCCAGGAACTGTTGTGTCATGTTGAACGACGAGAGCCCGTAATCTCCGCGCGGGTCGGTGTTGTCTTGAATGACCGTTTGGCCGCCACCGCCGATCGTGCTGGCGTCGTCGAGAGACTTGGAATACGTGTAGCGCGCCATGAACATGAGGCCGCGCGTCATGCGCCTTTGCAAACGCACTTGCAAGGCGTTGAGATTGGAGAATGCGCCGCTCGTATCGTACGTGAACCCCGCCGCGTTCGTTATTCCGTTGGTTGCGGAACTGAATCCCAGGAGCTCGTCGAGGTGGACGCCGCGCGTGCCGGTGTACATCACTTCGAGGAATGTGGTGCGCGCCAAATTGTATTCGATGCCCGCATTCCAAATCATCGCATAGGGAACCTGGTAGTTCGGATTAATGGCCACCGTGTTGGTGACCGTGCCAGGTACCGACGTGGACAAGTTTGTCTGGAAGCTCAGGGGCACGGTGGTGGCCGTCTGCTGCGTCAGCGTGCTTGCTATGGCGAAGGGCGGCTGGTTGGCCATTTCACCCGCCAGCGTATTCAAGTAGGACTCGACATAAAACATGCTGAAGCCTGCTCGAACCGTCAACTGGTGCTGTCCGGAAAACCATTTTCCGGGCGGCTGCCAGGCGATGCCGATGCGGGGCGCCCAGTTATTGTAATGGCCATGAAACAACGACGAGGTTGGGCCCGCGTCGCAACCATCTGTCGCGACCGGCGTGACGCAGTGCACCTGGGTAAAGTCCGGACTCACGGCAAGATTCGTGATGCGTCCGTTGATTTCCGTGGGCGGAGTGAATGCCTCATAGCGCACGCCGTACGTCAGCGTGAATTTCGGGAACATGTGCCAGTCGTCGGTTGCGTAGCCGATGAAACCCCAGTTGCGGAAATACGTGGACGTATCGCCATATTGAATTTTGGTATTCGCCGGGTAGCCGAGAAGAAAATCCGCGAAATCGTTTCCGATGCAAGGCCCGGAGGGAGCAGTCGACTGGCAATTGGCGGGAGAATCGACGGGGATGCCGGTTGCAGTCAGCTGGCTGGTCATCAATCCGGTAAATGCAAAATAGCCGTTCGGGACGGGATCGGCGTCGCGGTTGATGTCCAACTTCCGGACTTCGCCACCCGCCGTGACGGTGTGCTTGGTCTTCATCCAGCGGAGACTGTCGACGTAACGATAGGTCTGGCTGCGGGCCAGGTAAAAAACCGGATCGCTCAGTCCGGTGAAGTTGGTGAAACTGATGTAGGGAAGACCGTAATCGAGCGGATTCGGCGAAGTTCCCGTCAGGCCGAGCTGCGAGCTGATATCCGTCAAACCCGAAAATTCGTTCAGTCCGAGGGACCTGTTGCGCGAAAAAAATAATTGGGACGTGTGCATGAACGTCTTGGTCCAGTTCTGCGTCAGCCCGATCATCACGCTCTGCCCGCGCGTGAATGTGTTTCCCTCGATCCCCGGAAAGCTGCTCAGCGAATGCGAGGTGGCATCGCTGAGGTTGTAGTTCACCGCCAGGCTCAGTTTCGAGGTGAGCTGATGCGTGACGTTGACGTTCAGGCGGTTGCTCAGGCCGGGGAGATTCGTCTGCAGGTGATAATTGAAATTCTGCCCGGCCACACTCGTCAGCGGAATATTGGGCATGGGAACGTAGGCGAGCAGATTGATCGCCTGCGTGCTGATCAAGTTTGTGGGAATGCAGGCGCCAACCGGAGGCAAGGGTGACGGTGGAGTAGCCTGGAAGCAACCCGCGTTCGTCATCAAACTTCTCGGGCCGGTCAGGTTCGACAGCGGGTTATAGAGCAGGGTGTTGTCCGCGCTGAAGTCGCCGTTTCTCTCCGCCAGCGTCGGGACGGCGGCAAATTGGTCCACCGGGCTTCGCGACCAATTTCCGCCAAAATTGATGTAGAAGAAAGTTTTGTCGGTGCCGTCGTACACGTGCGGAATTTTCAGCGGCCCGCCGATATTGAGTCCGGCGGATTCCGTCCAGCTGGAAATTTTGGGAGGGTTCGCCTCATAGAGAGAATACGGCCTGGCGTTAAGTGCGGAATCTCCAAACGTGTTGTAGAAGCTGAAGTGCACGCGATTTATACGCTGGCGCTCCACGCGTTGCGCGCCCCACAGCGCGGTTACTCCTTGCGGCGCGCCCCGTGGGCCGCGCCCGCGCCCGCCTCCACCCCCGCGCCCGCCGCCGCCGAACCCGCCGCCCGGTGCCCCCCCAACTGGGCCACCGGGTCCGCCAAATCCGGCAGGAGCCGTTTGTCCCGGGATGGAATTGTCGCCGTTTCCGAATCCGCCGCGCGCGTCCGGCCCGCCAGCCTGCGGGAATCCACCCTCCGGGGAAAGGCCCATCGCAACCGTGCCAATCATTTGAACGGCGTCCGCGGAGGCGGTTTGTCCGAGCTGCCCGCCAGGGTCAGGATTATTTTGGTCTTCAGCACCGGTTTCGGCGGGATTTCGATCTTGGCCGTTTAGGCCCACTTGTTGGAACGCGCGACGCCCGCCTCCCTGGCCTGAGCCTCCTGGGCCACCTTGCTGTCCATTGCGGCCACCGGCGCCTCCGCGCTGCCCTCCATTTCCGCCACTGTTTCTTCCGACGGGAGGCGAGGCTGCGCCGTTATTCGCGGCAGTCGTGGTTGAATTCGATGTGGCAGGTGCGCCGCCACTTGCGGCCGGCGCGGGCTTTGCGTTTTCTTCAGCAGGCGCCGCGCTTGGAGTTTTGACCGCATTCTCTGTTGCCGGAGGATTGCTAATCGCGGCCAGAGTGCCCACATCCAATTTCAGATCGAGTGCCGATTGCTTGCCGGAAGCTAGATCGATTTCTTTCGTCGCGGGGACAAAACCAAGTTGGGAAATTTCCACGCGAAAGTGGCCTTCGGGAAGGGCGGGAAATTCAAATTTTCCGTTTTCATCCGTCCAGGTGATCCACGCTTTCCCAGTGGAAGTCTGGATAGCGCGCAACGTCGAGCCGGGAACGGCAGTGCCGTCCGGCGTGCGCACGTTGCCCGCCAGCTGGGAATCCGCGGGCGCATTGGCGTCCGAATTGTCCTGCGCGGCGAGCGGAACACCGGAAGCTGCCAGCAGCACGAGCAGTCCCGCGAGCAGCACTGCAAATCTTCTACCCAACAACTTTCACGCCCCTTCGAGCCCCTAGAAGATACCGTTTGCCAGGTCCCTCGGTTCCAATATTCGCGGCCCGGAAGAAGGCCAATTTCGAGTTTACTTCACCCCGTGCACTCTTAGACGGGACCTTCTCCGAAAGGGTTACCCGGCGGCTGGCACGCCGGGCTAGGCCGTGCGAAAATAGCGTGTTGGAGACACATTGAATCTTTTGCCGGCGATGTTTTCATGTGGCGCGGCAGCCGCTGCGGGAACTGCCGCCTGGGGCGCGGTGGCTCCGTCGTCGGAATTGTTCGGCCCGACGGTGCGGCACACGGCCTCCTCGCGGAAGATCGCTCTCACGTTCGACGATGGGCCGAATCCGGCGGTCACTCCACGGCTTCTCGAACTGTTTGAACGCCACTCCATACACGCGACATTTTTCCTGATCGGGAAATTTGCGCGCGCCTGTCCGGAACTCGTGAAGGAAATTTCCGCGCGCGGGCATCTCGTCGGAAATCATTCGGACACCCATGCAAATCTGTTTTTTCGATCGCGCGCGGGAATTCGCGAGGAGTTGGCGCGGTGCCAAGATGCGATCGCTGCTGCTTCCCACGCGGAACCGCCGCGCTGGATGCGTCCGCCGTACGGGTACAGAAGCCCCTTTCTGCGCGCGGAAATTCGCCGCGCGGGAATGCAGGGCGTCGTGATGTGGTCGAAAATTTGCTGGGACTGGAAGCCGCAACCGCCCGAGCGGCTGATCGAGCGACTCTCGCGCGTCGCTCGACCGAATCTGCCGCAGGGCGACATCGTCGTGCTGCACGACGGCGATCACCGCGCCCTCGGCGGCGACCGCCATCATGTGGTTACCGCGCTCGAACATTGGCTCCCGCGCTGGCGCGACGCGGGCATGGAATTTGTTACAATGGAGTCGTCGTCCGTAAGTGCAACGAGCGACGCGATGCGTTCGCCCCGCGCTTGAGCCGCTGAGCGCGGGCACAAAGAGAGCAGGAACATCATGGACGAACGACAGTTTTACGTGGAAAAGCAGGAAACCAAGACCATTCCCCTGACTTGCCCGGCATGCCGCAAGGAAGACAACTATCCGATCCGCTGGATCGTGCGCACAAAAAAAAGCGAATTGCCGCGCGGCGCCGGAGAAGAAGACAAGAAGCGCTTCGCCCTGGCCCGCTCGTACATGGTTCGCGTGGATGAACTGGTGGCGTGCCGGAAATGCAGGAAACGATTTGAACTGACGGGGCAGAGCGTCGTGCTGGTTACGTCGAACGCGGCCGCGCCCGGCTCGCCTGATTTCGATCCCGAAAATTTTGGAAACCGGTAGGACAGGCTTCAGCCTGTCTGGTTTTGAATTTTTTCTGGAAGAGCAATCAGAGTTCCGGTTGTTCGTCTACTTGGCGCAAGAAATCAAAAGCAGACAGGCTGAAGCCTGTCCTACTTCAAATCTCCGGATACATCTCGAAGAACGCTTCGACGGATTGCCGCAGCGTTTCCTCGATCTGCTCTTTGCTTCCTTCGATCAAGTGCATGGTCACGCGCGACTTGCGTCCATCCTTCAGCGTGACAACAGCATCACCGACTTCTCCTAACTCATCTTCAGGGAACAGCCGCATGCCGTATACCAGCGCCAGCTTGGCCATCGTGTCTCCTCGTAAAATGCAAGCTTAAGTTGGCTCGCTAATCGCGTCAATTGGAGGGCACGTGGCTATAAGACTGCAGCCTGTGGGTGCTGGATGCAGCTAGGGTGACCTTGCTCTGACCAAACCCCACAGGCTGAAGCCTGTGCCACATTTACATCTTGTCCAAGCCTTCGTTCAACTCGATATACGTTCCCCACGGATCGGTGATAAACGCCAGGGCGATGCCCAGATCCGGCCTCTTGGTATAGGGCATGTCGAACTTCAATCCGTTGGCCTCCGCCTTTTTGCAAAATGCCTCGAGACCCACGATCTCAAATCCAATGTGATCCAGCATGCGCCCCTTGGTCCCCACGGTTGGGGTGTCGGATTTGGTAAAGGTCAGGTTCGCCCCGGGTATGTCCGCGGCGTCAAATTGGCCGCGTTTCCCCGGCTTGGCGCCAAACATCTTGACGTACCAGGATTGCATTTCCAGCACATTCGAAGAGCCCGCGGTTTCGGCGATATAGAAATGCACGTGGTGAAACGCGATGGGAACGGTCTGCGTCTTGTCTTCCAGAATCTCGACCCGCAACAGTTTGTCCGGCGTCCACACGAAGCCCTGGCCGGGGTTCTGGCCGACTTCCGTATTCAATCCGGCCGCCTTCCACCGGGCCAGCGCCGCCGTGGTATCGGGCACATGAAAGCCAATGTGGCCGACAACGGATCCGACGGTCGGCGTCGTGCCGTCCCCTTTTCGTACCAGGATCAGGACGCCGGGGAATTTAAATACGTCATTCGGGCCCAGTTTTCCGGGGACGCCACCCATCGCCGTCCAGAACGTTTTGGCGGCCTCCACATCCGGCACCAAAAAATGCACGTGGCCCATGGATACGCCGGCGTCATTGCCCTTGGCGACTTGCGCCCAGGAAGCGCGGGCGGGAATCAGCATTGCGAGGCCCAGAATCAGAATCAGTTTTTTCATCAGATTTCTCCTTGTGCCGGCCAGATTGGTGGAATTTCCGCCATCCGTTCTGTGCGGAACGTTCCTGCTCTATTTCCAGATCGTTCCATAATTCTTTAAACAAGACAGTAAGTTAGCCGCCATTTCATGTCAAGAAAAGCTTGTCTCGTGGCGCCGGCGTCCCGCCGGCGATTTTCCGCAGACCTCCGCAAGCGCAAAGTCGCCGGCGAGACGCCGGCGCCACAAAAGGGAATCGCACGGTATATCGAAACTCTAACTAGGAAAAGAGGGGGTATAATCACGGCATCCCCGGGTTGAGAATCCGCATCGTAGCTGGCATCGGAGAAATCGCATGAAATTCAATTGGCCGGTTCTTTTATTGGTTGCGGGATTATGGATGAGCGGAACTTTGCTCGCCGCGCAGATGCCGGAAGGACCAGCGCAAGGTCCCGCGGTGCAAACTCCGCCGGCGCAACCTCCCGCGGCGCAAGCGGCGCCTTCTCCCGCGGTTTCAGATTCCGCCCCGAAGAAAGCAGCGCTAACAAGATACGTGGTTCCTTCGGGCACGCGCTTGCCCTTGATCCTGCACAACGCGGTGACCACGCGAAATGCCAAGCCCGGTGACCCGGTTTATCTCGAAACCCTTTTCCCGGTCGTGATCGACAATCGAATCCTGATTCCCGCTGGATCCTACGTGCAAGGTGAAATCCAGGAAGCCAAGCGCCCCGGCAAAGTAAAAGGCACGGGCGAAATTCGCTTGCGGTTGAATTCAATGATTCTTCCGAACGGCTATGCGGTGGACTTCAACGCCGTCCCGACCAACGCCGGGACAGGTGCAAACGACCCGACCGACGCTGAAGGAAACATTCACGGCGATTCAGACAAGGGCGATGATGCAGCAACTGTGGCGAAAACGGCCGGAGTTGGCGCAGCCATCGGCGCCATCGCCGGACAAGGCGCCAAGGGCGCGGGCATAGGAGCCGGCGCGGGCGCGGCGGTCGGACTCGCCGCCGTGCTGCTCACGCGCGGCCCCGAACTGGAACTGCCGCGCGGCACAACCGTTGACGTCGTCCTCGATCGCAGTGTCTATCTCGATGCCAGCCGAATTAATTTCACCGATCCCGGCCGCGCCTCGGCCCTCCCGGGTCCGCCCAGCCGAGAACCAACGCGCAGCCGTTCACCCCTCTAGTTCCCACGTGGCACAGGCTTCAGCCTGCGGGGGTTAGTCGGAGCGCGATCGCCGTTGCTGCAACCACCCCCCACAGGCTGAAGCCTGTGCCACTCAAGACTATGAAGACGCCGCGGACGACTTCGCCGGGTGATAATGCCCCGGCACGGCTCGCGTCGAAATAGCGAAGCGGTTCCACATGTTGATGGTGGTCGCCACGATCGTAAGATCGATAATTTCCTTCTCGCTGAAATATTTCTTTACTTCTTCAAAAACCGCGTCCGGTACGTGAGTCTCCGAAACGAGCGTGATCGCCTCCGTCCATTCTAGCGCGGCCCGCTCGCGGTCGCTGAAAAACGGCGTCTCGCGCCATGCATCGAGCGCGTATAAACGCTGTTCCTTTTCCCCCTGCGCTCGCGCGTCGATCGAATGCATATCAAGACAGTAGGCGCAGCCGTTGATTTGCGAGGCCCGCATCTTCATCAGGTGAATCAACCCATGATCCAGACCGCACTCCGAAATATATTTTTCCAGTCCCAGCATGGTCTTTAGCGCTTCGGGCGCATATTTTGTGTAATCAATCCGTGGCTGCATAGAATCGCCTCCGTTTCCAGTGCGCGTGGCCCATTCCAAGAACCGCCGCGCTCGGAATTTGTATACCCTTCTATTCAGATAGATGCGGTCGATTCGCGCGAGGTTATAGAGGCGACGATGCGGTCGCGGAGCGGTCCGCGTTTGCGCGCGTGAAGCGAAGCGGACTAAACGCCTCCCAATCGAGACTTGTCCTTCTCTCGGCGATCCACTCGCCGATGAGCTT
The DNA here is from genome assembly GCA_963740035.1 of uncultured Acidobacteriota bacterium. Classification (GTDB taxonomy): domain Bacteria; phylum Acidobacteriota; class Terriglobia; order Acidiferrales; family UBA7541; genus Palsa-360. Next base: position 80,739 of record CAVUDA010000024.1, read on the forward strand.
TGCCGTGACGGGAGCAAGCAAAATTCCGTTGCGGTAGTGGCCGGTCGCGAAGACCAAACCATCGACATCCACAGGCCCCAGGATGGGCAGCTGATCGGGTGTGCCAGGCCGCAAGCCGCACCAGGTCTCGATGATCTCCGCTTTCGCCAATTCGGGTACGAGTTCATTCGCTGCCGCAAGGATTTTTTCGATGCCGCCCGAAGTGACGCGCTTTTCATATCCTGCGTTCTCGATCGTGCTGCCCACAACTATCGTTTGCGGGCTCTCTGCGCCGCGCGGGACAAGATAACCGCGCTCGGAGCGCAGCACGTATCGAATGGGCGTTCCGCAATGCCGCAGAGCGAGCATCTGGCCGCGTACGGGAACAGTCGGCGCATACGGCGCGGCCTCTGGAATTTGCGATGACCAGCAGCCTGCGGCCAGCACCACCTGCGCCGCGTGGAAAATTTCACTTCCCGATGTGTTCACTCCGATGCATTTGTTTGCATCGAACGCCAGAGAAGTCACTTCTACACCGGGACACAGCGCAACGCCGGCGGAAGCCGCGGCGGCAAGCACCGCGGACGTCAGTGCTCGCGGCTCGACCGAACACTCGTCCGGAAGGAGCGCCGCGGTGCGCGCATCCCGCCCAAGCGCAGGTTCCATGCTTCGGGCTTCCTCCAGCGGCAACGGTTCGCACGCAAGTCCAAGCCCGTGGTGCAGCGCCACCAGCGTGCTCAATTCGCGTTCCGCGTCGCCATGATAAATAACTTCGACCGCGCCGCCCGTGCGAAAGCCGGTGCGCAGCCCCGACGCATCTTCCACGGCCTCAGCGAATTTCGGATACAGCGCCAGGCTGGCGCGCCCCAGCGGAACAAGCGGGATTGCCGCCGGACAATCCGGAGCGGGAGACAACATGCCAGCAGCCGCCCATGACGCTTCGCACATAAGGTCCCGGCGGTCCAGCACGGCCACGCGCAGATCGCGTCGCGCCAGATCGAACGCAACCGATCCGCCGATGATGCCCCCGCCAACGATCACGACATCGTACGTTTTCACGCCAATATCCTATCAGTTTGCAGGCTGGAGTTCAGTCACTCGACTCGTGTGGCGCGAGAACTTCACTTCAATCGCTGTCGAGAGATTTCCATGAGTCTGTTCAAAAGAATTGGCAAACGATTTTGACTGCCAGTGTCCGGCAAAAGGTAGCCTGGCAATGCATCAACGAAGGCCGGAATTTCGAGCAAAGTTCGAAATTGTTCGGCGATGTAGAATCGCACCTCACCTGCACGGGCGATCTCTTCGAGGATTGCCTCGCGTCCGTCGATGACGGCCAATAAATCCTCGAGATCATGGCTGCTCGCGTAATCGCCCCGCCCACGACCTTTGAACGCGTCGATTTTTGTGGCAACGAAATACGGGGCAGTGATCAAGCGGATACGGAGTGCGGGCTCGATCTCAATCACTATTGCTCCATCCATCGCAGCGCGATACCAGCGATTTGAAAACCCGAGAATTTTTTCATCAACAGGCATGACGTCCAATTTCATGTCATCGATAAGCCAGCGGCACCGTGGCGCGCCCTCGCTCGAATCCTCTTGAAAGCCTAGAGCTCGCAAACGCTCAGAAAAAGCTTCATAACCAGCATAAGAGGTAATTTCAGCGATCACGTCGACGTCGAATGTTGGACGAACCTCCGCCGAAGCCTCGTCGGTAATCAGCAAACCCGTTGCACAACCCCCGACGAACACTACCTCGGACAAGAGAGGGCCCAGGCGCCTGGCGACTCGCTTGAGAAGCTCAATGTTGGAGTTCGGCATAGTGGGGTGACCGCAATCTGACCTTGAGCTCTTCTTCGGCAATATGCCGCTCGCGAGTCCTCCCATCCCGAATTGCATCGATAAGGGCTAGCATTTCATAGAGGAATGAGTCGCGTAGCGCCGCCTGCGGAACAGTCTTATACAGAGGAGCAAACGAATACCCTCTCGTCATCCCCTCAGGGAAGGGCCAAACAGGCGGAGAGTCGTTGCCTGCGGAAATCCGACTCTTCAGCGGCTCGGCTGCGAATCCGGTGGGGACTCCTCGTGTGAGTTCGCCGCGCTGTGGCGGGAAGGCATACTTTAGCCCATGGATCAAAAACTCTTCCAAGGCAGATACATTGGGCGTCTCCCGCCTTTCCGGGCCACCGAGCAAGTGGGCCCGCTTGGAACGTTGTACTGAAGCGTGAACCTCAGACGCACTTAAGAAGAGTTCCTTGGCAATTTGAGCATATGGGGGACGCTTAGGTCCGTACCCGAGGAGCTTTATGAGAACGACAACGTCCTGGGGTTTCAAGAGCATGACCCCATTATACATACGCAATTCGCGAATAGCAAACGGACGGGAGGCCGACCTACAACGCCAACGCCACGCAAGAATTTTGATAGGAGCCTGCCCGCAGCGATGCGCGATAGATGGCGATCCCAGCCTAAAATGATTTCACGAGTTCCGCGGAAAGCACGCGCGCCTTTTCGGCCAGATTCTGCGCGCGCACCCAGTCGTCGGCCTTGATGGCCTCGTGAGACTGGCTGAGAAATCCTTTGATCTTTTCCGTCAGGTCCTTTTGCGCCGCGCTGAGCTGCCTGCCATTGGCAAGCTGGAGATTTTGTTCTGCGGTTGTAATGTTTGCGGTCGTGTTTTTCTTCGTCGCCTCGAGGTCCCTGGGGGAAAGCTGCGGAGAAATTTGCGGCGGCGCCGGCTTGGCCGGAGTTGGGTCGGCGGTCTCTGCCGGGGCCGGGCGTCGAGGCGCGGCTGGGCGTTTGCCTGGTACGGGCGGCGGCGCGGGAGACGGCACTTCCGGCGCGGGTTCCTCCGTGGTAGTCACCGGCGGCGGCGTTTCCGGCGGCGGCATGGGAGAAGTTTCATCCGGTGGCGGCGCGCTCACCGACGGCGGCGCCGCGCGCACGATGTGCTTGCTCGCGCACCCGGCCATGACGGCGGAGACCGCACAGAGCAGCGCGAGAAGTTGAATTTTCCGCATCAGAGACTCCTCGCGACGGCCGCGCCTTGTTCCCGAGGGCGGGACAACGCCGATTCCATCTGGCGAGACAGCGGCAAGGCGATCCGAAACGTAGTGCCGCGTCCAACTTCCGAATCGAACGCAATCGAACCATTATGCAATTGGATCGTTCGGAAGGCACTCGCGAGCCCGATCCCGCTTCCTCCCGGCCGCGTCGTAAAGAATAGCTGGAAGATCCGTTGCCGGTGCTCGGGGGCGATGCCGCGGCCCGTATCCCGAATTTCGATCTCGGCCATTTCCCCCTGCCGGCGCAGCGAAACGAAAAGCTGGCCTCCGCCAGTCATGGCGTCGACCGCATTTACCAATAAATTAATAAGTGCCTGCTTTAGGAGCGGCTTGTCGACCAGGACGTATGGCACGTCGGCAGCCAGGCGGGCGTCGAGTTTGATATTGGCGCGGTCAAACGCGGGCTGCTCGACGGCCAAAACTTCTTCCAGAATTTCCTTGAGGCTGGATTCTTCCTGATGCATCTCTGGTGGACGCGTGAAATCCAGGAAGCGTTTCACGACGCTGTCCAGCCGGTCAATTTCACTGTCCAAAACGCGCACAGCCTGGAGCGGCAGCCCGTCGACGTCGGGCAGGCTGGCTTTCAAGTTTTCCAGCCAGATGCGCATCGAGTTCAGCGGATTTTTCACTTCGTGAGCCACGCCGGCGGTGATTCGGCCGAGATTGGCGAGGCGCTCGGAAACTTGAAGCTGCGTGCCGATACGCTCTCTTGATTCCAAATCCTTGAATTTTACGAGCGTGCCCATCCGCGCCGCGCCTTCGCCGATGGCCTCCACGCTGACGCCCACGCGCCGTGCCGGACCATCGATGCCGGTCAGCACCACTTCGGCGGAATCGACGGGGACGAGTTCCCCATTCCGAATCATCACGGCTTCGCGGACGTCATGATCGGGCGGAAAAATATCTTCCGCGCGCCGCCCCAGAAGCTGATCCGACGGCGTGGAAAGAAACCGCTCCACCGCGGGACTCACCATGACCGCGCGGCCATCGACGGAAAACAACAGCAAGCCGTCGTCCAGCCCGCCGAGAACCTGGTCGATGTTTTCGCGCAAATTGCTGAAAATTTCCCGGACGCCGCGGAGTTGCATTCCAATCTGGCTGATCTTCGTGCTGACCTGGCCGAATTCGTCTCCGCGCTCGAGCGGTTTCTGGTCGAATTCGCCTTTGGCGATGCGGTCAAGTTGCGCGGTAATGCGCTTGAGCGGTGCGAGAGAAAGGCTGCTCACCAGAGCGGCAAGCAAAACGGAAATTCCCACCGAGGCCAGCGCCAAGAGCGCCGCCGAACGCAATGCGGGCGTGATCGTAATTCGCAACAATCCTGTCTGCACAGCGACCCGCACGACTCCAAACGGGATCTGGTTGCCCGGCGGACCGATTTGAAATGCATAGTCCACTTCATACGTGCGTGGCGGCCCGTAGAGCACCCTGAGCTGTTGTGTAAAACTACTGGAAACAAGTTGGGCAAGGTTCGTCCTGGCGGGCGTGGCATTCCCGGGCAGGGACTTGTCGCTGGAGACTAAAACCGTTCCGTTGACATCGGTAACGGAGACTTCATAAATCAGCGGGGAGTATCCAACTTCGGAGTCGATCGCGGAAGACAGCGGCGCGCTATCGTCAAAGGCTTGCTGGACATAGGCGCGCAAATCTTCGGCGCTATCCGACGCCGGCGACCCGCCCGCTTTGGCGGCGTCCACCAGCGCGTTCTGGGCCTCAAAAAAGATGTGCCGCGAAACGAGTTGAGCGCGCTCATTCGCCTGCCGGATGACCTGCCGGGTCAGGTTCATGACGTACAGCGTGGAGTTCACGCCTACCACGGCGAGAACCAGCGCCGCTGTCGTCAGCGTAATCTTCGTTTTCAGCCGGAGTTGCATGAGTTGCCTCGCCCCTCATTTCGAGGGAGCTTTTGCAGCCTCATATTCTTTCAGCTTATTGTGCAGGGTTTTCAGGCTGATTCCCAGTAATTCGGCGGCGCGTGTTTTGTTATTGGTAGAGGCAAGCGTCTGCAAGATGAGTTCGCGTTCGGCCGCTTCCACCGTGGTTCCCAGCGGAAACCGCAGCGACGCCAGATCGGATGCGGCTGCCGCGGGCGCGTGGCCGAAATCCGCCGGCAAACTCGCGCGGCCGATCAGGTCGCGGTCGGAAACAATGGCGGCGCGTTCCAATACGTTGCGAAGCTCGCGCACATTGCCCGGCCACGAATAACTCGCGAACAGATCGAGCACGTCGGGATTTACGCCGCGAACGTGGCGTCCGTGTTTGGCGTTGATCTCGCGCAAAATGTGCTCCACCAGCAGCGGGATGTCTTCCTTGTGATCGCGCAGCGGCGGCAGCAGAATATGAAACACGTTCAACCGGAAATAGAGGTCCTGCCGCAATTCTCCCTTGGCCACGGCCTGCTCGGGTTCCTTATTCGTCGCGGCAAGCACGCGCACGTCGACCGGCGTTTCCACCTTGCTGCCAAGTCGGCGCACTTTGTGATCCTCAAGCACGCGCAGCAATTTTGCCTGCGTCGGCGCGGGCATCTCGCCGATTTCATCGAGCAGCAACGTCCCGCCGTCGGCAAGCTCGAAGCAGCCGAGCCGCCGCTCCGCCGCGCCGGTGAAAGCCCCTCGCTCGTGGCCGAAAATCTCGCTCTCCATCAGGGATTCGGGAATCGCCGAACAATTGATAGCGATGAAAGGACGGTCGGCGCGAGGCGAAAGCCGGTGAATCGTGCGCGCCAGAATTTCCTTGCCCGAACCGGTTTCGCCCGTGATCAGCACGGAAGCGGACGATGGCGAGACCTGCTCGACGAGATGCATGACCTCTTGCATCGTCTTGGACTGGCCCACCAGGTCGCCCAGCTTCCCGGATTCGCGCAGTTGCCGGGTCAGCGCCGCAACTTGTTTGCGGTCTCGAACGCGGCCGAGCGCCCTGTCCAGCAGCACGTGCAGGACCGCGCCCTTGAGCGGCTTTTCGATGTACCAGAACGCGCCGGCTTCGATAGCCGCCACGATGCGTTCTTCGCTTCCTTTGCCGGTGATGACGATTGCCGGAACATGTTGCAACTCGTCACCGAGCCGCGCCAAAAGGTCCAGGCCATTCATTCCGGGCAGCTCCACGTCGGCGATCAGCACGGCGGGCGCAAACTCGGAAAATTTTGCCAGAGCGTCCTCCGCGCTGCTTACGCCCAGCACTTCATATCCCCATCGGCGTAAGAGCGCTTCGTATCCCAGGCGGGCATTCTCCTCGTCCTCGACGATTAGGACGCGATCTGGAGAGGGTTTCGTTGTTTCAAATCGGGTCGCTTCAGCCATTCGGTTTGTAAGCAGTCCCTGGGACGAAGGGGCGGCGCCTCCCTTCGAATCTACCAGTACCGCCCCGGTAATGCCAAGCTGAGATACACGGCGAACACTTCTTAGGTTCAACCCCCGCTATTGAGTTAGATACACGAGCCAATCGATGACAAATTCGAATTCAGATGGGTGGTCTTGACTCAGCTCTGTATCCCTATTTTCAAATGGCTGCACCGACTCGAATCAATTCTGTGCGCGATTGACATGTTTCACCGCAACACTCAGATTTGCGGCGGTCTTTATGGAGAGCTATGGCCGGCGCACTTCAGCACCCCAAGGTTTCTGCTCCACGGTCCCACGGCCTCCCGATATTGGTGAGCCATGATCCTTGAGATTTGGTGCAGATGAGTCAAGTCATGGGTCGCCCAACTCGCAAGCAGCTCGGACAAAGTGACGACTCCGAGGGCGGGATGTTTTCCGCGCCGCTCAAGGTCCTCTTGCCGCAGATTCCATGAACACAGTTCGGCCAGATTTTCCGACCGCAATCGGACAAACTCATCCAATAATTGGCCGAGCGACTTCCCTTGACTCTCTCTTACCTGCCCCCAACGATCGAAGGGCTCAAACGCCTGAGCCTCGCCAAATTGCCGGAGCATCCCTGCCCGCGGGATCCAATTCGTGCGTTCACTGTAATTCAAATGGCCGACGACATCGAACACGCTCCAGGTATTCTCCCCTTCATTTCGGAGCGTCCACTCTTCCGGCAGATCGCGCAGCAGCGCATTCAGAGCAGCAGGAGTGCGAGTGAGAAGTGATATGGTGTGGTCCAAGTTATGTTGCATCGTGTTCCTCGATTCAAAGACGGCAATTTTCGATAGACTCCGATTGTATCTCTTCTGCGTCGTACGAATGATTGTTCGCAGGTGGCCAGTCTTTGGGGTTTGGTCTTTGAAGTTCGGGTGCCCCATCCTTCCGGCTTTTGGAAGGGTGGGGATTTTGATTTCGCATTTACGCCACTCGCGAAATCTTGGCCCCAAGTTGCTGTACGGGAGTAGTATTCTCCCGCGATAAACTCACCGACATTTGAGATACAAAAGAGCGGGCGAACGACTCAAAGGGCCTGCCGGCAGTACGAAATTATCTAAGGGGGATCCATGCGAAATCGAACGGGAACGCTCGCGCTCATTGTGATGACCGGGGCCGGATTCGTCGGAGGATCGCTCGTCGAAAGCAGAATGCAGCGCGTCGAGGCGCAAGCGAGGCCCGAATCCGCGTTCCCTGCCGTGCCGGGACAAAAAGGGCGGCGAAGACATCACCGGTCCTTACGAACCTGTCGTGGACTGGCCGAAGCCTTTGACTTCGCTGCCCGGGCATGAGAATTGGACGTGGGGAGCCGTGGAGGGCATCTTTGCGGAGAGCCCGAATCGAGTGTTCATCGCACAGCGCGGCGAATTGCCGGCCTTGAAGCGTCCAGTCAACACTCCGATTCCCGCTTTTGGTCCGAGCCTCTCTTTTCCGACCGGTGAGGTGCCGTTCCGCAATGCGTCGCAAGGCCCGGTGGCCAGCTTGCCGGGCGGAGGCGCGCCGGGCGATCTGCCCGAGGACGCCGACAAAAAATGGAGCGGCAAGAAGGGCGTGGACGCGCGCTGGGAACACGCGCTGGTCGTCGTCGATGCGGGCGGAAAAATTTCCGAGGATTGGACGAAGTGGGACAATTTTTTCGAGCGCCCGCACGCCGTGTACATCAATCCGTACGACCCGGAGAAAAACGTCTGGGTCGTCGACGATTATAAAGAGGCCGTCTTCAAATTCAGCCACGATGGAAAACAGCTTCTCCAGACCATCGGCACGATCGATCAATCCGGCGCGGACGACAAGCATTTCAACCGCCCAACGTTTCTCACTTGGCTGCCCGACAGCACCATGTTTGTCTCGGACGGATACAACGGCACGCGCGTCGCGAAATTCGACAAGAACGGAAAATTCCTTCTGGCTTGGGGCGAAAAAGGCGTCCCGCCAAACGAAACGCGTCCCGGCTACTTCAACGTTGTGCACGGCATCGCCGCGGACCCGGTCACGCATCACGTGTACGTGGTCGATCGCAGCAATCACCGCATCCAGGTCTTCGATGAGAACGGAAAATTCGTGGACCAGTGGCCGGTCGACAAATACTCGTCCATAAATTTCCTGTACATCTCCGCCGACCGGAAGTTGTGGGCCGCCGACGACAGAAACTCAAAAATCGTGGAATACGATCTCGAAGGACATTTGCTCTATGCCTGGGGCACGCTGGCCGACTGGCCCGGCGGCCTCTTCAACACCCACGGAATGAGCGTTGACCAGGAAGGAAATTTCTACGTCGCCGAAGTCGGCAACGGCCGCGCACAAAAGTTCCGCCCGCGCCAGGGCGCGAATCCCGCACTCCTAGTCGGCAAGCCAGTTTACGCCGCGTGGAAATAAGTGGCACACGCTTCAGCCTCTGGGTTTTCCACTCCGCGCGCCAAATGTGTCACTCTCGGTAATCTTCAAAGACAGAAATATTTTTGCACTTGAAACTCAAAAGAGTGTATCCTACAAGATACATTTAGGTGGAACGGGTAAGATGATCAAAAAGAAAACCAAGACTCGCCCCTACGACTCCGCGGAATTTCTTGACAGCAAAAAAGCCATCCATGCCTATATGGAAGAAGCCCTGGAAACGGACGATCCGGCTTTCATCGCCAAGGCGCTGGGCACCATCGCTCGCGCACGCGGCATGTCACAGATTGCCAAGAAAGCCGGGCTATCCCGCGAAAGTCTCTACAAAGCCCTGAGCACTGAAGGCAATCCGGAATTTGGCACCATCATCCGCGTCATGCAGGCGCTAGGGTTGAAATTCTCCATCATGGCCACGCAAGCGCGCTACCCTGTCACGCATGATACGATTCGGCCGCGATTGTTCGTCAACTGAAAGCATGAAAATTTCGGCTACTCGGCCGTGTGCCATCGGTTTCTAGGTCACGTATTGTGCATGCTATAGTACGTCTGTCCCCACTACAGTCAAGCACCTTGAAGCAGGGTGAAATGATCCTTGACACAGAAGCCCTAACCACCTTAGTTGGGGTTGTTTACCTCTTTGGCGGGCTCTCTGCCTTCGTCACCCCAGCAATATTCTTGATGATCGCTCCCAAAAGCGAACTGGCTACTGCTCCCTTTTTAGACTTTTTGGGCACGCAAATACTCATTTTCGGCCCGTGTTTCCTGATTGCTTACGCATGGATCCGCAGAAGGAAATGGGGGCGGTATTTGCTGATTGCTTACAATGGGCTGTGGTTTGTGCTGATGGCCTATCTCTTTGTTGCCAGGATGATTGATTACTCGGAATCGCATTTAATTTTTGTAGTAATGTCGTTTCTCATGATCTTGATCGTTCTCGGAAGTTTAATTGCTTTCGCGTTTCAAAAAGATGTCCAGGCAATCATGAGTCACTAGCCAACGCCGTGGCCCGTAGCCGTTCACGTGGCTTTTTACGCATCTTGCGCACTTTGGCTGAAGGTGGGCCGTCACTTCGTGCAATGTTAAAAGCCAAGCGCATGGGAAGGCGGTAGGAACAGCCCTTGAAGTTTTGTTTTGGGGGCCCTTCGCTTCGTGATTTTCGATAGGCTGGTGTTCCTCGATATCCAAGTGCGCCCAGATACTTACTGATTCAGGTAAAGCGGCCGGTCGAGGACAAGTTCAAGCTTCGTCCCTTTCGGCAAATCGATCTCCTGGCCGATTCCAGAGGTCGCCAGAAAAGCGGCAGCGCCGCCCGCCGCCGTGCCCATGGCAGCCGCTTTGCCGTTGTGAGCGGCGGCTCCGGCCGCGCTGCCCATCGCCGCGCCGGCGGCTGTGGCTTCGAGCACCTGGTTCCCCTTGCCGGTGCGCGCCTCGATTTCGCCTTCTTTGCTCTCGCCAGCGCGAACACTGAATTCGCCGGGAACGCTCGAAACTTCCGCCACGATGGGGAGCGTACCGCGGCTGGTTTCGATATCGTCAAAGGTCAGCCAAACCCGGGCATGCCCGGTCAACCCTCCCGGCTCGATCCGGCTGATGTGACCAAGTATCTTCGCGCCGGCAGGGAGTACAGACCTGTTCAAAGTCTCCAGAGGCTCGAGGGTTTTCACCTCGAACTTTTTGTTCACTTTGTCCTTACCCGTATTCATCTCCTGATCGAGGCGGACAAGGAAATGGGTTCCATTCTGGACGGAATCGGCCGCTACATGTGAGGCCGCACTCCGGCCTTGCCCTGCTCCGGCCGGCCCAGGACAAACGAATATTCCGCCCAACAGCAAAATGGCGAAAGTTCCAAAAGCCCAAAATGGGAAAGTCTTCGGCATGGTTAAACCCTCCGGTCTTCTCAGCCTGTGCTACTCAGATGGCAAAGGGGCCTCCGGGGTGGCCTGCGGGCGTTTCATGCGAACGGGATCACACCGGAGATATAGCTTTTCAACTCCTTACTTACCAGATGCATAGGAGGAAAAAATCTCTGGAGGCGAGTACAGTCAAGATATAATGGCGACCGTTTGGGGGCAGAATAAGTGGATTGGTTAGGAGATCGTTGTCGTCGGAATTTGCCCCGGCTAATGGAATCATATTTTGACGCTCCGATGTTCAGGCATCTCAGTGTGCCATTTTGGTCAAGACCATCGTGGAGGTTCGCGTTCATGTTACGACTGATCATGCGGTGTACGGGACTACTGCTTTTAATCTTCCTCCTCGTTCCGGCGGGTTTCTCAAAGAATCTGGCAAAGAAGACCAAAAGGGCGCTCAAAAAGACCGATGACACTACGTCTGCAACCTCTTCGGACGCGCCTGCCTCATCCGATCCTGCCAAGGCCGGTGATACCGCGGCTCCGGAATCAGCCTCGGCGGCTGCACCTGCCGTCCCAGCACAAAAAGCTGCGAACGACAAAAAAGGCACGGACGATGACTACAAGCCCGCGCCGAAATTTACGCCTATGCTGGCGACAACGGGAACCATTGGACTGTTCACGCTGGAAACGGCCGACACCCTCCCGAAGCATGGTTTTGCCTTCTCCGCATTTGGAAATAAATTCGGCCGCATGCCGGGAAGCGTCACCATACTCGAATTCGGCGCGGATCTTAGTTATGGCATAACGGACAAGTTGAACATCTACGGCGCTTTTGATCCTTATGGCCACGTGCACGTTGGATGCCCCGGCCAGCTGAGCTTGCGTTCGGTTCCATTGAATACTTGCGCGCCGGTGGCTCCTCCCGTCCCTATTTCGTTCTTCCCCGCGGCCCCTGGCAGCGCTCCCGGATATGTTGAGGATTATCCATTCGCGTCGAACAACAACGGCGGCATCGGCACTATAACTCTGGGACTCAAGTATGCGTTCTCCTCCGAACGGCAGGGCGCTCCCGTCAGCTTTTCGATCCGCAACGATCTGATTATTTCAACGAGAACGGATCCCAACCGGCTGCTTGGCAACGGAACGCAAGCGAGTCCGCTGAGCGATATGGTTTCCCTCGCCGTGAGCAAGCAATGGAGCAACGTCATTACCGCGACTTTCAACTTCGGATACATGGTCGTTCGCGCCCCGCGCGATAACCAGGCCAACATTCTATTTGGTATGCCGGATCAGGTCAGGACCGGCGTGGGATTCCTCATGTTTCCCGGAAGCCGCTTCCAGCCCATGTTGGAGTACTCGGGGGTGATTTTTGTCTCCACTCCCAACACTCAGCCGGACAATTCCTTTGGCGCGCGCGATCCTGTCGACGAAGTGTCGGGACTGCGCATGTATCCCTGGAAGAATCTGGCCTTCGACGTTGGCTACCGGCGCATGTTGAATCTGAGGGACCTCAACGATCGGTCCGGATTCGTGATAAAGATTGGGACCGCCTACTGGCCCGAGAAGGCTCCGCCGGTCAACCATCCGCCCACGGTTTCTTGCACAGCCGATAAGACCATGGTGTATTTGGATTCGGGCGATGCGGTTGCAATTAAATGCACAGGCTCGGACCCCGATAACGATCCCTTGACTTACACGTGGACGTCAACCTGCGGCAAAGTGGACGGCACCGGATCCGAAGTTCGCTGGCTTTCCGCCGGCATGCCACTCGGATCAGACACAATTACGGCGAAAGTGGACGATGGCCGGGGCGGCTCAGCCAGCTCCAGCGTGACAATCAGCGTCGAGCCCAAGCCAAATCATCCTCCGACGATTACGTGCTCGGCGGACCGCTCGTCGGTCTTTGCGGGCGAGAAGGTTCACATCACCACCAACGCCAGCGATCCCGATGGCGACAAGCTCACGTATACCTGGCGCGCCAACGCAGGCCAGATCGCGGGGAGCGGCGCCGCGGCAGACTTCGACACATCAGGCCTCGCGCCGGGGAATTACACTGTGACGGTGCGCGTGGACGACGGACGAGGCGGGGCCGCGGATTGCTCCTCGACGGTCGAGGTGAAGACGGTGCCTCCTCCGCCGCAGGCCAGCAAGATCAGCGATTGCGCGTTCGGCAAACCGCTCAGCACGCGTATCGACAACGTGTGCAAACGCATCCTCGACGACGTCGCGCTGCGCCTCCAGAATGAACCGCGGGGCAGCGCCGTGATCATCGGCTACTCCGATCCCAAGGAGGCCAAGCCCGAAAAAATCTCCGGCGACCGCGCCACCAACGGCGTGAAATATCTCGGCGAAAAGGGCATTGACGCCTCGCGGATCACGACTCGAACCGGCGCCGGCCAGGCCGGCGCAACCGACAACCGGCGCATTGATGTCATCTGGGTGCCCGAAGGAGCGACCTACTAGCGCGACCCTTCGGCGCAGGAACTCCGGGCTCCGTGCCATCCCGCGTTAGCGGCTGGCGCGGAGCCCGTTTCATTTTTCATCGTGCGACCACCATTTGCGTTATTTCGTGTCAGGAGGGGAATCCGGTACGTCGGGTTGATGCGACGGGTCCGCGGAGGACACGTCATTGGGGAGACGCCGCAAGACAATCGAGTATTCTTGCGCTGAATCCTGGCGCGTTACCTTGACCGTTTGCGGGGCTTGGACAATCGCATATCTCCCAGGGGTTGCAAATTCACCAAACGCTACTTTCAGGTTTAATTCACCCGCCTTTTTCATTCGCAGCAGGAAATTTCCCTCAGAGTCCGTAAAAGCAATTTCGGCGCCGATTTGCAGGGCCGCTCCAGCAATCGGCTGGCCCTCTGGGTCGAGGACTTCTCCGCGCACCATGTTCTGGTAAAAGGTTCCGGAGAAGGAAGCTCCCGAAGACTCGCGCCCCAAGCCGCGGTAAGCGTATGTGGACCCATACGCCGTGTACCGCACCTGGCCGAGCGGCGTAACGTAGGAATCCATGTTGAATTTCACGCCGTGGGGAAGCTGGAAGTGCAATCCCACTACCATCACCTGTTTGAATTGTCCACTTGAGGACTGTACGAAGGGGAGAAATACGGTTTGGTAGTCCACGCTGACTGTCGCGAAATTGGAAATAAAATTGCCGCCGAAGTCGACCGACGTTTGGCCGTTGCTGCGCGAGATGACCTGCGTCACGCTCAGGCGCGAATTCAAGATTTCCCGCAAGTCCCCGACCAGGGAGTGATCCGGTGGCTCTTTCGCAAATCCGCTGCGCATGAATTCCACACCGGCCTCGAAGTGCTGCGTGATCATGTGCCGCACGCCAAGCGTGAACGCCGTAGAGCTTCCGAATGAACTCGCCGAGTCGAACCAGGAGCCATTCAACTGGAACCCGGCCACGCTTCCGGCTGCGCCCACTCCCTGCACCATCGCGCGTTCCACTCCATTCGGCGGGATGTCCGCAAGGTAGTTGTTCCGGCTTACCAACAGGCGGAAATTTGAGAACGGGCGCAATTCGAGCCGGATATTCTCACGGTCATTTTCCGAAAGCTGCGGCGAGGCCACGAGGACGCGTTGGAACGCGTTTCCGGCGAGGGCGTAGCTGGCGTCGAGCATCATCCAGCGCGTGTCCATCAAGACGCTCGTGGCCCCGTAGGGTTGGTTATTTCCGAGGCCGGCGGAGAGCGCCATCTTAATGTTTTTCCGGGCCGTCCATTCGAGCGCTTGAATGGACGTCTGCCGGTGGGAAAATATGGTGCGAGAGAAATAGCGAAGGGCCGGGGAAAGCTGCTTTTCATAGAAAATCGCGCCCGCAGGCGTATCGTTCCGCGCGACGTTCAGAAAAGGCGCGAAGTATCCGTCCGAGGTTTCACCGGCAAACACGAAGAGGCGGCTATCACCCTGATGCTGCGAATAGCTCAACCCGCGGCCCAGAAAATAGAATGAGTTATTGAACAAATCGGTCGGGAGCGCAAACGGTATCTGCTGGTCACCCGCGGTGAGGTCAAACGTCTTGAAAGGCCGCGAGAAGGCGAATCCCAAGCTGGGCCGGCCCAAGTAGCCGAGGTCTATCCTTCCCGAGTAGTCCTGTGCGTGGATCTCGACCGATCCGCCCTCTGCGTTGAACATCGAGGAGGCGCCGCCGGTCAACTCGAATATTTGCGCCGTCGCCCGGTGCGGGCAGGCAAAGTACAACGCGCAAACCATCGCGATTCGTACCACCCCCGGAGCTCTTCGCAATGAACCCGGCCCGGATGGACCCGGCGACTTCATTGCGTTAGGGACGCTTCCTGCAGGCCGGATTCCATTTTGAACTTCGGGAACCTCAGTACGATTTGCTTGGGAGCTTCCGGCTTATCCAACTCGAGGTCGACGTCGCGTCGCTGCCCTGGAAAGAGAGGAAAGCCCGGGAAGACTTGCTGTTTTCCGTTGCTGTAAACGACGTCCACTTCCTGGACGCGGCCGTACTCTTTGCCGTGATTCTCTACTTGAGCGGTGATCTGCCGCTTGTCCCCTTTGACTGCAACTTCCGCCTTGTTGAAGGAGAGCGTCGATTGCTCGAGGGTCGAGTGGTTGAGCAGATAAACCGTATGCGGCAATTGCAACGCGAGTTTTAACCCCGTGGGCGTTGAGGCGCCCGTCACAGTCGCATAGATGGTAAACCAATTGGGATAGGTTTCCGTGGTCGCCTTATAGAAAACGTAGTACGTCTGCTTAGGCGCCAGTCGAAAACTGGTAGAGGACAGCTCGACGTGCAGGCCGGGATCCAGCTTCCGGAATGCTGCCTTTCCGGTGGAATCCACCGTGAAGCTGAAAGGTTCCACCACTACAGTCAATGGAACGTCGCCGTCGTTGTACACCTGGAAGCGGCCGTCGGCCTTTGTCTGGTACTCAACGATGACCGGCGATATGGTCTGGGCCGGCGCCAACGGGGCAAGAAAGAACAACAAAACTACCAACAATAAAATGCGTTTCACGATCCCCCCAAAAATTTATTTCAGTTTCCTTTCGGCTACGCGGCGTCCTCTTGTTCGGGACGCCATGGCCTGAACGGTTTGGTTGGCCTGCCGCACCAGTTGCGGCCAATCAAGATTCATCCCGGGATCCCTGTCCCGCACTGCCCTAGTTCATCTGCGCTTCAATGTGCAAGGTGCCGGTATATGTTGCGGCAGGCAGATTCAATCCAACCGTACTGATTTGCAGATTCAACGAATCCGTGCGCGTACCGTTACCGTTGAAGAAGAAAAAAATGAACTGCGTGAAAAGCGTGATGCTGCTTCCGGCAGCATAGGGGCTCGCGCCTGTGAAAGCGGTATAGGCCCCGCCGTTGTAACTGCCGGACACACTCGATGATGGAATGTTGTCGCCGGCCCCATCGCTCAGAGCGGCCGCCGCGGTGGTAAAGTAGGCATATTCCGTCAAGTTTCCGAATGAGGTGGGCAGCACATAGGTTGTCGTGATGCTGATGGGCGAGCTCCCAGTCGCAACACCGCTTCGGACGAGCGCGAAATTCACGTTTCCGGGCGACGCCACAATCGTAATCGAGGTAGGGAGCGTGGCGTTCAGGGTCACCGTTGCGCTGTTGGACTTTACTTGCGCGGAAGCCCGGGGTGGGGCTAGAGCCGCCACGGCGGCCAGCAGCAGGAAGACCAGCGCCCTGCTAATCGGCCAACCATTGTGCGCACCGGAATTTCGCCGTGAGATCAATCTGCTGTCCTTTGGGTCTTGTGAGGCTCCGCGAATTGGGCCCGACTCCATCACTTGCGCCGCGCGATGGACAGAGGGTCCTGGCGGTGCGGCAAACGACGCGTCATCCGTCTGCCGCCGCACTCCCCATTCCGAAGAACGGGTGCCCGAAATCCAGCGCGCGGTTCAGCTTTGCCTGCTTGCTGACAGGCGAGCCGGACAGGGTTAGTTGGCCTGAGCCTGAATGTTGAGCGTACCGGTATACGTTGCCGCCGGCAGATTCAAGCCGGTGGTGGAGATTTCCAGCGCGAGGTTGGTGGTATTCGTACCGCCGTAAGTGCCCGCGCCGATGACTGGCGCGAAGACTTGTAGGCTGTTCACGCCAAACGGCCCCGAGCCGCCCGTAAACGGGTTGAACGCGCCGACACCGCCGATTTGTCCGAGAACCGAGGACGTGGGAATAATGTCGCCCGGGCCGCCGTCGGTCAAGGCACTGCCGCTGGAGAAGTAAGCGTAAACCTTCATAGTCGTGCGGGTTTTTGCCAGGGCCCAAGTTGTGGTAACACCAACCGGGGCGCTGCCGGTAGTAATCCCGGTAGGGGCCAGGGCGAAGGTCACCGTAGTCGGGGCCGCCACGATCGTAATCTGTTCCGCCAGGGTAGCGTTCAGGGTGACCGTCGCATTATTCGAATTCATCTGGGCATAGGAAGACTGACTCATCGAGAGCGCAAGTCCCATCGCGCCCAGAACCAATCCTGCCTTTTTGAATGCATTCATGAAATTTCCGCCTTTTAAGTTAAGTTGTGAGGGATAAGCGTCCCTCTGGATTTCGAACCCAGTCGCCAGTTTATCGGGGCACTGTGCTCGCTGAAACAGTTTTAGCTGGGCACATCGCCCGTGGCTTTAGTACGGCGGTACCGATCAGACTGAAACAGCTATTGTCGTTTTGGAACGCCGATTACCCCTGAAGTACCATTGAGGTGCACCAAATGGGGAATGCGTCCACTGCAAGATTTAAAATTGACGTGGAAATCGCAGTGGAGGATCGGAAACCAATTGTGAAAGTTTGATGAAAATTTGCAGGGGACCCCGCCTGAGATGGTTCGTTGCCATGTTGGATGAACGAACTTGTTATCCGCGGGCGCGTTTTTGAGGTTCGGAGCGTAATCCTGTGGTTTAACTGGGAACGATCCCTTGTACAATTGGCGGGTCTGCAGTACGCCGTCTAGAAGGCCAATCTCCAGCCATGCGTAAGGGATTCCTTATCGTATTATGGGTGCTGCTCACTGCGGGCCTCGCGCGGGCTCAGCGGTGGACGCCGCTTGGACCGCCGGGAGGCGATGCCCGCGCCCTGGCCGCCGATCCCGCGCGGCGCTCCCGGATTTTTCTCGGCACCGCGGACGGCCACATTTTCGGTTCCGAGGATTCAGGCGCTCATTGGACGCTGCTGGGCCGCGCCAGCTCGCGGCTCGACGCTGTGATCACTGCCATTGTTGTGGACCCGCGAGACGGGAACGTGTTGTTCGCCTCCTCCTGGTCGCGCGACTCTGCCGCGGGGGGTGGAGTGTTTCGCAGCGCCGACGGCGGACATACCTGGAGCGGCGCGGGCCTCGCGGGCCAGGCTGTGCGCGCGCTGGCCATGGCGCCTTCCGATCCGAACGTGCTGGTGGCCGGAACTCTGGACGGCGTCTATCGTTCGCTCGATGCCTCCAAGTCGTGGGAGCGTATTTCTCCCGAACATCACGAGGAATTGCGCAACCTTGATTCCCTGGCCATCGATCCGCGCGATCCGCAAACCATCTACGCCGGGACGTTTCACCTTCCCTGGAAGACGTCCGATGGCGGGCGCACCTGGCGGCCCATCCATGAAGGGATGATTGATGATTCGGACGTCATGAGCCTGCTCATCGACGGCGCCAACCCGAAGCGTATCTACGCCAGCGCCTGTTCGGGCATCTATCGCAGCGACGACAGCGCCTCGCAGTGGAGGAAGATCCAGGGCATTCCCTATACCGCGCGGCGCACGTACGCGATCGCGCAGGATCCGAAGCAACCGGCCAGCGTGTATGCGGCCACCTCCGAAGGCCTGTGGAAGACTGCGGATGGGGGAATGACTTGGCGGCGCACAACGCCCGAGTCTTGGGTGGTCAATACCGTGGTGGTCGCCGAGGGCAATCCGGGACGAGTCCTGATCGGCACCGAGGAGTTGGGCGTCCTTGCGAGCGACGACGGGGGAGAGCATTTCCAGGACGCCAATGCGGGATTCGAACACCAGCAGATTCTCGCGCTGGGGCTCGATCCGAAACAACCCGGCCGCATTCTTGCCGTCCTGGCGCACGCTCCCGAACCCATCCTGGCAACCGAGGACGATGGCCGGACGTGGTTTCCCCTCGGGCCTGGACTTCGCGCCGAGCAGGTCCTGCGCGTCTACGCCGCGCCGGATAATGCCTGGTGGGTCTCCCTGGCCCGCGGGGGCCTCATGCGCTATGACGCAGGGAAGAAGGCTTGGAAGCAAGCCGGAACGGTCGTTGGTAAGGCTGCGGAAGCCAATGCGCCTACTTCTAGGAGCAGACGCAGATCCCCGGGCAAGGCCGCGAGCGGACCACGGCCTCTGCTGGATGTGGTCACCGACATGGCCTTCAGTTCGAAGGGGTGGTTTGCCGCAACGAGCGGTGGCCTGCTGGTTTCCACCGACCGGGGCATGACTTGGACGCGCAAGCCCGTCGGCCCGCTTGCCTCGCTGCCCGTGCAATCGTTGCGTGTTTCTTCAAACGGCGAGAGAATCAGGGTGGTATTGCTGCGAGGGCTCGTATTTTCCGACGACGTCGGGAAAAACATGGGCCTGGCATGATCTCCCTTTGAATTCCGGCGGCGCTGTCACTTTGGATGCCCAGCCCGGCGACGAGAAGACGCTCGTCGCGACTGCCCGCGACGGTCTCTACATTTCGCGGGATGCGGGGAACACATGGCAGCAAGCAGCCGCGGGACTGCCATCCACTCCGGTGCAGGACTTTGCCGCGACCGGCGGCGTGTTTGTCGCCTCCATGCGCACCGGCGGGCTGTACGTTTCTTCCGACTCTGGACGGACTTGGGATCGCGTCCCGGGCATGCTGGCCGACGGCTTTTTTGCGGCTGTGGCAGCGTCGAATGAGCCCGGGGTGATTTTCGCGGCATCCTCGACCGAAGGGCTATACAAGGTGGAATGGCCAGATTCCAGGGCGAGCAACGCGGGCTTCCCCGGCGCGAGCTCGGAGGGAAACCGCCGGCGAAGAGGCGAGTCCAGGCAATTGACGGTTCACCGAATAGGACTGGCAGGCCGTCTTGTTTCAAGAACTGTTCCGTTTTGACACCCACACGGTTCCCATTCTTGCTTCATCTACTCACAAAAGGAATTATCCGGCGCAGGGAGAAAATTGGCTTGCATTAGTTCCCGATTCGGCAATAGAATCATCGACAAATTGTCGGGCGTGTCATGATAAGTGACACGAGTGGCCTGATTTATGACTTTCTCCTGATTTGGCACGCTTGTTGCTCCTGTTTTGAGAAGAGGTCCCAGCCATGGAAACTGAAACTAGAACGGAAGTGAAAGTCGATACCCCTGTCTCTCGAAGCACAACGTTCAGCCTTCTGGTGGTCGATGACGAAGTCACCACTCGAAATTTATGCCGGGACGTGGCAGCCGACGCCGGGCTGCAAGTTTACGTGGCGCAGACGACCGAGGAGGCGCTGGAGATTCTGGACCAGTATCCGGTCGACATCGTGGTCACGGATTTGCAGGTGCCGCAACTGGGCGGCCTGGAGCTGCTCAAGCGAACCCGCGCCAACAACCCTGAAACCGCCATCATCGTGCTGACGCAGTACGGCACCATCGCGACGGCCATCGAGGCCACGCGGCTCGGCGCGACCGACTACGTGACCAAACCGTTTCACGTGGAGGAATTGCGCGCCAAGCTCGACCGCCTGATTCATTCCATCGAAGTGGACCAGGAAAACCGCCTGCTGCGCGAGGAGTTGCGCAGCCGGCCGGGATTTGGCGGGCTCATCGGCATGTCGCCGCGGATGCAGCGGGTGTACAAGCTGATCCAGAAGGTGGCGCAGCATACCTATCCGGTCCTGATTCTCGGGGAGAGCGGGACGGGGAAGGAACTGGTCGCGCGCTCGATTCATTTTTCGGGGCCGCGCAAAAATAAGCCGTTCGCTCCGGTCGATTGTTCGTCGCTCGTGCCGACGCTCATCGAATCGGAGCTGTTCGGTTACGTCAAGGGCGCGTTCACCGGCGCGCAGCACACCAAGCAAGGATTGTTCGAAGCCGCGGGAGAAGGGACGCTCTTTCTCGACGAAATCGGCGATCTGCCCATCGACTTGCAGGCGAAGCTGCTGCGCGCCTTGCAGGAACGCGAAATCAAGCCCGTCGGGTCCAACGAGCGGATCGGCATCCGCGCGCGCGTGATCGCCGCGACGAACCGCGATCTGGAATCCGCCATTCGCACCGGAGGATTCCGGCAGGACCTGTATTTCCGATTGAACGTGGTGCAGATCAAGCTGCCGCCGCTTCGGGAGCGCAAGACGGACATTCCGCTTCTCGCCAACACGTTCCTGGAAAAATTTTCCGATCCGGCGCGCCCGATCCACACGATTTCCGAGGACGCCATGCGCCGGATCATGGCCTACGACTGGCCGGGAAATATCCGCGAACTGGAGAACGCCATCGAGCGCGCCGTGGCGCTCGGTTCGGGGCCGATTCTGCACGTGGGCGATTTGCCGTCGAATCTCCAGTACACCTCGTCGGAAAAACTTTCGGACGTGGACGAACTCGTGCCGCTGGAAACTCTGGAGCGGCGCGCCATCTTCCGCGCGCTGCAGGAAACGTCCGGAGACAAGCTGGCCGCCGCGCGGCTGCTGGGCATCGGAAAAACCACGCTGTACAGAAAACTCAAGCAATACGAATCGGGCCGCGCGCACGCGTGATTGTTTTGTCAGTCGCCGTACCAACATGAGCTTGGCGTGAACACGAAAGTCAAAAGCCGCACCCTTCGCCAGACACGAAGAATGGGGCATCCAAGCTCGTAACAATTCTGGATCACTCAGGGCCGTGAACCGGACCATAATATTTTCTGGTCACCCGCTAGCAGGAAGCTCCCGGTTTTCAAAACCCTATCCATAACGACGTGCACGAAATAATCGCGCAGCCTGCCCTGTCCATATCAACTAAATATTCTTGCCTGTGCATGCCGCGTTCTTGTCTGCTCCTGCCGACAAGTGCTGGGATTTTGGCCGAAGTGTGCGCGCCAAAAGGCTTCGCGCGCCAGATGCGCAGTTTTCCTATCCGGGAATCGCGGCCGCTAGTGAGTTTCGGGATGGGAAAGCGGGCGACTTGCATATTCCGCGCCATTCTCATCCATTGATTGTGGGCATGTTATCTGACTGCGGATATTGGCCACCGTGGTGCAAGACAGGTGATCACAGGAGGGTGCCATGATCCATCGAACATTGATTCTTGCACTATCGCGTGGTCAGCGAGGCGATCACTACACTGGTCACCATCGGGGTGGCGCTGCTGTTCAGCTATTTGATTCTGTGGGCTCGGCTGTAGGAGGGGGGAATGTCTGCGGTTGGGTGGA
Organism: uncultured Acidobacteriota bacterium; assembly: GCA_963740035.1. Lineage (GTDB taxonomy): Bacteria > Acidobacteriota > Terriglobia > Acidiferrales > UBA7541 > Palsa-360. The sequence continues at coordinate 102,709 of CAVUDA010000024.1, forward strand.
TGCGAAGATGGCGGGGCGGTCGCGGGGCGGAGGATCGGGCAAACGCGCCGGTTCTTGCTGCGGCGAGAGGGGAACCGCTCAGCCAGTTGCTCCATCTGGGCGCCCGGGCGCTGCTGGAGGCGGCGGACGCGGATCGCGCGGGGCTGTGGCTCTCGGGGGACCGGAGGGGAGAGGCTGGCACCGGGTGTGTGGCGGAGGCGGTGCCCGGCCCGATTCCGGAGCAATGGAAGCGGCTGGATGTCTCGACGCCTTTTTTGACGGGCGGCGCTGGAAAATCCCGATCCGCTGCACGTGGAATTCATCGCCGGGGAGACGGCTCGCTCGCCTGGGCCCGCTGATCGGAATGCACAGCGCGGTCTGGATTCCGCTCCGCGAGCGCGGGCGGACGTTTGGGCTGGCGATGGTGGGTTACGCGCGGCCGCCGGGACAATTGGACCTGGACGCCCTGCGCGCCCGGGCGGATGAAATTACCCTGGCCGTTCAGCACCACCGCAATTCCCGCCGCAACGAACTGGCCGCTGAAGAACGGCGCGCCCAATTGCGGCTCTCCCGGGCGATTTTGTGCGGCGTTTCCGCCGACTCGATCCTTCCGCAGGATTGCGCGCGCGGCCCGGCAATACGTGCAGGCGGAATTCATAGCCCTGGGCCGGGGGAGCGCGCCTCCTATGGCCGGGGAAGGATGGGACGGCGCGGCCGGATGGCTGACCCTCCTGCATCAGGAAAATCTCACGCAACTCTGGCGCAACGTTCTTACGGAAGGGCGGGAATCCGAAATCGCGGGAGAAGCGCTCGCAAAACTCTTCTGGCGTTTCGGCGGACTCTCCCCATCAAGGTTCTGGACCGCGTTGTGGCCATTCCGATTGAAGTCCGCAGCGTGACGCGCGGCGTTCTGATGGCGGGACTCTTACGATCGGAGGATTCCGCCGAGGATTTTTCCAGGCTGGAATCCTACGCGTTGCTGGCCGCCACGGCGCTGGACCGCGAGGCCGCGCGAGAGGAACGAACGGCGTCCAACGAAAATCCTGCGAAAGGTCATCGAGGACAGCCGGGAATGCCTGATCCTCCTCGATGGAGAAGGGAAAATTCTCGAAGCCAGCCGGGCCGCTGCCATGCTTTTGTTTCCGCTCCGTGGGGCCGGATGGATGGAACGCTGCTTGAGGAACTGTTTTCTCCCGTGGCGCGCGATGCGGTCACCGAGTGGCGAAGCCGGTTCCATTCGCCTGCCGCCGCGCCTTTGCAGAAGAAAGAGGCGCCTCCAATTGTGCTCGAGGCGGCGCTCGATCATGGCGGCGTCGTTCGCATGCACCTGCGGGGCGCGATCGCTGGAATGGGAGGAGATGGGCCGAGGTGGCTCATTCAAGTGGAGGATCAAGAGTCGCAGGAGACGCTGCGCGAAGCCGAAGAGCGCCTGAAGGCCGAGATGGCCGGCCTTCTGGACTCCATCGAATCCGGCGTGCTGCTGCTCGATGCGGATGGACAGATTCGCATGGCCAGCGAACGGCTGGCAGCCATCTTTGGATTTGAATCGCAGCCGCCTAGTGGATTTCGGCACGATTGACGCGCTGATCGGCAGCCTGGCTTATCATTTCCTCCGCCCGGCGGAAACCGCGGCGCGATGGCGCGAGCACGTGCGCCAGGGGGACGTGGCCAGCTGGGATGAATTCGAGCTGGTCCACCCGTCGCGAAAAATCGTGGAGCGGTTCGCGCGGCCTCTCTACAAGCCCGACGGCACGCGCCTCGGCTGGCTCGAGGTTTTCCGCGATATAACCGGGCAGCGGCTGATCCAGTCCAAGCTGATCCAGACGGAAAAAATGGCCGCGCTCGGCCAGCTCGTCTCCGGGATCGCCCACGAACTAAACAATCCCCTGACGAGCATCCAGGGATACGCGCAGCTTCTCCTGACCCGGCGTTCCGCCTCGGACCGCGCGGGGGACGCGCTGCGAATTTCGCAGGAAGCCGAGCGCGCCGGGCGCATCGTAAAAAACCTGCTGCTCTTCTCGCGAGAGGCCAAGCCCGAGCGGCGCGCCGTGCATCTGAACGAAGTGATCGAGCGGACGCTTTCCCTGCGCTCCTACGAACTGAAACTCGAGAATATCGAAGTGGAGCTGGCGTTGGATCCCGGACTGCCGCAAACACTGGCGGACGCGGCGCAGCTCCAGCAAGTGGTGCTGAACCTGATCGTGAACGCCGAGCAGGCCATCGTGCTGGCGCGGGGAGAGGAGTCCGGCATTGGGCAAATCCTCATCCGCACGCGGCGCCTGGCCGGGGACCGCCTGGCGATGGAAGTGTCCGACGATGGACCGGGGATTCCGGCTGAAATCGCGCCGCGCATTTTTGATCCATTCTTCACAACCAAGCCGCCGGGAGTTGGGACAGGCCTGGGGCTTTCGATTGTCTACGGGATTGTGCAGGAGCATGGCGGGGAAGTCAGCGTGGATAGCCTGCCGGGCCGGGGCGCTACACTGACCGTCGAACTACCCGCTCTGTCCGTTTCCGGCTTTGATTTTGCGGGCGGAGAGCCCGCCGTCCAGCCTCGAGTGGAAGCAATGGCGCCCATCCAAGTCTTGGAGCGGGCGGCGGCGAGAGAGCGCATATTGATTGTGGAAGACGAGCCGACTGTCGCGGAGCTGATCGCGGATGTGCTCGCCGAGGAGGGACACTTGGTCGACACGCTGCTGGACAGCCGCGCGGCGCTCGGCAGGCTGGAAGAGAAGAGCTATTCGCTGGTGATCTGCGATTTGAAGATGCCCTACGTGGACGGGCCGGGGCTTTATCGCGCGCTGGTGCGCCGGGAAAATCCCATGCAACATCGCGTGCTGTTTGTCACCGGAGACACCATGGCGCCGCGCACGCTGGAATTTTTGAAATCTAGCGGCTTGCCGTACCTGGCCAAGCCGTTCCTGGTGGAGGAGTTGAAAAATGCCGTGCGGCAAGCCCTTGCCGGCGTCCCGGCGAGCGAAGAAGTGGCTTCGGGAGCGGAACGCTCGCGCGCCGCCAGGGAACAATGAAGAGGGAACCATGAAATTGACGAGCACTACCATTTTCATCATCAGCGGCGATCCTGTCCTGGCGCAGCGATGCTTCGAGGAGTTGGCCGCATTCGGCGGCCGCTACCGGACAATCGTAGTCGGAACGGTGGAGCAGGCGCGGAGGAGGATCGGCCACAGCGCTCCTGCGGCCGTGTTTCTGGACGAATCCGCGATTGAAATCGTTCGCGGTGGAGAGACCGTGGAATCCGCAGTTACTTTGCTGGCTGAAACGGCGCCCGTTGTGGTTGCGGCGGCGGCGGAGAAACAAGCCGGCATGGCCTTTCTGATTACTTCGGGCGCTGTGGATTTTGTGGCGCGCACGGGGAATTTTCTGCCGATTGTCGCGGGCATGCTGGACCGCCGCGTGCGGATGGCCGAGCGGGCCGTGGGAATGATTCAATTTCCAAAAGACGAATTGTCAGGCGATTTCGGAGAAATCCTGCGCCACGAAGTGAACAATCCGCTGACCGGAATTCTCGGAAATACCGAACTTCTGCTGGCGCGTCGCGACCGGCTGCCGCCCGCCGCCGTCGAGCGGCTGGAAACCATCGCGGGGCTGGCCGTGCGATTGCGCGAAACCGTTCGCCGGCTCTCCAACGCATGGGACGAGAATCACGAGCATGCGCGGCCCGCGTGAAAAAAAGAGGCAGGAAGCAAGGAGGGAGGGAGGAAAAAACCATTCGCGTTGCTCTTGCCTCCTTGCCTCGGGCCTCCCTGCCTCCTGCCTCGCGTTTTCAGGTTCTGAACAGCACGTCTTCGCGTTGAAATAATTTTACCGCGATGGCGATGGCCGCTCCCGCATAGACGCTCGAGGACAGGAAGATCAGCGCGATCAAGCCCCAGTGATAGGTGCCGGTGATGATTTCCTTGCTGACCAGGCTGGTGTTCAGCACGGGGACGAGCGCCAGAGCCGGGTTCAGTTCCACGCCGGGCAAGAGCGCGGCCACCGCCGGCAAGACCACCACAATCATCAACGGGGAAATATAGCTCTGCGCTTCCTTGAAGCTCTTGGCAAAAAGAGAAAGGGCCAGCAGGGCCGCGGAAAAAAAGACGGCCAGCGGGAGCACGACGAAGAAGATGGAAACCACGGCTTTCCCGGTGATGGTGATTTGCAAGGACGCATCCACCACTCCGTGCGTGAGACCGAGATAGAATCTTCCTGCCCGCGCCAAAGGAAACCGCCATGGACGCGATCGCCAGAACCGCCGTTGCGATCGAAGCCGTGAGCACCATCAGGAATTTTCCCAGGACGAGATGCGTGCGGGAGACCGGGCTGCACAGGATCGTTTCAATGGTGCCGCGCTCTTTCTCGCCCGCGGTCAGGTCCATGGCCGGGTACATCGCCCCGGTCAGGCACAATAGAATGACGAAGTAGGGGACGAGGCCTCCCAGGATCGCGCCGCCTACTTTTTCGGGCGGAGCGACATTTTTCTCTACGATGTCGAACGGGCGCACGAGGCTTGCGGGAAGCTGCCGCGCCTCGAGTTGCTCGCGAACGGTCCGGTCGCGCAATTCGCTGAAGAATCGTTGCAGGCGGTCGGCGCCGAAGCCGGACCTCAACTCACCCTGATACATGTAAATCTTTACGGTCGACGGTTCGCCGGCGGCGAGCTTCGCCTCGAAGCCCACGGGAATTTCCACGGCCGCGCGAATTTGTTTGTTGGAGATTTCCTCGACGAAGTCGGAATTCGCGGGAACGATGCGCACATCCTTCAGTTGCTGGAGCTCCGCTCTGACGTGCGGGGAATCCTGGCCGCCCAGGATCATGACCCTGGGGATTTCTCTCATGGCCATGGCCCACCAAGGTCAAGGAGAGGACGCCCATTCCAATCGTGAGCAGGGGCATGACGAGCAGGGGAACGACGATGATCGAGACCACCGTCCTGCGATCGCGCAGGGAATCGATGAGTTCCTTGCGATAGACGATGCCAATATTGCGGAGGCTCATGGCTCGACCACCTTCACGAATAAGTCTTCGAGATCGTGTATGCCAAATCGCGCGCGAAGTTCGGGAAGAGTTCCTTCGGCGAGCAGCTTGCCGTCATGGATGATTCCAATGTGGTCGCAGAGCTTTTCCACTTCGCTCATGACGTGTGTGGAAAAAACCACCGTCTTGCCGTGGTCGCGGCATTCGCGGATGAACCCGACGATCGTGCGGGCGGCCATGACGTCCAGGCCAACCGTTGGCTCATCGAAAATCATCACGGGCGGATCGTGCACCAGAGTGCGCGCGATGGAAACTTTCTGTTTCATTCCGGTGGAAAGCTTGTCGCAGCGGCGGTCGCGGAAATCGTTCATTTCCAGGCGCGCGAAAATTTCATCGATGCGGCGCCGCAAGGTGGATTCATCGAGGCCGTGCAGGCGGCCGAAATATTCCACCATCTCCTGCGCGGAAAGCCGCCCGTAAAGCGCGGTGGCCGTGGAAAGAAATCCCACGCGCGAGCGAACCATCTGCGGCTCTTTTGCGACATCGTATCCCGCGACGATGGCGGTGCCTTCCGTGGGCGCGAGAATCGTGGCGAGCATGCGCAGCGCGGTGGTTTTTCCGGCGCCGTTCGCTCCGAGGAGCCCGTAAATTTCTCCCGGCCGGCAGGAAAAACTCACGCCATTGACGGCGCAGACGGCGCCGCGCTTCCTGTCTTGAAACCGTTTCACCAGTTGACGGGCTTCAATCATTCCATCTCATTTCGCGGGGACGCGGCGCAGATTGTATCCGATCGGCGAACGCGCAGGCAGGGGGATGGAGTGTCAAATCGGATACAGCCGGAAGGTTCTAGCCTTTATGGCAATTGGGGCACTGCTTGGCGTCAAAATTCTCAGGCGTAACGCGGAACATGTTGTTACACTGGATGCAAACACGATGAAGCACTGGCTGCCCAGGCGTCGGGGATTCGTGTTTCGGGGCATGGGTTTGGGGTTGCGCGGGTTCGGTTGTCATAAATAAATTTTAGCATACTGGCGGGCATCGCAACACCCATGCTGTGCGTGTGCTTGGGCCTGCGGCATCCCGGACGAAGGCAGGCCGCATCATACCGGACGCATTCGGAGACAGGAAAGCCGCCGCCGGAGATTCGTCCGCCGCCAGAAACTTTGTTAGAATGCCTAGTTTTAATCCCGCCAGTTAAGGCTGGCAGAATGAGGACGGAATGACATCGGCGCTCGGCCGAAGACTGTGGATACTTGTGGGCGGCGCGCTGGTGCTGACCGCGCTTCTGGTATTCCTCAGCGGGAGAGGATCCACGGCGCGCGTGGCGGTTGCGGACGTGACGCGCGAAAATTTGAGTTCTATGGTGTCCACGAATGGAAAGGTTGAACCCGTGACGCCGCGTTCCTTTCGCGCGAGTTATCCGACATTTGTGGAACGCCTCTATGCGGTCGAGGGGCAGCAGGTGAAGCGGGGCCAGAAGCTTTTTGCCCTGGACGATACCGAGGTGCAAGCGGACCTCGCGCAGGCCCGCGCCGATCTCGCGACCCAGGAAGAAGCGCTCAGCGTGGCGAAGGCGGGCGGCCACGCGAGCCAGCTTGCCAAAGCCGCCGCCGATTTGCAGAAGGCGCAAGCGAGCCGCGATCAATTGCACCGCGACAACGAAATGTTGACGAAACTCGTGGCTGAGAAAGCCGCGACGCCCGAGGAATTGCAGCAGAACCGGCTGCAGTTGACCCAGGCCGAAGCCGACGTGCAATCTTTTGAAAAGACGAAACAAACGCTGGAACAACAGGCAAAACTGGATGAAGGGCGCGTCGCTCTCCTGGTTGAGCACGCGCGCGTGACCGTTCGCGATCTCGAGGAGCGGCTGGAGTCGGCTCACGGGACTGCTCCGTTTGACGGGACGCTGTATTCGCTGCCGATTCGCCAGGGCGATTTCGTGAAGGCCGGCGACCTTCTAGCCGAGCTTGCGGATTTGCATCAGGTGCGGATTAGGGCGTTCATCGATGAACCAGAGCTTGGGCAGATTGACGTCAACCAGTCCGTCGAGATTCTTTGGGACGCGCATCCCGATCGTGTGTGGAGCGGGCGAACGGAAGTGTTGCCAAAGCAAGTGGTCACACGGGGAACACGCAGCGTCGGGGAATTGCTCTGCTCGGTAACAAATGACCGGTTGGACCTGCTTCCCAACACAACCGTCGACGTGCGAATTCATATCAGCGAGCGACCGGCGGCTCTCGTGGTTCCGCGCGGGGCCGTTTATATCGAGGGTGACAGGCGATTTGTGTTTCGAGTGGAGGATAACCGCCTTCACCGCCGCTTTATCAAAGTGGGCATCGCGAATCCGACCAAGATCGAAGTTCTTTCCGGCCTGAGCGACGGCGATGTGGTGGCTCTGCCTGGCGAAGTGTCCCTCAAAGAAAATTTGCGAATCATACCGGTGCGCCCGGAATGATTCGGCGTTTCTTATTCGCAGCCGCGGCGGTTATTCTGGCCTGTGGATGGAGCGGGGGGCCAGCCCTCGCGGGACAATCTTCCCTGGCCGATGCGCAACACGACTACAACGCGGGACGCTACAATCGCGCCGTGGACGCGTTGAACAGCGCGATCGCCAAGTCTCCCGACGATGCCTCCCTGCATTTCCTCCTGGGGCAAAGCTATTATCAACTGGGGGATTTCCCGCGCGCCGTGGCCGGCTTTGAGCGCGCCGTTCAACTTTCTCCCAAAGATTCCGTATATCGCGACTGGCTCGGCCAAGTCCTACGGCCGGAGGGCGGAGGAGAGCAAGTTCCTGGGCGCGATGAGCTGGGCGCGAAAAACGCACCATGAATTTGAAATTGCGGTCGAGCTGGATCCGGCGAATTTTGAGGCGCGGCGCGATCTGATCCGGTACGAAATGAACGCTCCCAGCATGATCGGGGGCGGCGACGATAAAGCGACGAAAAATATCGATGCGCTCGAGAAGATCGATCCCGTTCAGGGGCAGCTTGCCCGCGGGGAGTTCTTCGCCACGAAAAAGCGGTTCCCCGAGGCGGATGCCGTGTTCGCCAAGATTTTGGAATCGAATTCCGACCGGGCGGGCGTTTATTTCGAGGTATGCGATTATTACCGCGACCGCCTGAACGCCGAAAAGATGGGCGAGGCCGTCGCCAAGGCCGAGCACATCGATCCCGACGACCGCCGGCTGAAGTTTTACAAAGGGGTGCTCCTGGTGATGAAAGGAAAAAGCCCCAGCGAAGCCGAAATGCTGCTGAAATCCTACGTGGCGACCGTCCCCGAAAATTCCGATCTCCCGCCGCATGCGACCGCGCTCGAATGGCTCGGCAAACTGTACGAATCCCTGGGACGGCTTTCCGAAGCGGCGGAACAGTACCGGCTCTCGCTTTCACTCGATCCGCACAATAAGGAGGTGGAAGAGGAATTGAAGAGGGTGCAAAGGAAATAGGGGAAGTGGAGGAAGTAAAGGCAACAGAGGAAGGTCGGCCCGGAGGGCGCACGGTTTTTCAACGAAGTCTAGTTTTAGTCCGCGAAAATTTCCATGATGCTACGCAACGAGACCTGGATGGTCGCGCTGGACGCTCTTTGGGCGAACAAAGTCCGCGCGTTTTTGACCACGCTGGGCGTGATCATCGGCAGCGCGTGCATCGTTCTGGTCGTGACGGTGGCGCTCAGCGGGCGGCGCTACGTCATTCAGCAAATCGAAGGCGTCGGATCCAACCTGGTCTACGCGCGGCTGGATATCGACCCGAACCGGCCGATCATGCTGCAGGACGAATTGTCGATCGAGGACATGAACGCCGCGAAAGCGGGGATCCCGGGAGTGGTGACCGTGGCGGGAACGCGCGGCGATCCGGCCACTGTGAATGTCGGATCGGTTGAGCGCAACGTGAATCTGGTGGGCGTGACCGAAGGGTTCCAGCAGATTCGCAATTTGCTGATTTTGCAAGGCCGGTTTCTGGATGCCGATGATATTTCCCAGCGAAGCCGGGTTTGTCTGATCACCACGCAACTCGCAAAATTTGCTTTTCCGTTTACGGATCCGATCGGACAGAGTTTGCGCGTCGGCGAACTCAGTTTTACGGTCATCGGGGTTTTTCGGGAGCGCGTGGAAACTTTCGGGCTTTCTGAAATTCAGGATTACTCGGTCCTCGTTCCGTTTCCGCTTGATGAAATATTATCTGGGAGATTCCTCCCTGGAGATGCTGTACGTGCAGGCCAGCACGCCCGAGGGCGTGATCCCTGTGACCCGGCAACTGGAAGCCCTGTTGAGCAGCCGCCATCCGACGCGCGCGCGCTATTCGGTGCAGAATCTCAGCTCCATCCTGGAAGCGGCGCGCAGAATCGCGCTGGCCCTCACCATCGTTCTGGTGCTGATCGGATTCATCGCGCTCCTGGTCAGCGGCATTGGAATCATGAACATCATGCTGGTGACCGTGCAGGAACGGACGCGGGAGATCGGAATCCGGAAGGCGATCGGGGCGAGGCAGCAGGAAATTTTGTATCAGTTCTTGCTGGAGGCATTCATGATCAGCGGATTCGGGTCGGTGCTGGGAATCCTGATCGCGGTTGCGATTCCGGTCCTGGTGCGGCCGTTGCTGCCGGGGAATATTCAGCGTGCCGGTGCCGTGGGAATCGGTGGTCTTGGCTTTTCTGGTGTCCTGTTCGGTGGGCGTGTTCTTCGGATATCTGCCCGCGGAGCGCGCGGCGCAATTGCAGCCCACCGAATCGCTGCGGTATGAGTGAGCGCGGCGTGATCTCGATTCATGCGGAAGTTGGCAAAACGACGTTGGCTTCACAGCGGGCATCGAAGCAATATGTGCGTGAGGCCGATGGAAAGCAGGTGCAAGGACGATGTAGCAGCGCGAAAATCGGCGGGAAATGTTCAGCGGTTTTGGCCGTCGGCGGTTTTCGCGGCGGGCGTCGCGATTTTCATTTTGGCGGGCGCAGGGACGAGCCGCGCGCAAGACTCGGAACTTACGCGCAAGCTGACGTTGAAGGAAGCCGTGAATCTGGCGGTGGCCAACAGCCGCGATCTTGCGCTGGCGCGGCTGCAGTACGGAGTGATGCAGCGCCAGATTGGCGTGGCGCGGTCCGCATTTCTTCCCAACCTTTATACCGGGACGGGCGTGGCCTATACCAGCGGCTTCCCGCTGCTGGAGGGAGGAGGCGCGCCCGCCATTTTCACGCTTTCCTATACGCAGCAAATTTTCAATCCGCCGCTGAAAGGGGAACAGCGCGCCGCCGAGCAGCGAGCCGAGGAGCAGCGGCTTTCGATGGACGACGTGCGCGACACGGTGATGTCGCGCGCGGCGCTCGATTATCTGGAGCTGGCGAAAGTGCGGCACGCGCTGGAGCTGATGCACGGCGAACGGACCAGCGCGGGGCGGATTCTGGAAGCGACGCGGGAGCGCGCCGATACCGGGCGCGAGCTTCCCATCGAAGTGATTCGCGCGCAGCTGACCACGGCGCGCATCGAGCAGCGCATCGCGCAACTGGAAGACCGCGACGATTCCCTGTCCGGCGAGCTTCGCGACATGATGGGCTTGCCGGCGGACGAGATGCATCGAAGTCTCCACCGAGGAAATTCCCGGAGCGGCCGCGGAAGCCTCGAAGGACGTCGTTTCGCGAAGCCATGGCCAACAACGTGGAGTTGAAACAGGCGCAAACCGAGTTGCGCGCGCGCGAATTCAAGCTGAAAGGCGAACAGGGCGGGCGCTGGCCGTCGTTTGCCCTGACCGGCCAGTACAATGTGCTGAGCAAGATCAACAATTACACCGATTTTTTTAACAAGTTTCAGCGCAATAACGTCATCTTTGGCGTCCAGGTGCAAATCCCGATCTTTGCTTCGCGCACTTCTTCCGCCGTCGCTTTCGCGCAGGCGGATTTCAACGCCGCCAATCTGGCGCTGCAAAAGAAGCGCAGCGAGCTTTCTCTGGATGTCCGCCGCAAGGCCAGGCTGGTGCGGGAGGCGGAACTGGGCGGGGAAGTGGCGCGGCTGGAGTTGCAGCTGGCGCAGGAAAATGTGCGCGTTTTGCAGGCGCAATTTGACGAGGGGCGCGGCAGCTTGAAAGATCTGGAGGCCGCGCACATCGAGGAAAATGACAAGTGGCTGGCCTTTCTGGATGCCAACTATGCGCGGCAGCAGGCGCAGCTGGAACTGCTGCACACGACCGGGCAATTGGCTCAGGTGCTGCAGTAGCACAGGCACTCTTAGCTGCTAGTGCGGTTTTGTCGATTCTCGCGATGGCAAAATCGCATGCAGTGGACATGTCTAGAAAACCGCACAGGCAAGAGTGGCTGTGCTACTTGGAACATGGGATTTTCAGATCGGGACAACACGGCCGCTGAGTTTTCTTCCGAGGCTAGCCGGTTTCAGGTAAGATAGTAGCTTCAGGAAGTTTGCGATCGTCGCAGAATGTCCCGGATCAGGGGAAGAAAAGAATGCCTGAAGTGATGAAAACGCTGTTTCTGAATCCGCCGAGCTATGAAGGCTTTGACGGCGGGGCCGGCGCGCGCTACCAGGCGCGGCGCGAGATCAAATCGTTCTGGTATCCGACGTGGCTGGCGCAGCCCGCGGCCATGGTTCCGGGCAGCCGCTTGATTGACGCGCCGCCGGATGGGCTGACGGTGGATCAGGTGGCCCCGCTGGCGAAGGATTACGAGCTGGCCGTGCTGCACACCAGCACGCCATCGTTTCCCAACGATGCGAAATTTGCCGCGCACCTGAAGGAAGTAAATCCGAAAATCATGATCGGGATGGTGGGCGCGCACGTCGGCGTTCTGCCGCTGCAATCCATGAATGCCGCGCCGGCCGTGGATTGGGTTTCGCTCGGGGAATTCGATTATATTTGCGCGGAAATTGCCGCGCGGAAGCCGCTGAAGGATGTTGGCGGGATTGCGTATCGCGACAACGGGCGCGTCACGCTCACGCCGCCGCGGCCCACGATTGAGAACATGGACGATCTTCCCTTCGTCGTGGACGTCTACAAGCGCGACCTGACGATTGAGAACTATTTTATCGGCTATCTGCAGCATCCGTATGTCTCGCTGTATACGGGGCGGGGATGCCGGTCGAAGTGCACGTTCTGCCTGTGGCCGCAGACGCTGGGCGGGCACCGCTATCGCGTGCGCAGCCCGGAAAATGTGGCCGCGGAAATGGCGCTGGCGAAAAAATATTTTCCGCAGGTGCGCGAATTCTTTTTTGACGATGACACATTCACGGACGATTTGCCGCGCGCGGAGGAAATCGCGCGGCGCCTGGGCAAGCTGGGGCTGAACTGGTCGTGCAATGCCAAAGCCAACGTCCCCCGCAAGACGCTCGAAATCATGAAGGACAACGGCCTGCGGCTGCTCCTGGTGGGCTACGAATCCGGGAACGATCAGATTCTGATCAACATCAAGAAGGGCGTGCGCATCGATATCGCCCGCGAATTTTCGCGCAACGCACGCGACCTCGGAATCAAGATTCACGGCACATTTATTCTGGGCCTTCCGGGCGAGACCACGGAGACGATCCAGCAGACCATCAAGTTTGCGTGCGACATCGATCCGGAAACGATTCAGGTGTCGCTCGCCGCGCCTTATCCGGGCACGGAATTGTACCGGCAGGCGCAGGAGCAGGGCTGGCTGCAGATTCAAACCGGAGAACTCGTGGATACGCACGGAATCCAGACCGCGGCCATGAATTATCCGAAGCTCAGCTCGACCGTGATTTTCAATTCCGTGGAAGAGCTTTACCGGAAATTTTATTTCCGCCCGCGAAAGATGTTTTCGCTGTTCGGCGGAATGTTGCGCGATCCGGAAGTGATGAAGCGGCGGCTTCGCGAGGGCGTCGAATTCTTCAAGTTCCTGCACGAGCGCAAGGCGACGGCGCGCGAAATGGCGCAGTCCTCCGCGGCGGCCGCTTCGAGCGCCGGGGATTAGGCTGAATTTCAGTGGCACAGGCTTCAGCCTGTGGGGGTTCGTTGCGGCGGGATCGATCGTGCTTTAACTGAAACCCCACAGACTGAAGTGCTGTGCTACTTGATCTTCCTTCTGCGATGACTGCTCCAAAAACTCAACAGACCAAAACCTACGTGCTGCTTTTCCTGCTCGTCGTGCTCGGCTCGGTTGGGAACACGCATGCTGAGCAAAGGGATGAAGGACGCAGGGGACCTGGACATTTCGCACTTTGCGTCCTTGGCGGCGGGCGCGGCACGCGTGCTGACCAGCGGAACGATTTGGGCGGGGATCGCGTTGATGCTCGGTTTCATGGTGTGCCACATGCTCGTGCTTTCGTGGGCCGATTACAGTTTCGTGATGCCGTTTTCCGCGATTGCTTACGCGCTGGTCCCGCTGCTCGCGTACTTGTTTTTGCACGAACAGGTTTCCACGGCGCGCTGGATGGGAATCGTACTGATTGTCCTCGGCGTCGTCCTGATCAACCGCACGCCGCATCGCACGACCCCGCAGGGAACCGTTCCGGGAACGTCGAACTGACATGCGCACGGCGTCCATTCTCCTCTTCGTGGTGGTGACCGGCACGGGCGGGGAAATTTGCCTGACGCACGCCATGAAGCTGCTGGGCGAAGTCCACGATTTTCGTCCGCGCGCGATTGTGTCGTTTGTTCTGCGTTCGCTGCGCGTCGGTTGGCTGTGGCTCGCCGTACTGCTGATGGCGGCGTCGTTCTTTTCGTTTCTGGCGATGCTGTCGTGGTTTCCCGTCAGTTTTGTGGTTCCCGCGACATCGCTCGCGTACGTGGCGGGAGCGTTCGGCGCGAAACTATTTTTGGGCGAGCAACTGAACGGGACGCGCTGGGCGGGAATTCTTTTGATTTGCCTCGGCGTAGGCATGGCGTGGGCGGATGATTTGCCCGCGTCACTTCATTACCCTTCCGCGGTCACGATGTTCCGGTGGGCAATTTTGGCGCTGGCGCTTGGCCCGCTGTTTTATTACCTCGTAGGAATTTATTCCGCGTGGCGATTCTTCCGCGTGGCGCATCGTGGAACAGGCCAAGCGCTGCCTGCGGAAGATGAGGCTCGCCCGATCAGCGTTTTGAAGCCGGTCCGCGGCCTCGATCCCGGCGCCTACGAAAATTTCGCCAGCTTTTGCCGCCAGGACTATCCGGAATTTGAAATTCTGTTTGCCGTGAACGATGCCGAAGATCCCGTTGTCCCGATCGTGCAAAAACTGATCGCGGATTTTTCCGGGCTGTCCATTCGACTGATTGTAGTCGCGGAGCGGCTCGGGCCGAACACAAAGGTTTCCAATCTTTGCCGCCTGGTGCGCGAGGCGCGGCACGATCTCCTGGTCATCACCGATAGCGACGTGCGGGTCGACCCGGGATATTTGCGAAGCGTAGCGGCGATGTTTCGCGATCCGGGCGTCGGCGGAGTGACCGCGCTGTATCGCGGGCGGGACAATCTACAATTCGTCGCCGCCATGGATTGCGTGGGCTCTTCGGCGGCGTTTTGCGGCGCCGCGCTCGTCGCGCGCGAACTCGAAGGGCTGAAATTCATGATGGGTTCGACGATGGCCACGACGAAAGAGCGGCTGGCCGAAATCGGCGGCTTCGAGGCCATGGTCGATCTGCACTCCGACGATTACGAACTTGGCCGCCGCATCGCCGTTCGCGGCTACCGGATCGAACTGTTGGCCGAGCCGGTCTGGATGGCGTTCCCTTCACAGACTCTTGGCGCGTACCTGCGGCACGAATTGCGCTGGGCCATCGGAATCCGCAACATTCGCCCGGGCGGGCATTTCGGCATGCTATTTACACACGGACTTCCCTGGGCTATAGCGGCGGCCTTGGTTGCTCCATCTGCGGCCATTGGCGCTGCTTATCTTGGAGCTTATTTTGTATTGCGATTTGCAATGGCCTGGGTGGTTGGCGTGTGGGGATTGCACGATCCAGTCTTGCGGCGCCGCTTTTGGCTGTTGCCCGTGCGCGACCTGCTTTCGTTTTTCGTTTGGATCGCCAGCTTTGGAATGAACCGCATCGAGTGGCGGGGAAGTTCCTTCACGCTCGAAAAGGGAAGGATGATTCCCGTCGCGCCGCGCGCTGGACGCGGCTGAGGGATCGTGCGGTGTTCACCCCCTTGCAGTTGCGCCGTTTTTTCGCAAACGATGTATCGACGGCGGCCGTGCAGTTCCTGCGTCAATAGAAAACCGAGCGGCAGGGCCGCACATCACCGCGCGCGGACGAAGCCTGTGGGAATGTGAAACCTCATTCTTGAAAGATGGAGGAATCGTCACACTCAATTCACAATAATTAATAGTCGCAAAACTGTTCTGTAATATGCGCGGCGCATATTCCGCTGGCCGGATTTGAAATTCTAACCTTCCACCCGGCCTACGGAGGCAAGAATTCCATGAAGCAAGTTTGCGCGAAGTCGCTGCGATATCTGCGAATCAGTCTGATTTCGATCGTATTATTTCAACTCAGCTTCGGCGGATTCCTCGCCGTCCCCGCGCACGCGGATGATGACCACCGGCGAACAGGGACCCCCATCAAGCATGTCATCGTGATCATCGGCGAGAACCGAACCTTCGATCACCTGTTCGCCACATACAAGCCGAAAGAGGGCCAGAGTGTTGATAATCTCCTGTCCAAAGGGATCATCAACGAGGATGGCACGCCCGGGCCGCACTATGCGCGGGCGCACCAGTTTTCCGCGGACGTTACCGGCAGCAGCTTGTTTGATTTGAGCCCGAAGCCTAAGACTCTCTATTCCGTTCTCCCCGCGCCCCTCAATGGGGGTCCAACCGATGTCTGCAAGAATAACGGCATCTGTTCGCTCGCCGACGCCATGTCGTCCGAGTCCGCCTTGTCCGACAGCCCGGTGGACTACTATGAGTTCATGACAACGGGAGGAACGGGCCTGACGGGCAAAGTTCCCGACACACGCATCGATGGGGTCCACGGCTCGGCGCCCTACTCCACTCTGCCGCCGGGTCCCTTCCAACTCACCAATTCCACGACCTTTTCTTATGATGCCTATGCTGCCAGCCCAGTCCACCGCTTTTACCAGATGTGGCAGCAGGAGGACTGCAACGCCAATCACGCAACGCGGCGAAATCCCAGCGGCTGCAAAGCCGATTTGTTCGCCTGGACCGAAGTGACTGTGGGCTCCAACGTCAATGGCGTGGCGCAACCGTCGAATTTCAGCACGGACTATTCAACCACCGCAACTACAACCGGTGAGGGCGCGACGAGCATGGGCTTTTACAATGTCCTGCAAGGGGATATGCCGTATTTTAAGGAACTGGCCGACCATTACTCGATGAGCGACAACTATCATCAGGCGGCCATGGGCGGCACCGGCGCGAACCACATCCTGCTGGGCTATGGGGACGGCATCTGGTTCAGCGATGGAAACGGAAATCCGGCTGTGCCACCGCACAACGAACTCGTCTATGGCGGCACGCCTGACGCCGGTACGGTGGACGAAATCGAGAACCCTAACCCGGTTCCCGGCACCAACAACTGGTGGACTGAGGACGGATACGGCGGCGGCGGTTTCGGGTCCGCGGTTTATGGCGGCGGTTCCTACAGCAACTGCTCTGACCCGTCTCAGCCCGGCGTGGACCAGATCCGGGATTACCTGCGATCGCTGGAGCGTCCGATCGATCCGCGTTGCGAAGATGGCCGCTACTATCTGTTGAACAACTACAATCCAGGTTATTTCGGCGATGGCTCGAACGCATACACCGATCATTATGTATACAACACGCCGTTCACGATTCCTCCGACCAGCCAGAGGAACATCGGCGACGTAATGATCGATAACCACGTCTCGTGGAAGTATTACGGCGATCAGTGGAACCAGTATCTCACGGACAAATACCAGCTCAACTACGGAACGGTTGGCCCGAACAGCGACCAGTATTGCAACATTTGCAACCCGTTCCAATATGCGACTTCCATCATGACGAACGATGCCGTGCGCACGGCACATCTCGCCGATACCACCGATCTCTACACGGACATCCAGAATGGCACTTTGCCCGCCGTGTCCTTCGTGAAGCCGAGCGGATGGGCGGACGGCCATCCGGCCTCGTCCAAGTGGGATATCTTCGAGGGCTTCACGCGGAAGGTTATCCAGGCGGTGAAGAGTAATCCTGAGTTGTGGGAGAGCACCGCCATCTTCATTACCGCGGACGAAGGCGGAGGGTATTACGACTCCGGATACATTCAACCGCTCGATTTCTTCGGCGACGGCACGCGCATTCCGTTAATTGTAGTGTCGCGTTATTCCGAGGGCGGGCGCATCACGCACAATTATTCCGATCACGTCTCCATCCTCAAATTCATCGAGAGGAACTGGAACCTGGACCCTGTTACCAACCGCAGCCGCGACAATTTCCCCAACCCCAAGACGGAATGGGACAATCCATACGTGCCGGTCAACAGTCCCGCGATTAGCGACCTGTTCGAGCTGTTCGATTTCGACCACCATGACGCCGACCGGGACGGCCACCACGATGGCGACCATGGAGGCAACTAAGGGCAACCGCGGCAATCATATCAATGACTAGATCGCAGTAAGCCTTTAGGTCACGGAGAAATGGAGCGGCGTCGGTTTGGGAAAGATTCCAGCCGGCGCCGCTTCGTTTTACAGACCTTGCGCCAAGCGACTCCGCGCAGGCTACCAGGCTTTGTAGATGTACTTGGCGGAAACGGCGCCGGCGAGAACAAGGGCGGACAAGATGATCCAGCTGTAACTTGTGCCGTAAGTAGCCGTCGGAAAGTGGTTGCTGATCATCAGGAATATGAGAGGGACGGTCATGTAGGTGTTGTGGATTGTGCGCCCTTTGGCCCGCTCGGCCAGCTTTTGATCGATTGGCTTTCCCTCGCGGATGGACTCGAGCATCTTACGTGTCGCGGGGAGGATGCCCATCCAGACATTGGCCGCCATGATCGTGCCGAACAGCGCGCCAATATGGATATACGCCGCGCGCCCGCTGATCACGTGGGTCAATCCGTAAGCGAGCGCGACGACGAGAAGATAGCAGATCGTCCCGGCGAGCACAGGCGTTCGTGCGAGGGGCGACCGGTAGATTCCTTCGTAGATGGAAAAACCCACAACCAGGGTGCCGAAGCCGATCGCCACTCCCATTCCCATCCCGATATTCGAGACGCTGTCATCCAGTAGCAGGCCGCCGGAGTAATACAACAGGCCGAGCAGCAGGAAGCCGGAAATCCAGGTGATCAACGCTTCCCAACGGAACCAATAGAATTTCGAGGGCACGGCTTTTGGGGAAGCCTGCTTTTCGACGACGGAAAAACTTCCGCTGTGCACCAGCCAAACCTGGGGAAGTCTTCCGGAATTTCTCGCGGTCTCCTCATCCAGGGCCATGCGCCCTTCGAGCTTGGTGAAGTAATACGTCTGCCCGATCCAGAAAATACCGGCGAGAACGTGTACCCAACGGAGAATGAGGTTCGACCATTCGCTGACAGCGGGCGGCATCGTGAGCGGCTCCTCAGAAAGTGTGCGTGTCCGCAACAGCGCGAAACACTGGCAGAGGATGGTACTGGCCGGACCCTGCCAGCTCAAGAACAAAAGTCCGCTCGACGGCATCGATTCGGTTGATCCATACAATCCATGTTCGTGCGCGGGCCCGTAGACATTGGTGGATCAGTCGGAACCGGAACAAAGCGCAAAAAGCCTGACGGAAGGATTGCATGCCGGGGCGGTCAGGCTGTACATTACCGGTCAACCAAGAAGTCAAACAGAAATTCCTACAAACGAAGGCAATGCCGCGCTACGGGAGGCAAATATGAGGAAGAGAAAGATTAGCCGTATCCTCGGAATGCTTGCGTTGGCCCTGGCGTTTTGTTTTGCGTGGATTGTCGCGACGGAGAGCCGCGGCGGTGCGGCGGCGGGTTCAGCCGATTACATTGATGGCGCGGTCACGAGTTCGAAAGGTCTCGAAGCCGGCGTGTGGGTGATCGCCGAAACTACAGACCTGCCGACGAAGTACGCCAAGATCGTCGTCACCGACGATCAGGGACGCTATGCGCTGCCCGAGCTGCCAACGGCGAATTACCAGGTGTTTGTAAGAGGCTACGGGCTGGTGGATTCGGCTCGGGTACCGGCGAAGCCCGGCCAACACCTTGATCTAAAAGCTGTCGTGGCGCCCGACGGACGGGCGGCCGCGCAGATCTATCCGGCCAATTACTGGTTGAGCCTTGTGAAAATTCCGAGTGGCAAGCTGGCGCCCGTTGAGGTGGCCGGCAGGGTAAAGCTCTGTATGAACTGTCATCAGCTTGGGGACAAAGCCACGCGCGAGATTCCCGCCACGACGAAGGACTTTGGTCCCTTCAACAATAGTACAGAAGCCTGGGAACGCCGGACGAAATCGGGGCCCGTGGGCGCGAACATGACCGCTTCTTATCTATCGATGGGGGAGCAGCGTTCACTATTTGCCGATTGGACCGACCGCATTGCCGCGGGCGAATATCCGAAGGAAGCCCCTCCGCGACCAAGCGGCGTGGAGCGCAACCTGGTGCTCACTTTGTGGGACTGGGGCACGCAGACAAATTACATGCACGACGAAGCAGCCAGCGATTTGCGGAACCCTCTGGTCAACCCGAATGGGCCTGTGTTCGGCGTCATGACCAGCGGTAATTCGCTGGTGTGGCTGGACCCGATCAAGAACACGGCCTCCGAAATAAAAATCCCGTCGCAGGCAGTGCCGCTCGGGTCCATGGAGATGCCTTCTCCGTATTGGGGCGATGAGAACATTTGGCTGGCGGCTGCGCAGCCGCGCAGCGCCGCGGTTGATCAGGTGGGGCGCGTCTGGTTTGCAAGCAGGATGCGTGGCGGAGATTCCCCTTCGGACGGAGGCAAGCAGCCGGATTTTTGCAAGGCGGGATCGAGCAACAAGTTTGCCCAGTACTTCCCCATGTCGCGGGGCACCAAGCAAGTTGCAGTGTACGCTCCGGAGAAGAAAGAGGTTTCCGAGATCGACACTTGCTTCACGACGGACCACAACGAGTTCGGCGCCGACGGCAGCTTGTTCTTCGGCCAGAACGGCTCCGTCGGGTGGGTCAATACCGCGGTGTGGGACAAGACCCACAATGACGAAGCCTCGCAAGGTTGGATCCCGGGCGTGATTGACACTAACGGTGACGGCAAGATCACCAAGCCGTGGACTGAACCAAACGAACCAATCGATCCCACGAAAGACCACCGCATCACGTTCGGTTGCTACTCGATTTCCGTCAGCCCGGCAGACGGCAGCGTCTGGTGTTCGGGGATCGGCATCAAAGAAAACACGCTGGTGCGCCTGGAGCGCGGTTCGAATCCTCCTGAAACCAGCAAGACGGAAGTGTACATGCCGCCGCAAAAAGATCCGCCGTTATTCAGCGCGGGCGGCGTTTCCGTGGATAGCAATGGCGTCGTATGGCAGAATTGGCGCGCGACGGACTACATCACCGCCTTCGATCGCCGCAAATGCAAGGTGCTGAATGGACCGACCGCTACGGGCCAGCATTGTCCGGAGGGCTGGACGATCTACCACAAGCCGGGCCCGACCTTTCAAGGTGTGTCAGGAATCAATTCCGATCTGAACTACCTGATCTTCGTCGACCGCCACGGTGTTCTGGGCCTCGGGAACGATGTGCCCATGACGGGGGCCGTCAATTCCGATGCCATGGTGGCGCTGGTTCCGAAGACCGGTCAATTCGTGACCATCCGCATTCCGTATCCATTGGGATATTACACGCGGTCGATGCAGGGGCGGATCGACAATCCGAAGACCGGTTGGAAAGGCCGCGGCTTCTGGACAAGTTACAACCCAAATACGCCGTGGCACATGGAAGGCGGCAAAGGCACCAAGGACAAAGTTGTGAAGGTGCAGATGCGGCCCGATCCCCTGGCGAGGTAGGGGTTTGCATTGCCTGCTCTCGAAAGCTGCGCTTCGCTCCAAACTGTTTGAAATGAGACAGGTTCGCGTGCTGTGAAGTGCGGAAAGATAGCTGCTCGACGAATGGACGACGGAGGATTTTCATAATGCGAGATCGCTTCCTGAGCTTGGCCTTTTTCCTGCTCACTCTTTCCACATTGACTTTTCAACCGGTCCGCGCGCAGCAGGCGCCGCCGGTCGCGCCGATGCATTTTCATCACGTCCACTTGAATTCGGTGGACCCAAAGGCCGCGGCCGAGTACTACTTGAAGCCGTTTCCGCTGTCGACCACCAAGACGACGTTCAACGGCTACGAGGCGGTCAAGACCGGCAACATCTATTTGCTTTTCACGAAGGTCGACAAACCACCTCTCACAGAGCTCAACGCACCGCAATCCTCGGTGTGGCATTTCGGCTGGAATACCCCGGATTCGCGCAAGTACGATGAAGAATTCCGCGCGAAGGGCCTGAAAATCGCGCAGATGTGGGACGCCGCCGACGGCAAGCTCGTCGACATGTCCAGCGATACATTGCCGGGGCTGCCGACGCAGGAGCAGATCATCGAAATGCGAGCCAAAGGCGTGCAGCCGACCAGGGAAGGTGGCTTCGGGTATCTGAGGGGCCCGGACGACGCGATGATTGAGAACGCGCAAAGCGGCAAGGTGGAACGCTTCAACCACGTCCACATGTACCACGAACACCCGCTTTGTGCGATTCAGTGGTATGTCACCCACCTCGGTGCGACCGACCCACGCGGTACCGGCGGCGCGCCAGTGTCGCCGACCACCGCGAATTGCAAGCAGTTGTACAGCCCGCCGACATGGCCGTCGTTCTTCAAGTTTCCGGGTTTTGTTCGCGAGCCATCGGGAAGCGTCCTGTTCGACGACATCAACATTTTGATCCGGCCGTGGCCGGGCGGGGGCCTCGTGAGCCCGCGCGGGTATATCGTCGATCACTGGTCCCTTAGCGTCGCAGATTTGGATTCGACGGTGGCCCGGTTGAAAAGCGAAGGGATCAAGTTCCTGGAGGAGATTCACTCGTGGGGCAACACACGCGCGGCCATGATCGAGGGACCCGATCGAGTGGCGATTGAGATTGTCGAAGTGAAATGATCGCGCGAATTGAATAAGGAGATAGTCATGAAAAACAAGGCTTTGCAAATGCTGGCCATGTTGCTTGCGGCGTGCCCTGTAGTTGCGTGGGCACAAGCGCCAAAGGATGGCGTCTACATCAGTGACGAAGACGTGAAGGCCGTGTTGAAGCATTCGGCCGATACCAAGCGCGCGATCCCGGATAATACGCTCCGCGTGATTGATATGGATAAGTACCAACTGGGAGTCGCGGTCATCCACCGCGGGGCGATGGGGGGCGGCGGCAACGCCGGTGGCGGTGCGACGGCCGCAAACCCCGCGCCGGCATGCGGCGAGAAACGTCCCGGTGCGACAGGTCCCACCGGTATATTCCACGATGACACGGCCGAAAGTTACGTCGTCATATCGGGTAGCGCGACCCTGATCATGGGGGGCACCGTCGTCAACGGGAGGCGCTCCGCGCCAGACAGCGAAGTGACGACAATCCTCAACGGTCCGTCCTGCAGCGGCACAATGGTGGGATACACGAGCCGTGCAGTAAAGACGGGCGACATTATCATCATCCCGGAGGGCGTGCCGCATGGTTTTTCGGCCATCCCCGATCACGTCACCTATCTGAGCATACGGCCGGATCTGAAAAAGGTTCTTCAGCACGGGTATGTGAATCCAGCACTCAAGAAGTAAGGCCAGACCAGCGCGAAGCGCAACATCCTGCACGCGTGAGCGGCATCACTGCTGAGTTGGTGTCGTGTGTTGCAACCATGTAGGGGCGATTGCTCCGAATGATTCTTGAAATTTCCGGGCCGGTTGACGGATTCCCATTTCCTGTCTAAAGTAAACAAGCTGGGTCGTGAGGCCGGGAACAATTCCTGGCTCGCCACGGCCCATTTCTTGCATCTCCCTCGGCTGGGAGGTCGTACAATCGGTAGTACATCAGCCTCTGGAGCTGACTATCCTGGTTCGAGTCCAGGCCTCCCAGCCAAACTAGCAAAAGCCCTGATAAATCGCTAAAACTCACCAACTGTTACCAGTACTGTTGCCACTTCCCTCAGATGCCTGGGCTGAATTTCCAAAACGCTCAGTACTATCTACTGAGGATGAAGACATGGCTCAGCCCAAAGCAAGACTCTACCAGCGACTCCGTGCCAAGGGATTCCCCTGGGTACTGGTTGAGTTTCACAAGAACGGGAGTCCGAAACCCCATGCCGATGCCTTCCAGTTCGGTGTTCGTTACTCTCTAAACGGCAATCGCAAACTCGACACTGCGGCCACGATAGACGAGGCGCTAGTGATCTTGAAAGACCGCAATGTCCGTCTGTATGCGCAGCAAAACGGGGTTGCGCTGCCGGAGGCGGCCGGCAAGCGGTCTGATTCCAGAACTGTGATTGCGGACGCGGTAACGGAATACCTGACAACCGGAAAGGCGTACGAGAAGAAATGGAGCGAGGTCACGCTCCGCTGCTACCGCGATTCGACGGGCCTGCTCTTGAGATACTGCTCGCTGGAAGGGGTCGAATACATTCAGGACATCGACAAGAAAATAGTGCTTCGATTTAAGCCTTTCCTGCGCGAATCGAAAGATCGGTATGGGTTCCCAATCAGCGACCGCACTGTGTTCAATCATTTCCTCAACGCTGTCTCGTTCTTGAACGAATACGAAGTCGACCATGGCCTGAAGGAGAGCGATTGGCCGACGTTTGAGGAGAAGGAGGTTTCGGTCTATTCCGACTCCGAGTTCAACACACTTCTCGCCGCAGCGAACGTTGAGGAGCGAGACGTGCTGGAGTTTTTCTTCGGGGTGAACTTCCGCAATGGAGAAGGTGCTCATACCGAATGGCACGACATCGACTTCGACCAGAAGGAAGTCAGCATCTACTCGAAGGAACAGAAGTATGACTGGCGCGTGAAGGACAAGGAAAAGCGAATCGTGCCCGTTTCGGACGTGCTCGTGGAGCGTCTACGTGACCGGCGGCGACGCCATCCCGACGACATACTGGTTTTCCAGAACCGGAACGGAGGACCGGACGTTCACCTGCTACGAATCATAAAGCGCGTGGCTTTGCGGGCCGGTCTGAATTGCGGACATTGCGTCGCAAAGAGCAAGAAAAATGGTAAGCACGCCTGTGAGCATCCCGCCTGCAAGGAAGGACTGTCTTGCAAGCACCACCCTGTCTGCAAGAAATGGATCATTCACACTTTGCGGAAGACATGGGCCACGAACCGCAGCCGGGCGGGAATGGACGTCGAAACTCTGCGCGATTTTCTAGGGCATTCCAGCCTCGCGACGACGCAGCGATACCTCAAAGCGGCAAAGCGCAGTGACCCTAAAACGCGCGAGCAAATTAACGCTGCCGACAAGGTTCTTGCTGCAAAGGCCATGTTGAAAGTCGTGGCGTGATCCTCTTGGGGCTTGCCTGGCTTAGTTGACCGTGCACTGAATCGCTGCAACTTTTTTGCGAGCGAGAAGATGGCGAAGAACCGCAAAATAGGCGCGGAGGAAATGAAAACCCTCCGTATTATATGGAGTCAGTAGTAGTCATCCCGCGAAAGGAGGCGAACATGACCAAAACGATTTAGAGGAGAAAGAAATGGTAACGAACCTGTCCACCGTAACAACCCGCGAAGCATGCGCGATCCTAAGAGTGTCTCGCCCCAAACTGTACGACTTTATCCGATCCGGCCAGCTAGAGGCGTCCTTCGTTGCCTGCAAGTGGATCATCCGCCTGTCAGCCATCGAGAAGTACTTGGACAAGATGTCGGTCGGTTCCGCTTCCGTGCCTGCGTGATCGAAGCGTTCATCCGTGCGCGAGAGGTTGCGTTTTGGCCAGACACGTCGCCTTCTCGATCAAGCACCCACCTACCGGGATCGTGCTCAGCTTTCGGCTGGAAGCCAACTTGCCGCCTGGCGCATACCCTATCCTACTCAATCTGGGGGCACGGTCACCGTTTCGACATTGCAAGCATAGCTCTTAAAGAGTCTCCTTCCAATATTCAGCCACAATGATCGAAGCCATGAAGAAGAAACCTTTAACTCCAGAAGAGAAGGAACAGCTTCGCCTGAACTGGCTTGCGCCTGCGGGTTCCGCAAAGGAGCGCCAATACATCAAGAGGCTTGTAGCCACACCGGGCCTGCTATCCGAAAAAGAACGGGCGTTCTTCAAGGAATGGCTGGTGGAGGGCGACACCCCGGAAGCCCGCAATCAGTTGTTCTGGAAGGCGGCGAAGAAAAGCGTTCTCGGTTCCGTCGTGCACGACACGGCACTGCGGCGGCACAAAGTCGCTGAGTTGACCCCGGACGAGTTTAGGGTTGCCTGCTTTGTTTCTTGCGGATGTAAGGAACCCGAAATCGCCGACATCCTTGCGAGATCGGTGCCGTGGGTTGAGAAGGCCAAGGCCCGCATCAAGGAAAAAATTACGTTGCAAAAAGTCCGCGAGCACGACGAAGAAAAAGACGAAGAGAGTCAAACGGATGGTCACACCGACGCTGCAACTGGCGTCACTCTGGTTGACATAGCACGCTGGTTCTTGGGTCTGTAGTTCCCTCTCTGTATTTCCTCCCTGCGGTCTCCAAAAAATAATTACGGGAACCCGTAAGTCTTCTTCGTTTTGAGAGTCCAAGATGGCTTTGGAGGAAATGCCATGACACCAACAGCAGTGGCAGTAGTGCCAGAACCAGAAGCACCGTGCCAGCATTTGAACCGCACGGACGTAGGCAAACCGGACAGCGGGCGACAAGTCTGTGACAATCTGGAATGCAAGCAGATTTTCCAAGACGGAGTCCCCGTCCCGCGGAAGACCGCGCCACCGGACTTCGGAAGACAGTCTTCCGAAGTCCCCACACCAAAATCGAAAATCGGACAACCTGCCGATTGCGTTCACGAGAAGGTGACCGCGAAGGGAATCGCAGGCGGTCGCACCTACACCTGCGAGACCTGCGGTATCACTCTCAAGAAGAAACCAGCCGCCGCACAAGAAGCAGAGAAGGCGACGAAGGCGGCAGCGAAAGCAGCGGACAAGGAAGCCCGGCGCAAGAAGAAGGAAGCCGAAGCCTCGGTGAAAAACATCGCAGGTCGGAAAATCTCGCAAGCGGAAAAGAATACCGAACGTCAGAAATACATTGACTCCGTGAGTCAAGATGCAACTGACGTTATCGGCGAGCTTGCTGCCTACATCCCCCTCTACAAAGCCGCGCAGGAGGCAGAAGAAGCGCGGGATACATTCAAGATGAAGTTGTTGACCAATCCAAAGTTTGCCACCCAGGTGCAGAGAATCCGAGATTTCTTCGCCACCAAGAAATACAACGAGTTTCTGACCGTCAACGGACACGATTACAAATCCATAAAGCCTCTCTTCTTAGAAGAGTTGAAAATCACCTACGACTACGTTCGAAAACTCGGGTCACATCTCGGACGCTTGGACAACCTCTTGACTCCCGAAGAAGAGTTGAAAGCACGGAAGGACACCGCGAAAGCGAAACGAGAAGCGAAAGCCGCAGAGATAGCTGCTGCGGAAGCCGGACAACAATCTACCGAAACAGAAACCGACAGTGACACACAACATTCCGCCAGCGAAGTACGGCCAGAAGTGAGTCTCTCGTTCTCTATCGCGGAAAGAGTGCAGACCGCATTCGGATTCGTAGTCTCCTGCACCAGACACCTGTCCCCCGCAGAGAAGGACGAGTACTACAGTAAGTTGATGCACAGACTGCAAGACGAGTTGCAGCCCGCGATTGACGCTACACATTTCTATACCGTGCAGAAATCCACATCTGTCACAGAAGGTGTATAGGCCTAAAGGGACGGGGACGGTAGTCCCCATCAAAGAAGTGAGGCCTGGCGCCATCGACGCGGGGGCGACAGAGTGCACAGATAGTCTGCATCCCCGCCTATGCGGGACATGGAAACGAGGAGAAAACAAATGAATCCCTGTGAGAAGCGGAAATACATGACGCCTGCCACGGATGGCGACTTGAAGCGAATCGCGGACGAGTACGTGGGTTGCCTGTACGTGATCCGGGATTGCGAGACGGGGCTACAACTCCGTGACGAGAACGGGATCCGGGTCTGGACCTCGATGGAAGAGGTCAAGCGGGACGCTCTCCAACTCTGCGCAACTACTCGGAAATGTTGCGACATCGGAATAGTGCGCGTTCCAAAGTAGAGGCCGGAATAGGTCGACGCATTTCAGAAGTACAGACACCAGCAAGTCTGGACGTCTGAGTAGATCCGATTGCGATCGGTCTGGCGACGGTCGTAATCCTTTCTAACGGCTCCAGGAGCAAGGCCACAAGATTCACCATTTGATTTCACGTCTGGATCAGTTGGAAACCGCGAAGCGCCGGAACCCTGGCCTGCCAATCAAACTGGGGTCTCCGCATCTTCCCAACTGTGAGCGCAACCTATCACAGTTGTCAGTAGCACAGCGAAGCCCTGACCAGAAATGGCAGGGTCCATGACCCGCCGAGAAGCGGAGGGAAAGGCAAAAGTCATGAAAAATCGATTAGCGTCACATCCAGGAAACAATCAAATGAATCAAAAAACGAAGTCCTCGTGGCTCAGCGTGGGTATTGCAACGCTTGGTTCCCCGAACGGTGAGCCAGTTCTTTGCATCGAAGGCGAGACAGAAGTCATTCTTGTTTCCAACATAGATGCCTTCTTGGCGAGAGTGGACAAGGTTGTAAAGGGTTTTCAAACACGAGAAGCATCGGGTCAATACAAAATCATGTGCCCCGATGGTTCGACCGTAGTCCACGATTCGGGCGAAGTCTGGCTGTTTGACTCCAAGACCGCTGCAAAAGAATATGCGCTCGGCCTTCACGAAACCACGGGGCGTTTCTACAAGGTGGTGCCGTCATGAAAATGAACGAAATGGATCTCTTGAAAGGCTCACAACTCATGAAAGACCTTGAAGGACTCGATTCTGCCCTCCAGCTCGACGTGATCGTGGAGCGTTGCGCTGCGTACGGACACAAATGCGTAGAAGCCGACGAGGAGGTCAACTCCCTTGTTGCCTTGTTCCCTGGTGGCGTTGGCTTCTGTCAGATGGGGTTCAATAGCCTCGAGGAAAAAGAGGACCTGTTAGGACGGGCAGCGAACTTACTCGCGGAGCGCAACGCGTGTCTCGCCGTGCTCATCATGGACACGTGGGCAAGCAGCCCCAACTGGCAGGGCCGCCCCTCTGCAGACCCGAACCGGCGCGAGGCGGTTCTCGTCTCGGCCGTCGCCCCCGATGGCAGAGCAGTGTTCGGTTCGACCGCGTGCTACGAGCGTTTAGGCGGGCGCATCAAGTGGGATAAGGCTGTAACCCTACCAGTTGACGAGGGCTGGCAGACCTTGCTTCGCCCCTGGGTCGTCGCGATATGAGTGGAGGGTTTATCCCAACGACGAGCATCTCCGGGATAGGCCTACAAAGGTGGATGTCCTAATGTTCGACGATGAAGGAACGGCAACGGGAACGATAAGCGGTTCTTGTTAGTTGACTCGTGGCACCCCGGTCGCGGCGCTCTAACCCTCGGAAGCGCTTCGAGGCTTCAAAGCAAAGGCTTCGTCGTGAATCAGGATGGACGATGCAAATAGGTCAAAATATTTTTCGCCAAGATCAGTACTGTATTGAAGTGCAGCGTCCGGTCGGGGGCACATCTTCTGATGAAGATGCCCGACCCTCGGTGCCAAGTTACCCGTCAACTAATCAATAAATTCAAGGCTGACGCGCGTGGAGGTTTTATGGAATCCAAGTTTGTCAAGACATACGGTCGCATCACGTGCTACGTGATCCAGTACGGTGACGGCTCGTTCGCGCAGGTGCCGGATTACCGACAAGATGATCTTGATGAAGGTGAAGTCCGGGAAGAGCAGTGGGACACCGGCACGTTCTCGCTCGCCGAGGCTCAGGAACGGCTGGAAGACTGCGAACTCCCGGCGAGAATCATGGCAGTCATCGATCCCACGGGGGGACTCGCCTGTGAGTCCGCGTGGAAGCTGATCCACCGTGGGTGGGTCTTCACTCCCGAGGAAGCGGCGGCACGGGGATGGTCAGAGACTTCGGGCGGTTGCTCAGAAATCGAGGCGTCATGAGCAAGAAAACCGACCGTCCCATAAACACCGATCTACTGCTTGAAGGACAGTTCGGGTGGATTCCTTTATCTGACGAGCATTTGAAATCAAGTCTCGGTGAGAACGCACGGACTGTCGTCGAGTTTCTCGTCTCTTACTACGAGGATGGGCGCAGCAAGGGACGTCGGCGAAATAGGAGACGCCGACGCCCGATCACAAAGCAGTTCGAGGAGATACGGCATGCCTAATTGGGTAAGACAAATAATGACTGTAGTCAAGGGTGACCCGCAAGAAGTCTGGGACACGATTTGCGGCGAGGGAAACCTCTTTGACTTCAACAAGCTCATACCGATGCCGAAGGAGGTCCGGGAGTCCGAGGAAATGGTCGGCTCCTTTCCGGCTTGGTACGCCTGGGCAATACAGCATTGGGGCACAAAATGGAATACGGGCGTCGCCAAGTTCGAGACAGACAAGGATTGCAAGATCGCGGTCACGCCGTACAGATTGTACTTCGAGACTGCGTGGTCATGCCCGTTGCCGATCTTCAAGTTACTTGTGGAGAAGTTGCCCGAGCACGAAATCACTATCCGCGCCTACGAGTGCGCGATGTGTTGGCACGCTACGTTCACGCTCAAAGACGGCCAGCTGACTGGCCTCCAAGAGGAGTGCCACTGCTTTGACGAGGCTTGCGAGGACCTCAGAGGCGACGCCGACGCCGCTGCCCAGGACGAGCTTGACGTAATGGAGAAAACCCAAAATGGAAAAGCATAAAAGTGTGTCGTCAACCAATCCAAGAAATCTAGGCTGGCTGGACGGAGGGTTTTATGGAATCTAAGTGTCAATCGGCGCAAGAGCGCCCCGAGCTGCTGACTTACCGGCTTGTCGTGCAGCCAAGTAAGGAATGGCCCGGATTTCGGATGATGTGCTTCCCATGGCGGCTCGCTGTCCTGATGGAGTCCGCTGTCATCAGCCCCGAGGAAGGTGCACAAGCCCACTATGTTTTCGCGGCGATGTTCTTGCAAGTGCTCGACGACATGGACCCGAGCCGCGGCTACGAAGACATCCCCGAAGACAACGATATTTGGGTTTGGCAGGGAACCGTGGAGCGTGTCTGTAGACGGATGCGGGACGTCGGTTGGCAGCGCCAGGAAGTCGTCCATGGCAAGCCGCTTCCCGATCACGTGCATGGTGACGGCGTGTGCGAGATGCAGGAGTTTGAAGGGGAGCAGACCTGCATGAAGGAATCGCGGGATGAGGCCGAGGAGCACCGCGCAACCTGCATCCGAGAGGCGGAGGAGATGATGGAACCCGCGTGGGTCGAGAAGCAGGTCGCCTTACTCGAACGGTACGGACTCATCGTGCGTCTCAAAGACCCCCAATTCTTGGAGGGTCTTAAAGAGGGTCTTAACCTTAACCTTAAAGGTTCTAAGGTTAAAGAAGGTAAAGAATGTAAAGAGAACCTTAACAATCACACCTTAAAGGTTAAAGGGGATGGGAAGGGCGGCACTCAACACCATAAGACTTTCTTGCAGGAAGAAACCAAAACCATCCTGATTGATGCCGGGATAGACCATGACTGGATTCGCTATATGGACGCCCTGCCCGGTTACGCCAAGGTCTTGAACAATCCGTTCTCTGGCGTCCCCGCCGACGCGGTTCGTATCCTCAATAAGTGGATGCGCGACACAACCAAAGGCGAGCAATTCGCGCAATGGCTCCGCCAGCACCCGGCACCTGCCAACATGAAAGTTAATCGGCCGTGAATCAACAAATGGAACCAATTGGTATCGCTTCCGTTCTGCCTGTCAGGGGAGCACGCGTGATTGAGATAAAGGAGGTTGAAGGCGAGTCAGTGGCAGCCTGGCAGTTCAAACGACGTGCGTTTGCGGCTGAACGCTCAGGAGCGATGGATAGCGCGCGTGGTGTGATTGCATTAAGGGACCGTGATCCGAGGCGCCAAGGCTGAAATCGAGGTCGAGGATGTCTGACTAGGTGGGGCTGGTGGGCGCCGTGGGTCAGTTTCAGAGTTTTTTCCTATTCACAATATATATGGAAAAAAGTCTGGAATTGCCCCACGACCCCCTCCTGCCCCACCTTCGATGCCAGGACTTATTGAGCCCGCGGGCCGACTCGCTGCCTGCCCGGAGCTGGCGCCGGAGGTGCCGGGCGGCCGAGATCGTAATCCTGGTAGCTGCTGAGACAGCCCCGATCACTTTCATGAGAAACACTCAGGGAAAAATCTGTCCCGCTCGTATTATAGGTCGACAAGGGAATTTCCTGATTCAATATAGGAGAAAAAATGAGCGTATTCAACGAAAGCAACGAACTGGCGTCCGAGCTTGTGTACGGGCGCTACTACCAATCGAACGAGCCGTGCTCGAAGTCGGAGCGGCTGGTCTTCGTCAAGGGCGGCTCGACCGCAATCGTCACGGCCACGGACTCGGTCCATGACGAGTGGGCTGAGACCGCCTCCTGCATCGAACGTCTCCTCCGCGAAGGCTACCACCTCGGTTGTGACATGGACGTAAGCTGGAATGGCCGCTACGACACGGACGGCGACCCCGAGCCGGACGCCAACTACCTGCCGTGCCGCAAGCCAGTGACTGTCAACCTCGATGGACGTCACCTGTGCGACAAGCACGACTATGCCGACTACAAGGCAACGGTGCAGGCCGCGCTGCAAGGCCGCACCAACGTGGAGGAACTCTGATGAGCATAGACCACCACTTCTATGTGCCCTCCGGTATGCGGGATTCCGAGACCCGCGTGTTCAGCGAGTTCAAGTACGGCACCCTTGGCGAACTGAGGAACGCAGGCCACCCGCACGCCGACCACCAGGTGTTCCTCGCGCACGGGGCGACCGAGAACACCATCATCGCCATCGACGAGCAGTTCTACTTCGAGGACGCCGAGGACGCACGCTGGTTTTTCAACGAGGGCTACAAGCGGATGCTGTACGAGGGTGAGGCGGCCCCAGACCGCATGGCGCTGTGGATCGACGGCAAGGAAGCGGGGGAAGTCGGCTATGACGCGCCCGTTCCCGGAGCGATATTGCATTCGCTGTCAGCCCCGGAGGAGAAAAAGCAATGAGCTTCGACGGCCAGCAAGAGACGCCCAGCAAAAAGCCGAACTGCAACTGCCTTTCGCACGAAAGCTGCCTCATCTGTGCGCCGTAGGACTTTGAGAACGAGCACCGAAAAACGGGCATCAACGGATGTTGCGACTGGTGCGGGGCTTACGTCCACTGCGAGAAGTGCGAAGACCCCGCCGTCTACCGCAAAATGCACTCCGGCGAGATCGACAACCCGATGGACGAGGGGCAGGGCGGCCACATCCGCTGGTGCTCGCTGGAGCACCTGGTTTTCTGGGCGGACGCGCGCTACTGGACTGAGCACGAGGGCCACGACGACGAAGACGGGATTTTCTTCACTCTGGGCTGCGAATGCCATGCGAGGCGGGAGGCTTAGCTGCGCGACGTGAGGGCGGGCTTGCGGGACGACGTGGACGAGGAAGAGAAAAAGCTGGCCGCCGACATCCGCGCCGGGAAAGTCGCGTGGTGCGCGTCCTGCAAGGAGTGGGTGCCGGGGGACGAGATGCACGACGACCGTGGGGCAGCGGCGAGCGGATTTGCATCGACTGTTTGGCCGACCTGGGAATAGAAGACCAGGAGATGAAAGAACAATGAGCAGGCAGACCATCGACAGCAAGGGGCTGCACTCGACGCCGTTCAGCGACGAGGACCACATCAACGGCGGCGGCAGCCTGCTCACGGCAATGGCCGTGACCCGCGACGAACTAGCGATTCTCGCCGCGCGCTACTAGACGCTGATCGACGACTACGAAACAGGCCGCGAGCGGTATCACGAGGACGGCATCTCGTCCCGCGAGTGGAACCGTTACGTCCACGCGCAGCGCAGGCTGGAGCGCATCAAGGCCGCGCTCGCGGAGGCCCGGGTCTATGAAGGCATGGAGGAACTATGGGCAAAAAGCAGGACCTAAGAGATCAACACAATCGCTCGTTGCAGTCGCGCGCGTGATTGCGCCTTACGCGCACCAATTGTCGGATCATGACTCCACTGTGTGGCTGCAAACTTTCCGCATCCTCCAAGACATGAATCAGGAGGAAGAAGCAACTTATGTTTGTACGTTTCTACTCGCACTAGCATTCTGCAATGCTCCACCCTCATCGCTCGACCTTCTTTCGGAATCCTTCGAAAGAGTCCATGAAGCTGTAAGAATAGGCCGATTGAGCGACAGAGAATGGATCATCGTGGAACCGCTCGTCCCTCATTTATCCTGGCTAAGGGATTGGGATAAGTGCGAACGTCTAAGAAGGGGTCTTATTTTGGCATTTTTCAGTAACCAATGGCCTGCTGCTGAGTTAAATCGCCGGATAGAAGACCGTGACCTAATCAGGCAGATCCTAAAAAGTGCAGAAGACGTCGATGGCGGGGAAGAGTTCTTCCGAGGCGTTGCATAGCCCCTGACGCGGTGAGTATTCGCTATGCTTTTTCAGTCAGATCTGCGGTCAAAGTAGCGGCTTACCTTTTCGGGTTTCCTTTTCACCTATGTCTAGTGCAGATTCCTGGATAATGTCCACAGCGAAAGGACTGGAAACTGCACATTAATTGTTCGACTTAGCCGCGCACAGTTAGACGAGCCGTCGTGCGAAGTCTTGAGCCAACACAGATCCGAGAAGATTAAGTACGCCTCTCGCCCGGACCTCATTTCTGGGAAATATGCGCGATGGAACTGATCGCCAGCCCTGGCCCCTGAACGGCAACCGTTTGGCGTTTGAGCCTCGGATAAGGGGTCGTGGGTCGAAAGCCCACCGCCTGTGCTTCAATTTTCAACTCACAGCGCGCATTCCTTGTTTGCGTTGGTGAGCTGCTAACGCGTGTTGGTCCGGGTGAAGTCTTCGGTTGTCCTGGATTACCTGCCGACGACAGATTGAAGTTGACGTGAGG
Source organism: uncultured Acidobacteriota bacterium (assembly GCA_963740035.1). Classification (GTDB taxonomy): domain Bacteria; phylum Acidobacteriota; class Terriglobia; order Acidiferrales; family UBA7541; genus Palsa-360. The sequence goes on from CAVUDA010000024.1 coordinate 136,664, forward strand.
GGGTGGTGCAATAGAAACTTCCGTGGACCTGCGGTTGAATCTGATTTGGATTTCACAGAAAGGAGGGGAATAAGGTGGGCGGTTTTATCCCGCTGAGCGACGCGTCACGCCGTCCGGTGCATTTTCCTATCGTTACGACCTGCATCATTCTCACGAACCTCTTCGTTTTTGTGCTTGAGCTGAGCGGCGGTGATGCATTCGTGCTCAAGTGGTCGGTAATTCCCGCGGACATTACGTCTGGTCATCACTGGATCACCATACTGACGGGCATGTTCATGCATGGGAGTTGGCTGCACATAATTGGCAATATGGTGTATCTGTGGGCCTTCGGTCCGGAAATCGAAGATGCGATGAATCCGTTGCGGTACTTGGTGTTCTACCTTCTTGGCGGGCTAGTGGCTATGTTGGCCCAGGTCGTCGCCAGCCCTACTTCCACGGTTCCCAACCTCGGCGCGAGCGGCGCTATTGCCGCCGTCATGGGCGCATTTCTGGTGACTTACCCTCGTGATCAGATTCGCGCAGTTTTGATTATCTTCATATTCGTGCGCGTCACGATGATTCCGGCCGCCCTCTTGATCGGGTTCTGGTTTCTGATCCAGCTTTTTAGCGCCGGGTCGATAGCATCAGTCCAGACGGGCGGAGTGGCTTACCTGGCGCACGTCGGGGGTGCCGTCTTTGGAGCTGTTTCAGCGCGTCTTTTTGAAGACCCCCGACGACTTTCTGCTTAGGGCGCTCGACCATACCTCCAAGCCTATCTGTAACAAGTACCTAGAGTCGGTTTCTCCGAGACTAATAAACGGCTTCTTTGAGTTGGTATAATGTGGGTACCACTAGCTCTGTCCATGAAAAAATGTTGGCGCGAGTTCGAGTCCATCTTGGAGGACTTACCCGAATGAGCGGTTCCGTGGCTCCCCGTCGAAAACAAGCTCTGGAAGCCTTGCAGACCCACTGGCGTTCCTTGAGTAGACTCAAGACAGCGATTCAGGCATCGGATCTGTTGGGACTCGCAGAGTCCATGCAAGAAATGGAATCGACTGCAATCGTGTTGAGTACGTGTGTCCATGAGTTTTTTCTCGCGTTGCGCGGCGTCAAGACTCTGCTACAACGAATCGAGGAAGAGACGGGCTGCGATTTGTCTCCGCTCGCTGTCGCAAGGGACCAGAGATTGAGGGCGCTCTACGAGGACATACTCAAAGCGCGAGGAACTCCGGAGCACGCCGCCGCGAAGGAAATCTTTGCCGCCTTCGTGAGAAGGGAGTATCCATGAGCAAAGAGACCACTCCGGGACCACAGACTTGGATCGAGAAGGACAAGCGGATCACGGTCACGACATGCGGCAACATTCAGACCTACACCGAGGTCTGCTTGAAAACGGGGCGCGTGACCACGAAGACCTTCGTGAAGACATGATGCGATTCACACTGGATACAGCATGTGGGACGAATTGTCCTGCGGATCGTCAGGGGCGAGCGCTCTACCACGATGGCTTCGAGGATTTGGCGAAGAAACTCGAGCGACCGACGGATCCGCCGGGGCAAGATGTACGATGCATCATAAGCGTCGGGATGCTCCCTTGTCGCAGTATTCACGGACGACCTCGAAGCCCCGCTGCGCCGCAAGTTTGCGGCGGTCATAAAGCTGAGTCTCCAAATGCTGATCCGGCGTGCTAAAACGGGCGTAAAGTGCGACTCGTTTCATATCAATCCCTCCAGATAAACCTTCGCCCTTTCGAGGACCAAGCTCGACGGGGCTACTACAGGGCGTAGGCTCTTGAGTTCGGAGAGCGCATCGTCAAAATTCTTGTACCCGACGATGTGCATGTACACAGCAACGATGACGGGCGAGCGTGAGGAACCCTCGACGCAATGGACGAGAACTGTGCCGGCACGAACAAGGTTGCTGATTGTTATCATCATCCGTTCGAATCTGCGAGGATCAAGCCTTTCGGGTTCATCGAGACAAGAATAAACATAGGTAATTCCTTCCCGCCAGTGTCGATGCACCTCAGTGCTGACGTTCACGATGGCTGTGATCCCGAACGGATTCGTGACCGCCAGACGGTCTGCATCATCAGCGTCACCCACATAGAGGCGCTCGAACACTTTGATCATCGCCATAAGGTTTTCCGCTCCTGCTGAATCCAGTCGTTCGGGATGAACACGTGCGATGCTGATGCCTCTTCACTCTTGCTCATGGGTATTCCTCGCGGACAAATTTGGCGAATGCTTCACGGGCGGCTGCTTCTTCTTGCGTGCCATTCGCTGCAATAATGGCTTCGTAGAGGGCGCGGAGCTTGCGGTCACGGGCAATCGCCTCAGGAGATAAGTTAATGACCCCCTCGGGAATGCCCTGGTTACGGGCCTTACTCATCCAAATCCTCCAAAATCTCCTCGAATCCCTTCCACGCTCGTTCCATGGCTTGAGCCAGTTGAAGGTGCAAGTCGGCTGCGGACTCGTAGTAGGCGAATTTGGAGTAGGATTCGGCGGCATCCAAGAGGTCACGGAGGCGTGAGATGCACGCCTCCATGTCGTCGAGAGCCACCATGGGTTCAAGTTTCGAGATGCTGCCATCCGGGTATTTCAAGATGTGGCTCGTGCCTCCATTACGAAAACGTTTCCACCGAAACCCTCTGAGCCTCGTGGCAGGCCAGCTTTTGTGAACCGTGCGCATACAAAAGTGTGCTCGAGAGGGAAGCGTGTCCCGCGAGCAATTTGACCAGATATAAATCCATCTTGCCGACAACCGAAGTAACGCGGCTGTGCTTCAAAGCGTGAATGTGCCGGCACGATTCACTAATGGGTCTCTCGCCTCGAGCCATGCGAGCTTGGGACGCCAGCCGGCAGTACTTCGCAAAAATGCGATTAACCGTGTTGCGGTTGAACCGACCTTTTTGCGAAACGAAAACAAAATCGGAACCCGAATCGCTTGGCCGCTCTTTCAACCAGGTCCGCAAGGCAGTGACTTCGTCCATGCACGGACGGCCCCGCATTCGAAACAGAGGCTGAGTAGTTTTCAAGGATCCCTTGAGTCGCTGAATTGTGATTTCCATGTTGCGCCAATCGATGTCGGTCAGCTTGAGAGAAATCAATTCGCTTGCTCTCAGAGCGTGCTGAAAGCAAACGATCAAGAGGGCGTGATCTCGAGGGCTCCGTCGTCGAGCAGTTTCGAAGACATCTAGCAATTCATCTTCGTTCAAGTGCTTGAGGGAGTTTGATCGCTCTGCCTGAAAACCTCGCTCAACCCCGGTCTTTTTCATTGGGTGCAGTATAACACAAAGCAGCTTTGTATATCAAGCATAGAAAGCAGCTTTGCATATCAAGTACAAGTCGCACTATCCCGTAGAGAGCGACGTTTCGGCTTGTTATGGATGACCTAAGTCCATTGTTCCTGCGCCTGAATTGGCTAATCAGCTTAGAATCAATACGCGTTGCGTAATGCGACGTTCGCCTTCTACAGGGAGCCAGCGAATTAATGGTGAATACGAAGCGAAGATTTCTGCCAGCATGGTGGGGCTTGACGATGAAAGCGGCTTTCTGTAGCTTCAGCCCGTGCCTTCTGAAGTGACCAAATACCTATCGAGGATCGGTCGCCGAGGTGGACGCTCTAAATCTGCCGCGAAGTTAGCTGCCGTCCGTGCGAACCTTGAAAAGGCTCAGGAAGCCCGGCGCAAATACCCGCATTGCCCCCGCTACAAAAACCGGAGCCATCGATTTTCGCCTGTAACCGGACGCTGTCCATGCGGATACGTTAAACCGGTGACCCGAAATTGACTGCAGAGGCATTCACTCTCTTCCCGAGTGGACTGAAGCCGGGCGGTTAACTGATCCGGCTTGCTCATCAAATCCTTTTTGTACTTCCGGCACAATTCGTAGATCGAGAATAGTCACGGCAAACCGCACCGCCTGTATACTCGTTCGTTTCACACAACAAGATAAGAGGAACACCTTACGCGTCACATATATCGCGAATGGGAGACTTCTGTAGCGTAACTTTCAGATCGCTGACCCAAATGGGTTTCAGCCTTAGATCAGAATGGGCTGCTGCCGACGGTTTTTGCCTGTGCGCACCGGCGCAGAGACAAAGATGAGGTCATCAAGAACCTTTCGGATGGCGGGGATCAGATCAGTGGCAAGGCGCTGCTTGAGTACGTAGCCATTAGCCCCGACTGAAAGTGCCGCCTCAACAAGGACGGGATCTTCGTGCACGGTGAGGAATACCACTTTAGCTCTGGAACCGGACTCTTTAAGTTGGGAAGCTGCTTCGATACCGTTCAAGACCGGCATGGAGATGTCGAGCACAATTAGATCGGGAGCCATGCGAACGGCGGCCTCAATTGCGAGTTTTCCATTTGCGACGGCGGCGATTACATCAAACTCATCTTCGAGCAGTCGCGCAACAGTCTCAAGTATTTCTCGCTGGTCATCAGCTAGCAAGATCCTTATCCTCGGATGTCCCATATACCCCCCTTGCGCCCGGAAAGCTCATCTGCGCTGCGCTTGCCGCTAGCGCCTGTGCGACCGGAATGTGAACCCTGATTTCGGTGCCCGCCAATGGCTTCGAAGTAATCGAAATTGTACCCTTCACCAGGCCGACTCGCTCCCGCATGCTGATCAGGCCAAGGCCGCCGTTCTTCATAGCCGCTTCGGGATCAAAACCAGCACCGGAATCGCGAATGAGGAGCAAGATCGCGCCGGGCATTTCCCTCAGTTCCACCTTGAAGTGCTGTGCGCCGCTGTGTTTGACGGCATTGCGCAAACCTTCCTGCAGTACACGGAAGAGGCAAAGTGAAATGTCTTGAGGCAAGGATCTGGGTACATCAGTGTGCTCAAAATCAATCTCCCGGCCCGTCTGCGCAGTCATCTCGCTGCAGAAACCCGCCATGGCGGCAACGGCACCCATATAATCCAGTTTCGAAGAATGTAACCGGTGCGACAGCGCATGGATATCGCTGGATATTTGTGAACTGCGCTCCAATAAATGCTCGGCTCGGTCACGCAGCTCCGCTGACGATTTGGGGCGGACCTCCGTGAGTCCTTGTAGCTCGACGGACAGCAGCGCAAGCCGTTGGCTGATATCGTCATGAAGCTCTCTGGCGATGCGGTGACGCTCCTCCTCTTGCGCCTCAATCAAACGGCCGCTCACCGTGGCGAGGGTTTGCTCGGCTTCCTTGCGATCCGTAACATCGATCGCGGAGCCGATATAACCGGCAAAAGTACCATCTGCGTTGAATCTCGGTACACCGATATCGAGGACCCAGCGATATTCCCTATCATGCCTTCGGAGCCTATATTCCATTGTGAATCGCTCACGGCGATCAAAAGCCTCGGTGTAGGTTTCCAGGCACCGCTGTAAATCCTCGCGGTGAACCCCTTCCGCCCAGCCGTTTCCAAGTTCATCCTCGAGTGTGCGGCCGGTGAAGCCCAGCCAACCCTGATTGAAATAGGTGCAACGTTTGTCTGTCCCGGACATCCAGATCAGCACCGGAGCCGTATTTGCAACTAAGCGAAAACGGTCCTCGCTCTCGCGCCGGCGGGCTTCTGCGTGTTTGCGTCCCAGAGCGTTGGAGAATATCTCCGCCAGAATCTGGAGCCGCTGCACCAAGTCACCAGCCCACACGACTTGACGCGTCGTACTGGCAAACGTCATGACGCCGAAGACTTCGCCGCCAACTTCCAGGGGAATCGAAGCCAACGACAAGATATTCTTCGTCCGGAGATACTCCTTTTCGGAAGAAGCCTCGACAGGTAGGGCGTTGACGTCCGAAGTAACCATCACATCGCCTTGCAGGGTGCGGTCAGACCACCAAGGCAGCTGGTTGGTCTTCATGACGGCAAGAACATCCTGGGCTCCTTCCTGCGACCAGGCGAAGCTTAGGGCCAACTCTGTGCGATCTTCTGAAAATTCATAGAGCGTAATTCGATCCATTTGGAACAACGCGCCCATTCGACCTAGGCTTTCCTCAATGTTCGGAGGGACTCGCTCCTCAGGCAGGTTGATGAAGGTGGTTGAGAGATCGGAGAGCAGGGTTTCGAACGTTAACCGCTCGACAAGGGCCTCCTCAACCTTTCTCCTTCTTGTCCGTTGCCAGAGCAGGGCGAGAACGAGAAGCGTCTCGAGTACAAACAGAAAAGCGAAGCCAGTAATGTATCGCTCGTTGGATTCCCAGACGGTTGGTTGACGGTCGAGCACGACGCTGCCGGGCGGGAGGTCTTTTTCTCTGAATCCCCAGCGATGCAGCGCTCGCCAGTCGAACATGTAGATGTTTGCGTCTCTCACGATGGGAATGTTCTGTGGCTTTTCCCCTTTGAGAATCCTAACGCCGATCCCACCGGCAACCCGGCCTTCGTCGCCATATGGAGTTACATAGCCACCAATCGTCCCCTGGTCAACAAAAGTATCCTCCATGACAAAAACCGGTGCATTCGCGGCGCCTACAACCATTGGAAGAGACTGAGTTTCGTCAATGAAGCGCGTTCCTGCAGCGTCTTGCGAGATCGCGGTATAGACGATAATGGTATGTTTGGGAAGTCGTTTCAGTTGCTCGAGGAGTGCGGGCATTTCCAAATTGGTGAGATAGGTGAACTCAAACCTGGATTCGTAATTGTGCAGTTGCTTCCGGACAATAGCCTCGAGCCGCCTGTCATACCAAAATACCCCACCACCGACCACGACCACGTGCTTAGTGCCAGGCTGCAGTTGCAGCGCCGCGTCGAGTGTCTTTGCCGCGTCCAGGGTCCGCCACGTTCCGGTGAAGCGCGAGTCGAGTTTCAGATTGCCGAGTTGGTCTTCGGAGATCGCGCAAAAAACGATCGGAGTATTCGGACCAAATTCTTCGTGTGCCTCGACCATGAACATGGTCGGGGATGGTCCCACGGCGATGATTAAGTCAGGCCTGCGATCTCGGTATTTGAGGATGAATCCCTGACGAATTATCTTCTGGGAAGCCGAATCTGAAAAAAGGATTCCTTGCAGGGGCTCCGTATACAATTCAATTTGGTAAGGAGAGTTTTCGAGAGCCTCACGGATCTCGCGATCCACGAGAGCGGTGGCGGGCGACGAAAAACCCAAACTATGCACGATAAGGACGCGTCGGACTTCTTTGGCCGATGCCGCGGCGGTCGACTGCAAAAATAGACTGCTGGCAGCCAGGACTAAGACAAGCTTTGCTGGTCCCCAATTTCCGCGTTGCCGTTGGCCGTTTCGCTCGGGTGGTGCATTCCAAAGTCTTCCAGACTTCGGCGGTGCGATGCGACGATTTATTCGAACTGCCAATGAATCACCTCAAACTGAGTCTCTGTACCCGGGGTCGTGATCAGACCGCAACGACTTGAAAGCAGAAACCTTTACTAAGTCTGAGAAGCGAAATTCCACCGTAATGCGCCCCGTCACCCGCCGTCGGCTACCAACGGAAGCGAGCCGCGAGCTGGATAATGCGCGGCGTCACTTCTCCGGACGGTCCTCCAAGTCCATTGAAATTCTTCGCCGCACTAAACGTGGCCCTCTGGAAGTTCGCCAATGTCAGCGGCTGTCCATTGGCGCCAAGATATAGACCTGTGAATGGGTTGAGACAGCTTGCAGTACAGTTGAAGTCGGGATTTGGAGCGCCGTTAACGGTTAGCTTCGGCAGCGACAGAAGGTTCAGCGTGTCGAAGGAATTGTTGAAAATGAAGCCCGGGTGGTTGAACACGTTAAAGACGTCCATCTTCAACTCCAGGCTTGCAGATTCCCACTTCGGAATTTTGATGGTTTTCGTCAATGAGATGTCGAAGCGGTATAGCGCCAGGCTTTGGCCCGCGTTCCGGGCAAGATTACCGTCGATTTGCTGAAAGTCGACAGGCGTCCCTGCAAAGCTATCCACCGGGCCTGACGTGCTGGCTCCTGCAGGCGCCGCAAACGTAGTCTGAAGGGCTGGGCAGTTGGCGAGGCCGGCCGCAACACAGGCAGACACGCCGGCAGGGCCTACTTCCAGGTTCGTGCCAGAAATCGAGCCAATGTTCGTGGCCACCAGCGCGCCTATCGGTGCACCTCCACAACCGGGCACCGACGAGCCTGCCGTGCATATGTTCGGTCTCTGCATGGTTTCGCTACCCAGTGCCGAAAAATTTAGTCCTGTGAAGGAAGCGTCGCCGGTCGAAACAGGATACGGCCGCCCGGATTGGAGAGTACTTAGGACACCGAATGTCCAATTATTCAGAATCGTGCTGACAACCGGAGTGTGCAAGAGGTTGTTTGAATCCGCCACGAAGTTGAAGTTGACCAAATGACGGATATCATTTTGGGCGGAAGCATTGTCCAGATGCAAAGACGCAAGTGGATTCCCCGGTTCCGAAAGTCCGAAGAAATCCTCGCCGTCAGAGAGAGTGTGGGACCACGTGTAGCTGCACTGGAACTGGAAGTGGCTCGACATCCTCTTTATTGCCGTGATCACTAATGCGTTGTATCCCGACTCGCGATCGCTGGAGACCGTCCGGATAGGTCCAAAGGCTGGATTGGGAACGCCGGGCATATAGAAATAGCCCGTATGGGCCGGGTCGGCGATTGGCGTCGGGAAGTTAGTATCGGTTTCGCCAAACAGGCCGTGTGCAAAAACGCCTTGGTACCCGATGCTAAATGTAAAGGAAGATTTGATCTGTCGCTGGTACACCACTGAGGTCATAATTACTTGCGGGTTCTTGAGCATTGGCGATATAGGGCGGACTCGTCCGTAGAAGTCCGCCGGCTTGAAAAGGCCCAATAGAGCGGTGTTCGGTTCGTTCGGATAAACGTTGAGGACTTGTTGACCAGTGGTTAACCCATCATTACTTATCGATCCCGGTGTGATGGCTTGCGTGAAAAGTGTATTGCCGTTGAAAATCAACGAATTGACATCCACGTTGAGATCTACCATTTCCGTGATTCTCGCGCCCGCGGCGCGGATCACGGACCTGCCGGGATCTCCGAAGAGCCAGTGCGCGATCCCATGCTCAAAATTGGGGCTCCAGGCGATGCCCAGTCGCGGCTGCAAGTTGGTGTTGTCCGATCCGCAGGCTGGGATCAGACCGTTGGACTGGAAGCAGCCTCCTGGCACTTGTGGGTCGGAGATGGTTCCACCTCTGAACGCTCCATCTTCCCTGTCGTAACGCAATCCATAGTTCACGGTGATGTTGCGGCGCACCTGCCAGGTGTCCTGAGCGTAGAACCCATAAATATTGTCGGCTGTGTTCACTGCGCCCGGCCCCAGTCCGATTGTGAATTGCGATGGGCACTCGCCGTCGGCCTGAGGAAAGAAGGAGTTGGTGCAAGGGCCTGGCGCAAAGTTGGAATATTCGCCATAGTGAAACTGTTGAAACAAGGCGTCGATCGAGAAGTGGCTGATGTTCGCTCCGAACTTAAAGGCATGCCTCCCCCGCATCCAGGACAGATTGTCGATGTACTGGAAGCGGTTCTGGTAATCGCCCTGCGGGCAGCAGAAGTCCGCCCCGACATATGCGTTAGGCAAAGCCTCGCCGGGCAAAGTGCTCGCTGTGGTCGTCGACAACAAGAAGCGGTGCCAGAAAAAACGCGCCTCATTGACAGTGTTTAATGTCAGGGTGGAAATCAAGCCGATGTTCAAACCCGCGTCGTGGATGACGGAGCCAACCAAGCCACTCGGGTCGGTGGTCCCTGGTGGCGTTTGTAACAGCACGTTGGACGAGGTATCGCGCTGTACGTTGGAGCGCGCCGTCAGTGTGTGTTTGTCTGTGAGTTTGGCATCCACCTTCGCGGACCAAAGAAGCTCATTTGTTGGTTGATTCACGGTGACCGTAGCGCCGAAGGGCAAAACAGTTATCGGAGAACCCTGTGCCGTATGCTCCAGGCTCGTAAACCAGAACAAACGGTCTCTAGCAAATGGCCCGCCAGCCGTGAATCCGTACTCGTGCTTGAAGAATGGCGCGCGGCTTGGCGGATCGCTCAGGTTGTAGAAGAAATTCGAGGCTCCCAGGTTGCGCCCGCGGAAGTACGCGTGGACGTCGCCGTGAAAGTCATTCGTTCCGGACTTGGTGACGACGTTCAGGATGATGCTTCCGGCCTGGCCGTATTCCGCATTGTAATTGTTCGTCAGAACCTGAAATTCCTTTACCTCCTCCACAGATGCGCCGAGCGCGTCGCGCGCGACAAGTATCTGTGCCTGGTCCCAGATATTCCCGCCGTCCACATTCACGACGATACCGCGGTCGTTCACGTTGCCCGGGCCCACGAGGTCAGCAGAATCGTTCGTGTAGTCGTATCGCATTCCCGGGGCAGATACGGCCAAGCCTTCAAAATCGTTGGACACCCCACCCACGCCTTCAAAGGACGTTGTAGTCGGAAGAACCGCCACACCCTTGTCGTCGATCACCGAGGAAACGTCCGTCTTGGTAGTCTCGACGAGGGGCATTTCCGACGTCACAACCATGGACTCCTGCTCTGAGGCAATTTGCAGGTTGAAGTTGATGTCGCGCTGCTCTCCGACTTGCAGTTTCACGTTCTTCGCTTCCGCTTTGGTGAACGACTTGGTTTCGATCACGACATCGTAAATGCCAGGTGATAGGTAGTCCAATCGATAGAGCCCGTCAGACGTTGTTTGGGCCGTCCGAACGATACCGGTTTCCACATTGGCCGCAGTGATCTTCGCGCCTGCGACAGACGCTCCCTGCGGATCGAATGCGCGCCCTGTAACGGTCGCAAAGGCCCCGCTCTGGCAGTAAGCGCTGTGCGCTGTCAGCTGCAGCAAAACTGCCACGGCCACAATCGACACTATCCATTGCCACTCTGTGCGAACCAACCCAATCTTTAGTTTCAGTGGCCAGCCGATTTCATAGTCGTCCTGCACTCTGGTCCCTCACACACGCTGTACTCGCGATCGAACAGTCCGAAATCATCAATCGAAACCAGTGACTCCATTCAAGAACTCACGCGTGAAGACCTCCCGTGGAGTGCGCTCGGGGCCGTCAAGGCTGGCGAAGCTGCATCTTCTACCCTTAGTCGTGAACCGGGCGATACTAGTAATTTTGACAGGTTGCGTTCGAGTTCCTCCAGCAACTTCAGGATTCAAGCTTGGATATGGTTCAAGCCACTGATAACGCAGCTGTTAGGCGCAGTCTATTGTAAGTTCATGCGGACCGGTGCGTGCGAGTGCTCAGACAATCTGATAGAAGCCAATTTCAAAATTCGGACAGGTATCGTCAGCGGTCCTGGACGAGCGAACTTAGATCCCGCACTTTCATGAACGATTGCTTTCAACCGGTTATGTGAAAAAAGCAGCCTCGAATTTCTCGCCGAGTTCTACAATGCGCTCAACCACCAACAATTTTCGAATCCCGACACCAACTTTACATCGCCGACTTTCGGCGTCATCAGCAGCACGGCTGTAAATGCGCGAGTTGGACAGCTGGCGCTAAAATACAGCTTCTAGCGGCGGCTAAGGTTGGAACCTGTGCGGGATTGATTCGATCCAGTACGCAGAATCAATTTGTTGCTTCGAGTATGAACCTTGTTGGCTTATCGGAGTCGGGGAATGGGAGGAGATGGTGACGCTTCCGGCCAAGGCGGCACACAATGGTAGAGCCTGAGAGCCGGCCAAGTCCTCCATGAGAAGGCCGGTTTAGTGTCAAGTTGGTTTTGTAGGTGCATTTGTTTTTCGAGTAGTCTTCGTTCGCCTCTGCCGCCATCCTTTCATCCGCAATCTTCTAGGAGCGATGGTTTGCTCTGTGCTAGTTGGGCGTTCTCGTTTCAGCAGGTGCTGCTACCTGATAAGCCAGGGATTATCGGAATGAGGGGGCCGGCACAGACATGTCACCGCGTTTCTCTTCACTGAGGATTGATTGCGATGCGATGTAAGCAGTAGCAGGGGCTGGCATTACTGCCAGTGGCTGAAAAATTGCTAAAGACTTAGAAAAAATATGGGTAGCGATTGGATGTGATTTCGAGGCCACTTGCGCAGGAAGAGGTCGCGAGCGCAACGTGATCTAAATTGAAGTTTGCATGGATGGCGTCGGAGACTGTAGCAGCTAGGATCCGCAACCGGATTCAGGATGCTGAGATCTGCGAGATCAAGTGGTTCCCAAGGAGGAAATGTGGAGAATCAAGGAGCTGTACAAGATCCAACAATTCCAAACAATAATCGAAAAGAAGCATTTGCGTACTTGATGGCCGGAATAGGGTTCGGCGTTGCGGTGAGCATGATTCTTGCTCCGCGATCCGGGTCCGAGACTCGACTGCGGATTGCAGACAGGGTTCTGAATGGAATAGATACAACCAATCAAAAAGTTCGGAAGACTCGCCTGCGCGTGATGGACGTCATGGATCGTGGCCAGCAAAAAATAAGTGAGGTAGTAGTCGCAGGGCGAGAGGCAGTAGGCAAGCTCAAGATGGCGGCAAATTAGGGCTGCATCCGAGTTAATAATCTAGGCCCGGGTGGACTCGAACGCCACGCGGACTCATCAAAGAAACACGATATCGAACTTTCAGGACTCGGCGCCCACAGATTATTCAAACCCTCGCAAACTAGAAGACAATGCAAAAGCCAAGCTGTTTAGATAAGGCAGGGGGTCGCGGCCGCTTCTGATAACGCAGCCGCGACGGGCATCCCTTAGTGTGTGGGAGCGGTAGGCGCGGCTTGCGCCGAAACGGGGCCCAGTTCGGCCCGGCTGTACTTGGGTGCACTGACGTATCCGTGCACCCAGTTCTTCTCGATTTTGTTAATTACCACTTGCACCGGCTGCGTATCCTGAGTCTCGTAGATCCACACGGGCTCGTACAAGTTGACCCCCTTCTTACTGATCTGCTGATCGTTCACCATCAGCATCAAGTCAACGTTTGCGTGCTTGGTGTCCGTCTTGCTGAGAGTAAGGTTCAGCGGGCCAGCATGGACGAACTGTTTGGACTTGGCAGCATCGAACTCAAAATAGTTCCGCTCGCCGCGTTTTTCGAGTGCGACTAGCTCCTCGTGAGTCCTGGCAATGGAGCCGTTCAGCTCATTGCGAGTCGAGTTCAAATTCCCTTCCAGATCGGTGCGTGTCCTGGCAATTTCGGCCTGGGTAGCTTGAAGTCTCGTCTGCTGATCGTTTACATCCGACTGTAGCATCCGCAGGCGGGCGGATTGCATGGTTGCCGCAGCAGCGGCGGCGCGCGCTTGGGACTGAGCGGCGGCGGCAACGCGCGCGTCCGACTGAGATGCCGTGGCTGCCGCGTTGGCCAGGGCTGACTGAACGGTGGTGATGTCATTGATTTTCGTCGTGGCATCTTGCAACTGGCTGTGCAATTGGGCGATGGCTGCGTTCAAATCTGATTCACGCGCAGAGACTTGGCGGGTCATGCTTTTCTGCTGGTAACTGCTGTGCACGCCCAGAACCACCCCCGCGGCGGCCAATATAAGTAAGGTCACAAGCACGGGCAAGAGTGTCACTTGTCGCCAAGAAGGTCCCACTAGGTTGTTGTTTGCATTCGTTCCTTGAAATTCGTCCATGGTCATCCTCCTATGCATCTTTGGCAGCGGCACCACGAACAAATGTTGTCCCGCCAGCCTTCAGAAGCGCTCGACCCGCTTGAGGTGGACATCCCGCGGTAAGCAGGGCCGAAGTCGGCGCAGAACGCCGCACATATTTCTTATCGAAGGATTTGCCGGGAATGTCGACTGTCAGAACAGACAGGTTTCTCGCGGCCGCGCGAGCCGTTCCTGATGAACGACCTATCAGCAGGTGGCGACGGGCGTCTTGAAGTAGAGGCGGAAAATCGTTGCGAACAGTCCTCCACAGTAGTGGCCGGCACATGAGCTTGCGGGCCGCTACTAGCGCGCATGCAAGGACTGGGAGAGGCTTGTGAGATTAACCGGGCGTACGCGAATTATGCCGTGACGCGGGCTGTCGATGTCTGCGATGAGAAAAAGCGAGATGGCCACAACAAGTGGAATAACGAGAAACATGATTCCTTTCGCTCCATCTCGGCGTGAACCATATCCGATCATCAGGTTGCAGAAAATGGCTATTACTTCCACCAGGATCCATGCCTCCCTTGGAATGCGGTTTGACCATGCGGCCTGCGTGTATCCTTGAGAGTTCAACACATCGTTCATGCCTGAAAGGGCCAGGGCGAGACCTGGCGTCGACTGAGCCGCAGCTGGAGCTTTGACCGCAGACCACAAGTCTGTCTGCACTAGATCAGTGTCGGCGTTGATTTGCAGAAGTTCATGCTCGTCGCGTGCTAAATAGAATAAGATCCGCTGGTCGAGATAGTTCCCCAGCAATGCTCGCACTCTTGCTCGATCGGCAGCAGGCAGGAGGTCCGCCCGGACATATTCCGTGCCAATCGCGTTGGCCTCTGCCTCTTCGCAGTTCTTACGTTGGTCATATCGGCTGACGGCCATCGAAAAGCTGAATCCGATGATGAGGGCAAGCAGCGTCAGGATCGCAGATGTGATTACCCCGAAGTCTTTACCCCCCTGCTCTTCCACATCCTGTTGCTTCTTGCAAATGAAGCCTCCGGCTCTCGCCGAAAGCCACAACCCCACTAAAGAGAACGCAAAAACGAGGACCGGGAAGTCCTCAATTCTGTCCATATGCCATAACCTCCTGTCCCTGCCTAGACTGTTTGGGATAGTCGGAGAAAGGTAACTGGCATAACTAACAGTTCACCCTGGCTCGGATCCGGCCTAACGTGCGCTTTGGAAGAAAAAGGTCGGTGTTCGCTGGGGGAAGCCTGTGCGCTGACGTGACGAATGCACCGGCTTAGGCCATACGGTTGATTGAAAAGAATCTAACTGCAAGTCGCTCTGAGAGGGGGAACAAGCATGCGTGTGCAATGGTTGGTATATTTCGCAACCGCGATGCTTGCGGGTGCGACGGGAAGTGCTCTATTGGCCCCAGCACCCGTCGGTGCGGTAGCCCGCGAAATCGTCGAGTTACAGCAAGGCATTCAGCAATTGATCCAGGGACAGAAAGATCTGCAGTCTGCCATAGCACAACAAAGCGCCGTACAGAAAACGCTGACCGAATTGTCGCTCGATTCTGTAAATAAGCTCAGTGGGACGGTTGGCACGATGCAAAAGTCCGTCCAGGAAATGCAAGCCAATTCCTTCGCTCGACTGGATACGATGTCCACACAGGTCCAGGGCCTAACCGAAAATCTGCAGGACGTGCTG
Organism: uncultured Acidobacteriota bacterium; assembly: GCA_963740035.1. Taxonomy (GTDB): domain Bacteria; phylum Acidobacteriota; class Terriglobia; order Acidiferrales; family UBA7541; genus Palsa-360. The sequence goes on from CAVUDA010000024.1 coordinate 151,801, forward strand.
GCCCGGATGGGCAAACTCAACCAGCAGCTCACTGACGCTCGGAACTCCATTCAATCGATTGACGCCAAGACGGATTGCAGCGTATTGGCGCCTACGGGCGTCCCGGACGGCAAATATCCGAAGCACTGAGGCACACATGCGCAAGATGCCGTTCGGAAGTCGTATTATGACGTGTGCGGAATCTGGGGCCAGGTCAACCCAATCAACGCTAAGGAGGGAGATCAAGGGGCTGGGTTCATGGTTTTTCCCTATTATTCGTCAACAGTTCCCCGGCACTTTGCAACTGCTCACTCGCCGAACGTTAAATTAATACCGGCCGCATACCGGAAGTTGTTCTGGTTATGGTTACCCCCCGGAATGAGAGAGTTCCCAAAACGACTGAGCAAATAATCCATCTGGAATGGGCGGATTGATAGTGTTTTGTTTATTCTAATATCCAACCCTCCGCCAACAGCCATGGCAAAGGCATTGTTACTGGTATTCACGTTTGTGGTGTTCGCGGCTGTGATTAGGTTCCCGTGAAAGTGGGTGAGCGCTCCACCAAAGAGAAATTCGGCGAAAGGTTTGATAGTGTGTGTGGGAATTCTGAGCTGTGGCCCAGCCATGTACGTGAATAGGTTGCTCTCAACTGCACCGGAATTGACTATCGTCGTCACTCCCTCCGGGTTTACGACAACAAAGTTGTTCACCGTACGAGTCGTACTACCGTAACCTTGAAAGTCCAGCTTGATTCCAATGAATCCATTAAAGTTATAGACCAAAGCACCCCCGCCGCCATTCAACGAAAATGGTTTCCCAATGTTGGCCGGATTCCCTCGAGCGAAACTATAATCAAGGGATTCTTCCCACTTGACATATTCCTGAGCGAATGCGGTCTCTCCCAGAAGCAACGCAATCCCCATCAACATTGCGATTCTGACCTTCATTTTCGTCTCCTCTTGGACTTCAAAATGGCCTTCATAGTTCCTTGGCGGAATTGAGATGGGCAGCACACCGCTGTTTTCTCGGATACGTTGTTCTCTGCACTGGGAAAGATTTCAGGAACCAACAAATTGCGCACGCCCTTAGAAAGATTCCTCCGAATTGAGTGTAATCAAATCCCTCCAGAAGTTTTTCACGTGTTGGAGGATAGGAAAGGGACGAACTTTCGCGAACTGTCAAAACTGACAGTCCTCATAGAAAAACGCGGAGGAATCGTTTTCAGATTTCATAGGGCAAGTATGGAAGCCCCCTCCCGGGGCTGCCGCCGAACGCTTCATCACGGAGAATATTCTCGGCGATAGGTCTCGATAAGTGCCTCTTATCGGAATGTGGCCCAAAGCCAGTGCGGGGCAGAAAGCCACACTCCGGTACCAGAACTTATCGGGCACGAACACTTAAAGCCCGGCAAGGTATGCAACGAGGAGGATGGCCAAGATTCCATCCATGATTGCAATGGCTATCATCGCGACTGTACGCTTCACGGGTCCGAAAAAGATCAGCATAACGATGACTACTTTTTCGATAGCGGAAGCCGTCAAGATCGGGGCGCGAGTAGCGGGGACATACGCGCTATACACAGTCAATGCGCAGACCACAAACAGCAGCCCTCCCCAATGCCTGACGAAGAACATTGTCAGACCGTCGGTACATTTGGCTCCAAACACTAATTGCAAAACCGGCTGAGGGAAAAGACATGCGGCAAGACCGCCTGCGGCCGTCGTAGCCCCTGAAACGACGAGAATCCATCTAATGGACGATGCCAACATCTATGGCCTCAGTGATTGATCGCATCGAGGATTCGTCCAAGAATCTGGATGGGGCAATACTGCCCCTCGTGCCCCCCGTTCGGACCTGTCAAGAGTGACAGCCGATTGCGCTCGGTCAAAAACGACGTGCGCTGGCCGACCCTCGGTGGGCAAATCGCGATAACTTCCGGTAGCAGGTGCCAGCTCAACCGGTCGATGCAACACCCTCTGATCAGTTGATCTGACACTACTTCCAATCGAGAATCAATCTGTGCGACAGGACTCAATCAGAATCTAAACTGGGCTTTTGTTTTGTTTGAATTGGCGCCCGTGAACGAAATCAGCCTCCTAGGCCACTAGAAGCAGACTTTGAGGAGGTGTTGCAACGACCCATTGAGACCACCGGACTTCTCGGGACTTGGCCGCTGCCGGTATGTATTTCGAGAGCGGATGCTCTTAGTAAAGTTCTTGCGATGAACCTACCGAATACCTACTTCGCGGAAGCCGAAGCCCTTTAACATGCCTGAGATTGTGCTTCGCGCGTTGTCGGCAGCGATCTTTAAGATGCCGTCTTGCAGTGCGTCTTGCTGGAGCTGGCGCTCAGCTTCTTCGCGAACTTCGCTTTCAAGGTTGGGGTCTGGGGAAGAGAATATGCCGGTGTCACGGGAATATACTTTCGTCCTTGCACTATCGATACGCGTGCTGAAAACTTCCGCTGCGGGCAAATGAATCGACACCTTCAGCCCCTGAATTAGGACATCGCCGGGCCGCAAACCCGTCAGATTAATCCCCGCAACCACTTCTCCGTGTACCACCAGCAACAGGCGGTCACCCGCCAGAAATTTCGGCAAGTACGCATTGGGGTGATCACCCGAAATAATCTTATCCATCGCATAGCTCACGGTTTCCAGCCGCTGGAGTTGCTGAATTTGACGAACCACAGTTGGCTGACCCACATTGATCTGCGTGCCTCCTCCGCGCAAAAGGCCCAACAACCCGATCCCAGTGGACAACCACACGAGCGCCCCCACCAAGACGACAGCAAGAGACGCGCCGAAGAGCACCCCGAGAACCCAGGAGTGCAGGTTCCGTGACTTTCCACGCTTTCCGCGAAATTCCGGTTCGTTAACGAGAGGAGCATTTTCATTCGTCATGTGTTTGCCCAGCAACTGCAGTGTAGACCAAGCCACAAGTCATTGCCCGAATTCGTTCACAATGACCGCCCGGTGGTCGCACCGGAAGCCCACGCCCAGAGCCATACAAGTAAAGCGAGGCAATTCCAACCTGACTGGTGTGGTCAATTACGTCTCTTTTGACAGTGGATAAACTCGGACGGTTGATGAGACAGTTCCCTCTATAAACCCGCAGGTGATAGTTCGTTGGGAGAAAAACGAAGAGTAGCAGAGCCCTCCGGCGACACAGCGCCCGGGAAGGATGTGCCTCCATGAAAAGACGGCTGGCAACGATATGCATGATGGCAGTGTTAATGATTGCGGCCACTTCCCCGTCTATTCATGCACAAGACCCTGACGGCTTGAAAGGCATTAATGTGGTCTACGTGCTGGTCGAAGACGTTCCAGAAGGGGCCAAGATATTAGGTCTCACCGCTGAAAGTATTCAAAACGATGTCGAGTTAAAGCTGCTGCTGGCTGGTATGGGAGTCGCGACGCTGAAAGACGGCCACACTCTGCCCGGGCGTCCTCACGTTTACGTCCGGTTCACTTTAACGAAGGGCGCTGAGGCAGCAAGCATCCAAGTTGAGTTGGATCAGGATGCGGTCTTGGACCGGAACGCCCAGCATGCACCCAGTGTCATGACATGGTACGCGGGTTATTTGCTTGTGAACCCGACCGCTCAAACTATCCACGAGGAGATCAAGCGCGGTGTCGATGCGTTCATGAACGCTTGGCTCTCCGTCAATCCGAAGAAGTGAACTCTCAGCACCAACGTGATAGTATTTTCAAAATGAAGACTCGAAAACCAACGTCATTCTCGAAAGACGGACGCCGGAAGCACCATCATTGGCAGGTCACGGTATCCTATAAAGACGGAGAGCAGTTTGCCCGCGTTTACATAGATCGTAAGAAAGCCACTGTTTTTGCAGAGCGGCAGGAAAAGTCCCCGGTTGTTAAGAGCGCTCTGGTCACTAAAGTTAGCTAGTCCCGCCCCACTTATTCATATGCTCCTCAGATGGCGAGTACGCCTTGTCATGATTGAAAAGTCACATTCTGATAAGCCGGACTTATCGGGACTTAGAGAAATGAAACACAAGGAAACCCACTCTCCATAACAATCACCGCCCTGGCTGTTGAATCCAATCACGCTAATTTTCTGCCCTGTCAAAATTGACAGGTCCCAACGAGAACCGGTTCCGATAAACATGGCACCTCCTTAGAGCTGTCATGCCAGTAAAATTAGGGCAATGGAAATTCGAGTGTTCGTGTTGAGCGGGAGCCGGTTTCTGGGCGAAACGCTCGGTCGAGTCCTGAGGGAAAAATGGCTGACGTCCTCGTGGTCGGAGAACGCCTATATTCAGTTGACGCGTGCATGGCAATCAACGACTCAACGTGTGATGTGCGGTTGACGGACTGGGGGCAGCGTGCTCATCAATAAACGTGCAGTGTTCCTAGTGGCAGGAAATCGCTTGTTGCGGGAAACGCTTGCCAAGCTTCTCAATAAGAGGGGAGATTTCAATGTGTGTGGTGTCTCACCATGCGTCCCTAATCCCGCTTCCTCCATTGCTACATCGGGGGCCGACATTCTGATTCTGGATTCAAATATCAAAGGACAGTCGGACTTCGCATTCATTTCCGAAATTGTCAGCCAAGTTCCAAGCATCAAGGTCGTTCTGATTGACATGGATTGCGATCCAGAAGTATTTCTGGGAAGTGTGCGAGCTGGAGCCACAGGTTACATACTGAGAGATGCCTCTGCCGCTGAGGTCGTGTCCGGCGTACAGGCGGTTGCCCAAGGGCAAGCCATTTGTCCTTCCCAGCTATGCGCTCATTTATTTCGCGCTTTTTCGCGGCAATCGGCAGCGATTCCAAGCGCGCGTTTGAAGGTCGAGTTTGGGCTGACCCGGCGACAACAGCAGCTTATTCCCTTGATCTCTCAAGGACTGACGAACAAGGAAATTGGGTCCCACTTGAACATTTCCGAGCAAACTGTAAAAAACCATATCCATGAAATCATGCGGCGTACAGGCGCCAACGATCGCTTACAGGTGATTGACCAGACGGGTCTTCGGGGTGCGTTCCAATAGTGTTATTGCATTAGCTCTGATATTCGTCACCTCATCAATTAATAAGAAGCCGAAGACGGCAGCGATGAGTTTCATCGTTCACAGGCGATAAGTCTGAGAAACGGGTTTCCGGTATCTCGGAATTGGGCCAAAAGCCAGCTTCTGACTAAGACGACCTATCAAGACTTGGCCGGGCGGTTGCAATAAACGTTGTGCCGAAGGGGAATAGTTCAGGCCTAGTTGGCCTCTAATCACTCTGCAGTAACCGGCTGACGACCAGCGTCCCTAGCTTGCACCAGCGCAATGACGGCGACTGGTGCTTGCAGTCAAATGGCACTATCTTTCGGAATGGTTTGAGGCGCTGCCAGGAACAAATTGCGAGGAGACTAGAGGGAACAAAGGTCATGACCACTATGGAGCATTGGTTGACACCAAAGCAGGTCCCAGCAACTAATATGTCCGAGGCCGAGGCCATCCGCTTGGCTCAGAAGGGCGACGCCAATGCATTCAAGTGCCTCTATATGGCGCACAGCCAGCGAGTCTATGGTTTGTTCCTACGCATGGCAGGTAACCCAACTGAAGCTGAAGACTTGACCCGGCAGGCTTTCTTGCGGTTATTCCGCGAGATGCACACCCATTGCCGAGAATTCAGCTTGTCCACTCGTCTGCATCGCCTGACACTCAACATCTTGCTCAAGCAGCTCCGAACGAAATGTGCGGGACGCAGTTCGGGAGTTAAGCTGTCCGGAGCCATGACCCGGCAATGATATTAAGCTGATTTCTTAGTACGTCCCACGCAAATACGCCCGAAAAACAAGTACACCGTCACGAGTCAAGTCCCGAGAAACGGTGCCAGCTCAACCGGTCGATGCAACAACATCCAATCCGTTGATCTGATATCACTTCCCATCGAGAATCGATCTGTACGGCAGAACTCAATCGGAACTTAAACTTAAACTGGACAGTGTTCCGTTTGAATCGGCGCTCGCGAACGAAATCAGCCTCGTAGACTCCTACAATAAGATTTCGAGCAAGCGTTTCGTCGACTCTTTGAGAGCGCCAAGTTTCTCGGAATGTGGAGGACCGTAAGGCCCGCGGGCTGAGAAATGTCGGCTCTTAGTTGCTGTGCTTTACAACCTTACCGTTGAGCAAGCTGACCAGGGAAGTCCCTCCAGCCGGCGATTGGACCGCGCCCCCGCGCACGATTTCCTGTGCGGTGATCGACTTGCCGTATAGGCGCTTATTTGCGTCTTCGTCCGGGTCCAAAGTGGCTCCTCCCAGAGACATGCCGGCGAAGAGCCCTGAGGCACGACCGTAGGTCAGAATATCGCTGCCGCCAACCGTGCCGCTCGAGGTTGCGCCGGTCGGACCGGCTGCGGCAGTTGCATCCCGGCCCAGTTTCGTCTTGCCGTTTAAGATCGCGTCCACGGCCTTTGGATCCATAAGCAAGAGCACAAAGTCACTAGACGAGCCACCTATCTGCAGGCCGAAGCTTGCCCCGCCAATCGTATACATGGCGGGTGCTGACCAGGTCCCCTCGAATTTACTGCCTGAACGGCAAAGCATCGGTCCGCGGCCTCCGCTCCCCCCAATTCCGAAGCCGACCTTCTTCACGTCGGGCAGCACGATCACGCAATCGGCTTTCGCCAGCACGCCCGATGGCACGCTGTCGCTCTTGAGCATTTCCTGTAACACCTTGCCGGCGTTCTGGAGCGTATCTTCGTCCTTCTCTTTATCGCCACCCCACGCGGGCAAGATCATCAGGATCAGACTTGCTAGACAGAAAGACACTGTCATATTGCGAATGCGCTTACTTGTCGCTCCCCAAATGGTTCCCTGCATGTCACTCACCTCCGTCTTCCTGTGGCCACTCGTATCATGAACAAGCAATTGAATCAGTTACACTGTCAGAACTAACGGGTGTCGCCCACCTCTCCAATGCCTGATAAGCTTGTCGGAATGTGGCTTTGGCCACTCACCGGCCATGGGCCACATTCCGATAGTTCTGTTAGTTCAGGTCTTGAGGATTCGCTACTAAGCGCCAACCCTTGCTGCTATTTTTGTCGCGACGAGGCCCCTTATGAGACGCCGCGTCCGTTCGATAAATACAAGTTTGTCTGCCAGACAGCTTTCCAGCAAAAGGCCGACGGCATAGTGGCCGGACAAATCGGCCGCCTCTACCAGCACTTCGTATTCAGCAACTCGAAGATGGCTCAAGCGGCTAGCCTTGCTTAAGAGGAAGACCGACTTTGCGACGGGATTCTGTATTTCCGACAGTTCTTTGCGGAAGTCCTCAACAAAAACTTCTTCAAGACGGCCGCTGAGCTGTACGGGCCGCTCGCCGATCATTTGGAAACACTGATCGATTGCGCTCAAGTCCTTCTCCGCAATCCAGGCCCGCGATTCCAGCGCTTCTTTCACGTCTGGTTCCTGGGCTTGCTGGCTAATCTCCTGAATGATTTTTGATGACCGCTCGGTGCTCTGCCGAACGTCACTTAGAAGCATCACGAAAAGTTCCCTGGGGTTTTTTACTGGCATGGGTCTCTTCTCCTGTAGTTCTTTTTGGATTTGAAATTGGCTTCGTCCGTTGGGCAGACGTCCTGAAGTCGATATCACTTTCTCCAGTCTAGTTCGCGGCGGTCGGATCGGAGTACTGGCAAAACCCACAGTGTTCTAACCAATCGAGATTTCTGGTGCCCACATTATCAGTTGTTCGTTTACAAATGGACGCCGACGGGATGTGCAGGTCGCGGTCAGCCTGCGTAGATGAGTACCGCTCCCCTTCAGTCTCGGTAGTAAGTTATCAATAGAACACTATTATAGAAATACTAATACTAGGGAAGCCTGTACGCCGACGCGACAGAAGCGTCTTGCTCTGGCTTGGCCAGACTTTTGGCTCCAATGCAACTTCCGCCCTCCCCCAACCCGAGTCTCCCTTCAGATAGATCGGAGCTAGTAGAACTGACAGTTGGACCAAAGTTTAGGTTGTCCTAAAAATAAATTACCCCGGGATGAACAAGGCCTCTGTTGGAGATTTCAAACGCCGGCATTATCAGGAAAGTGGTATTGCTGGCCGAAGGAGGAAGTCCCCGGAAGTTCGCACCCATTGTTCAGGCTGCTGCCGGCGAGAGTTTGGTAGTCGCTGCGAAGCCAGGCTGGTGAGAATGATCATGGACGCAGTTCCTAATTGTTGTTGCGACGGGATTAGAGGGTTTCGAGTTGATGCGGTACTGAACCATTCAACGAGGAAAAGGAGAGCGCATGGAACCGAATCACCGAACGAGGTGGATCAGGATGGGGGCGCCTTTCGTGGCGATCATTCTTCTGGCGAGTGCGCCGCACTCGGTTGCAGCGCAAGCTCAAGCACCGGAGAAAACTGCCTCAGATCTCCAGCAATTAAAGGAACAGCTCCAGGAAGTGGACGAATTCATGCAGGCACTAAAGGGGCAGATCGACGCGCTGGAGCAGGCGCAGAACACCAACGGCTCAACGTCACATAGACCCGCGCAAACTAATGATTCGGCAGCCACCGAGCAAAGCAGGCAAAGTTCACCCCCACAAGCCGTCGAGGCGACTTATTCTGCGAAAGCCGACCCTCCTGCTGGTCCACTTGGTGATCCGGCCATGCCTGTCGCGAACCCTCACCCACAGAGTGGCAACCTAGGGGAAAGCACATTTCAAGTTTATGGCTTTGCAATGCTCGACGCGGGCTATGACCTCGATACAAACAATCCGAATTGGTTCGACGTGGTAAGGCCCACACAATTGCCGGCGTTCGCAGGTGAATTTGCTCCGGACGGTAAGGTATACCTCGGTGTTCGCCAGACTCGTTTCGGTGTCAAGTCAAGCACCCCGACGAGGTTTGGCGAGCTGAAGACAATATTTGAGTTCGAACTATTTGGTGTTGGCGCCCAGGCGGGTGAGACTACTTTTCGACTGCGGCACGCCTACGGCGAGTTGGGACATTTTGGCGCCGGGCAAAACTGGAGCGTCTTTGTAGATCCAGATGCCTTTCCGAATACGATCGAGTACTGGGGACCAAACGGATTGGTGTGGTACCGCAACGTCCAGTTTCGCTGGATGCCGATCATGGGAAAGAACGCGCTAACGATCGGTGTCGAGCGTCCGGGCGGTAGCGCGGACGAGGGTATGTTCTCCGACCGGGTTGAGTTGGTCGGCGTCGTGCCGAAGTTCGACTTGCCGGATTTCACGGCGAACGCGCGGTTTAATCGAGACTGGGGATACATTCAGATTAGCGGGCTTCTGAAGAGACTCAAGTGGGCGGACACAAACAATGACCCAATTAACCTCAGCGGAAGCGCCGTAGGCTGGGGCGTTTCCGTAAGCTCGTCTCCCCGCTTCAATCAGAACAACGTAGGCCACTTCCAAATCACCTATGGTGCAGGCGACGAAAACTATTTGAACGACGCCCCAGTTGACGTCAGTGTCAAGCTGACAACCCCGCCGAACCCGGTCCCGATCGAAGGCCTGGCATTGCCGGCATTGGGCCTTTCAACTTATCTGGATCACACCTGGAGCAAGAGTTTTACCAGCTCAATAGGATACTCGATGGTGAATATCCAAAACTCGGACGGACAGACGCCCGACGATTTCCATAGAGGATATTACGGTTCGGCTAATCTGCTTTTCACTCCGGTCAAGAATGCCATGATCGGAACTGAGTTCATATGGGGTCGCCGGCAGAACTTCCGGGACAGTTTCTTCGCCGACGACTACCGAATTCAATTCGCGTTCAAATACAACTTTTCAAAATTTGTCTTAGGCTCCGACAAATGATGCGCACAGCAGGGTAGCCCCACTGCCACCCCATTGATGAAAGTTAGGAGATCCACCATGGCTATAAAAGAAGAATTGAGGAGGTCCACCATGTCTAAGAACGAAAATGAGATATCAGATGACAAGCTCCGCTCGATCGAGCAACCCTGCGAAACCGATCAGGATGATCCTCTCGGCCCCCCGGACAAATTTGACTCAGCCGTGATTCCACCTGGAGTTGACCGTCGCACCTTCCTGATGCGCAGCGCTGTGGTGGGTGCCACGGTCGTGATTACCGGCGCACAGATGTCTTGCCAGGACAGAACAGCCAGGGCCACGGCACCCCCTCCGAAAGTACCCGATGCGCCTCCTCTGTCTGCTGACCTGAACGTTGTCAAGCAGGAAAAGGGACCCGTGATGACGACGCTGGACGAATTCTACAAGGTAGGGCCGGGGCCATCGAGTTCTCACACAATCGGTCCGATGCGCATTACCTACGATTTCTACCAGCGATGCACCAAGCTGCCGCCGGACCAACTCGCCAAGGCAACTGCGCTCAAGGTTTATTTGTTCGGCAGCCTCAGCGCCACAGGCAAGGGGCATGGTACTGAGCGGGCTTCCCTTGCGGGGTTGGTCGGAAAGGAACCGGCAACCGTTGATCCCGCATTTCTCGATGGGCTGCGGGACAATCCCGACCAGTCTTTCCCGGTCAAGCTCGGTCCAACCACCGTGAATGTGTCGCTCAAGGATATCGTCTTCGACTCCGTCAAAGGCGACTTTCCTCACCCAAACACCATGACGTGCAAGCTCATGGCCGGCGACAAAGTGCTGTTAGAACAGGAATACTACTCGGTGGGCGGTGGGTTCATCGAGTGGAAAGGTTACTCGCCGCCGAAGAAGAATCCGCCGAAGTATCCATTTTCGACCATGAAGGAGCTGCGCCAGCATGCGGATCAAAACAACCTGACGATTGCGCAAGTGATTCTCGCCAATGAGATGGCCATCCCGGGGAAAACTGAGGCGGAAGTCTATGCTTTCGTCGACAAAATCACCAACGCGATGGTCGCCACGGTGAAGTCAGGACTTGCCGTGCCGGATGACAGTGTCTTGCCTGGTCCAATCAAGCTGTACAGCAAAGCAGCAACGGTCTACAAACGCGCCATGGATGATAAATACCAATCGGACCGTGGAATTGGCGTCCTTTCGGCATACGCTCTTGCGGCCTCGGAAGAGAACGGGAGAGGCCACCTTGTTATCACCGCGCCGACAGGCGGCTCCGCTGGAGTCATGCCGTCACTGGTCTATGGTCTGGGAGAAGGCGGTCGAAAGCTTTCACCGGACAAGATTCGACAGGGCATGCTTGCCGCGGCGGCTATCGGTTACCTGTGCAAGCACAATGCAACGCTATCTGCTGCCGAGGGCGGATGCCAAGCGGAAATCGGAGTGGCGTCGGCGATGGCGGCGGCATTGATAACGACTGCATACGGCGAGGATTCCCGAGTCGTCGAGAACGCCGCGGAGTCCGCACTGGAACATCACCTGGGAATGACCTGCGATCCCGTGGCCGGATATGTCCAGGTTCCGTGCATCGAGCGATGCGCATTCGGCGCGGTCAAGGCATGGACCGCTTATGCGATCGCCACCAATGAGATCGCCAGCCGGCATCGGGTCGATTTGGACGCCACGATCACGGCGATGGCCCAGACCGCGAAGGACATGAACAGTAAGTACAAAGAAACCAGTGAGGGCGGACTAGCTTTGTCCGTAACGCTCTGCTGATCGGGCGGGGGCACCGATGGATCTCTAAATGCCGTCGATGCCCCGCCTGTCTTCATCCGGACGTTGCTGGCAGTTGCTTGCTTCCGAAGAAGCTAATACGGCCCGCCTCGTTCGCATTGCACTCCGAACCTCACTTTCGGAAAAGGGGCTCCAGCATGTTTCTCCGAGGCGCGTCCATCAGATTTTCAGTCGTATTTGCGTTGACGTTTGGAACTTTATTCATGAAACCAGCCTATGGACAGTCTCAGGCGAACCCTCCAGAAAGCGCGGACAAAACAGTCGCGTCGGCTCAAGTGCCCCTGCTCAGCAAGTTGGAAAAAGAATACCTTCCCGAGAAACCACGCCCCATGGACTTGGAGGACAAAATCGCGGCTGTGATGGCCGATAACGCGGCCGTTCGAGAAGAGCTGAGCAGGATGGAAGAGCAGCAGAGGGCACTGCTGGAACTGGTCGACCAACTGCAAAAGCAGCTCAATGGTTCGCCGGTCGCTGAGCTACCTCGTCCTGCGCAGCCACCAGGCCCGGCGGAAATAGCGGAGACCACAGTGCCGTCGACTTCCGTAACGAAGGCTGTATTGCCTTTGGCGTCCGTCACCCCGTTAACGCAGCCATCGAGCCCGGCGGAAGCAGGGGAGGTTTCAGTGCCGTTGATGACGGCAGCGCACCCGCAATCCTTTTCCGCACTAGAGGAGGAAATCGAGAATCGTTATAAAGATGGAATCATAATCTGGGAAACGCCCGAAAACGCTAAGGTGCCTTTCCTGCTCAGGTTCCAGGGCACTACCCAAGTGCGATATATCAACTCTCTTGATAGCCAGGCCACTTTTACTGACCACCTTGGAGCTACTCACGATGTCAACAAGCGCAACGATATTACAGTAAATCGCTCAATGACGGTCTTCGGCGGCTACATCTTCGACAAGAGAGCGCAGTATAGCTTCACCACCTGGACATCCGCGGGGGCGTCGTCAATCGTCGTAGCCGGCAACATTGGCTGGCAATTCAGCAAGGCTCTCACGCTAACCGGAGGTTACATTGGCGTTCCGGGCAGCCGCTCACTAATTGGCACGTTTCCATTTTTCACGGCAAATGACAGGACCATGGCTGACAACTTCTTCCGCCCCGGGTTCACTCAGGGCGTCTGGGCGAGCGGACAACTCGTGAAGGGACTGAATTACATTGCGTTCCTCGGCAACGGTCTCAATACACTGAGTATCTCGGCAAACAAAATCGATACGAATCTACTGTTTTCCGGCAGCCTTTGGTGGGAGCCGCTGGGAGACTACGGGCCACCCGCCGGTAGAGACCGCAACATGTACGATGATTATTTCTCCTCCGGGAAAGTTCGTATTCGACTAGGTACCTCGTTTACAAGATCCCGCGAGAACCGTTTTGGAGATCTCGATAATTCCAGTCCCGAGAACACCTCAATATACAATTCCGACGGCGTGCAGGCCTTCGCGACGGGAGCGTTTGCGCCAGGTGTAACACTTCAGGATGCCACGTATAAGATGTCGGCAATTGACTACGGACTTAAATGGAACGGGCTTGCGGTCAACGGGCAATACTTCATGCGCTGGCTAAATGATTTCGTAGCCGACGGACCGCTTCCGCTCAAATCCACATTTGACCACGGCGGTGAGGTTTCGGCGAGTTACTTTGTCAAACCGAAAAAATTGATGCCATACGTCCGCGCATCATGGGTGCGCGGGCAGTTCGCCAACCCTTATGAGTATGGGGCCGGACTAAGATGGTATTACCTTCACACCGACCGTCTGTGGCTCAACGTAGAGGCGTTCCATATCAATGGAGCCCCTTATAGCGGGACCTTTACTCCCTATACAGCGGGGATGACGGGTTGGGTGCCAATGGTGCAAGGGTACATCGCTTTTTGACGATCATCAGTTTCTGACATTCGCGGACTCTCGGAGGAGACAACTGCAAGGCTCGGCCCGGCCATCTGGCTGATTTCGTCGCAATCGTGGCGTTGAATGTGGGGCCGGGGACGCGAAAGAACGGTGGATCCAGGGGGACCACAGAGACGGGATCGAGGCCATGTAACGCTTCGCCGATCAAGGCGGTTCGATGGAACTGGAAATTACAAAGGCGTTCCCCACTATCATCGGTCAATTGCAAGTGCCGGACGCCGAAGCAATGAATCAAGACCTCCAGGAACTCATCCTAGCGGAGGAGGGCAGTTACTTGAGCCTGGGTCGTAGCAACATCGGAGGCTGGCACTCTCGGCCCGATTTCCTGAATCGTCCGGAGGCGGCGGTGGGGGCGTTGACTACGTGGGTCACGTGGGCGGTAAGCAAAATGGTCCATGCCACGACTGGCCTTGGTGCCTTCAAAGGCCAGCTGTCCGTTTCGGCGTGGGCGACGATCTGCCGCGAGGGCGCCTACCACGCGCCACACTCCCACCCGGACAGCGCCTGGTCCGGTGTCTATTACGTGGACGCCGGTGGGTTCAACCCGAATCGCCCTCTCAGTGGTGTGCTGGAGTTCTTCGATCCGCGTGTTGGCGTGGAGGCTATGAACACGCCGGGCGACCCGTCCGGCGACCCTGTCCGAGTCCGGCCCGAATCTGGGTTGCTTGTTGTCTTTCCGAGTTGGCTCTATCACTGGGTGCACCCCTACGCGGGCCAATCTCCCCGCATCGCGGTCTCGTTTAACGTGACTTTGGGCGTGCCCAACGCAGTCAATACCAGCAACATCGAAGCCATGGCCGCCCACGATATCTGATCAAACCCGGTGCCGTTTTCGGGCGGCAGGAGTCGGCTCGGAAGAAAGTTCGAACATGGGAAACCGCTAATTTGAAAGAGAGCAGGTCACAGTGAGGGATCGTGTCGTCTTTTCTGGGGAAGCAAATTCCGCCTTCGTAATCGCTGGCGACGCCAGGAGCCGGTGCGAACCGGATGCAGCATGTGGCCGAATACTGACGATAGGTGCGATACGGCCGCTACTGACTACCGTCCGAGATGCGATCGTGCGCTCCACGGACTGGCGCGGTTCGATAGCGGTGATTCGTTGTAGTTTCGATCCGAACTCAAGGCGGAGGTTGCCGTGAATCCGAACTCCAAAATATTTGGCGCGGGAATTCGAAGCCTGGTAGCGGTGCTTTGTGCCCTTGCCCTCATGCCTGGCGACACCCTGGCGGATTTGCCGTCTCCTCAGTCTGCGCAGACATCTTCACCTCAGGATCAGGCTTCGATGATTCCGCCCGATCAGCTAGATTCGCTTGTCGCGCCGATCGCACTTTATCCAGACCCGTTGCTAGCTCAGACTCTGGCGGCATCCACGTATCCTCTTGAACTTGTCCAACTCCAACAGTGGCTTGCGAAAAACTCGGGGTTGAAGGACAAGGCACTTACCGATGCTGTCGCAAAGCAGCCTTGGGATCCAAGCGTCCAAGCCATGGCGGCGCTGCCCGATGTTGTAAAGCGCCTGGCCGACGATATCCAGTGGGCCACGGATTTGGGCAATGCATTCCTCGCCCAACAAAGCGACGTGATGGATGCCGTACAGCGCATGCGCAAAAAGGCCCAGGATACCGGTAATTTCAAATCGACCGAGCAACAGAAGGTGGAAACTAAAATCATCGAGAACAAGAGTGTGATCGTGGTCGAACAGGCCAATCCGCAAGTCGTTTATGTCCCTTCCTATGATCCAGTCGTGGTTTATGGCCCACCGATTTATCCCTATCCCCCCATTTACTATCCGCCTGCCGGCTATTACGCGGCGGGAATGGCGATCTCATTTGGAGTCGGACTCGCTATTGGAGCGGCTTGGGGCGGCGGTTGGGGCTGGGGATGCGGGTGGGGCGGAAACAACAACATCAACATCAACAACAATAACAATTTCATTCGAAACTCGAATATTAACGGCGGCAACCGCAACAACATCGGTAACGGCAACGCCAGCTGGAAGCACAATCCGCAGCATCGCGGTGGCGCTCCTTATCGCGACCAAGCTACGGCAGACAGGTTTGGTGGTACGACTCGCGGAGATTCGCTGGCCAACCGTCAGGCTACGGCCCGGGACCAGGTTGGCAGGCAGGGCGGCAATCTGGCCAGCAATCGCGCCGAAGGTATTGGCGGAGGTAATCGAGCCGGTAATGGAGCCAGCAATGGAATCGGCTCAGGCAATCGGCCCAGCAATGGAGTAGGTGCGGGCAATCGGCCCACAGGCGCAGGAGCGGACCGCATAGGAGGTCGGGATGTCTCGCGCAGCGGAGGCGGCAACCGAGAAGCCTTCGATGGAGGTTCCAGGGGATACAACGGGTCGAGCGCTCGCTCCAGCAGCAGCCGCGGTTCCTCCAGCATGGGGTCTAGAGGAGGAGGCGGTTTTGGTGGAGGGCGCGGCGGCGGTGGTCGTGGAGGTGGTGGGAGGCGTAGATAAGATGAGTGGATTCGAGGGCGGAAACGAAATCATAGGAGCAGCGATATGAAATCAACATCTTCGTCGAAATATCTCCCCAAACTCCATTGGATACTTGACGTTGCAGCTTTGGCGTTTCTTTCGACGGCGGTTCTTTTCGCTGCGCAGCAATCCGCGGCGACAAAACCTCCGGCTGCAATCGCTTCCGCTGCCGCCAGCCCAAAGAAATTTGACACTCCGCAGCAAGCTGCTGATGCGCTGGTCGTCGCGGCCCAGAAATTCGACGAGGTTGCTCTGGTGCAGATTTTTGGCCCTGATGGCGAGGACGTTGTATTTAGCGGGGAGACAGCTCAAGACCGGCAGAGAGCCAGTGATTTCGCCGCCGAAGCCGGCGAAAAGAAAAGTGTTTCCGTGGATCCAAGGCGAGGGAATCGCGCGTTTCTACTCGTAGGCAAAGAGGACTGGCCTTTCCCCGTGCCGATTGTGAAGCTGGGTGACAAATGGTTCTTCGATGCCAAAGCTGGCCGGCGGGAAATGCTCTATCGTCGAATTGGTGCCAATGAATTGGACGCCATCAATATCTGTCACGGCTACGTAGACGCCCAGAACGAATACGCCCTACAGAAGCGCGATGGTTACGACGTGAACCAGTATGCCCAGCGCGTCATCAGCACTCCTGGCAAACAGGATGGCTTGGCGTGGAAAAACTCCGACGGCACTTGGGGTGGGCCCGTCGGTGAAAAAATTGCCCAAGTGATCGAACAGGGCTACACGAGCCGGTCAGAACCGTACCACGGATATTTCTTCAAGGTTCTGAAGGGGCAGGGGCCTGCCGCGCCAATGGGACAAATGGACTTCGTGGTGAAGGGTCTTATGATAGGCGGCTTCGCACTAGTGGCTGCACCGGCCGAGTATGGCGTAACTGGAGTAAAAACGTTCATCGTGAGCTACGACGGGGTTATCTTCCAAAAAGATTTTGGGCCTGCAACCCTTGACGAATTCGCGAAGATGGAGCTCTTTAACCCGGATAAGTCATGGACGCCGGTCTTGGAATAGTAGGAGGGCATTTTCGGAATCGCACGCGAGTTTTTTGATGCCACGATCTTGCAATCATCATTCCGGCGGATACTTCACACTAAGGGGAGGGTCCATATGCGAAAATTAATTCTCGGGCTCACATTTGCGCTCATTGGGGCGCTTCCGGCTGCGGCACAGGATTCCGTGCCAAAGGTGGCATCGACCCCAGCGCAAAAAGTTGAATTTTCTGCTGATATGCGAATCCTTGATAACGCTGATCGGACCCAAATCATGAAGCTGTTTGTTGGAAAGAAGCAGGCACGCTTTGATCGCCCTACGGCGGAGGGCGAAACTAGTGGAATCGGATCACTTCTTATTGATTTTGACCATCAATTCTTGTTTCTTCTCATTCCTCAATCCAAGCTGTATTTGCAAATTTCCGGTTCAAGTGGAATACCTTTTTATAGAGGCGCATCGATGTTCAGATCTTCATCTCCGGATAATCCCTGTGGTGGGTGGGTCTCAGAAGCAAACCAACGGGGAATCACGCTAAGATGCCAGAGCGGGGGACCAGACACAGTGGATGGAAGACCTGCAGTAAGGTGGGATGCGACAACACCCGAAGGAGGGCATGGGTCGCTCTTTTATGACCCAAACTTGAATTTCATAGTAAAGATTCTGCGGACCTCCAAGGGCGGTGTCCAGTCCGGGTATGAATTGCAAAACATAAAGGAAGGGACTCAACCGCAGACGCTTTTCGATTTCCCCGCGGGCTATCGTCAATTCGCCCTCACCAGGCTTGTCGATGTGCTGATCGGGCTCGGACAATGGCAGTAGCAGCCGGCGATTCTTAATACCTGATAGATTAGGCGCGAGCGTGAAGTGCGCTATTCTGGGTCTGCGTCCCGCTTGTGAGCGGCATCGATGCCAGATTTTTCCAAAAGTTCTCCAAGGATTCCACGCCGCCAAACAACGTTGTAAATATTGTGGAGTCGGCCAACAAGATGTCGGCTGCTCGCTTTCCGTTCGGGGGCATCCAGATGAACGTGTTGAACTCCCGGTTTCCAGTTTCGGTGAAAGGGTGTGGCCTGGTCATATCGATCGGCTGTCTGGCCAGCACTTGAACGAACTTGGCGTCCTCCGTAGTTAACGCATAGTGCGGCAAATGCGGGTGAAAATTGAAGGTTGAAACTCCTTTCAGCAATCCGCGCGAATCCAAGTCCCGCGCCACGATCAATGGAGCAATCTGGTTGGTTCCCTTGATTACAGCAGGGCGAAGGCCGTACCGATTTTCGATTGGCACACCGAGCCCTTTCATCAGCGAACGCGTGTACTTGCCAAACCGTTGCTGTCGGGGCACCAGAGGATCTCCGTGGTGGGCATACTCCATGGCGCGTTCCTTCAGATCGGCTGAGACTCCGACGTCGTGATGCGGCCCAAGGATCAGGCACGCTCCTTCTCGAGTTAGGAACTCCCGAACCGCCTCTACTTCCTCGGGCGAAGCTTCCTGCTCCGTTACCATATGGTCGAGACCAAAGACCATCAGGGTGTCTGTGTCTGCGAGCACGCGCTCGTCCAGCGGCAATCTTTGTCCCGCTTGATCGATTCGCTGGTAGACCGCAACCTGATTCTCTGTGGCCTCGCCCACGAGCGCCTGGAACCTGACTGTAGAAAGGTGGAATAGCTCAAGTGTGCCGGCGATCCCTTGCAAAAACATCTTCTCAGAATATTCCATGCTCTCGTATTCGGGCCAAGCGACTCGGCGAACTTCCGTCATCGTCGAGAAGCGATTGTCAAGTTCTGCCACGTTTTGATTGGCCTCCCATGGATAACTCCAGGTCCAGTAGATGCTGAACCGTCGTTTGTCTGGAGTATATTTTCTCGGTATATAGAGTTGGTTGTAAGTTCGTGGTCCATTTTTGATTTTGCTCATCGTATGAATCCTTCTCCAGTACTACGCGCCTCGCGCGTGACTCCGTGCCCCGAGTGCCGTGAGGTATCGAAGCGCGTTTATACCCGGCAGGAAAAAATAGGCGCCACCTCTCACGGTCGTAAAGCTTGGCAGACCAGTGATCTTCTTCCGAATCGGCCGCTTCGGGATCGTCATATCGTGGGTGCTGTCTTGGGTACCTACGAACGGGTCTCGTTCGTTGCCTAATTCGTGAAAATTGGGGTCGTTTGCCCACACGTTCATAGTGAACTCGAACTGGCGAACCAAGCTTGCGCATCCAATAAATGCGGCAATGCCTCGTTCCTTGCCATCCTCAGGCGCTCCCTCTGGCAACGGCGGCCCGTAAGTGCCTCCGCGCCGGATCATCTTTCGTCGATTCATGTTCGTTGCCGTGTCACGTGGGTTCATGCGACGAACATGTGATCCCAGCGGACAAGCGTAACCGTATGGATCTTTCTCCGCGTAAGTAAAATCGTTGGTACGCTGCGGGTCTGCGCCAAGTTCGGGGTCGTCCTTATCCGGCGCGAGGACAAGTGGTGCGCCGCTGCGCCATCTCCCCATGAGTTTGGCTGCAATCAACTCTTGCTGCTCTTGCGTCTCACTATGTTGCCGCAGGAAATCGCGAAACGCGCCGACGTGCTCCTCCAGACGAACATAAGCCAAGTAACTGCCATTGCGCGATAGGATCTCGGGTTGTGGGAGACCGGCAGGATCCCCCTCTTCGTCCTCGTACCCAAGAAAAAATTCGCCCGGTTTGACGGCCGGGCCGGATCCAGGAGTCGGTTCCACACCGGTACCGTCGATCACAGGCTGCGAAAGCCGATCGCGATAGCCAAAGTGTTCATGAGCGTACCCGAATGGCGACAGGGCATCGAGATCCAACGATGAAAGCACGTCCGCACCAGCGCATCGCGAGAGATACTCTTGATGCTCCCGCGTGCAGCGCTCGCGTTCCGCCGCATCGCGGGCAAAGAGTACGACGATTGCGTGAAGATCCGGATTTGCCAGGCCCCCCATCCAATGGTCGGGATGATTCGCGCCAGTCGTGCCGAGGATATCCGCCCGGGCGGCCATCCCCTGACGAAACTCTTCCGGAAAAGAAGCCAACGACACATCATCGACGCCGAGAGCCTTCAGACCATTCCATGTGAAGGCGATGGTTACCCACCTGGAATCGAGTTGGCTCGACCCAACCGCTTGTGCCGTCCCTACTTTCGCGAGCATGCCTGCCAGCCAGGTTCTGCCGGCTTCCGCACGTCGGAAACTCAGGAATTCGTAACGTGCAGCAAGCGCCGGCGGGCGTGCAATCAGGAAATGTTGGATGTCATCGAGCTCTAACACTTCACCCTCTCTGGAGGTAAATTCGCCTACTGCATCTGGTCGAGCATGTTGGAAAAGGCCGCCTTCAGCTTCAATGCCTTTTTGATCTCGCCAGCGCTGACAAACGGATACTCACCGTATTCCAGGAAGCTGGGACACTGATGGTCACGAACAAATTTGACGAACGCCGGTGGATTCGTCTTCCAGTCCTCTGGAAATCCTTCTAAGTTCTCGAACACGGTGCTTAGTCCAGCTGTGGCGAACAGTGCGACAGCGTCCTCCGTGTACTTGTCAAAATCGGTATCGAAAATTCCCTGATACATGAAGTACTTGTCCTTGCCGATGTCGAAGAGCACCCATCTCAAATAGTGGAGCTTGAGTGGCGCCAGCAGGTCGGGCGATCCTTCCAAGGATTTCTCGATTGTCTTTCCGTGCTCGCGGATTACCTCCTCCGTTCCGGGCTTGGCCTTCGCAATGATCGTGAAGCCGTAACACGCAGGACTTTTCGGATAAACTGGACCATATCTCCCCCGTTCAAGCTTGAAATATCCTTCCTTTGGAATAGCCATCGCTCGTGGCTTCGTCCAGTCGTTTTCGGTTGCGGCTATCCCTGCCTGCGATTGGACCGGTTCGCGTTGCTCCCTTGCTTGTGTCGCCATATTCCCTCCTGATTTGCGCACTCACGGCGTTGTGATTTCGGCCACGCGCATCGATTTCTTTGCGTTGTTGAACCTGTGATAACCGCGTGTCACGGCAGCCGTGGCACCAGCGCCGCTTCGCGTGGGTCTTCCAAGCTAATCTGACCCATCGCCGGCGAGAAGCCCACTGTTAGTTTTGCCAGTAAATGAAATTCAGGGACCAACTCGTAGTCGTACTTTGGTGTGGCTCGCCATGGAAATGGGCACGGGTGTGACCGCGTCCTTTGAAGTCCTGCTTTTCGGAATGTGGCTTTTTTGCGTTTTTCTACATTCCGATATTCATCGTTTATAAGGCATAACTGGCGATGTCGCGAGGGACCTGTCAATTCTGACTGTCGAACTTCCCGGCAAACCTTCCGATAATTCATGGGTGCAGAGAAATAACCTGGAGCCCTTCATCGAACTTGCCGTCGGGACAGGGGGGCGTGCAACCAGGCGCGTGTCAAATGGATTTGGTATTGACGGAGGGATGTCCAATGAAAACGACGTTGCTTTGCTTGTGCTTGTTATTCGCGGGGTCGTTATCGGCGCTGCCTCCGCAAAGTGATAGCCGCGGGCCGGACGGCCACTTCCACGATCCAGACACGGGCGCCGTGCAGCCGGATCAATGCGACAATTCGTTTAAGAACAAAACGCCTTGCACCTGCGAGAAGACGCAGGATAAATGCGATACCGGCGCGTCCAATCCAGGTGCAAAGTGTAAAACATATTGCCGGATCAACGATTGTCATTGCGCCAACAGTTGCACTTCCTAGATCCGGAGATGTTCGGCATTTTTTCGGGCGCGAGGGTGTGCGATGATGCGAGCCCTGATTTTGATGTTGTGCCTGGTGCCGCCTGTCGCGTTAGAGGCGGCCACGACGACGAAGTCAGCGGCTCGTACTACTGAGGAAGAACAGAGGAAGACAGAACTACAAAATCGCCTTTGCGCAGACAGAGAGCTGAGCTGTGCCTACGTATCAGCAATACTGAATGACCCGCGCCTTACAATTTACCATCCCCCCGAACCGGCGGTTCCGCCTCCCGCTCTGGTGCCGAAAGAGAAAGAACGAAATCCATATTTCACTAAGAGATTCGGACTGCTCACCTCTGAATCCCTGGAGCGGTGCAAGGAATTCATTCAGGCGCATTTACTCGCGTTTGGTGCCGCTTACCAGATTTACGGAGTACCCAAGGAAATCATTTGCGGACACCTGCGAATCGAAACGGACTTCGGTATTTCTACCAAATTGTCGCCGCATCCATTGGGTACGACTCCTGTAATCGACCGGCTTGTGACGATGTACGTTCGTAGACCCAGTCGCAAACAGCCGCGGAATCGTTTTGTCAAGAGGCAGGCATTTGCATTGGATGAATTGAAGGACCTGCTCAATGCCTCCAGCAAATTTGGCTGGGACTTGTTCCAGATTCCAGGATCGTCCACCGGTGCGATCGGCCTGGTGCAATTCGAGCCGTCTTCGATCAAGTTTGCCGTGGACGGTAATGGCGACGGGAAAATTGACCTCTTTGATCCTGAGGACGCTATTTTGAGCGTTGCGCACTACCTGGTAACACGCGGCTGGGATAACCAAACACAGCACCAGCAACGTGCCATCTATGCCTACTATGGCGGCCACTACGACACGGATCCGAATAAGTACTACATGAAGGCTGTGTTGAAATATGCCCATGAAATTGGTAATTATCTCAAAGACCACCCTGAAGAAACGCCACCCACCTCGTTCCCCAAGTCACTCACACCGGAAGGACAAGAGACATCACGTGACCAGCGCACCGAACAGCCGTTAAACTGACCCGGTTCGGTACAATATGCGGTGAATGGTGCCGGTGAATTGGAAAACCACGAAGGCGCGGCATATTGCTTGCGGCAACTTTGTGGTACAACCCAGGTTTTCTAACGAGGAGATGCGTTCACTGAGGCTCAAACAAGTATGAGACCTGACCGGGCACTCAGAATCGGCCACGGGCCAGGATGAGAGCTGGGCAAAGGCCACATAATGGGATGGTCCGCCGCGGAATTCTAGAAGTTGTAGAGTTCGAGGACGGAGGATCCCATGAAACTACACGTGATCGGTATTGATTTAGGGAAGACAGTCTTTCATTTGGTGGGATTGGATTCAACAGGTCGGGCGGTGATCCACAAGAAATGTTCTCGTAAACAGATGCTGGCTTTCACCGCGAATTTGGAAGTGCAGTTGATCGGCATGGAGTCCTGTAGTGGATCGCACTTTCTGGGGCGGGCTCTGCGAGAACAGGGTCACGAAGTACGACTGATGCCGGCGCAGTACGTGAAGCCTTATGTGCAGACCAACAAGAGCGACTTCCTGGATGCGGAAGCCATTGCGGAAGCGGTGCAACGGCCGAGGATGCGTTTTGTGCGGATCAAAACGGAGGAACAGTTCGACTTGCAAGCGCTGCATCGGGTGCGGGAGCGTTGGGTGATGCGACGCACAGCGATGGTGAACCAGATGCGCAGTCTACTTCTGGAACGCGGACTTACGCTACCCAAAGGCCGACGTTATGTGAATCAGCAGCTTCCCAGGATATTAGAAGATGCAGAGCTGAGACTGTCGGGTTCTTTTCGTGTTCTGTTGGCGCAACTCCAATTGGAACTCGAGCAGCTCGGCGCACGCATGGAGGAGATGGATCGGGTCATTCAGAAAACGGCGAAAGAGAATGAGGACTGCCAACGGCTCACGGAGATTCCCGGAGGCGGTCCGGTCACCGCGACGGCCCTGGTCGCTGCGGTGGGCAACGCCAGCGCATTTCAAAAAGGGCGAAATCTAGCGGCCTGGATGGGGATCGTTCCGGGAGAATATTCCACCGGTGGCAAACAGAAACTACTGGGCATCAGTAAACGGGGCAATAAGTACTTACGAACTCTGTTCATTCAGGGTGCACGCAGCGTCGTGCAACAGAGACACAAGCAAACTCCCGGTCTGAGCCATTGGCGCGAACAACTGCTGGGGCGCACGCACCAGAATGTAGTCATCGTGGCCGTGGCCAACAAACTGGTTCGTATGGCTTGGGCGGTCTTGTGCAAGAACCAACGCTATCGCGCTCCGGTTCTTGTGGTGACAGATTAAAATCCCTGTTTAGGGAAAAACAGTTCCTGCCAGGTCTGCTGGCGGAAAATAGAGATGGCAATGGGTCTCTCCCACGCTCTCGAAACCTGATATCGGAAAAGGTCTCTTCCAGGCCGTCCACATTATACGGACGAGGGCGAGCGGATATCCATCATGGCCCGGAGTCAGTGACTCCACTCAAGGCCGAATACATTGGCGCAGACCAACTGTCATTGAACATTTTTCGCTTGCAACGCCGCGGCGGACCATACATTCCGATAACGATGACAGGAAATCAATTTCGGCGTGAACTGATGACTTCAGAAACGGAAAAGGTGGGCCGGTGAGGGCCCACCTTTCTTTCAGCTATGTACTCGGCGAGATCAAGCAACTAGAAAACCAGCTTCAGTCCCAACTGCATCGCTCGTGCACCACCGGAACCAAGAACGGGATTTGAAGCAGCCACATCGGGTGTGACCGCATTAATTCCAAATCCCGGCCCTTGGGAGGGATCGGTCGAGGGACTAGGACCGCCGCCAGGGCCGCCGAATGGATTAGTGAAAGTCGGATGGTTGAGAATGTTGAAGAACTCTACACGAAACTGGGCGCTGATTCGTTCCATGACCTTGAACTCCTTGCTCACGGAGAAATCCCAGTCTCTGAAGCCGGGGCCGGTGAAGAGGTTGCGGGCCGTCGAGCCCAGAGTTCCATAGGCTGATGGCACGAGAACCGAGCTGCCTACCGCATAGCAGCCGAGATTGGTGAGCGACGCAACCGCAAGCGGACCAATTGCCGAGGATCTCGCTAGACACGTAGGGTTGCTGGTGCCGCCGAAGTACGGTACTCCGCCGGCGCCGCCGGCATTAACCCCTCCGTTCGTGTCGGTCCACCCGTGGACTGGAGTAAAGTCGTGGGGATTGCCGAAGAAATCCCATTGTTCAGCGATTCCGTTTCCTGCTGGAGCGCCAATCACGGGGTTGAAAATCTCGCCCGTTCCGCTGAAATCTGTAGTTTGGTCGTTCACGCCCCAGGGTTGACCACCCTGAATCGTCACAACCGTATTGATAGACCAGCCCTCCAGCATTTGGCCGTACCCTTTCTTGCCGGGAATTAAGTAAGTTCCGGAGAACGTGAAGCGATTCCGAATATCAAAGTTACTGCTCCCGTATACGGAACTGGCGGGATTCGCGAGGTCGGTCGGGGTCTCGAGGCCGCTACCCCAGTTATCGGAAGCATTATCGAGAGAATGAGAATATGTATAGCCGGCAGTGAAGGAGAGGCCATGCGACGCTCGCTGCGTCACCGTTACCTGCAGCCCGTTGTAATTGGAGTGGTAATTATTTGAGAAAAGCATGATGTTGCTCAGGTACGAGAAACAATGGCCGGAAGTGCCAAGTCCGACAGGGGGAGCGCAGGGAGCCGTAAACGGCTGCGCCTGTATTTCGGCCGCCCGATTGGAGATGCAGGTAGAACCGGCTGTGTTAACACAAATTTGAGAGGCGGTCAGTCCAACGTCAGAAGCGGGGATTGTTCCAGGGGGCAAGGCCGCTATCTGGGCCGCTGTAAACGGAGTGTTCCAGCCAACCCCAATCGGTGGTTCGTTTGCATCGTTCAACGAAATCAGCTTCGTGCCGTGGTTTCCGACATAGGTAACCTCCAAGGACAGGTTATTCGTAATGGCCCGCTGGATTCCGAGGGTCCAGGTGCTGACATAGGGACTGCGCAGGTTCCGGTTCACGGCGACAATTTCGCACGGCTGAATTGGAGTCAAGAATCCAGCGGGTTTTACAAAACCATCGCCGCATGCCGGCGCATTGGAGAAGAGGGGAGTGGTGGGTGAATTAATTGGGAAATTCGAGGTGACAGTAGTGGATTGATTTGTGGAAACGGTATTGATATTTCCGGGAGTCGGGACTTGCACAACTGTGCCGCCCGGTCCGGACTCGAAAAGCTGCGCCCCAGTGGGTACGGTGCGCGAACCGAGGAAGTTCGCAATGTTATTAAACACGTCCAGACTGAGCTGCTCGTAGACGATGCCGGCGCCGCCGCGAATCACCGTCTTGCCTTTGCCGCCGATGTCATAGGCGAAGCCCACACGAGGTGCAAAGTTGTTGTGATCGCCGTTGTACAGGGAGGGGATCTGGTTGCCCACTTGTACCAACCCCAGAATGGGGTCGAAGTTGCCAAACAGGTTGTCACGTTCCTTAGGAACCGTATTTATTTCGTAGCGAAGGCCGAGGTTCAAAGTCAGATTCGGTTTGATGCGCCAGTCATCCTGAACGAAGAGGGCGTATCCGTTATAGCTCATATGCCGCAGGATGTCCCCGGTAAGAAAATTCGCTGTCGCGGGCACGCCGTTGAAGAAGTTCTGCAAGGAGTTGAATTGCATGGGCCCCTTGGTATTCGCGGTTACGTCGTTGGTGCTTTGATTGAGTAGAATTTCACCGCCGAATTTGAAGACGTGACTGCCACGCAAATACGAAACGTGATCCAGGATCTGCAGGACGCTGTCGGGTCCTACGACCTTGGGCCAGCCCAATCCGATTTGAAGGTTCAGACCTCCTCCAATCCTGATTTGCGGCAACCCGAAATAAGCTGGATTCGTTTGACCGGTGTAGATGTTAAAAGTCTGGCCGTTGAAAGAGTAGTTGGCAGGGTTATTGGTGGAATCGTTGCTGGCGAAATTCTGGTAATAATGGGCGTATCCCACGCGGAATTCATTGACCGCGGTGGAATTGGGCGTGTATGTCCAGCTGGAGCTGAAAGTTTGCGCTCGCGCATATTGAACCGTCAGCCACTGTTGGTTGAGCTCTCGCTGAGGGTTGTCAACAAAGAGTCCGTCGCCTGGACTGATGAAATACATTCCGCTTAAAGAGTTTTTGTCATTGATGTGGTAATCGATTCTCACCAAGCCGGAGTTGATCATATTGTTGGTGTTTAGGGCGGTGTTCAAATTAACCGTTGATGTATCGTTTACGGGGAATAGTCCCGGGAAAACAGGGCCTCCCGGCGTGACTGGTGTCGTGAGGGGGGCGCAAGTCGTAGTGAGTCCTGCCATTTGTGCGCTCAGTGCAGTAACCCCACCGCCGCCCGGCGCGAGCGCGGCCAGGCAAGCCCCTACCAGACTGTTCGTGCTAGTCGTGTTCGAAGGATTGGTAATGGGTACTTTATGCAAAGCAGGAGACCCGACGGTGTAGCGTTGCTGCTCGTAGCTCAGGAAGTAGAAGAGCTTGTCTTTCTTAATAGGGCCGCCAATGGTGGCGCCGAACTGCTGTAAGGAAAGAGCTCCTACAGGCTCCGGCGCTGGGTTGTAGTAATTTCGCGCATCCCAGGAGCCGTCCCGTCCATACGCGTAGGCGCTGCCATGTAAGTCGTTGGTGCCTGACTTGACGCCGACATTGATAACCGCTCCGGGTTTCCAACCGTATTCCGCTTTGGGATTGATTTCGGTCTTGAACTCATCAATCGCATCAATAGGCAATATCGTGCCCGCATCGCCTCCGGCCATAGCCGCATTCATGATGCTTTGCGCCATCCAGGGATCGTTGCTGTTTACGCGCTCCACCATATAAACGTTATCGTGGGCGCGGATTCCGTTGGTGCTTTGGGTCCAACCACCACCGCCAGGGTAAATCGTGACGCCCGGGCGCAGAGTGAGCAGGTTCTCGAAGTTGCGGCCGTTCAACGGCAGGTTTTCGATGATCGAGTGCTGGAGAGTCCCCCCCACTTCAGCGTTCGTGGTATCCACGATCGGGATAGCTTCCGTTACGGTGATCGTCTGCTTGATGTCGCCGGGCTGGAGTTTGAAGTCAATCCTGACCGATGCGTTTACTTCCAAAACAACATTCTCGCGATCGACCGCCTTGAAGCCCTTCGCCTCGGCGTGGACCTTATAGGTGCTGGGGGTCAGGCTGGGAGCGCTGTACTCTCCTGCGGTGTCTGTAACCAGGGTTCGTGACGTACCTCGCAATGTGTCAGTGACGACTATGGTTGCGCCCTCTACAGCGAGGCCTTCTTGGTCCAAAACACTTCCCTGAATCCGGCCTGCGTCGCCCTGAGAAAATGAGGGAAGAGAAGTCAAGAACATCCCGAGGCATGCCACCGTGATCTGAATAATTGTCCTCGTGCACCTTCCTGAGTAATTCATACACACCCCTCCTCGTTAAGCAATTCACAGCCAATCGTTCTCTAGCGGCCAGCCGAATTCCCGGAGGTTCAAGGGGCGCAGTGCAACCGAGCTTACTTGAATTGCAATAAACCTGAAAAGCGTCTATAGCGACCGGCTTCGAGGGTACGAAGGGAACCCAATGAACCACGCTGCTGGTTTAGCACCAAGCTTTCCCCTTCAACGGCTTGAAGTAACCGGTTGATTAACCACTTTTCTAGCGCACCCTCTAGCACTGAAGAGACAGGCTAGCAACATATGTATATCGATAGCGCCACTCCGCGCCGGCGAAAACTGTCAGTTTTGCCAGAGATCCCTCAAAGGGCCCGGTGACGGAAAGAGCGAGCTTTCACGATTGAGTTCACCGCTTTGGCGGGTTCTTACTCATACACAGATTGACCGGCTGGATCAGAAGGAAGATCGAATCGCACCACCTTATGGCTCCTTCGGAGTTGTCCGCAACTTCTGAGAATGTGCCTCACGTTCCACCGCACTCATTGTCGGCATGCAATCCTATGGTGGAAATAGGGGCCTGTAATCAAAGATAAATCGTTTCTTTGAAATGAAGCTTCTCGGACGTTGCCTGTACCGAATTCTCCACCGGTCATTTTCCCGCGAAGACGTCGGCGCATTCAGAGGGTACGAAGTAGCGTCAATACACTTTTTTGAACCATCGCAATCGTAGTGTCCAAATCGTGACAGATTGTTTGGAGAATCGACTGGCCTGGAATTAGAACCAAGTGGACCGCAACCAGAATTGCCCAACATCCTACATTACGGTGACGCCGTTTCTGGCGCGGAATCCGGCATAAGCCTCTTGAATGCCAGGGTTAACTGAAACACGAACTCGTTGCCCGATCATCCCTGATCTACTAGAATCCGCGTCAAGAATTCTTGCCTTAGGGGGGATCGTGCCTTGGAAAATGAGTGTATCGACCCACGGCATTTCTCTGGTTAGCAACATCATGTTTCTCTGTATGCCGTTGACTGGACTGAACGCTCGGGTTCCGCCACAGATTGATCACCTGGCGGCACAGACCGCAAAGAAAGTTGCCAAAACGGATTCACGCAGAATTCTGACAACTCCGCTCTCGGGTTGTTTGGGAGCACCCCAGCTTTGCGCCGAATTTGACTCGGTTTTGCGTGCGAATCTGGAGAAATTGATTCCGGATGCAAAATTCATCCAGAGAGAAGATGCGGTAAAGCATCTCTCGGATCACGGCTTCCTTGGCGTCGATGCATACATGGGCGCCCTCGACGATGTTGCTTCCGATGCAGGGGCCGAGGTGGTTATTGGTGAAGACTTCCAGCGGAGACGCGGAGTGTGTGTCCTGCGCACAACCCTCGCTGATGCCAAACACCTTTTTTCCTTGGGGGACTTTTCTACCGGCATCTCCTGCTCTTCGGTTCAAACCAAGACTGCGCTCTCGCTCTTGAGGGATCCATCGTCTGGAGTCTCGTTGATCGTTCCTTTGCCCGAGTTGCCTGACGATCCGCCGGGTGCTTCCCCTATCCAGTATCCGTCCTGTTTGAGCTGTCCCGATCCGCACTATACCGGGTATGCCAAAGAAAAACGGATTCAAGGATCCGTCCAAATTCTGATAACGGTCACCGAGCGCGGGACAGTGGAAAACGCCAGAGCTATAGGTGCCGTTGAAGTGGATTTGGAGCTGGCCTCGCTACGGGCGGTCAGCGGGTGGCAGCTCAAACCAGCCGTTGGTGCGGATGGAAAACCATTTCCGGTACGCATCCCGGTGGAGATGACTTTCCGTCTCCTTCTTTGAATATTTTCCGGTAATGCCGGAGCGGCTGAATTTCAATTTGACGATTGACAGACAGGGCGTTTCACGCGCTATGCACATAGGCAGGCGGCCGTTCACAAATTCAACGGCTTAGAATCCGATTTGTTATCTGATCCCTGCGTGTTGCGTTTAACCTTTTTAGGCGTTGATTTCTCGCCGGTCTTCGATGTGATCTTCTGCCGCTGTGCGGCTGCGCGTTTGTCTTTGGCATCGTGGGCTGTGAACAATGCGTTAAATTTGCCACGGACAAGCTCATTAGTATGCAATTGGGGACTTCCTTTCTTTCATGCTTCGTCGAGCGCAAGTGTTCACAAAAGAAAGGGCCGAATGGGGTATGTATTCGGCCCCGGAGTGTGGGTAGTCCATTCTTGCTTATTCTTAATATGGCTTTAGCGCTCCCCGCACCAACTGGCAAAGATGACAGGCCCGGCATGAATCAGATCCAGGTCATCAAGATGTTCAGAGCATCCCCTGCCAACGAAGATGGAGAGAAAATCTATCCGAAGACGTGGAACCCAGAGTCCATCAGCTTGCCAGAGCTGAAAAGCCAGCGGCAAAACGTTCAAAAGTTTAATTGGCAATTCGACCGGTGCTTACCGCAGATCGATTTCATCATGCCTTGGGTTCGCGCGCGTAACTGCGCCTGCTTGACGTAACGGTCTTACCGAGCTTGACGCGCTGCGCGGCAAATCGAACGAGGACTGGGGCCTGTCAGCATGCAGGAACGAGTCAACCTGGTGGAGGGCACTTTCTCAATCGACTCACAGCCTGGGCATGGCACCAAGGTAAACGTTAGTCTGCCTCTCAGTACGAGGGGCGAGTCTGCACGGGCCGCCGGGGAGTAGCCCCTTTCAGCGGGAATGTAAGGCTGAGTTTCCCGCACAAATGCTTAGAAAAGCCTGCTAAGTTTCCACACCGGGAACGGCGCTGAGTGGATGCGCGCACAGCACATCCACTTCGTGTAACTCGGCTAGCTCGTCGCAGAGTTGATCGAGCCGAATTGCCGCATCTACTTTACCTTCTGCTCGCAAGACAGCTACGCTTTCGCCGCACACAACAATCCGAGGCTGTTTTGTTTTTGCCGCTTTGGCGGCTGCTTCAATGAAGCCAGTAATGCCTCCGAAAAATCGAACCGGGTCGGGCAAACCACTCACCATTATCGCCGAGAGTGCTTCATTGACATCTAACGCAACGTAGGTCCCCTCTTGAATCGCGCGCCCAACATCCAAGCCCCTTTTCTCCAATCTCTGAAGAAGAAGGGCCCGGTGTGGCTCGGTTACCAAGACGATAGCCGCGTTCCCCGTATTCACAGCGGAAGCGACAACACGTGTAAACGTGTCTAGAAGAACCGCGTCGTCAGAACAAGAAAGAATCTCGTGGCGGTGGGGAACTTGAGCATTTGTCCCGCCGATAAATTCATAATCCCTTACGCCGCTACTGATAAATTGCCTACCCCGGAGAACGGCTCGGACAGCAGGCAATAGCTCGCTTCCAGCGTTTGCTTTGACGACGTAGCCCAGTGCCCCCAAACCGAGTGCTCCTTGCACGATATCGGCGGAGGATTCTTGACTCAGAAATACTATCTTGGATTCGGGGGCGAGCTTGCGGATTCGTCGAGCGGCTTCGATCCCGTTCAGTGCTGGAAGCCCGATATCGAGCAGAATCAAGTCCGGTTTCAGTTCATCGGCTTTCTGCACCGCTTCTAATCCATCTGACACTTCACAAATGACCTGTAATTCCGGTCCTTTTTCAAGCATCGAGCAGACGTAGTACCTCCAAGGTTCGAAGTCGTCTACTACGAGAACTCGGACAAATGCCACTTCTTACCGACCTCCATCACTTTGAAGCTCAGAACCGAAGTCAGTGACTAATGGTGAGAATTCAATCCGTAGGATCAAATGCGCTCATCGCTTTGTCGTCGCACATAATAACTTTGTCCGTTCCCATTCGCAATTGATTCCGCTGTGGAAAAAGGGCCGTTCGCCGCCACCTCCCGATTGGTCGTTTATCATGACTTGACACCGATTAGCTAGTGGTGACCACCCTTTTCACGGAGCCGGGGCGGGCGCGACGATGCTATTCGCGCTGTTTGCAAAATCAGGCGGTGACGCTGCGAACCTATTAATTGCAAAATATTCAAGACTTGTGGAGCCGATTCCTCGAGCGCCATTTCATGTGGACGGGATTTGGCTTGTCTGTCCTGACGGTTACGTGTCGCTTACGACGAAACAGGATCGGGGGGAGGGCGTAGCGAAATACCTCGTTCGGATTGTAGTCACCCGAGGCTGACGGAATACCGATTCAGTTCGGGACAAGGGAGGGGCTTTGCGGAACCAAGGTGGGGAAGCGTCTCTTTCAGGCTGCTGTACCAATATATATCTATATCTAAAGACTTGCCCCTTTGGCCTTCTCCATTTTCACTTTAGCGATGATCGTTGTTCCCTTCCGTATTCAGTGAGGTTTAGCGGCCGAAGAGAACAAAGCTCACTTCCAAACCCTGATAAGTCCTGCTTGTCGGAATGTGGCTTATTGCTCTTGGGAGGAACTAGTCACATTCCGACAAGACTGTTTATCTGGCTCGATCTGGATGGGAGAAGCGGCCGGGTTAGCCGCCGTCTTGGCTGCCAACGTAAGCAGCGCCTAGTCATGATGTTTTCCTGATTACCCTGAGCTTGTGCAATCCTTTTCGGGTCCGCTCCTTTAACAGATCAACTGGGAAATGCTTCACATCAGTTCCCATGAACCAACAAGTTCAGGTTTTAAGAAGGGCTATTATGCGCTAACCCTTGCGGCTATTTTGGTCGCAACGAGGCTTCTAATAAGGCGCCGCGTTCGTTCGATGAACACAAGTTTGTCTGCCAGACAGCTTTCCAGTAGAAGGCCAACGGCATAGTGTCCCGACACATCAGCCGCCTCTACCAGCGCTTCGTACTCGGCAACCCGAAGATGCGTCAGGCGGCTAGCCTTGGTTAGAACGAAGATCGCCTTTGCGACTGGGTTCTGTATCTCCGTTACTTCTCTGCGGAAGTCCTCAGCAAACACCTCTTCAAGACGGCCGCTGAGCTGTACCGGTCGCTCGCCGATCAATTGGAAACACCGATCGATTGCGCTCAAGTCCTTTTCCGCAATCCAGGCCCTCGATTCCAGCGCTTCTTTCACGTCTGGATCCTGGGCTTGCTGGCTGATCTCCTGAATGATCTTTGCCGACCGCTCCGTGTTCTGCCGAGCGTCACTTAGAAGCATCACGAAAAGTTCCCTGGGGTTTTTTACTGGCATGGGGTTCTTCTCCTAGTTGTATTGTTTAGATTTGAAGTTGGCTTCTTCCGTTGGGCAGACGGCCCGAAGTCGATATCAATTTCTGCAGTCTAGTTCGCGGTGGCCGGATCGGACTACTGGCAAAACCCACAGTGTTCTGACCCATTGGGACCGCCCAGTTTATCAAGACCTATCCACCTAAAATGGAAAAGGTGCAACTTTCCGCAGAACAAATACGCCGAATGAGCACGGTTCGTCACGTATTGGTTTGGCTCGAAGATCTGGGCGCAGCCGGATACATGGGTGCCAATTCGAATCATTGCATCGTAATTTCAGCTCTCAACGGCACGCCAGAATACTCTTGCCGTCGTACTTGAAATATCATCCTTGCATGGCGAAGCTCCGTATATGAACCGTTCGGGAGGGCGAAGGAAAAAAACACTTGCCACACTCCATCCGGCGCATCCCCCGGGATTTGAACTGTCACGACATACTTTTTCTGGTTTGAAATTGTTTCCGTGGAAGAAGCCCTGGAAAAGAATACTCCGTTCGGAGCGGCTTCGTCAGGTAAGTTCGCGTTGATTGGGCAAACCAGGACCGCCACTCGTCCACCTGAAAACTGTGGAATCTGGTTCAGCTCCACGTCGAAAGTGATGGGATCTCCAGCAGTCACAGTCTTTAATGCATTCTGGGGTTTTGACTGCGTGTTCGCTTGAAATAAGAAAGCAGCGAAAACAAGAGCCACAACTACTCGGGCCAGTTTCATATGCGTTCCTCCCGTTTGGATTGCGCGCCTCAAGCACTACGCAGTAGATGGCGCGACTGGATATCACTCGTAAACTAGACAAGCCTGTGCGGCCCAGTAACTGTCAAAATTCTCAGTAGCTGAGTTTCTTGCTCGGACAGTCCACGACTAGGAAGGTCAATGGAACAAGCCTCAGCGACCATTTCGCATGCTTGTGCGGTGCGCCGAATCGTCGACAATAATATTTGGCTTACGGGATTCTTTAAGGAAAGGCAGTCGAAGTGGAGCAACCGGACCCATAGAGGGCCGCACTCAACAAAGGATCTCGCGATCGGAAGCTAGGTTTCGATTTGGGTCCACCGAGTGCTGAATACAGTGGAGTACTTTGGTCCATCATGCAGGACTGAGCGAAAGGAATTACTAAACCAGAGCTTGGGCACCGATCTGTAGAGCATGAGGTGGACGAGTCAATGCGCTTGCTTCACCAACGCAGGCCCATCGTTACCGGCACTATCTGCGTGGAGACCCGCCCGCCTTGGGGCGAATAGTGATACCGAGCCTCGACATAGTATTTGACGTTCGAGTCACCAGGACCCAGCCTGATCGTGATTCCGAGGCCGCCGTTTACCCCACCGGAACTCACGCCTTTCGTGGCCAAAACATTGCTCGTAGAAACAAACCCATTTTGACAAGCGTATCCCCACCAGTCCCATGCGGGTTCACAGACGGTACCAGGGGCTACCGTGACGTTCTTCAATTGCGCATAGCGGTAGTACCAACCCCCACCTCCGATGACATAACCGCCATAGCGCCTGCCATCCCAGTGGTACATATAGTTCGCTGTAAGTGTGTAGAGATTATTGCTCGCGGCTATGGAGGCAATTGAGCAGGCGGCCGATGAACCGACCACGCTAGTTGCACAGAGGGCATTCACGACGGGCAAGAGCGTATTGCGAGTCGGCGGAAGGCCTTGCCACATGAACTCTCCTACAATGGAACTATGCGGGCCAAAGTTTGGCCCGGCACCGACCTGAAAAGTCCCACTAATTCCAGCAAAGTTCGATGTGGGATTGAGTGGGACGCCGACGCCTCCTCCTATATGCAGATTAAATGGGCTTGATGACTGCGCTTGAACTGAAATTGCCCACGAGACCACCATTAATGCGATTGAGACAAACCTCTCTATGCGCATGAAATCAATCTCCCCTTTCTGACGCAGTTTTCACCTTTTCTTGTTTTGACGATCTTCTAGACGACTGGGACGATAACTTTCTTAAGTGGCGGTGAAAACTAGCAATTCTGACAGGCACAAATGAATTTGCCGGTGCGAGGCTGAGTCGATGGGATGTCTGGTTTATGCGCCCAATGATTCAAGAGGTATTTTCCTCGCAAGCCCGCTTTGCGCTCGCAGTAAGCGTCCGACCCTGGCCGTGTTGACAAGGAGCGGGGTTTGTTAAGCGGCGCTGGCGGAGGTTTTGGCAAATTCCGGCGCGACGTTCCACGGCAGTAGCTCTTCGATGCGGTTGATCGGGTGGTCGGCGATGCGGGACAGCACGTTGCGGAGATAGGCTTCGGGGTCGAGGCCGTTGAGTTTGGCGCTGCCGATCAGGCTGTAGATTGCGGCGGCTCGTTCGCCACCAGCATCGGAGCCGGCGAACAAGTAGTTTTTCCTGCCCAGAGCGACGGTGCGCAGGGAGCGTTCGGCGGCGTTGTTGTCGATCTCGATGCGGCCGTCGTCCACGTAGCGCAGCAACGCTTCCCAGCGCGAGAGCGCGTAGCGCACCGCCATCGCCGTGTCGGATTTGCGCGACAGTTTTCCTAACGTCTCTTCCAGCCATTGTTTCAGCGAGTCCAGCAAAGGCCGCGCCCTGGTCCCGCGGACTTCGCGCCGCTCGCCCGCCGCGTGGCCGCGAATTTCTTTTTCGATGGCATACAGCGCGGCGATGCGTTCCATCGCTTCGGCAGCAACCGGGGAACGATGCGCCAGGTGCAAGTCGTAGAATTTTCTGCGCACATGCGCCCAACACGCCGCTTCCTGAATGCGCCCGGTTTCGTACACCGCATCGAATCCCGCGTACCCATCCGCCTGCAGCGTGCCAGTGAAATTGCCGAGATGCGCCTGCGGATGCTCGCCCTTGCGATCCGGCGAATAGGCGAACCACACCGCCGCCGGTGTAGCGTCTCCCGCGGGCCGATCGTCGCGCACATACGTCCAGAGCCGTCCGGTTTTTGTTTTCCCATTTCCTGGCGCCAGCACCGGGACCGGCGTGTCGTCGGCGTGCAGCTTCGTCCGCGCTCAGCACGTGACGCCGCAACGCTTCCACCAGCGGCGCAAGCAACTGGCTCGTGCCGCCCACCCAGTCTGCCAGCGTGGAGCGTTCCAGCTCTACGCCTTCCCGTGCGTATATCTCCGACTGGCGATACAGCGGCAAGTGGTCGCAATACTTCGAGACCAGCACATGCGCCAGAATCCCGGTCCGGCAACGCCCCGCTCGATCGGACGGCTCGGTGCTGCGGCTTGCACGATCCGTTCGCAGCACGCGCAGGCCAGCTTCGGTCGAACCTGCCGGATGACTTTAAACCGTGCCGGCACGTACTCCAGAATTTCTGAAACGTCTTCGACCGAGATGCTTCAACTCTCCACCGCAGTCCGGGCAAACGGTCTGTTTCGGTAGATACGTTCCGCACTTCGCGCGGTAGGTGTTCGGGCAGTGGCCTTCGCGGCGGTTTCGCCGCGACGATTGCAACCGGCGCGACCTCTGCCGATGTGTGCGAGGCAGCTGTGTTCTCCGCTTGCGTCGCCTGTAGCTCGTCCAGCCGCAACTCCAGTTGCTCAATCTGACGATCCAGCTTCTCCGACTTACGCCCGAACTGCATCCGCCGCAGCTTGGCGATCAGCAGCTTCAAATGCTCGATCTCGTTGTCACGCGACAACAACTGTTCGTGCTGGGACAGGATCAGTGCTTTCAGTGCAGTGGGAT
>CAVUDA010000025.1:0-81144 GCA_963740035.1 uncultured Acidobacteriota bacterium
CGCGCCGCTTCTTCAAAGACTTCGCGGAGCTTGGCCTCGCTCTCGCCGTAAAACTTGCGCATGATTTCCGGGCCGTTCAGGGGAATGAAGTGCACGCGGCTTTCCGCCGCCACGGCCCGCGCGAGCAGGGTTTTTCCCGTGCCCGGCGGGCCGTATAACAACACCCCCTTCGGTGCGAAGATTCCCAATCGCTCAAAAATTCGCGAGTGCTTCAGCGGCAGCTCAACCATTTCGCGGACGCGCGCCACTTCCCTTTCCAGCCCGCCGATATCTTCGTAAGACACCGAAGGAGCGCGGGTCGCAGTCTGCTCGCCTTCCACGATCCGGATGTCGGTTCGCGGTCCGATCACGACCGGTCCTGAAGGAATCGTGCGCACAACCTGGAAATTCACCGCCTTGGCAAACGTCGGCACGCGCACCACAGAGCCCGCGTGACAGGAACGACCGTCAGATCCTCGACAATCCGTTCGGGCGCGATGATTGCCGGCGCGGCGCCCACCCACATGGGCGAGAGTCGCACGGCCACGGCCTGCGAGTGCTCGATGACTGCAACCGTCACCTGTTCCTGCAAGCCCACGCTGCAGTTGCTGCGGGCAGTGCCGTCGATCTGGACGACGCCTTCGTGCTGTTCGTCGGAAACTTCCGCGCGCGCAACCGAGGACGTACCGCCGGTGATTTTCACTACGTCGCCGGCTCGCGCGCCGATGCGCTGCAAATCGGCCGGCGCCAGGCGCGCAATGGCGCGGCCCACATCCTCAACGCGCGCTTCCGCAACGCGCAATGTGAGCGTGGCCGCAAGCGAGGATGAAACAATTTCCGTCACTGCGCCACCTGAAATTGGGATTGGATTTGGCTGCTGAATCGGGCGAAGAGCTTGGCGAGCTTCTGATGTTCCGCATGACCCTGAAGGTCTGCAAGAATTTCCACGCGAGTGGTTTCATTTCCCATATCGGTCAGGCGGATCGTTCCCAAGTTCGTGTGCTCCAGGGCCCAGCCCTCGCCCTGAGTCGAAGCGACGGCCATGCACAACGTGGCGCCATCGCTCTCCCACGGCACGACAATCGCGGTCAGGCTGCCCTGGCCGATTGCCAATTGCTCGATCGCGCCGGAGACGGCGCGGGGGGAGCCAGCGGTCACGAATTCAAAAAGCTTTTCACTCATCGCGATCTGTGGTACAGTGGACCAGTGATTGAACCACTTGATAACGAAAATGTACCATCCGCGCGAAACGGTGTCAAGCGTTTTGCGCATTCTCCGGCGATGAGGCTCGCCTCATCACGCCGATCAAGAAAACGCGTGTTGCCGAAGAAGTTGCCGACCGCATCCGCGTGCTGATGCTGGACGGCACGTTTCCGCCGGGCGAGCCGCTGCCCTCGGAACGCCATCTGGCGGAACGGTTCGGCGTG
Source organism: uncultured Acidobacteriota bacterium (assembly GCA_963740035.1). Taxonomy (GTDB): domain Bacteria; phylum Acidobacteriota; class Terriglobia; order Acidiferrales; family UBA7541; genus Palsa-360. The sequence goes on from CAVUDA010000025.1 coordinate 1,407, forward strand.
AGCCGCGGGTCGATCCGCGACGCCTTGCGAACGCTGGAAACGATTGGTCTGCTCGAGACCCAGCACGGTCAAGGAACGTTTCCGCACGAGCTTTCGGTGGATCGCCTGGTTGCTCCTCTGGCTTCGGTGATGGCCTACCGGTCCGATTTGCAGGATGAACTTCTGGATGTGCGCCGGATGTTCGAGCCCGCCGTCGCGCGCGCCGCGGCCCTGCGCGCGACCGAGGAAGATTTGGCCGATCTGCAACGCATCCTGGAAACGCAGCGGCAAAAACTGAAGGCCGGCCAATCGGCCATCGCCGAGGACACGGCGTTTCATGCGATTCTGGCCCGGGCCACGCGCAATCGCGTGGTCATGAGCATCATGGCGACGCTCAACGATTTGCTCGTGGAATCGCGCACGCAATCGCTGCTGCAGAAGGGCCGGCCCGCGCGATCCATCGACGGGCACGAGGCCGTGGTTGCCGCTTTGCGCCGCCGGGATGCCGAGGGAGCTTCACAAGCGATGTACAATCACATCGATCAAATCGCCGATCTGCAGGTGCCCGCGCACAAAGGTCCGAACCCGCCCTCCAAGTAACCGGAGACGCAATCCATGGACGAGAGCCTGCAAGCGCAGATCGATTCAAATCTTTCGCACCTTGATGGTTTGATCCGCCGTGGACGCCGGCTTCGCGAAACTTTAGCTGAGGACCCTGCCGACAAATCCGCGCTCGTGGCCAATCGCGCCTGGCAGCAGGACTGCGGCGTCGCGATCAACCAATTGTCCGGCGGCAGCAAGGCTCATTGGCTAGCGCGCTCGTTTAGCGAAGCGTTTTTGTTGCGCACGGCGTCCGGCCAGGTCATCGAAACGGTGGCGCCGGCGGAAATCGTGGAGCGCCTTGTCGGCGTTCTGGATCAAGCCGTTAATTCGCTGTCACAAATGGGCGCCGATCCGGGCGCTTCCGCATCGCCACAGGCCGCGCCGCCTCCTCATCGATTCGATTTCGTTCACAACGTCGAGCTCCGCCCAGTTCTCGAGCAGGCATATGCCGACAGCCGGGACGCGCTGGAACAAGGCAGATATGGCATGGCGCTGATCAACTCCAGCGGAATTCTTGAAGCGATAGTGACCGACGCGCTGGAACACAAGGGACTCGATGCGCTGGCTTCCGCGGAAATTTCTGCGGGAAAGATCGGTGATTGGTCGTTCAACGATCGCCTCGCGCGTGGCTGAAAAGGCCGGACTCATTCGAGGCGGTTGCGCCCGTTTGCCGGAAATTGCGCGGAGGTATCGAGAAATCACTGACGCCGACGGCAATTCCAATTGACTGTTACCGAGCACGACGCGCGGCGCACCACGCAAGTGCTTCACGTCGTGATGAGAGATCTGGATCCGGGGAGGTAGGTTTAAGTAGCACAGGCTTCAGCCTGTGGTTTTTGCGCTTGTAAGAGAGCTAAACCCGACAGGCTGAAGCCTGCACCATTACTGCTACTTCTCGATCCTCGCCAATAGCTCCACGAATTTCTGCTGGCGCTCCGACTGGTCCTGCCCTCCCGCCGATTCCGCCAACTGCGTCACGTTCATCGAGCAGAATTTCGGCCCGCACATCGAGCAGAATTTCGCGTCCTTGTAGAAATCGTCCGGCAGCGTTTCGTCGTGCATCGCCTTCGCCGTTTGCCGGATCGAGCGACAACTCAAACTGCTTGTTCCAATCGAACAGGAATCGCGCGTAGGAAAGAGCATCATCGCGGTCGCGCGCGCCTGGCCTGTGCCGCGCCACGTCCGCCGCGTGCGCCGCAATCTTGTACGCGATCACGCCCTGCTTCACGTCCTCCGCGTTCGGCAAGCCCAAATGCTCCTTCGGCGTCACGTAGCACAGCATCGACGCCCCGTGCCAGCCGATCATCGCCGCTCCAATCGCGCTCGTGATGTGGTCGTATCCCGGCGCGATGTCGATCACCAGCGGCCCCAGCGTGTAAAACGGCGCTTCGTGGCACAACTCCATTTCCTTTTTCACCTGCAGCTCGATCTGATCCATCGGAATGTGGCCCGGGCCTTCGATCATCACCTGCACGTCGTGCTCCCACGCCTTCTCCGTCAACTCGCCCAGCACTTTTAATTCGGCGAATTGCGCCGCGTCGCTCGCATCCGCCAGACAGCCCGGCCTCAAGCCGTCGCCCAGCGAAAAACTTACGTCATGTTTCTTGAAAATCTTGCAGATCGCCTCGAAATGCTCGTACAGAAAATTCTCCTGCTTGTGCGTGTTCATCCAATGCGCCAGGAGCGCCCCGCCGCGGCTCACAATCCCCGTGATGCGGTTGCGCACCAGCGGCACAAACTCCCGCAGCACCCCCGCGTGGATCGTCATGTAATCCACGCCCTGCTCGGCCTGCTCCTCGATCACTTCCAGCATCAGCCCGATCGTCAAATCCTCCGTGCGCTTCACGCGCGACAGCGCTTCGTAGATCGGCACCGTCCCGATCGGCACGGGCGATGCGTCGATGATCGCTTTGCGAATCGTCGGGAATGTCGCCGCCGGTCGACAGGTCCATCACCGTGTCCGCGCCGTAGTGCACCGAGTGATGCAGCTTCTTCAACTCTTCGTCAATGTGCGAAGTCGTCGCCGAATTCCCGATGTTCGAGTTGATCTTGCACTTGAACGCGATGCCGATGCCCATCGGCTCCAGCGCCTTGTGATGGATGTTCGCGGGAATGATCGCGCGCCCGCGCGCGATTTCGCTGCGCACCAGTTCCGGCTCGATCTTCTCGCGCCGCGCCACGTATTCCATCTCTTCGGTGACCACGCCCTGGCGCGCGTAGTGCATCTGCGAAACGTTGCGTGTGCCGTTGGCCGCCGCCGTTTCCTTCAATCGCTTTTCAACCCAAGCGTCTCGCACTCCCATCGCTTCCCCCTGAAGAGTCTCCACTCGCGGAGCGTCTCTCTCGATGCCGGATTATCGCACCGCAATGCGCGCGCGGCAACCCAAGTGGCGCAGGCTGAAGTCTCTGCTACTTAAACCGCCTTGTCTTGTGCTCCATTCCCTGATTGCGAAGGCGATGCCAGTGACAGTCCCGGCGGGCGAGCGATCGCACGGAACGATTTAAGGACGTGCGCAGTTGCAACGCCGCGATGTTTGACATCATAATGGCGCGCTCGTCTCCAGCGATCCGAAACTTGCTGACGCTTTCTTCCGAGGGCCGGTTTGGCCGACGGCCGGATTCGCGGAAATGGAGAAATACGCCGCCATGAGCAAAAGAAAATCATTCGATGTCGAGGGATTGGGCCACGCCAATCCGATTCCCGCCGTATCGCGCATCGGAAACATTGTCGCGACGGGCGGCATATCCGGGACGGACACAAGCACAGGCAAAATTCCGGAGGACGTTGCCGCTCAATGCGCGCATATGTTCGCCAATTTCCGCGCCATTCTTGCCGCAGCCGGAGCGACGCCCGAGGACGTGATCCGCGTGACTGTGTGGATCAAGCGCCCCGAGATCCGCGCGGAGGTCAACAAGGAGTGGGTCGCGATGTTTCCCGATCCACATTCGCGCCCGGCGCGGCACACCATGTTTTATGATCATTTTGCGGGTACTATGGTAGTGCAGTGCGAGGCTTGGGCTGTGCTCAAGTAGCACAGCAACTCTTTGCTGCGCGGGTTTGCAAACGTCGATCGTTCGCAGTTGCGTGATAGCGGCGAAAAGCACACAGCCATGAGTGGCTGTGCTACTTATAAAATCCACCGGATTGCATGCGGATGCAGCGGGGCTCGCACCCGTGTTATCCTCGCCTCAGGGACAGGCGATGCGAATTTTGAAGGCTTGGTGGCTGCTGGGATGCGCGTTTGCTCTTGTGGGCGTGGCCTATGCCTACCAGGCGCCGTTCCGCGAATATCCTTCCGTCGAGTACGGCGTCCAACCTCTTCCTCCCGACTATCAGGAAAAGACGGAATTTGCGTTTGCGCGGCTGATGTATCCGCCGGGATGGAATGACGGCTACCGCGGACGCTTCGACGGAGATTGGCGGTTGGGCCTTTCCCTTTGGACGCAGGATTATCCGCCGGCGGACCGAGCCTTCTCCCAGGCGGTTCGCCGCTTGACGCGCATCCACACGCGGTCGGTCGAAGAGTGCGTGAATCTTGACGATGGCGACGAGGTTTACAATTGGCCGTTCCTGTATGCCGTCCAAGTCGGCGAATGGGGCCCGACCGATCGCCAGATGCTGAAGCTGCGCGATTATCTTTTGCGCGGCGGATTTTTCATGGCTGACGATTTTCACGGGACAACCGAGTGGCAGGTATTTGAAGAACGCATCAAGAAAGTTTTTCCTGATCGCCCCATCGTGGACATTCCCAACAACGATCCGATTTTTCACACCATGTTCGACCTGGACGACCGTTACCGGGTTCCGGGCGCCGAGCACCTGCGTCTGGGCTACAAAAATGGTGGAATCGACGCGCACTGGATGGGGATATACGACGACCATGGCCGCGTCATGGTGGCGATTTCATTCAATTCCGATATCGGCGATTCGTGGGAATGGTCGAACGTGCCTGGCTATCCGCTGAAATACTCCGACCTGGGAATGCGCCTCGGCGTGAACTATGTGATTTACGCGATGACGCACTGAGAAAGAATGTAGGACAGGCTTTCAGCCTGTCTGGTTTCCGCCAGTCAACTCAAAAACAAAACCGACAGGCTGAAGCCTGTCCTACTCAATGCACCGTAATATTGACTGTGGCGGTGGTGCGTCCAAAAGCGTTCGTGGCGTAGAGCGTGTAAGTCGTGGACTGGGTCGGCGAGACCACCGCGCTCGTCCCGCGCACCGCGCCGATGTCCGGAGACACGATCAAGTAGGACGCGCCGGTGACGTTCCAGCTCAGCGTGACAGGCGTGCCCGCGGAAATAACCTGTGAACTCGCGGTGAAACTCGTGATGGCAGGGCTCGCGCCGGCCGGGACATTCGCGGCCGTGTAGATGGGATTCATCTTCACCACTTCAAAATCCGCCGCGGTGACGCTGCCCAGATTGTGCAGGTCGTTGTTGTTCCAGTTGTCGTCCGGCGCGCCGCTGATGTACATCGAAGAGCCGTTGTCGGCCATGATCATTCCATATTTCTTGAGCGCCGTGAGAATCACCTGGTTCGCCGCGGAAAACGAGGAAATGTCAAAGCTGGCCTTGAGGCGCAGGCGCATGCCCATCGGCGCGGCGAGCGCGTTCGAGGAATTGGCGGCCCAGTGCGACGCGGGCGGCACGAACGCGGCGCGGCTCGATTGCAGCGTGAATCGCAGCGCGTGGTTGATGTGGCCCGACGCGACTTCGTCGTAACGCGCCAGTCCCGGGAAAATCGGCAAGCCGGCGGCGTCGGCCGACGTCCAAGTGTACGGACGCTGTTCGTCGGCAGTGAGATCCCACACGGCGGCCGATCCGGCGTTCCAGCTCGCGGCATTCGGAGAAGAACTGTACAGCTCATACAGCCAGCAATTATTGTTGTCGAGCACGAGCACGTGCCGGTCGCCGCTTCCAGGAGCAGGATAGCCCTCGATCAAGGCGCTCACGGGAATCGGCATCGGTCCCGGATCGCTCTCGTCGCCATACGCCGTAAAAACAATCGGCACTGGCCCTTGCTGCGAGCCCACAACCAAGATACGGGATGCCCATGCTCTGCCCGTTGTAAAGACCCGAGCCAAAATCCGGATGCAAGCCAATGCCGGAGCCGATGAAATTGATGATCGCGCTGGAATTCGGGTCCACGGCAGCGGAGGAAATATCCTGATTCCAGAGATTGTCCGCAGGAAACGGCAAGAATCCGTTCAGACTGGCGCTCTGTCCGAGGTTCATTCCGCTGCAACTCGGCGGGGGATTTCCGCCGCTGGTCGAAGTCACTTGCAGATTTTGGGAAGCGGAGGTCGCGCTTCCGGGATTGGGATTCATCACTGCGATGGAAAAAGTTCCGGCCGACGCTTCGTTGCCCGTGGCCGTGAGCTGGGTAGAGGACACAAAAGTTGTAGCCAGCGGCGCGCCTGCGAGGAGAACTTGGGCGCCGCTGGCATATCCGCTGCCGTTTACCGTGATCGCGAACGCACCGGCGGGAACCGATGTCGGCGCGATGCCAGTCAGTACCGGCACCGGATTCTGCAATGTGACCGCGCTGCTGCCTGATGCAGAGGCGTCGGCCGAGCTCACGGCGCGCACGGTCACAGTGTTGGAGCTTGGAACCGTCGCAGGCGCGGTGTACATGCCGGACGAGCTAATCGTGCCAGTAGAAGCGCCGCCGCCCGCCACGCCGTTCACCTGCCACGTCACGGCAGAGTTCGACGATCCGGCAACCGTGGCGCCGAAGGATTTCGTCGCACCAGCCCGCACGTTCGCGCTCGCCGGTGAAACTGTAACCGTCACGCTCGATCCCGAAGGAGGCGTCGTGGGATCGGAAGCCGGCGAACTTTTCGTCGTGCCCGTGCAAGCGGTGAGCGCCGCGGCCGCCAACAGAAGCACGAAACGCAGCGAACATCGCAAATCGAATTTTTCCAATTTGTCCATAAGGAAGCACACTGAAAGCAAAGCCCTGGCTTCTGGATTGCCTGTTATGCACTATGCCTCGGCGGGGGCCGCGGAACTACTGTACGGAAGGACAAAATCGGACACGGAACGCCGGAGCAGGCTGTGTATCGCTCGAAAGACTTGGGATCCGCGTCTGGCTTGTCAGGCCCGGCGTCCTCGATTTCAGATGCACACGATGCTGTAATACTGATTTAAGATCGATCGTAATATTGACATACAGATTCTCTATCGATAAAATGCTTGCAGGAAAAGACTATGCAAACGGTCAGGGTTTCCCCAAAATTTCAAGTGGTCATTCCCAAAGAGCTGCGTGAACGGCTCAAGCTCCGTCCGGGGCAGGACCTGGTGATCTACGAAATCGACGGGCAGATTCGCCTAGAGATTTCGCACAAACCAAAGAGCCTTCGCGGCCTGGCCCGGGGCCTTCAGTGGAAAGAAAGCGACCGCGATCATGCCGAAAGGCTCTGAGCTTTTCCTGGTGGACTCTTCCGGCTGGATCGAGTTCCTGGGAGACGGGCCGCTGGCGAACCGGTTTGCGCCCTATTTCGAGCGGGAGGAGCGCCTGATTGTTCCCGCGATTGTGCTCTATGAGGTTTACAAGAAACTGCTTTCCGTCCAAGGCTCCACGGCCAGCGACAGGTTTCTTTCCGCTGCCTTGCGCGCCCGCATCGTGCCGATTGACGAACGGCTGGCCCTGCTCGCGGCTCGGATCAGCCTGGACCGGCGGCTGGCCATGGCCGACGCGATGATCTATGCGACCGCTTTAACGACCGGGGCGCAGCTCGTCACTTCCGACGCACATTTCAAAGGCTTGCCCGAAGCGACAGTCTTCTGAGCCAAGCCGTAAGCGTTTTCCTGACGAAGTAGCGCCCCGCTTATTCTCACTTCCCAACAACGAGCACGACGAACGTATCGGGCAGAACCTTGTCGTGCGTCGCGCCGTGGCCGTGCCTGGCCGTGACGACCAGAACATTGTGCGTCTTCATGTCCACGGTCATGGTCCGGGCGCCTGATTGCGTGTCGAGTTCTTCGAGCACTTTGAAGCTGTCGGGGGAATCCTCATGAATGATGGTGAGAGTTCCCGATCCGCCGGCTGATGCGAAGGCGTTCCCTGTCTCCGGATCGAAGCCAGCTCCATCTGTGCCAGCCCCGGTGCGCAGGGCGGCGATTACTTTGCCGGTGTCCGCGTTCATGATTACCATTCTCTGGTTATCGCAGGCAGAAAACAGGCGGCGATTCTTGCGGTCGATCGCAAGGCCTGAAGGCCCCGTGCCCTGCATGAGCGGCCAGCGATGGGTTACCTTCATCGTCTGCCCGTCAACCTCGACAATTTCATCCTTATCTGTGATGTTGACGTAGACTTTGCCCTTGCCGTCGGAGACGGCGGCTTCCGGCTGGCCTGCGAGCGCAACCGTCCCGACGAGAGTGCCATCCTTGGCGTTGATCACAGTCGCGTTGGCGCTGCTGCTGTTCATGATGAAAACGCGCTTGGTGACGGGCTCGTAGGTAAAGGAGTCAGGGTCCTTGCCCGCCTTCACGCTCCCGATTTTTGCCAGTGTTTTCAGGTCCACGATGACTACCGTGCCGGCGTCGCCATTGGGCGCGTAGCCGCGCCCGAATTCGGGGACAGGCACCATCCCGGAAGTCCCCTCAAAGCCCGTCACTTTGCCGACGACCATGCCGGAATCCACGTTTACCACGTCGATGTGATTCTCACGGCCGATGTAGGCGAGCCGGGTATCAGGATCCATCGAGATGTAGTCCCAGCCTTCCGTCCCACCGGTCGTGATTTTTTTCACGACATGATAGCCGGAGGAATCAGGATTCGCGGGTAAAGCACGCGCGAATCCGGCAAACAGAAGAGATACCGCGAAGCCCAGTGTCGCACCCGTGATGACTGCCATGTTTCTGTGACGCATGGTGATCAATCCTCCCTTATCAATCTGACTTCAATTCAAGATCGTTCTGCCACCCGTTTATTTGAATTGCTTTTTGCGTGAACCTTGTAGATCGGCCTATGACCTTCAATCCTGCATCGTATAGATCCTTACTTCGGCGCTTGTGTTGGCGCCGGCGGAAACCGCCAGATAAAAGCGGTCGAAGCCTTTCCCCTGTCGTCCAAAGTATCCCGCCGTGCCCGCGCCCACGACGGTGGGAATCTTGGAAATTACACTGTAGTGATCGGGATCGGTCTGCTGGTAGACCCAAATCTCGCCCGCACGTCCCGGAACGTAGACGCGCTTGTGCTCCGCGCTGTAATACAGGTCGTCCGTGTCCTGAACGGTCGGCACGGAGGCGACCATTTTGCCCGTGGCCGTGTCGAACACGGAGAGCGTCGCCGGTTCCCTCGTCCCCACGATGACCCGATGATCGGCCTCGTCGAGAGCCATGGGAAAATTCTGGGCCACGGTCACGGGCCAGCGCGTGAGTTCCTTTGTATTACGATTGATCACCACAATTTGTTTCAAATCCGGGACATTTACGTAGATGTTGGGGCCGTTCTTTTCCAGTTGGAACGATTCTGGCTCGGCTCCGAGTTTATAGACTTCGTCGAGACGCTTGTTGGTCATCGCGTCCACCGCGGCGATCGCCGAATTCTTCTCGTCATCGCCGCAGCCGACATAGACTCGCTTGGTCGCCGCGTCGTAGCGCAGGTTGTCGGCGCCTCCGTCAAAATCCAGCGTAGTGATCAGTTTGTACGAATCGCCGTCGTAGATGTAGAGCTTGCCCTTCTCGCTGGCCACGAACAATTTGTTGGCCTCCGGAGAAAAGGCCACGCCCTGAGGATTCGGCACACCTGTGATTTCATGGGAGCGGGTTCCCTGAAAGAGGTCGATGACCTCCACGGAATTGTTGCCCAGTCCCGATACAAACACCTTGCCTTTGCCGGAAGCAAAATGATCAAAACGCCCTTTCACGCCTTCGAGCGGAACCGTCGCGGTCAGGATCAGCGGGGGTGCAACCTCGGCCGCGGGTGGGGTGCTTGAGGGCGCTGTCGTTTGGTTGACCTGACATCCCGTGAATGTGATGACAAATCCCAGCAAGAAACCGATGCCGAGAAATTTGCGCATAGTATCCTCCCGTGCGTGTCGAATTTGACCCGGAACCGGCCCTCCGAATACCACCAGCAAGCAAGAAAATACGGCCCCCCGCACGTCATTGCCAGCTTATGTACTACCGCATCGCCCCAAACGCAAGGAATCGTTGACCCGAGGCTTCCCCGGTTGACTTGGGTTTGACGATGCTTGTACGATGCGCTCCTCATCGCTTTGTCGATGCTTGGAGGAAAATTCAATGTCCCACATTCGTTTTTCGGTGTTGGCTGTTGCTACGTTCGTGCTCGTGGGCGCGTTCTCGATGACCGCGCTTTCCCAGGAACTGCTCACGCAGAAAGTGATTTCAATGGAAATGGCGCAAACCATGGCGCAGGCCACCGTGGCGCAATGCCGGGCCAACGGCTACCGCGTCAGCGTAACGATCCTCGACAATGCCGGCCTGCTCAAGGCCTTTCTCCGTGACGACGGCTCCGGCGCGGGCACGCCCGACCTCAGCCGGAGCAAGGCTTACACGGCGCTGTTTTTCCGAAGGACGTCGGGGGAAACCGCCAAGGCTTTTGGGGCGATGTCGCCTCCGCCGAATGTTGCGGGCACCGTCATGATGCAGGGCGGCGTTCCGATCAAAGCGGGGAATGACACCATTGGCGCGATCGGCGTCAGCGGAGCACCCGGCGGCGATAAGGACGAAGCCTGCGCGGACGCCGGAATCGCGAAAGTTGCCGACAAACTGAAGTAGATTCGCTCTCGCCTCAATTCAGTGGAAAGCAAATTTCTGGCCGGCCTAAGCGGAGAGCGGTTCCCGCAGCGACGGGAACCGCTTTCCCGCCAGCGCCATGCCGCCGAACAGCAACGCGACATAGAACGCGTCACCCGCCAGCGTGTTCCAAAATAAGGGCAGCCCTGCGATATAACACGCGACCAAGCCGCCTATATTCTTTGGGTAGCTGCCGATTGAGGACGCCCAAAGCGCGAAGTTCGTGATCAGGAAAAATTGAATAGCGCCGGCTAATGTGGCGCCGCCTATGCTCGGTGCGGATTTCTTGCGGCGCAGCCAGAACCCGATGGCAACACTCACAAGAAAACTTGCGTACACTTAGGGGATGAGAGGGTGGAAGCCGGTAAAAAAATCTCCCGCAACGAGCGAGAGAAGCGGGACTGCAATCGCGGCTCTCCTGCTTGAAAAATAAGCTCCGCCAAAAAGCGCCAGGGCGCCGATCGGCGCGAAATTCATGGGATGCGGAACGATGCGGAGCGCGGCCGTAGCAAGAACAATGCCCGTGATCACCGCCGCGCGGGGATGAAGCTGGTTTCCATTTTCGTTGTTCGTTTCCTCGTTCGTTTCATTGTTTGATTGCAAGATTGACTCCTCTCATTCCGGCCGCAAATCGCAGAAGCAAAAACCGTCACGCAACACTTTTTCGCCGACGCGGAACGTGATCGGCGTCTTAAATACGGGGCCATCGAAAACGAAGCTGTGGAATTCGCCGTTCTCACCGCAGGAATCCACGCCGGGCGGCAAATCGGCGAAAAAGGATGCGTCCAGCTCGCGCCCCGCGAAGGACGCATCGAGGACGCGGGGATCGACGCAGACGGCGATCGCGTGGAAACCGAGGCGCACAAATTCCCGCGCCAGCTCACGCGTGTCGCGCTTCCAGAGGGGAAACATTGCGCGCATGCCAACCTGCGCGAGATTTTTTTCGCGGTAGACGCGCAGGTCTTCGAGGAAAATATCGCCGAAGGCCACGGTTCGCAAACCCCGCGCGAAATGTTGTGCAAGCGCGTCTCTCATGCGCTCCTCGTAGGTTGCATTGATGCATCGCGGAGGAATCAAGACCCCGTGAAGCGGCAGGCCGAGCGATTCGGCCTGCCGTTCGAGCAACGCCCGGCGCACACCGTGCATGCTGATGCGGTCGTACTCTTCGGTGATGGTCGTGAGCAGCGCGCTGATGCGATAGTCTTTCGCCGCACGCACAGCGTGCAACGCCATCGCGCTGTCTTTCCCCCCGCTCCAGCAAAAGAGGACGTCTTCCTTCACGCAAGCCTCATTCATGGCGCGTCGTATATTTCACGCCGATGCGAAACTCGCGCCCCAGCGCGGGAAAGCCGTACACCTCCTGATACTGCTTGTTGGCGAGATTGTTGATGCGGCCGTAGACGCTGAACCCCCGCGCGATGTTGTAAGTCGCCGCGAGATTGATGAGCGCGTAGCCCGGATTGATGATCTGCCCGGGAAAATTGTAGTCAAAGCGCTGGCCCGTGAAATATCCGGAGAGGTTCCAGTTCATCCGCCGATAGTTCGCGTTGAGCATAATATTTCCGGAATTGACAGGCCGGCGCAGCAAGCGGCTTCCCGGAAGATAGTTGGGGTCGAGATCGGCGGGATCGGTGGGCGCGGAGAGCGTCCGCGTGGAATCGTATGTGTAATTAGCGCTCCCGCTTAACCAGCGCGTGATGCGCGCTTCGCCGGAAAAATTGGCGCCGCGTGCGCGCGCCAGGTCGGTGTTGAAGAAGGTGCCAGCCCCAAACGGGGCGCCAACCGCGAGACACGCCGGCGATGGGGCAACATTGAGGAAGCTGATGATATTGTGAAAACGGGTATCAAAATAATCCACGGTGACGCGCACGCGGTCAGAAGCCAGTTTTTGATCCACTCCGGCATGAAACGTCCGGCTCTCTTCCGGGGAAAGAAAAGGATTGCCCGGGAAACAGGGATCGTTCCCGAACGATTGATCGAATCGCGGTTCCACGATCCCTTGCCCGTAAGTGGCGTGAAAGCGCGTGTCTCCAAACGCGCCCTGAGCGATCCGCAGGGCATACGACGCGCCCGCGCGCGGAACCACACGAGTTCCGAAATCGGCATTGTCTTCGGCCCGCGCTCCCGCATTCAACGTCAGCCGCGCCACCGGCTGCCAGCGCACATCAAGGAAGCCCGCCTGATTGTTGCGGCGTTCGTGCATCCCGACGGAGCTGAGGAACCCGTTTTCCACCTCGTACTCGTAGCCGGCGGTGATGGCGAATCCACGCACAAGGTAAGTGGACTGCTCCGCGAGTCCGGCGCGGTTGTACTGAAAGAAGGAGGAGAAAAACGGATCGAAATTGAATTCGCGGAAATAGAGTTCGGTGCCGCTCACTTGATGGCGCCAGTGGGAACCCGTTTCAAACTCCCCATGCAACCCAGCGCTGAAGTTGTGGAGGGAGATCGTGTCGGTAAGGTTGGCCGGCTGCAACAGAGTCTGCCCCGGCGTGCCTGCTTCGCTATCGTTATCGCGTATCCCAAGGCTAATGCGCGCCGTATCGGAAAATCGCCAGCCGAAATTTCCGGAGAGCGTTCGATTGCGAAACGCATCATTTGGACCCTGGCCCGCTGTTTCGAGATCGGAAACACCAGTGGAATAATCGAATCGGCCAAGCAGGCCGGAAAGCTCCGCGCCTCCATGGCCCGTAGAGAAATTGCCGCCGTCCGCGAAAGCCGTGAACTCCGGAATGCGCGTTGTCCCGCGATGCGTGAAGATCTGAATGACACCATCCATCGCATCCGAACCGTAGAGCGCGCTTTCCGCGCCGTGGACGACTTCAATTTTGTCGATGTTGTCGAGCGTGAAATTGGAAAAATCGATGAGGCCGCCCGGCGTATTCGCGGGCACGCCGTCCACGAGCACTTTGGTGTAATTCGAGTTGCCGCCGTCCAGGAACAGCGACGCTTGTCCGCCCTCGGGTCCCGTGCGCCCCAAGCTAAAGCCGGGCTGAGTCGCCAGCAAATCGGGCAGCGAAGTTGCGACGCGCTGATCGATTTGCGCACGCGTCAGAATGGTGAGCGGCGCGGGCGAAGAATCGGCTTCGAGCGGCAGCGCTTGCGCGGTGACGACGACTTTCGAGGAGAGTGGCTCGAGCACCAGGCGAACCTGCAGCTCGCGCGTTTCACCCGCGCCAATCGTAATTTCCTGCCTGGCCGCCGCGAATGAATCGCGCGCAATCGTGACGCGATAGCGTCCCGGCGCAAGCGTCAAACTAAACCGGCCATCGCTCGCGGACACTCCGTGCGCCGGTGAACCCACCGGAGGAATGGATTCGGCGCTGACTTGGGCGTCTGCCATCACCGATCCTTGCGGGTCGGTGATGATGCCGGAAATTTTAACGGTTTGCGTTTGTGCTACGGAATTAGGCGCAACAGACAAGGCGACCAAAAAAGCGGAAATACAATAGGAAAGAAATGCACGGACGGAGAAACGCATGAGGAGCCTCCTCTCCCGGCTCGCGCGGGAGGTAAAGGTTGTCCGCGTGTCCGGGATCGTTTCCGGCTTTCGCGGTTGCGGACTCCGTCGGTCTCCTGGCTCGGCGGCATTGCGCCGCGCGGCCTTCCCGCCCCGGAATTCAGGGCAGTGGCTCGCGCGGAATTTCTCCCGCCTTACAGTCGCGCGGCGGCGACGGTTTTGCACCGTCTTCCCGGCACGGAGTCTGCGGCCATTGTGGCGGAGGGTTTTGAGTAGCACAGGCTTCAGCCTGTGGGGTTTGGTGCTTGCAAGGACTAAACCCCGCAGGCTGAAGCCCGCGCCACTTAACCCTCCGAATTCCGCGGATGCTCCATCCTTGCTGAATTGCAAAGCATGGCACCCGCGGCACTACTTCTGAAAAAATCCGCTATGTAATGTCCTCGCCGCGGCGAGCGCGCAAATTCACGCGCGGCCTTCCGGCGGGACCCAGTTCCACATCCAGCGGTGCGTCAAACACTTGCTCGAGTAATTCCTTTTGATAAACGGCGGCGGGCGTGCCGACGCGCAGGCACCGCCCATGCTGCAACAACACCACCTGGTCGGCAAATTCCGCGGCGAGCCCAAGCTCGTGCGTCACGACCACGACCGTGTAGCGATTCTCCTGCGCGAGTTGACGCAAGCGTTCGAGCAATTCCACTTGCGCGCCGATGTCCAGGTGCAGCGTGGGCTCGTCCAGCAGAATCAGCCGAGGCTGTTGCGCCAGCGCCCGCGCCAAAATGATGCGCTGTTTTTCGCCGCCGGAAAGTTCGCCGATCGTGCGCTTCGATAAATGTTCCGCTCCCACTTGCGCGAGGGCGTTGCGGGCGATCTCGACATCCTCGGGATTCGCAAATCGCAGAGCCCGCCCGTACGGAAACCGGCCCTGCAACACAAAATCTCCCGCCAGCGCGGGATACACGATCGGGCTTTCCTGATGCACGACCGCGATGCGTTGCGCGCGGGTCCTCACGTCAAGCCTGCTGGTTTCCTCGCCGTCGAGTTCCACGCGCCCGGAAAGCGGCGCAATCGTTCCGGTGATCAGCCGCAACAGCGTCGATTTGCCGCTGGCGTTGGGGCCGAGAATCGCGACGATCTCACGTTCGCGCGCCTGGAAGCTGGTCGCGCCCAACGTGAACGTCGGAGCGGACATCTCGCTCGGTGAATACGCGTAGCTCGCTTGCTCCACGTTGAGCCGCACCGCTTGTTCGTGGTGCGGCCGGTCCTCGCGCCCGCTGGCCGTTTGCAAGAAAGTATCGTGCGCGCTCATCGCAGCCCTCGCCGCAGCAAATAGATGAACACGGGCGCTCCCGCCATGGCCGTCATCGCGCCGACCGGCAATTCCGTGGGAGACACGATCGTGCGCGCAAGCGTATCCGCCAGTACGATGGCAATCGCCCCGCACAGCGCCGAAGCCGGAATCAATAGCCGGTAATCCGACCCGAAGATCATCCGCACGGCGTGCGGCACGAGCAAGCCGACGTAGCCGATCGCGCCGCTAGTGGAAACGGCCAGCGCAGTCAAAAGCGATGCAGAAACATAAACGACGAACTTCACGCGCGTCACTTCCACGCCCAGGTGGATGGCTTCGTGCTCGCCCGTAAGCATTAAATTCAAATCCGCGGACGTGCTGTAAATCGCCCCGATGCCCGCGACGAGGCCCACTGTGAAAATCCATTGCATCTCCGCCGACACCGGCGTGGAGAGGTCCCCCATCAGCCAGTAGGCCATGCCGCGCAGGTCGCGCCCGGTGAGCGTGGTCATCAGAAACAGGATGATCGCGGAAAAGAACGACGCGCAAATGATGCCGCCGAGCAAAAGCGTTGTGCTATCGAGTTGCCCCTCGCGCCGGCCCAGAAAATAAACTCCTGCAATCGTGGCGATGGCCCCAAGAAAAGCGCCAAGCGGCGTGATTAGCGCCAAACCCGGCGCGAGGATGAGCGCGAGGATCGAGCCAAGCGCCGCGCCGCTGGAAACACCCAGAACATAAGGATCCGCCAGCGGGTTGCGCAGCAACGCCTGGAAACTCGCGCCCGCAACCGAAAGCGCCGCGCCCACCAAAATCCCGAGCAGAATACGCGGCAGGCGCAAATCGAAAACAATCAGGCGGTACTCGGTCGGCAATTCGTTGGCTCGGCCGATCGCAATCCGTCCGAGATCCAGAACGAGGTCGGTGACCGAGATGGGCACGGCGCCCAGCTTCAGAGCGAGCACCACGCACGCCAGCAGCAGCACCGCGAGGCCGCCGCAGGTCCACAGCAATCGCCGGAGCGTCATCGGGCGCATGAGCAGGCCTCTTCGATCTTTGGACCCAATAGCACAGGCTTAAGCCTGTGGGGTTTAGTTCTTGCAAATGGCAAACCCCGCAGGCTGAAGCCCGCGCCACTGGTGAATGCCTCCGGATGAAGCGCCCGCGCGAGTTGCTCGATAGCGTCCATCATTCGCGGGGCGGGGCGATTGATGGCGTCGCTGACGACAACGATGTTGCCATTCTGAACCGCTGCAAGATTTTTCCAGCCGGGACGCGCGCGCAACGCGTCGACGTCGCGGTGCGTGTCACCGGCGTGCGCGCTGGCGAAGACCAGGACTTCCGGCTGAAGCCGGATAATTTCTTCCATACTGACATGCGGCCACTCGGCCTTCGTGTTCACCACGGAGCGGCCCCCCGCGCGCCGCAGCGCGTCGGCTATAAATGAATCGCGTCCAACCGAAATCAAGGGATCCGTCCACACCACGAAAAGCACGCGTCGCGGCGCAGCGCCGGCAAGCCGGCGGTCCAGGGCAGCGAGGCGGCCGCGAAGATCTTCAGCGAGAGCGCTAGCCGATTTTTCCATTCCTAGAGCGTCGCCGAGTTGTTCCACGGAGGTGATCATCTCCTCAACGGAATGCGGATCCCTGACGGAGTACACCGGCAAGCCGATGCGCTCCAGCGCGTTCACCGTTTCGTGCCGGTTAATCGATGTCGCCACAATCAGATCGGGCTTCAGCGCCACAACCTCTTCCAGGTTTGGATTCACGGGCCCGCCTACATGCGGTTTCTGCAAAGCCTCCGGCGGATAGTCGCAAAAATCGGTGTCGCCCGCCAAATGATTTCCGTCGCCCAGCGCATAGACTATTTCCGTAAGATTCGGCGCAAGAGAAACGATGCGATTCACTTCCCGCGGAACTTGGACTCTACGGCCGTCTTCGTCCGCGAGTTCGCGCCCGGGCAAAGGGGCCGTGTGCTCGGCGCCGGTTTGTCCCGCGATGGCCGCATCGCACAGAACCAGAAACAGCATCGCCACCGTCATGCAAAACGTGGCGAACCGGCGTTTCTCTTGTTCCGCTTCTAGAAGCTCTCTCATGAACGATCTTTGTGGGTCGCGGCTTCTCAGCCGCAACAACATAGCTTCCAGAAAATCGGGCATTAGAGTCCGCGTGAAACTCGGTTTTGGTTCATGTAGCGCCCGCCTTCAGGCGGGCACCTGCTTGATTCCCAAGTGCCCGCCTGAAGGCGGGCGCTACAAAAAAGTGTCAATTCTGGGTTCTCACATAGACTCTTTAGGCCCTGCGTTGCTTTGGTTCTGAATTCCACTCTCATTGCCAAGATGACCGCTCAATACCAAAGTGCGAACTTCAAGGATTCAACCGTCAACTCCCAATCTCGCGCCCATAAAAATAAAAAAAGCCCCGCGAGAAATACGAGGCGTAGAAAGCCGCACCCTTTCTCGCGAAGAGTGCCGGCTACGGCGGCCCGGGAGGGTGTCCTGACTTACGGCGTTTCGCCGATCACAGTGGCGGGACCGTGGCCGATTCTCACGGCCTTCCCCGCATCCCAAACCTGCTAAATGTCGAATCGAAGTCTATGTTGCGCGATGATTGGTGTCAACCACGGCCATCAAGAGCCGCAGGGCAGGGATTCCTCGGTGAATGCTCACCTGCCCTTTGCCCTTAATTTTCGCATGGGCGGCAACTAAACCCGGGCACCTCGTGTATAATACGCGCGACCAAGTATAACAGTATGTAATATGTCGCGCTTTCTACTAGCCTCATGTGGAACGATACCTTAAGACTTGAGGGCCCATCATGAAACGAATCGTTGTTTGCTGTGATGGCACCTGGAATCGCCCCGATCAGGTGCACGGCGGGCAGGTGTGCGCGAGCAATGTGACTAAGATTGCCCGTTGTATCGCTCCGGTTGATTCTCACGGCACCCCACAACTGGTATTTTACGACAAGGGTGTGGGCACCGGGCGCTTTGACCGCCTTCTCGGCGGAGCATTTGGTTGGGGAATCAGCAAGAAGATTCTCGACGCCTATCAATTCCTCATCATCAATTACGAGCCGGGAGATGAGCTCTTCTTCCTGGGTTTCAGCCGTGGCGCGTACACGGTGCGCAGCACTTTCGGTCTGATTCGCAACAGTGGCCTGCTAAAACCAGAATTTGCTCATAAAATTCCCGATGCCTACGCTCTCTATCGCCGGCGCGACAATGCTTCCCATCCAGATGCTGTTGAATCCGAACTGTTCCGCAGAACTTATTCGAGAGAGCCTCGCGCCAAGTTTATAGGAGTCTGGGACACGGTGGGGGCGCTGGGTCTTCCCGTCGGAGGACTGCTAAAGCTTTTTAATAGACGTTATCGCTTCCACGATATGACGCTGAGTAGTTGGGTGGATAACGCGTTTCAAGCCCTCGCCATCGATGAACACCGCAAGCCCTTTCGCCCGTCCGTTTGGGACCAAAGCGCAAAAGCGGACGGCCAAGTGATTGAGCAAGTTTGGTTCGCCGGAGTGCATTCCAACGTGGGGGGCAGTTATCCACAAACCGGACTTTCTGACATCACTCTACTGTGGATGATTGGAAAAGCAGAAGCGTGCGGACTCGCCATTGATCGCAATTGCATGGCCGCAATCAACAATCCGCAGCCTAATGCCTTCGGAACTCTCTACAACTCACAAACGCTTTGGTACAAGATTGCGGGCCTCGGCGATTACATACGGCCGATTGGGCGGACGCCAAAAGAATCCGCCGCCAGCGCCGCTGTGGATCGTCTGAAAAATCCCGAGAGTAAGTATCAGCCGCCAAATCTTAAGTATTTTCTGGACCATAATGGGCCCGTAAGCCGCGTACCTTAGTCCCGGACAGTCTTCACAGGTTGCGGAAAAACTCAAAGCGCTGTCATTCTGAGCGAAGCGAAGAATCTCTCCTTGTTTGTATTCTTATACTTAAATCGAAGAGAGATTCTTCGCTTCGCTCAGAATGACAAAACAAGACATTTTTCCCGCAGCCCGTTCAGTCAAAAATCGAATTCATATCAGTGAGGCATTGCAACACTGCGAAGAACGAATGTTGGTAGCGGCAACGCCGTTCCTGATTCCGTCTATCGTGATGATCAACTTTGTGCATGCGGTGGCCAGAGGTCAGGTGCGCGAGAAATCGCGCGCGTCCGGCTCTTGCGTCCAGTGGACGTCGTCGATCCACCAGCGGCCGTCGGTGCGGATCAGCGTGAAACGCGCGCGGTAATCTTTGTCGTCGGCGCCGTGCAGATAGATTTCCAGGGTGACGCCGGGACCGCTGATCGCCGGCGTGTCCGCGCGCACCACGTCGGCGTGAAACATGCGCCAGTGCTTCACGAACAGCTCATGCCAGTTGTCAAAGGAAACTTGCCCGCGGTAGCGGGGCGAAAACATGTCGTAGGCGGGACGCAGTTCGCCGCGATCGAGCGCGCGAAGCTGCGCGCGAACGATTTCCTGAGGGCCGGTAGCGAAAATACCGAACGGCGCGTCAACGCGAACCAGGATCCACGATGTCAGGATGAACGCGGCCAGCGAGAGCGAAAGCAGCAAGAACAAATTGTGGCGGAAACTGCGCCTTCGCAAAGCCGCATCCTCCCGCGCCGCAACGTACGCGAGTCCATCTTCGGCTGGCACGCTCTGCGGGACCATCGTCGATGCGAATGCAGCAGTTAGTTCAGCGGGCGGCTCAGGCTCATGCCCGGGGCCGGGATCGACGGACTCTTTGCGGGGAATGAATCCAGGAATGTTTTGCGGATCGTCCATACGGATCTCCCGCGCGGCGGGGAGACGCGTTCAGCGTACCTAACGATTCTTCCACTGTGGCTTGCGTTTTTCAAGCAGCGCGCGCAATCCCTCCTGGGAATCCTCCAGGCGATACAGTTCGTTCAGGAAAATGCTCATCGAATTGCGCAGGGAGTCGCGCAGGGACATTCCCATTCCGGCCAGGACCGCTTTCTTGGCCATGCCCAGCACGGCGCCGGATTGCGCGGTGATCTTTACGATGAGCTCGTTCACCGCGGATTGCAGTTGTGCTTCCGGCACCAGGCGATTCACGAGGCCCAGGTCGCGCGCCCGTTCGGCGGAGATGGCTTCGCCGGTCAGGACGAGTTCGAGCGCTCGCTTCGGTCCGACGATGTGAGGGAACATCGTCGAGGCCAGCGGCGGAAACATTCCGATGGTGATTTCCGGCAGGGCAAACCGCGCGCGCGGCGTGGCCACCACTAAATCGCCGTAGGCCACGAGTTCCGCGCCGCCGCCGATCGCCGCGCCGTCCACGACCACAATCACAGGCTGCGGGGCTTCCACCATTGCGATGCAAGCGGAGTGAAACGCGTCCAGCATCGAAAACGCGCGCTCGCCGGTGTATTCGCCGATATCCACACCCGCGCAAAAAACTTTTCCGGCGGCCTCCAGAATGATCAGCTTCACCGCCCCATTATCGGCAACCATCCCGATGCCTTCCGCGAGTTCCCGGAGCATCTGTTCGTTCAATAAATTGTGTTCGGGGCGCTGCAGCGTGAGGCGCGCCACAGGACCTTCGATCTGGTGGCGGATAAATTCAAGCCCGCGCGGCGCGTGTCGCGCGGACCGGGCGAGTACTTCCTCTGTCTGGACTTCGTCTGGCATTTTTTGGCTCCGATTTATGCTAGCACGTCCGGGACCGGCCAAAAGCGGAGCCGTAAGAGCCGCGAAGTTAAGAGTTAACAGTTTGCCTGGGAACGCCAATCTCCCGATTGGCGCGACGCAAGCCGCCAATCGGGAGATTGGCGTTCCCGGGCTTCCGCAATCGGCTGTCTTCACGATTTACGAATCCCAGGTCACGATTCACCCTCTTCATGTATTCTATGCGGCATGCATGATTTGGGGTATTTTCGCGAACACCTCGGAGAATTTGAACAGATGGCGGCCAATCGCGACGTCGCCATCGATTTCGACAGCTTTCGCGCGATCGATCAGGAGCGCCGCGAACGAATTACCACTGCCGAGCGATTAAAAGCCCAGCGCAACAAAGCCAGCGAGGAAATCCCGCGCCGAAAGAAAGCCGGGGAAGACGTCTCCGCTCTGCTGGCGGAGATGAAACAAGTCTCGGAGGAAATCAAGCTGGCCGACGAACGCATCGCGGAATTGGACGCCAAGCTCTCGGATTTCATGCTGACCGTGCCCAATCGCCCGCACAGCTCAGTTCCAGTCGGCCACGATGCCGCGGCAAATGTCGAGGTGCGCCGCTGGGGCGCGCCGCCGAAATTTGATTTCAAACCGCGCCCGCACTGGGAAATCGCCGAGAGCGCCGGGATTCTCGATTTTCAGCGCGCGGCGAAAATAGCCGGCGCGCGTTTTGCGATTTATCGCGGCCTCGGCGCGCGCCTCGAACGCGCATTGGCTGCGTTCTTTCTCGATACGCACGCGGCAAACGGATACATCGAAATTCTCCCGCCGTTCATCGTGAACACGGCGGCGCTCACCGGCGTGGGCCAGTTGCCGAAATTCGCAGCCGACATGTTTCACCTCGAAGGCACGGACCTTTGGCTGACGCCGACAGCCGAAGTCGAACTCACCAGCTACTATCGCGACGAAACACTCGACGCCGATCTTCTGCCCATCAAACTTTGCGCGTGGACGGCGTGCTTCCGCTCCGAAGCCGGCGCGGCCGGAAAGGACACGCGCGGCCTCAAGCGCCAGCACCAATTCCAAAAAGTCGAAATGTTCAAATTCACGCGTCCCGACCAGAGTTACGACGAACTCGAATCTCTCGTCAACAATGCCGAACAGGTTCTTCAAAAACTCGGCCTGCACTACCGCGTCGTGGCCCTGTGCACAGGCGATATTGGCTTCGCTTCTTCAAAAACGTACGACATCGAAGTGTGGCTTCCCTCCGTGAATGAGTTCATGGAAATTTCCTCCTGCTCCAACACCGAATCGTTTCAGGCGCGCCGCTCCGGCATCCGCTTCAAGCCCAAGGGCGGCAAGAGCGAATTCGTGCACACGCTGAACGGCTCGGGCCTTGCCGTGGGACGCACCTGGCTGGCGATCATGGAGAATTATCAGCAGGCCGACGGCTCGGTGATGGTCCCGGAAGTGCTGCGCCCATATTTGGGAACGGATCGAATCCCGGCAAAGCCTTGAATTTGCTCTCCATTAGCTTCCTGTGCTGGTTTGTCTCCGCTGCCATCGTGCCTCGTCTTGCGGGAATTTGGGGCATTCTCGGAAGCGGTGGCACAACCTTAACCTTCCCTGGCCGCAGTATGCCAATTCTGTGTTAAGCGCCCTAATATGAATGACTTGCAATGATTTCCCCTATCAATCGCGTTAAGAGGCGTGTTTCCAGAGCATCTTTACCCAAAATATCCGGGTTCTTTGGTTGACACCGCTTTTCCCGGTTGACTACACTCGCCTTATTGCGCGGTCACAAACCGTGCTTTAAGAAAGAGCTGTAAATCTTTCAAGGGGCTTCGGCCCGCCTGGTTCTTCGGAATGCAATCGGATTGGGTGACCGGAGAACACGCGCGGCAGGCTGGGCCACGACGAGCCGCTGGGAAGCGTCGAGCGGGTGAATTTACAAGAGCGAATCGATCGATGGGTGAGTCGGGGGCTGGCGTGGCTGATGCGCAAGCTGCTCGCGCGCGCTTTCGGAAACGCAAGGCCGGCATCCGTGCCTCACCCGCCGGAGACACGCACGGCGATTCCCTTGCATCGCGATCCCTGGTGCGGCACGTACGTCTCACCTGAGATTTCATTTCCTTTGGAGCAAGCGGGCCAGATGTTGCACTTCTGTTCTGCCGAGTGTCGCGCGCGGTACGAGCGCTCTTCGCAGCGCGCGGCAAGTGCGTAGTCGCAATACTCAAGGAGAGAAACGTCCATGGCCACGGTCGTGAAACCGGTCCCTCAACCCATTCTTCCGAGGATGGCGCCGCGCGAAGACCTGAATCCATTTCGCATCGCGCAAATCCAGTTTGACATGGCGGCGGAATACTTGAAGCTCGATCCGGGCCTGCGCCAGATCCTGCGCACGCCGAAACGCGTGATGGAAGTTTCCGTCCCGGTGAAAATGGACAACGGCCAAACGAAAGTTTTCACCGGGTTCCGCGTGCAGCACAATGTGTCGCGCGGCCCGGCCAAAGGCGGACTGCGCTATCACCCCAATGTCACGCTCGATGAAGTGAAGGCGCTGGCCGCCTGGATGACCTGGAAAACGGCTACTGTAAATCTTCCGTACGGCGGCGCCAAGGGCGGCGTCATTTGCGATCCCAAGCGCATGTCCAAGGGCGAACTCGAGCGCATGACGCGCCGCTACGCCTCGGAAATTCAGCCGATCATCGGACCGGAAGTCGACATTCCCGCGCCGGACGTTTACACCGACGCGCAAACAATGGCGTGGATCATGGACACGTACGCCATGACTGTCGGACATGCGGCTCCGGGCGTCGTGACCGGCAAGCCGGTTTCCATTGGCGGCTCCGAAGGACGCACCGACGCGACCGGGCGCGGCGTCCTGTATGTGGTCGAGGAAGCCTGCAAGGTGAAGAAGATTAATTTGCGCGGCGCGACCGTAGCGATTCAAGGCTTCGGCAATGTCGGCTCGGCGGTGGCGCGGCTCTTCGCCGAGAAAAAAGCGAAGATTGTCGCGATCAGCGATTCCCGCGGCGGCGTTCACAATCCGCGCGGCATCGATCCGCTGCGCGCCTTGCGCTACAAGGAGCGTTCCGGCACGGTCGTCGGCATGCCCGGCGCGTCCCGCATCTCCAACGACGAACTGCTGGCGCTGAAGTGCGACATCCTGGTTCCCGCGGCGCTGGAAAATGTCATCACGCTGCACAACGCCGACCAGATCAAAGCGAAAATCATTGCCGAGGCCGCGCAACGGCCCCACCACGCCGCACGCGGATGAAATTCTTTCCCGCAAGGGCGTGTTCGTCGTGCCGGATATTCTCGCCAATGCCGGCGGCGTCACGGTCAGCTATTTCGAGTGGGCGCAGGATTTGCAGGGATTTTTCTGGCAAGTGCAGGAAGTGAATTCCAAGCTGGAATTCGTGATGCGCCGCGCGTTTAACGACGTGCACGAAACCATGCGCAAATTTCACGTCTACCCGCGCGCCGCCGCGTACATTCTGGCTGTCGGGCGCGTCGCCGACGCGACTTTGGTCCGCGGTTTATTTCCCTGAGACGGCGCATTCTTTTTTTGTCTCGCGTTTTGCCAAACTGCTCTCCACGTGCTACGCATTCCTGAAAATTTCTATTGCGCGTGGGCGGCCACGCGCGTACATTTCGAATTGCCGGCTCGCGCGACGTTCTTGCGCAGCCGGTCCACTTTTCTGTGGGCGATTTTTGGCGCGGAGGGACTCGAAACATTGTCCAATCACCTGAATGTGGCTCCGCCGATCGTCCTGACGATCGCGGGTTTCGATCCATCCGCCGGCGCAGGCATTGCGGCAGACCTCAAGACCATCGCCGCGCACAATTGTTACGGCGTCGCGGCCATCACGGCGCTGACCGTGCAGTCCACGCAGGGCGTGAAATCCGTGCATGACACTCCCGCCGCGGAATTGCGCGCGCAATTGGACACGCTCCTCGAAGACATGAAAATTTCCGCGATCAAGATCGGCATGCTGGGCCATCGCGGGAACGCCGTGGTCGTTGCGGAATTTTTGGATCGCGCGGGCGTCGCGCAACGTCGTTCTCGATCCGGTGATGAAATCCACTTCGGGCGAAACCGATTTGGTCGATGCGGGCGGAATCAAATATATCTCGCGAAGAATTACTGAAGCGCGCAACGGTGGTGACGCCGAATATTGCCGAAGCCGAAATTCTTTCCGGCATTCCGATCAAGGATCACGCCGCGATGGAAGCCGCGGCGCGCAAGATCGTCGAGCGCGGCGCGCGCGCCGTGGTCGTCAAGGGCGGCCACATGGAGAAGGCCATCGACGTTCTGTTTGACGGGATGGAAGTGTTGACGATTCGGCGGCGATCACCTCAAGAGCGAAAATACGCACGGCTCAGGATGCACGTTCGCGTCGGCGATTGCCGCGCAACTCGCCTGCGGCCGCCCGCTGCGGGAAGCCGTGCTGCTCGCCAAAGCCTATGTGACCAAAGCCATCGAAAAAGGCTATCTCCATCGGCAAAGGTCCCGGCCCGCTCGATCATTTTTACCGCATCCACCAGGAACCGCCCACGCGCGGCGTCCACGAAGTTCCCCAACACGGCATGCACCCCGCCGCCGAACCCGGCGCCCACTAGAAAAGCAAAAAGCGCAGAACCACAGATTCACACAGATGAACACAGATAAAAGCGAAAAGACAAAATACCTACGGGACAGCGCTTGCGGTCTATTTCTTTCCTTGTAATTTCTTCATCCTTCTTTTTCTTAATCCGTGTTCATCCGTGTGCATCCGTGGTTCCATTTCGCTGGTAGGCGATGCGGCCTGCGACAATCGTCGCCATGGGGGCGCCGCGAAAGTCGCGGCCGTCGAACGGCGAATTGCGCGACTTGCTGGCGGATTCTGCCGCGCGGAACGTCCATTTGTGTTCGGTGGAAAAAATCGTCAGGTCGCCCGGCTCATTTTCCGCGATGCGGCGCTCGATCCCCAGGACGCGCGCCGGGCCTGACGTGAACAATTCCACCAGGCGCATCAGCGAAAGTTTCCCCGCGTGCACCAGTTCAAGCCCGAGGCCAATCGCCGTTTCAAAACCGGTCACGCCAAACGGCGCGCGGTCAAATTCCACGTCTTTGAGCGCGGGCTCGTGCGGCGCGTGGTCGGTGGCAATGGCGTCCACGGTGCCGTCGGCGAGCCCGGCGATGAGCGCGTCGCGATCCTCGCGCGAGGCCAGCGGCGGATTCATTTTGTAGCGCGTGTCGTACTGGACGTCTTCATCGGTGAGCGTGAAATGGTGCGGCGTCACTTCGCAGGTGACGGGCAGACCTTTCGCTTTGCGCGGCGCGCACGAGTTCAAGAGAAGAGCGCGCCGAAAGATGCGCGATGTGCAGGCGGCAACTGGTCAGCTCGCCCATCTGCACGTCCCGCGCGACGGCGAGCGATTCCGTGGCGGCGGGCATTCCGCGCAGGCCCAGCCGGACGGATTGTTTTCCCTCGCGCATCACCGCGCCGGCAAACAGCGAGCTGTCCTCGCAGTGGTCGATCACCGGCAAATCCAGCGCGCGGCAATACTCCATCACCTGCCGCAAAAGTTTCGCCGTGGCGATGGGCCGGCCGTCGTCGGAAACCGCGACGATTCCTGCCTGCTTCATCGCGGCGATTTCCGCAAGCGCTTCGCCCTTGCTGCCGATCGACGCCGCGCCGATGGGCCACACGCGCACGGGCGACACTGCGGCGGCGCGTTCCAGGATCGAGCGCGTCACGGACGCGTTGTCGTTCACGGGCCGCGTATTCGGCATCGGGCACACCGCCGTGAATCCGCCGCGCGCCGCAGCCCGCGTGCCGGTTTCGATCGTCTCCGAAGATTCGCCGCCCGGCTCGCGCAGATGGCAGTGCAAATCGATGAATCCCGGCGCGACGATCAGATTCTTGGCATCGAAAATTTCCGCGCCCTGGGCGCGCGCCGCAAGCTGCCCCTGCGGCGCGACGGCGGCGATGCGATCTCCATCGAGCAGAACATCGCGCGGCGCGTCCGTCCCGCTGGCGGGATCGAGCACGCGTCCATTGCTAATCAGCAGCATGAGAAGAATCCCTTTCCGAAGATGAATCGCGCGCCGATCATCAGAAACAGCAGCGCCATGCGCACAGCCAGTCCGTTGGTCACTTGCTCGAGCACGCACGATTGCGGCCCGTCGGCGACGGCGGGATCGATTTCCAGGCCGCGAATCATCGGCCCCGGATGCAGCACCAGCGCATCCGGCTTCGCGATGCGCAGACGCTCCGGCGTGAGCTGGTACTGCAGAATGTATTCGTCAATGGCGAGCGCCGGTTCGTGCAGGCGCTCCTGCTGAACGCGCAATGTCATGACGACGTCCGCGCCTTCGAGCGCTTCCTCAATGCGCGTGACGCGCCGGATCGATGTGCCCGCGGGCACAAGGCATTCGAGTTCCCGCGGCAGCCACATGGCCGGCCCGCAAAGCGTGATGCGGCAGCCGAATTTCGAGAGCAGATGAATGTTCGAGCGCGCCACGCGGCTGTGCAGGATGTCGCCGAGAATCGTGACGTTCAGCCCTTCGAGCGTGCCGCGCCGGTCGCGAATCGTCAGCGCGTCGAGCAGCGCCTGCGTGGGATGCTCGTGCGTGCCGTCGCCGGCGTTGATCACCGGCAGGGGCAGATGCCGCGCCACAAAATCCGGCGCGCCCGAGGAACTATGTCGCATCACGATACAATCCGGCTTCATCGCGTCGAGCGTGCGGACGGTGTCGAGCAGCGATTCCCCTTTTTTCAGGCTCGACGATTCCGCCTGCAGGTTCATCTGGTCCGCGCCGAGCCGCGACGCCGCCGTGGCAAAGCTGATGCGCGTGCGCGTCGAGGGCTCAAAGAACGCCAGCGCCACGGTTTTTCCGCGCAGCGTGGCCAGTTTTTTGAGCGGATGCCGCTGGATTTCCTGGAAGGGTTTCGATTGGTCCAGCAGAAATACAATTTCTTCGGCGCTGAGCGGTTCAATCCCGAGCATGTGGCCGAAGCGAAATGGCACAACCATCCTCGAAATCTAGGCCGGGCGCATTGCAGTAGCAGCCGGCGTCAGGGAACGCGCTCGACAAGCATGACGCGCTCTTCCTGATCAATCTCATTCAGGCGGACTTCGATGATTTCGGCGTCGCTGGTCTGCACGCTGCGCCCGACGAAAGTCGCCTCGATCGGGCAATTCGCGATGGCCGCGATCGATCAGCACGCACAAGCGCACGCGCTTCGGACGCCCCAGATCAAACAGCCCATTCATCGCCGCGCGAATCGTGCGTCCCGTGTACAGCACATCGTCCACGACAACCAGATCCTTGTCGTCCACCGGGAACGGAATGTCGCTCGATTGCAGAACCGGCTGCGCCGCGACTTTGGAAAGATCGTCGCGATACAGCGTAATGTCCAGCGTTCCCACCGGCACGTCCACTCCATCGATGCCGCGCATGGCCTGAGCGATTCGCTTGGCCAGGGGAACGCCGCGCCGGCGAATTCCGATCAACGCCAGATTCGAAGTGCCGCCGCTTTTTTCCACGATTTCATGGGCCAGGCGCTGCACGGTGCGATCGATTTCCGTCGCCGTCATCAACTGCGTCTTTTCAACAATGCGCATTGGCCGAACATCCTAGCATAGAGCCAGCCGGTCTCGAAGCGCGCGTTGCTGGAACGCACGCCGGATTTCCGCGCTTTTTCCACAAGCCTTCCACACAGGCGCGTGAGCCCGCATGCTAAAATCCCGCGAGTGACTGTGCCAGCCGCGGTAGACCTCTCCGTGAACGTCGGCGCATTGCGCCTTTCCAATCCCATTCTGGCCGCCAGCGGCACGTTTGGCTACGGCGTCGAATTTGCGCACCTCGTGGATTTGAACCGCCTGGGCGGAATCGTCGTAAAGGGCCTTTCCCTCGAGCCAATGGCTGGCGCCCCGGCGCCCCGCTTATGCGAGACGCCTTCAGGGATGCTCAATGCCGTCGGCCTGCAAAATGTGGGAGTGCGCGCCTTTGTTGCCGAGAAGCTCCCGTCACTTGCGCCGGTATCGCACAGCAGTCATAGCGAACGTGTTCGGCTACACAGTGGAAGAGTATGTCGGAGTGATTCGGATCCTGGAAGATGCGGAAGGGCTGGCGGGCTACGAGCTCAACATCTCCTGCCCGAATACCGCGCATGGCGGCATCCAGTTTGGCAGCGATCCCCAGATGGTATCGGAAGTCGTTTCCGCCGCCCGCCAAGCCGCCCGCCGCCCCCTCTGGGTCAAGCTTTCGCCAAACGTCACGGATATCACGGTAATCGCCCGCGCGGCCCAGGAAGCCGGGGCGGATGCCCTGACGGTGGCAAACACCTACCAAGCCATGAGCATAGACGTCCAGACCCGGAAATCGAGGCTGGGTCGCTCCACAGGGGGATTATCTGGCCCTGCAATCAAGCCTATTACCCTCCGGTTGGTCTATGAGGCGAGCCGAGCAGTCAAAATTCCGGTAATTGGCCTGGGGGGGATCGAAATGGCCGACGACGTCTTGGAATATGTCATTGCCGGTGCCTCCGCCGTACAGGTCGGGACGGCCAATTTTTCTCAGCCTAACGCGTGTATAGACATCCTAGATCAACTGGAAAAATCCTGTAGGAACATTAACATCAATAGTATCAGTAGTTTAATTGGATCATTTCAGGCCGATTGTTCTTGAACCGCCCGGTTGCGCATGTTAGCATTGCTTGTGCCTATGACAGGGGGAAACAATGCGTAGGCGACTTTTCATGGTTTGGGCCGCCCTCCGATGGTTGCCGCTAATGTTCCTCGTGGCCCAAGGGTTGGAAGCCCCCCTTGTAGCCCATGTCAGCCAACCCCTAAAGCCCATTAGGACTTGGACCGCCAAGACCAGCTGGTATGGCGGCAAGTTCCAGGGCCGCAAAACCGCGAGCGGCGAAAAATACGACATGTATGCGGCGACCGGTGCCAGTCCAGACTTGCCCTTCGGCTCTCTGGTGCGCATTTCCAATCCCAAGACCCATGTTGCGGAACTCGTCCGGATTAACGACCGCGGTCCCTTTATCGATGATCGTGAGCTGGATGTCTCCTACGTGGTCGCCTGTCGGCTGGGGATTCTGGACAAAGGCATTTCGCGGATGCGCGTCGAACTCCTGGAGGTGCCAAAACGTCCGTGAACGAGCGTGCCCGGCAGAAAGTGATCCTCGCACTTGATTTTCCAACCCTTGATTCGGCCTTCCAATCAGCTCAGTCCCTTTCCAAAGTTGTTGGCATCTTAAAGATAAATATACACTTATTCACTGCCGAAGGCCCTTCCGCAGTTGCGAAATTGAGCAGCCTTGGGCCCGGGCATCTTCCTGGATCTGAAGTTCCACGATATTCCGAATACTGTCAAGGGCGCCGTAGCTAGCGCTGTAGCCTTGCCTGGAGTTCAACTGCTCGACCTACATGCCCTAGGGGGCTTGGAAATGATGCGCGCGGCTGCAAAGGCCAGAGATGAGGCAAAAGCCGCAGGTTCGCCCGTGCCCAAGCTTCTAGCCATAACGATCCTGACGAGCATGGACAATGCAGCCCTGAGGGGTGTGGGAATCACAGGCCCGGCGTCCAAGCGAGTAGTGCAATTGGCGCGGCTCGCTCAGAAAGCTGGCATGGACGGCGTTGTAGCGTCCCCTCAAGAAATCCGAGGAATTCGGCGCGCTTGCGGGAAAAATTTCCTGATCGTTGTTCCCGGTATACGCCCTGCGGCTGGAGGCGGTCAGGCCGGCGGACGGAAGCGCAAGACTGATGATCAAGCGCGAGTTGCTACACCCGCAGAAGCGATTCGCGCCGGGGCGGATTACCTGGTGATCGGCAGGCCGATCACTGGCGCTTCCGACCCGGAAGCGGCGGCGCGCGCAATCCTCGAAGAAATCAGTTCTGCGCTCCCGTGAAATTAGGTTTTGCGTTTCAAGTCCGCCAAATTCCGACCGGATATCTCCAATCTATAGTATTGATTTCTGACTAGCAGCAACCAGACCCCGAACGTGCTATAATTTAGTCATTGAGTCTTGGGAGTACCCGTCGAACTGACGGAAAGCGACTCAAAAGGCAGGTACATTATGGGAGAGTTCAGCCCATTTCATTGGCTGATCGTGCTGGCCATCGTGGTGCTATTGTTTGGCGGCAAGAAAATTCCGGAAGTGATGCGCGGGTTGGGCGAAGGGATCCGGAGTTTCAAGGAAGGCATGCATGGCGCAGGGCAAGGGCCCGCGCAGACAACGCAAGTGTCACCTCCCGCAGCGCCAACCACGACACCGGCAACCGAGGAAAAGAAGTAGTTCCTCAAGCGTTTGATCGATTCGGGATTCGTGTGAAAGGGCGGTCCACGAGACCGCCCTTTTTATTTGCCGATTACGCATCGTCCCGCCAGCCCAGTTCGCGCAGCAGCGCATATAGTCTCGCCAGCGGCAACCCCACGACGTTGAAATAGCAGCCCTCAATTCTTGGAATATAACGACCGGCGATTCCTTGAATCGCATAAGCCCCCGCTTTGCCCAGCGGCTCGCCGGTTGCCACGTAGGCATCGATTTCCTTTTCGCCAAGCGGAGCAAACGTCACGGCTGAAATTTCAACGGCCGCGCGCGTGGCATTCCCGGGCAATCGCAGCAGGAAGATTCCAGTAAGGACATGGTGGGTGCGCCCGCTAAGCTTGGCGAGCATTTCGCGCGCGTGCGCGGAATCGCGCGGCTTGCCGAGGATTTTCGCCGTCCAGTTCCACTGTGGTGTCTGCGCCCACGATGATGCACTCGCGCGAGCAGGCGTCCACTTGCGCCGCAGCCGCGCGCGCTTTTGCTTCGGCGAGTCTCGCAACCATCGCGTGCGCTGTCTCGCCCGGAAGGGCTGCCTCGTCGATGTGCGTTGCGCAAATTTCAAACGCGATTCCCGCGTCGCGCAAGATTTCCGCGCGGCGCGGCGAGGAGGAGGCCAGAATGATCTTCATATTCGCAGTAGCATGATCCGGCATGTGGAACAGGCTTCAGCCTGTGGGAGTTCGGCCTTGCAAGGTCTAAACCCCACAGGCTAAAGCCTGCGCCACAGAATCACAGGACTACCGATTCGGTGTACTCGCCGAAGACGCGGCGCAAGGCATCGGAGATTTCGCCGACCGTGGCGTACTCATCGACGGCGGCGGCGATCGCGGGCATCAGATTTTCGCCGGATCGCGCGCGCCGCTCGACTTCGGCGACGGCCGCGGTTGCGCGCGGGGAATCGCGCCGCACGCGGAGCGCGCGGACGCGCTCGACCTGCGCGCGTTCGAGTTCCGGATCGACGCGCATGGTCGGAATGGGCGTTTCCTTTTCCGCGACGAATTGGTTCACGCCGACGATGATCTGCTCGCCGCGCTCGATGGCACGCTGATAGTCGTACGACGCTTTCTGAATTTCGCCCTGCACGTAGCCGGTTTCGATGCCGCGCAGCACGCCGCCGAGCGCATCAATCCTCGCGATGTATTCTTTCGCGCGCGATTCGATTTCGTCGGTCAATTTTTCGATGGCGTAGGAACCGCCGACCGGGTCCGCCGTGTTGGCGACGCCGGTTTCGTGCGCGATGATCTGCTGCGTGCGCAAGGCAAGTAGCGCCGCGTCTTCGGTGGGAAGCGCGAGCGCCTCGTCCATCGCGTTCGTGTGCAGGGACTGGCAGCCGCCGAGCACGGCCCCGAGCGCCTGAATCGCGACGCGCACGATGTTGTTTTCCGGCTGCTGCGCGGTGAGCGAGCTGCCGGCCGTCTGCACGTGAAAGCGAAGCATCATCGAATCGGGATTCTTCGCGCCGAAGCGGTCCCGCATCAAATGCGCCCAGAGCCTGCGCGCGGCGCGGTACTTGGCAATCTCCTCGAGCAGATCGTTGTGCGCGTTGAAGAAAAACGAAAGCCGCGGCGCGAATTCATCCACGGCCAATCCCGCGGCGATTGCTGCATCGACATAGGCAATCGCGTCGGCCAGCGCGAAGGCGACTTCCTGCGCCGCCGTCGAGCCCGCTTCCCGAATGTGATACCCGGAAATGGAGATCATGTTCCACGCGGGGAGCTCGGTGCGGCACCACGCGAAGAGGTCCGTCACAATGCGCATCGACGGGCGCGGCGGATAGATGTATGTGCCGCGCGCGATGAATTCCTTCAGGATATCGTTTTGAACCGTTCCAGAAATTTTCCGCAGGTCCGCGCCCTGCTTCTTCGCGACGGCAGCGTATAGCACGAGCAGAATCGCGGCCGTCGCATTGATCGTCATGGACGTCGTGACGCGGTCCAGGGGAATGCGGTCGAAGAGCGCCTCCATGTCTTCCAGCGAATCGATGGCCACACCGACTTTTCCCACTTCGCCCGCGGCGCGGGGATGATCCGAGTCGTGGCCGATCTGCGTCGGCAGATCAAACGCAACGGACAATCCCGTTTGCCCTTTGCCGAGCAAATAGCGGAAGCGTTCGTTCGATTGGGCCGCCGTGCCAAACCCGGCGTATTGGCGCATGGTCCAAAGACGGCCGCGGTACATCGTGGGATAAATGCCGCGCGTGTATGGAAATTCTCCCGGGACGCCGATCGTGGCCTCGACCTCTTGCCCGGCAATGTCTTCCTGCGTGTAGACGGTTTTCAGTGGAATGCCGCCGAGCGTTGTGAAGCGCTCCTTGCGTTCGTTCGTTGCGGGCGCTTTTTCGGCGGTCTGATCGGGAGGTGGATTCATCGGACCCGCCGCGAGTCGCGGAAAGACATCACGCCAA
Organism: uncultured Acidobacteriota bacterium; assembly: GCA_963740035.1. GTDB lineage: Bacteria > Acidobacteriota > Terriglobia > Acidiferrales > UBA7541 > Palsa-360. The sequence goes on from CAVUDA010000025.1 coordinate 34,870, forward strand.
AAAGGATCATCAGGAGCGAGTAGCCGGCGGTCATGCCTATGAGCCACCGGCCGGCTCCGCGGTGCCAGGCGCGCCACGCGGCCTGAAGCGCGGCCACAGCAAGGATGAAAAACACGGCGCCGGTGACCTCGTGAAACAGCTCGCGCGCGGCCCGCCAGAGGATGCGGAGAGAATGCCGCACCGTCGCGAAGAGTCCCATGGGTTGGGTGGCCATGATTGAATTCTAGTACAAAATGGGCGCTTGTTCAGCGTTGTTCGGAAGTCTCATGCTTTCGAGCTGTCCGCCACGATCGAATTTGATGTTGCTGTTCAGGAGGTCCGACCTTCTTCCCTGACGAAGGATGGGAAGGTCGGACGATCAGCGAAACTGCATCGCGGCCTTCAGGGACTGACGCGTTTGTGTAGCGCCCGTCCGCCGCGGCGGACGGGCATTCGGTTGGCTCCAAAGTGCCCGCCTGAAGGCGGGCGCTACATGAACCAAAACCAAATTCTCACACGGAGGCTGAAGCCCCGACCTCCTAATTTTCAGAACTCTCGACGGACTTTTCAAATTGGAACATTATGCAGTGTCCGGCGGCATAGGCAGATTGAACACGCGCCTCCGCGAGCGGGGACTTGTTTCCCGCGGCGCTGCGTCCTACAATTAAAAGGAGGGGAAGTTTTCCAGAAGGGGGCATCGTGCAACTGGATGATCATCTGAAACAACTGCTGCGCGAGTTGGGACACGCGATCAACGATACCGTGTCGGAATCCGGGCGCATCTCGGAGGCGATTTCCGATGTGCGTTCCGCGGGATTCGATATTGTGTTGAAGCTGGATGCGACGATCGGCCTGGCGCGACGCGATGGCGACGACACGAAAATTACCACGAACGACCGCCGCTTCCTCGAATCCCTGCACATTCAGGTCGACCAGGAAATTCTGAACGAAGATCGCGAAGCGCCGAAATTTGAAATGACGCCGCAGGATCTGCGCTTTCTGAAGTCGCTGAAAATTACGCTCGATGACGCGGAATAAAACTCGCGCGCTCCTGCTCGCCGCGGCGTTCGCGCTCTGCGGCGTCGTGACGGCAAGTTCCGCGCCGAGCGCGGCCGCGCAGAGCACCCCGGGCCTTCCCCCTCAAGAACAGAAAATCATCAAGACGCACTTCGTGGTCATGCAAATGACGTACCAGTCGCTCCAGGTGCACGGCGTCGCCGACGCGCGCGAACTTCACACCTTCACTTATTCCCCCGCGATCCGCGACAAAATGCAAAACATTCTCAAAGAGGGCGGCTACCGGTTTGGCGACAATGTGGTCGTTTGGTACAAGCCCGGCGAAAACGTCGCCTACAAGATCAAGGGCAAACCCTCCAAACCGAAATGAGCCCCAAGGGCTCGCCATGATTCGCCTTCCAGCGGTCGCCGGCCGGTTTTATCCAGATGATCCGGAGCGCCTGCGCGCCGCGGTCGATTCTCTACTTGCGACGGGCGGCGAGGAAAAGAAAATTCGGGCACGCGCCTGCCTCGTTCCCCACGCCGGATACATTTATTCCGGCAGCGTTGCCGGGGAAGTTTACCGGCGCATTGAAATTCCCGCGCGCGTGATCTTGCTAGGCCCAAGGCATTTCCCGCGCGGGGCTCCCCTTGCCATTCTTTCCGAAGGCGCATGGCAGACGCCTCTCGGAATGGCGCCCGTTGATCCTCTTCTGGCGGAAAAAATTGTTCGCGCTTTTCCGCTGTTGCGCGAAGATGCCGTGGCGCACAGCTCGGAGCACTCTCTCGAAGTCCAGCTTCCCTTCCTGCAACGGCTCGCTCCTTCTTTCGCCTTTGTGCCGATCGTGATCGGCCCCACGCAATGGGAGTCACTCGAAGCGCTCGGCCACGCGCTCGCCGGCGTGATTGCCGCGGAGCGCGATCCGGTCCTGCTCATTGCCAGCTCGGACATGAACCACTATGAAAGCGATGCCGTCACGCGCGTGAAAGACCGCAAGGCCATCGATCAGATTCTCGCGCTCGATCCGCGCAAACTCTTCGACACGGTGCGCGATGAAAAGATTTCCATGTGCGGATACGCTGCCGCGGTTGCCGTGCTGATCGCCGCGCGAGAATTGGGAGCCACGCAGGCCGAGCTGGTCCGCTATGCGACTTCGGGAGAGGTGAATGGTGATATGCAGGAAGTAGTGGGCTATGCAGGGATTGTGATCCGGTAAGTTCAAGCTCCCACTGTGAAATTTATTTTCCGATGCGCTGCAGAAAAAGTGGCACAGGCTTCAGCCTGTGGGGTTTGGTCCCAGCAAGGACGAACCCCCACAGGCTGAAGCCTGTGCCACTATTGTTGCGCCGGCACAGCGGAGCGCGGCGCGGAACCTAGTTGCGGCGTATTGCGCGGAGGCAAAGGATGCGGCGGAGCGGTCGGCGGCGCCGTTGGCCGAGTCGGCGCGCTGGGTGGATTTTGTGGCGTAGCGGGTGCGCGCGCAGGCGTCTGAGTGCGCTGCGATCCAGTCGGCGCGGTAGATCCATTCGGAGAGGGAACCACGGGATAGGGCGGCGGCAAGTGGACGCGATTCGGAGGAACCTGCGGCGGTTGGACCGAAGGGACCATCACTCGAGGAATCTCGCCATTTGCTCCCGTTTTAGGCATGAGACTCGCAGGGGGGACGGACGCACGCACCGGGACATCCGGTCCGCTGCCGTCGCGATTGATGAATGCATGAGTTCCGCGATCGAAGACGATGGAATGATTGCCATCCGCGGCGTTCGGCTCCCTGCGAACGGGGGAAGAAATTCCGGAACGCGGCTTGAAAGACGCAAGGCTCGAACCAAATTCCCTCGGCAGTTCCTTGAGCACGGTGGCGCTTTGCAGTTCCTTGCCCGTCACAATTTCGTTGCCTTCGTTTCCATTTCGCGGCGACCGTACCGGCCGCGTGACCACGCCCGAGGATAGATTTGCCGGCGCACCGTTGTGATCGAGCGGACTCCTCGCCACCCATCCCACTTGATTGCCGACGTGCACCCAATTCACGCGCGCGGGCTCCCAGTGCCGCAGCCCCGCAGCGCCTCCCGGCACCCAGACCCAGCCCAGCGTCGGCGACAGCAGCCAGGCTCCAAAGTGATAGGGCATCCAGCCCCAGGGCTCGTTGCTCACCCAGATCCATCCGAGACGTGGATCGAGATTCCAATTGCCATTGCCGTAGGGCATCCAGCTGAAGCCCACGCTGAAGGGACGCCAGGAAAGTCCGAAGGGCGGAATGTCTACCCAGTTGCCGTAGATCGCGAGGTCCGACAATCCGTAAAAATTGGGAGAGTTGATGTAGGCGAGAGTGTTCTTGTTCCCCGAGCGGATGATTTCGCCTTGCTCGGTCACCCACTGGTCGAACGCATCTTCCTCGGGAAGACGCGCGATGTTGTTGAGGTCCTGAAAATCGCGTTCGTGGACCGCGACGCTTTGCCCTTTTGTCAGTGACGTGGAAGCTTTTGTCGTGCTGACCGACACAGTTCCAAGAAACACCTCGACAGCCGCGCCGTCATGAAAAGCGTCGACGCGAAATTCGGCGCGCGCGGGAATCGCGACGTCGAAGGTGGAAGCCAGAACGCGAAAAGAATCCATGTTGGTGAGGTTGGCGTAGAAGGTTCCCGTACCCTGCGTGAGGCTAAGCTCGGTCGCCCGGCCGCCGTGGGCAAAGCCGAGCTGGGCGATTTTCAAAACGGAATTTTCGGCGAGATACGCGGTCGCGCCATTCTCAAATTCAATCTCGGCAAGCCCGCCCTGCGTCTCCAGGCTATCGCCTTCCTGCAGCGGCAAATTGACGGGGGCCTCTTCCCAGCCGTCACTTCCTGGATGAGAGACGAGGACCTGCCCTTCCGCACGGCTCAGGCGAACGACCCGCACGGAATCGGCATCCTGGGCGCGCGCCGCGGGCATCAGGGATAGGCTAAGTCCCAGGAAGGCAACAAAAACCGCGGGGTACCTCAACAGGGATTTCATAGGCTTCAAGTCGGACTTCTTTCTGGTTACTTAGATGCGTTGGGATGGATTTGCGTCTCCTCCATGTTCTAAGTAGCACAGCCACTCTTGGCTGTGTGGGTTTCTAGATTGCAACGGCAGACTCCCCTACCGAATGACAAACGCGAAACCCACACAGCCAAGAGTGGCTGTGCTACTAAAACCATCCTGGAATTCGCTGGGGATCAGTGGTCTCGGGAGTTTCGAATGCGCTGGGCGAGGGCGCGAGCGCGCGAACGGGCGATTTCGACGAAGTGCGAATCCGCGGCGATTTGATCGAGGATCGGCAGGAGGCGTTCGGGCTCGGGCAGGAGACGGTGGTCCATGTCCGATTCGAATTGCATCAGGGCGTCGTTGACGCCGAGGCGGTCAAACTTGGCCTGGCGCTGCAATAAGACGAGGTCTTGCTGCTGCCTGGCGAGTCCCTCGAAGATTTGCATGAGCTGATTGGCCGAGGTATTGAGCGTGTAATTGAAGGAGGTCTCATGCGCTTCCGCGCCGTTTTCGTAGCGGAAGGTTTTCTGGCCGAGATTGGCAATTTTCTTTTGGATGTCGAGGTTGGGGATGGCGAAATATTTCAGTTCGGCGGCCAGGTCGAAGATTCTTTTCTGCACGGCGGGGCTGACTTCAAACGGCTCGGGATCGGCATCTTCGTCCAACTGGCGGATGTCGAACGTAGCTTTCCCCTGGTCGCCGATCTTGACTTCGATGAATTCGGGAGAACTGTTCTTGAAAACGCGCCGATAGGTAATGGTCGCGCCGCCGGGATTCGCGCCAGCCGCCGGCGCGAGAAACCACGCGGCGGCAAGAAGGGCCAGGAATTGCAAAAAGAAACGGTTTCGAGTCATCGTGACTATGAGATGCGCGAAGCGGCGCCACGGCTGCGTGAACCGCGAAGCGGAGGCGCGCACTCCGGCTCCGCAGCAGGGCGCAGACTCCCGGCGGCCAGGCGGGCGCGAAATTGCTCCGCCTGCACGTGGCAGAGCGCGACGGCAAGCGCGTCGGCGGCGTCGGCGGGCTCGGGCGTTTCGCTCATGCCCAGCAGCGCGCGCACCATCAGCTGCATTTGCTCCTTGGCCGCGTTGCCGTAGCCCGCAACGGATGCTTTTATTTCGCGCGGCGAGTAGCTGCGCACGGGGATGCCTTGTTGCGCCGCGGCCAGCAAAACCACGCCGCGAACTTCGGCCAGCCTCAGCGCTGTTTTCATATTGAGCGCCGTGAATACCGATTCGACTGCGACGCCGTGCGGCTGGAATTCCTCGATCAATGCGGCCAGCATGGCGTGAATTTCGCGGAGGCGTTCGGGAAAATGTTCGGGGCCTTTGCGCGTGGCCCGCAGGGCGCCGAAGCGCAGCATGCGGCAGCGGCGGCCGTCACTTTCAATCACGCCGTATCCCGTCGCGCCGGCCGCGGCGGGATCGACGCCGAGCACGCGGATCAAATTTTCATTCGTTCGAGAGGAGAGCGGCACGGCATTGAGTGTACGGCGGCGCGCTCTACCCGGCCACAATTTTTTAGGGGGGATGTAGCACATGCTTCAGCCTGTGTGCTTTTGCGGGCTAGAAAGTCAAAAGCACACAGGCTGAAGCGTGTGCCACTTAAAATCACTGCGCGGCCATGACGGCTTGCATTTCTTTTTCGTCGATGTCGAAGTTGGCGGAAACTTTTTGGACGTCGTCGTGCTCTTCGAGCGCTTCGACCAGCCGGATCATCTGCGCGGCCTGGTTGCCGGTAAGCTTTACGTAATTTTGCGGCACCCAGCCGACTTCGGCGGATTCCGGAGTGATGCCATCCTTCACCAGCGCTTCGCGAACCGGCTCGAAACTTTCCGGCGGAGTCAGCACTTCCCAGGCCTCGCCGTCGTCGCGCAAATCCTCCGCGCCAGCATCGAGGACGATGGAAAGCATCTTGTCTTCGTTGGCCTTTTCCTTGGACACGACGATGTCGCCTTTGCGATGAAACATCCAGCCCACGGCGCCGTTTTCGGCCATGTTGCCGCCGTGCTTGCTCATCATGTGGCGGATCTCGCTGACGACGCGGTTGCGGTTGGTGGTGACCACTTCGATGATCATGCCCACGCCGCCGGGGCCGTAGCCCTCGAAATTCACTTCGTCGTATTGCTCGCCTTCGAGCGTTCCCATGCCGCGCTGCAGGGCGCGCTCGATATTGTCGTTGGGCATGTTTTCATTTTTGGCGGCCAGGATCGCGGTGCGCAGGCGCGGGTTGGAATCCGGATCGCCGCCGCCCACGCGCGCGGCAATGGTGATTTCGCGAATCAGTTTCGTGAAAATGCGGCCGCGCTTGGCGTCGGTAGCCGCTTTTTTATGCTTGATTGTGGCCCACTTCGAGTGCCCAGACATGATAATCGCCTCTTGGGAAACAAGTTGGGGGACGAATCCCTGCTTATTGCCACGACAGTTTAGCATAGGCCCCAGCGAATCGGAACAGCGAGGGAAGCAGACGGCTGCCCGCCCAAAAAAACGGGCGGCCTCTACAAAACCCAACAGCCTCCGGGGAGGACGATTTTGTAGCGGCCGTTCCGTCCCGTGAATTTCGGGACGGAACGGGCATCTTTGCGATCAAACGGACTCAATACCGGAAACTCGCTTATTATCCAATCGACCGGGCTACTGGTTGGGCTTCGCCGGCTTCGCTTTTTGTTTTGATGGGGTCGGCGGACTATATGCCCCGCTGTTCTTAATGAAATCTTCGTTGTAGTCGCCATTGTCCGCGCAAATGAATTCCTTGATGTTCCAGGTGGGCTCTAGCTTGTAGTTTCGATATCCCGACCAGGTCTTCGTGTAGGCCTTCGGGTCGTCGATCGTAATGGTGATCTCCATGGCGTCATGGTTGGGACGGCGGATGCGCTCGATGACGTGCAACTGGTCGGAATGCGGCAGACCTCCGCGGTCAACCCAAGTCTTCTCATTCAGACCGACAGTGTCGATGACGAGTGTATCTCCCTCGTACCAGCCAATCGAGTCCCCCATCCAGGTAAGTTCCGGGTCCTTGGGATGCTGGCGACCGTCGGTGAAGATTTGGCGGATGTGGTGATCGAACTCGAAATATTCCAGCACGCGTCCGGGAGTCTGAATCATCTCCAGCGCGAAGGGCTGAATATAAATTCTTGGCACTCCAGGAGGAAGGCACCCAACGTCTTTGCCGGTTGTCGGATTCACATAGTCAGTCGAGTCCGCGAACGACCTGGGTCCGTAGGACGGTTTCACAGCCAGGTACCTTTGCTTTCCCCACGGAGTCATGGGGGGAATGTCCGGGGTGAAAGAATAAGTGGCCCACTTAAGGCCGGGCATGTTCGCTTCCCAAACGCCGGAAAGATCAACCGTGGGAGTCAACGAGCGGGCTGTAGCCGCTCCCGACTGAGCAGCATTCTGAGCGCTTAGAACCACTGAGAAGACGGAAACAGCCCCGAGCGCCAAAACCAAATTAATCAAGTTATTTTTGTTGCGCATTTTGAAAAACTTTCCCGGCAGAACGAATCCTGATCACCAAGTCGGTGTGGAATATCAGAAGAAGCAAAAGATCCACATTCCATGGTGACCAAGCCGAAGCGTAAAACGAGTCCGGCGATCTACTGGTATGGCCAAGCCTTGCCTTGCGCATCCGTCACCGAACATTCCGAGCATTGCAGCTCCAACACACGCGCGCCGTTCCTGGCGCGATGGCCGGCAACAGTGATCTGGTCTCCCACCTTAAGCGTATTTTTGTCCCAGCCGCTCCGGCTCAGATGGTTATTGCTGCTCTCTTCCGCGATCCAATGCTCGATTTCGCCTTTGCTGCCTGTCACATCGATATAGATCAGGGCATGGGGATTCATGAACTCGAATCTCGTCACGGTTCCCTTAACGGTGGTCACACTGACCATGTCAAACGCCGCCGTCCCGTGATGCGCCAACGCCGGGGCTGAAACCGTGAGAAGGAAACCAGCCAGGGCGATGAGGATTACTTGGTTGTTTTTCATGAGCCACCTCCAGTTTAGAGGCACTGAACGCTTTCCTGCCGCCGCTGAGATCGGAGCGTTACGGTTTTGGTACCGCGGCGGGCTCGGACTGAATCTCCGTGTCCCAGCTCTCCATCATCTGCCAGATCCCTTCACGGTCGACGTGCCAGATTCGAGTACTAAGCTCGGGCTTGCCGATATACGGTTTGTTCCGCGAGATGATGACGACCGAATCCCCAAAGTGAAAGAACTTCGCCGGCGGTACTGCCGCCAACTGCGATTCACACAAATTCCCGGCAACCCACAAGGGTCTGCACAAGGTGACTCGAGCGGAGCCGGGCTTGCTGATTGTGGCGATGCGATCCGCCTTTGTGATCGGATTCGTGGCGCCCGAAGTGGCCATCATGTACTCGTCGGGAAAATGAGGAGTCCATGCCTTTGTGTCGTGGTCGGTGAGCGCCAATTCCAATCCAGCCCAGGAAGCGCGGATCCCTTTTTCGGCATCGTCCTTCGGCGGGTACGGCACATCTTTGCAAGGGACGTTGCAATCGTTTGCGCTCAGCGCGCTGGCTCCCGCATGTTCGGCGAGGGCAACCTCGTGGTAATGGAGAATCCGCCAGCCCGCAGGACGTTTCACCCATACGCGCAGAACTTGCATCTTTCCGCGGCCTACTCTCACTTCTCCCACTTGGCCGTACGTGTACTCTGTCACCTGCAAGCCGCTCTCATCGCCGAGAGGGGGCTTGGGCAGGCCGCTCAGGACCTTCGCTCTGCTTAGGGTTTCCCCGGCCGAATTTGTCCACACGAAATCCGCGTCGAGAAACTTGTCGGCCGCCGCTTTGTCCGCCTTCCCCAACGCTGCGACCAGAGCGTGGTCGGCTTGCAGAACGTTTGGGTCATCCTTGGTATCCGCAGCGGCAACCGGCTGAACCGCCATGGAGAACGCCATGCCAGCACAAACAATTCCCGTGACGAGCGCATTGGTAAGGAAACGTCTCATAGCACATTCCATTTGGTAGGGATCTCCCTTTGATTCTCCGGTGGCCCGCAATATACACGCAACGGCTCGCGCGCGACAATGATAATCAACTCAGGCGGCCGGCGGCGCCGGGCGTAGGTGAATGAACCGTTCCTTAGATCACTCCCATGTCGCGCGACAATTGCTCCGCTTCCTCGATCAAGGCGCCCAGGCTGACTGTGATGCCATCCTTCCAGAAGGCCTCTTTCCGCGCGTCCAGATCGAATGGCGCGAGGAGTTCCACGACGTCCTTGGTGGCTCCAGAACGCAGCAAGTCCAGATAGAGCGGCTCGAACTCCGCTCCGAGACGCTGGCGCTGCGCGAAGAGGCTTTGCGTCAGGAGTTCGCCGAAGGCGTAGCCGTAGACGTAGAACGGGCTGTGAAAGTGCGGGATGTATGCCCACAAGTGCTCGGAGTTTTCGTAAGTAAAAATCTCGCCTTCCTTGCCGTAGAGTTCCTGCGCCGTCTTCAGCCAGATCGCGTCCAACTCCTCGACGGAACGTTTCTTCGGCTCCGACCATGCCGTATAGGACTCGTCCATGCCGTGGAGGCGGCGCTCAAAGTTTGAGAATCCGATCTGGCGGACGACGGTGTTGATGGTGCTGTCGATCTTGGCCATGATCAGCGCCAGAAGCGAACTCTTATCTCCCGAGCGAATGAGGCGGTCCTTCAGGAAAGTAAACGTGGTCATTTCGCCGAACACGGACGCCGTTTCGCAGTAGGCGATCGGAGCGTGGAACATCAAAGGGCCCTGCGCCTCTCCGGCGAGGATGCCGTGCACGCCGTGGCCGAGTTCGTGCGCGAGCGTCATCACGTCCCGGTTGGAGCCCAGATAATTCAAGAGCGTATACGACACGGCTTTCCCGCCGGGCAGAACGTGGGAGGAATTGAAAGCGCCGCTGCGTTTTTCTTTTACCACCGGCACATCGATGCGCCGGTCGGTAAAAAAAGTCTTCACGAGCGCCGTCAGGGTTGGGCTGAAACTTTGGTAAGAAGTCTGCACAATGTCCGCGGCCTCGCCAAACGGAATGTTGGTCGTATCGGCAAACGGCATCGGGGCGTTGCGGTCGCTCCAACGAAGAATGGTGAGTCCCAAATGGCGCGCCTTCAGTTTGTAATAGCGCCGCGACAAAGATCCGCCCAGGGTTGTGACAGCATTGTGGAGAACATCGACGACGGAGTCTGGAATCCGATTGGCCTTGTTGCGAAGGTCCATCGGGTGCGCGTAGCCGCGTTCCTTGTCTTCCACCGCTTTCAAGCCGGCGACCATGTAGAGCGTCTGCGCGGCGTATTTCGCGAACGGGCCGGCCAGGCCGCCATTCACGCATTGCAAGGCTTCCGCCCGCTCGTCGGAATCCTTGGATTCGGCGATCAGGTGCATCATTTCCGTGAGGTTTTTCGTCCCGCCGCGAAATTCAAAATTCAGATCGGCTTCCACCTCGTCAAAAAAATCGCTCCAGGAACTGGAATCAAACGGCGAACGCTTCACCAGGGCGGACTCGACAGGCTCGGTCAAAAAGTGCGGCTTGAAGGTACGGATATGCTCGACCCACGGGCGGTGCTTGGAGACAACGGGATCGCTTGCGTAAAATTTCTTGAGCGAGTCGTCGCCAAGCTGGACGAGTTCCAATTCAAAGAAGGTAAGGTGCTCCCCGCGGATCGCGCTCAATTCACGCTGAAAGGCGGCGTGCTTAGCCTTGATCGCCGCGTTGGTCAGGTCCGTGCTCTCGCGCAAAAAAAGATAGGAATTGATTTTGTCGCTGAGCATCTCGATTTCCGAGTAGTCCCGGATCGCCCCGCCCAGCAGTTCCGCCAGCTTGCCCTTGTACGTAAGGGAGAAATGCTTGGCCATAGCCGTGAGTTCCCTCAGGTCGGAATCCAAGCGTGGGTCGGCGATATCGGCGTACAGGAGGCTGAGGTCCCAACGGATTAGCTCTGTGCTTTCGAGTGTGTTTGCCATAATGAAACCGGGTCTCCAAATCTTGTTCAGTATTGGAACGCGCGCCCGCTTTTCCTGCCAGGGTGCGCGGCAGCTGTAAAGTAGTAGTGGCGCAAGTTAACCGGGATATTGTACCCCGCGTACCCATCGGGACGATCCATAAGGCCTTCTAAAGGGAACTAGCGGTGGCCAAGCGTGCAGATGGCTGATTCGGCGCACGTTTTACGGAGGAAGTGGATTTTTGGCATGCGCGGTGCTTACAATCATAGACTCGGGGTATGCCCCCTACCATGCTTACGCTGACCGCATGCGGAGAACACGGTTGCAAGGGAAAGGTACCGGCGTCGCTCGAACCGGTCCACCTCTGCGTGCTCCATTTCACGCTGAAAGTCGAAAACGACTGCGCCCAGATGCGCCGGGAAACCGTCTACGGGAAGACCCCTCACGCGCGCCAGGTCGAAATCATTCATTACATCGGCGAGCATGGGGAAATGCTGGCCCGCGCTTCGACCAGCGGCCTGCCCTTGGCCGACGAAATGAAGGCGCGCATCCTGAACACCTTCCTCACTTTAATGAACCTGCGAGAAAACCTGGACCGCGCCGCTCTGCGGCAGCCGATCGGCCGGAGCGGGTAGCCTCCTAGACCCTTTCGTTGTAATTTAGTTTGACAGTGAAACGCCATCCGAGTTTGCACCCACTTAGCCAGCACCACCATTTCGCGCTGATTCAGGCGCTGGGGATGCGGCGCGCGGCGGAAGCTCCCGCGGAGAAACGCGCGGCGGCGGTGGAGCGGCAGGCGGAGAAGTTCGTTCGCTTCTGGCACAAGTCGGGGCACGTGCATTTTCGCGAAGAGGAGGAAGTGCTGCTCCCCGCGTATGCGCGGCACGTCCGGCTCGACCGGGATCCCGAAGTCATGCGAATCCTTGCGGATCACGCTGAGATTCGCGCTGCCGTGCAAGATTTCGAGCAGCGGCTGGCGGCGAGGACTCCGATTGAAACGGAAGAAATTGCTCGCCTTGGAAAACTGCTTCACGATCATGTGCGGCTGGAAGAAAACGAAGTGTTTCCGCGCATCGAAAAGGTGCTGGGCGAAGAGCAACTGAAAGCGATGGGGCGTGGGCTCACGCGGCTGCATTCCAAGCACGAAGTTTGTGAGATTTAAGATGTAAGTAGCACAGACTTCAGTCTGTGCTACTAAACCCCAATGTAGCGCGCGTAGAGGGAGCGCGCCACGCTTGTGTCGCGCGTGCCCTTGATGATGGCGCGGCCGTCTGCGAATACCGTCATTTCGTAGGGCGGAACTCGGAAGCGCAAAAGAAAACCATTTTCCCGCACGTCCGCGACTGTGGGCGCGATGCGTTTGCCTAGCGCGGAGAGATCGAGCTGGCGGCGACGCTCGTGGATTTGCACGGAGTCGCGGCCGCACATCGTCAGGTGAGGTTGCGCTTCGCCTTCGAGGTAGCGGAAATCGCGACGGGCGCAGGCGCGGCATTCCGGATTGCGCGCCACGCGCACGGATTGAAATTTCCCGGACCAGACGTCGAAGGAAACGAGGCGCCCTCCCGCCGAATCGGATTTGCCGGTGAGCAGCTTGATGGCTTCGGCGGCTTCGATTGAAGCGATCACGCCCGCAGCGGCGCCGAGTACGCCGACGGTGTCGCAGGTGTCTTCCGTGCCCGTCGCCTGCGAACCATTCCCGCTTTCGGATTCGAGCGCGCACGCCAGGCACGCCGTTTCGCCGGGGCGCACGGTGAGCGTCACGCCGTAACTGGCAACTACGGCGGCGTAAATCCACGGAATATTGAGTTGCATTGCAACATCGTTCAATAGGAAGCGTGTCTCGAAATTGTCAGTCCCATCGAGAATCAGCGGGAATCCGCGCAATAATTCGACGGCATTTTTCGGGCCGACATCGGCGACAACACCCTCGACCGACACACCGGAATTGATGGCGCGCAGGCGGCGCTCCGCGGCGACAGCCTTGGGCAGGGCTTCCTGCGCGTCGGATTCCTCAAACAGAGTTTGCCGCTGCAGGTTGGAAGGCTCGACGAAATCGCGGTCCACGATGCGCAGCTTGCCGACGCCCGCGCGCACGAGCAGATTGGCGAGGGCGGTCCCCAGCGCGCCGCAGCCTACGATCACGGCCGAGGATTCGAGCAGGCGCTGCTGGCCCGCCTCGCCGATTTCGCCGAAAAGAATCTGCCGCGAGTAGCGTTCGTAGGATTTCGGGTCCATGGAGATGAGCTGATCCAGTAGGACGGGCTTTAGCCTGTCGGGTTTAGGCCTGCGCTCGCGGCAACTCTAAACCCGACAGGCTGAAGCCTGTCCTTCCTTCATGATAGCCCACCGGAGCTTTGCTGGGAAAATCGAGTAGCGTTTTCCGCGTGCCGGGCAGAATTCGCGGCGGGCAGGCAACCTCGGCTATGCTACCCTAGCTCTGTTGTGAAGAGTGATGCCGATCGTCCATCGTCCCTTCGTACGGTTCGCCGCATGGCTTCCGGCGTTCTGGTTCCTCTGCGCAAGCCCTCTCGCGGCGCAGGGCGGTTTTTCCGGTGAGCCGCCGCGCGTCGTTGCAGTGCGCGTGGTCGCCGAATCCGGCGCCGTATTGGAACTAAATCCTCCTGAGCTGACGGTTCAGCCCGGCCAGACATTTTCCATGGAAGCGGAAAGCGCAAGCCTTCGGGAACTGTTTCGCTCCGGCCTCTATGCGGATTTGCGCGCCGAGTTGGCCGACGTTGCCGGAGGCGTTCGCCTGGATTTCGTTGTCCGTCAGAATTTCTACATCAACCGGGTTCAGATCGAAGGATTGCGCGAGCCGCCAGGAGAGGCGCTGGCGCTTTCCGCGCTACGCCTGAACGTCGGAGAGCCATTCCGAGAAAGCGACATGAAGGAGGCGCTCGATCGTCTCCGGCAAACCCTGGAGGACGATGGACAATATCAGGCCAAGCTTGATTATGTAACGACGCCGCATCCCGAAACGCTCCAGATGGATATTCTAGTGCGCGTCACTCCCGGTCCGCGGGCGCGCGTTGGCGCCATCACCGTCCAAAACCAGACGCAATATGCGAACGCGGAGATTCGAAGCCAGGTGAAACTCAAGGAGGGAGCCGAGGTGACTTCAGACCGCCTGAATCGCGCGGCCGACCGGGCGCGAAAATGGCTGGCGGGAAAAGATTATCTCGGAGCGCGAGTCACGATCCACCGCGGCGCGTACGATCCGAAAACGAATCGCGTGCCGGTGGATTTCACATTATATGCGGGGCTGGAAGTGCGCGTGGTTGTGGAAGGCGCGAAGGTTCCGGCGGCGACTTTGCGCAAGTTGGTTCCCGTCTACCAGGAAGGCGCGCTGGACGAGGACCTGCTCCAGGAAGGGCGGCGCTCTCTGCGCGATTGGTTTGAACGGGCGGGATACTTTGACGCGCAAGTGAACTACGCCGCATCGGATGCTCCCGCGGATGAAACAAGCCATGTATTGCGCCGAGCCGCCAGAGTCGTCACCTATCAAGTCCTTCGTGGCGACCACCACCGGTTGGTAAATGTGGAATTCACCGGCAATAAATACTTCGGCCCGGAGCTTCTCCGCGGGCGCATAAAAATTCAGCCCGCCGCCTATGCTTCGCCGGGACGATATTCGACCGAGCTGCTGCAAGATGACGTCAATTCCATTCGCACCCTCTATGAGGCCAACGGATTTCAAGATTGTAATGTACAGAGCCAACTCGTCGATGATTACAAAGGGCGCCACGGAGACCTGTCCGTGAGGTTTGTCGTCCAGGAGGGGGAGCAAACCCGCGTGGCGAGTTTGGACATGGAAGGCAACCAGCAACTCAGCCGGGATGAACTCCTTGGCGTGATTGGCTCCTCCAAGGGACAGCCCTATTCCGAATTCAACGTGTCCTCCGATCGTGACAACATTCTTGCCACCTACTATGACCAGGGTTTTTCGGAGGCCCAGTTTGCCGCCGACGTTGAGAAATTGCCTCCGGCCGGGCCGAAGGCAGGTCCCATGGTTCGCCTGACGTATCACATCACCGAAGGCCCCCAGGTGCTGGTCGCGAAGGTCCTGCTGAGCGGCTACGAGCACACGCGCGCCGGAGTGATCTCGCGCCAAGTGGGAATCAAGTCGGGCGAACCGCTGAGCGAAGGCACCGTCGTCGAGACGCAGCGGAAGCTCTACAACCTGGGGATTTTCAGCCGCGTTTCGATCGCGCCGCAAAATCCGGATGGCGCGGACGAGAAAAAAACGGTTGTGGTGATGGTGGACGAAGCCAGGCGCTATACCATCGCGTACGGCCTGGGATTTGAGGCGCAACGGCTGGGCAGCTCCACCAGTCCGACTTCCCAATCCCTCAGCTTCGCGCCGCGCGTCACGCTGGGACTTACGAAGGCGAATCTGACAGGACGCGCGGACTCGCTTTCCTTCAAGGTGCGGGCCAGCACGATTCAAGGCCGCGCGCTCCTTACCTACATAGCGCCCAATTATTTCGGAAATCCTAATTTCAGCCTGCAGCTCTCCACCTATTACGAAACCTCACGGGATGTGCAAACGTTTGATTCCCGGCGGGCGGAAGCCTCCGTGGGGCTCGCGCAGAAGCTTTCTTCCAGCAGCTCGATCCTCTACCGGTACGTCTACCGGCATGTGGTCGCCAGCAATCTTCAAATCGCGGTCGAGGAAATCCCGCTGTTCAGCCAGAATACGGAAGTTTCCGAATTCGACGTGAATTGGGTTCGAGACCGCCGCAACAGCGTGTCCGACCCCAGCCGCGGGGATTTTGAAAATGTGGACGTAAGCATGGCCATGAAACCGATTGGCTCCTCCGCGAACTTCCTCCGCGTGTACTTGCAAAATTCGACGTACTCTCCAATCGGCCGGCGGCTGGTCTTTGCGCGTTCCACCCGATTCGGCGTTCAGACGCCCTACGGCAATTCGCTCTCGACGGATATTCCGCTCCCCGAACGGTTCTTCGCCGGCGGCGGCACGTCCTTGCGCGGGTTTGGACTCAACCAGGCGGGCCCGCGCGATCCCGTCACCGGCTTCCCCATCGGCGGACAAGCCGAGCTCATCTTCAACCAGGACTTGCGCTTTCCGATGCATTTGCCGCTGATCGGCGACCGCCTGGGCGGCGCCGTGTTTTATGATGCCGGCAATGTGTTCCCCAGCATCCGGAAAATCTCGCTTCGCACCGCGCCGCCGGCGCCCACATTCGATCCGGCCAATCCGAATGTGTGTTTGACGAACTGCACGAACGAGCTGAGCTACTTCTCGCATACGGTAGGGATCGAGTTTCGCTATGGCACGCCGATTGGACCTGTGGCGCTCGATCTCGGATATCAATTGAACCCGGCGCGATACCTGATTCAGAGCGGCGGCACGTGCCCGGCCACCCCATCGGAGGCCTGCCTGACAACCCTTGCGAGGCTCCCCGCGTTCCAATTCTTCATCAACCTGGGGACCACGTTCTGATGCGCCACGCGATTCTCATTTTCGTCATGCTTTTGACTGGAGCGCGCGCGCCGCAAGCGTTTGGCAAATCGGCGCCGCCTCAGTCCGCGCGCGTGGTGGATCGCATCGTGGCGCGCATCGAAGGCGACATTATTCTGCAGAGCCAGGTGCGCGAACTGGGCGCTTTCCAGGAGTTAATCGAAGGCCACGCGGAAAGTGACGATAAGCTGCTCGAAGAATTGATTGAACAGTGGGTGGTCGAGACAGAGGCCACGGCGTCGCATTTCCCGCAGCCCGCGCAATCGGAGGTCGACCGGGAACTGGCGCGACTCAAGGGACAGTTTGCGAATCCGGAAAAGTACGCGTCTCGTCTGAACGAACTTGGCCTTTCCGCCGATCAGGTACGGCAATTGCTGAGCCGGCAGATCTATGTCGAGCGCTACGTCGATTATAAATTCCGGCCGTCCGTGCAGATCGAACCTGCGGACATTGACGCGTATTACCAGAAGGAGTTGCTGCCGGAGCTTGCGAAAAACAAGCAGCCCGCTCCGGACCGGGCCGGGGTCGAACAGCAGATCCGCGAAGTGCTCATCCAGCGCGGGATCAGCGGCCTGACCGTGAAGTGGCTGGACGATACAAAATCGCGGTTGAAGATCGAAATCGAAAAGGCAGGCACCAAGCCGTGAGGCGCCGTCGAAACTCGGAACGATGAGTGAAACCAAGCGAAAATTCGGACTGAAACACGGGCTGGGCCTCGCCGTCGCCTTGGCGATTGTCGCCGGGCTGGCCATTGCCTTCGTGATTGCCAGCGGGCTCGCGGATCGCTGGGCCCGCCGGACGATCGTGCAGGAGCTTGAGAAAACCACCGGCGCGCGCGTCGAACTGGGAAATTTTCATTTTACCTGGCGGCTGCTCACCGCTCGTTTCGACGGATTGACTTTGCATGGCCGCGAGCCGGCCGGAAGTCCTCCGCTCTTTCACGCGGACGTATTGCAGTTCGACATTCACGTCGAATCCTTCTGGGGCCGGACAATTTCGCTGGGAAATGTGGAGATGTCCCGCTTCTCGACGCACGTGCAAGTCGAAAAAGACGGCTCGACGAACTTTCCGGGGCCAAAGATTCCCGCGAGCACCGGCGCTCCGAACATGAAGGGCCTGTTCGATTTGAAGATTGCGCAATTGCGTCTGGAGGACGGCGAGATCCTGTGGAATGACACGCGAATTCCGCTCCAGGCCAAGGGCGGAAATTTTGAATTCGCAATGAACTACACGGACGAAGGCGGACGCTCCGTTTACCTCGGCCAGGTCAGCTCGCGAACGCTTGAAATTGCGGCGCTGCATGACTTGCCCTTCACGTCCAACTTTTCCGCGCGATTCTCTCTCCGGCCGGATTCTTTTTCCGTGACGCAATTGCAATGGAAGACGGCCGGCAGCGAAATAGATGCGGAGGCAAATCTCGCCAGCTTCGCGAAGCCCGCCTGGACTTTCCGGTACCGGGGCCAACTTCGCCTCGAAGACCTGTGGACGATCCTGCGCAAACGCGATGCGCCGGGCGCGCATATTGAATTCGCGGGTGAGGGCGGATACTCCGCCGAACAGATGAATTTCACCGGACGCTATACGGCCGACCGGGTCACCATGAAATACCAATGGTTTCATCCCGGGAATATTTCCGCGCATGGCAGCTACCACGCCGACAATCGCACAATCGATTTGCCCGATTTGGAAGCCTTCATCCTTGGCGGAAACGTGACCAGCCACATGCGCGTAAATCTTCCGAAGCTGGAATTTCGCGCCGAATCAAAAGTGCGCGGTCTGGACTTGCATCAGGCGCTGGCCGCGGAAGACAACCCGAGCCTGCCCATCAATCCCCTGCATTGGGGCAGCCACATGGACGCGGACGCGACGACCACATGGGTCGCCGACTTCAAGCATGTCGATTCGCGCGGACAATCGGTGTGGACCCCTCCGGCCACGCCCGCCCCGGGACAAATTCCCACGGCGGCGCATTTTGAGTTTCACTACGACATGGATCACAAGCAGTTCCAACTCTCGCCGGGCGAAATTTCAACTCCATCCAGCCGTATCCAGTTCCGCGGCGCGCTGAGCACGGTCGATACTTCGATTGAAATGACGGTGGATACCGAAGACCTCAGGTTGTGGGACGACTTCATCAACCGCTTGCGCGGGCCAAGCGCGGAGCAGCAAGTGATCGGCGGCCATTTCCATTGGGACGGACGCTTGACGGGCCCTCTCGGCGGTCCCACCTTCGCGGGACGCTGCAAGGGAACCGACGCGCAATATGGCTCCTTGTATTGGGACGATCTCGAAGGGGAGCTCACCTATTCGCCCGACGAGCTGCATATTGCCCGAGGCCGCGCGCGCCGGGGCCGGTCCTCCGCGGAACTGGAACTGGGACTCGACCTCGACAACTGGGGTTTTTCTCCCGAAAGCGGATGGACGTTTGACGTCAACCTGGTGGGGGCCGATACGGACGATCTGCAAAAAATGTTAGGGACATCCTACGCGGCGCGCGGGCTGCTGACCGGGCAATTTCATGGAAAAGGGACTCGCGCGGAACCCGAGTTTGCAGGGTTGTTCGATCTGTCGAACGCAACGGCAGGATCGTGGCGCTTCGAGCGCGCGCGCGGACAATTGTCGATTCACACCGGCGAAGTGCGCATCGCCAACGCCGAAGTGCGCCTGGCGGCGCATGCGCCGGGCGCGCCCGCGGGCATTGTAACGGGCAATCTCGACTATCACACCCGCACGGGCGATGTGACATTTGATTTCACGGGCGCGGCGATTCCGCTGGAGGCCATCGACAAAATCCAAATGGCGCGCCTGCCCGTGGGAGGCCGCCTCAATTTGCAAGCCCACGGACAGGGGCCGCTGCGCGCGGCGGAGCTGCACGCCACGCTGCGCCTGGTTGACCTGAAACTGGGCAATGATGTGGTGGGCAGCTTTGACGGGAAAGTGGATTCGGATGGACAGCACCTGAGCGCAACAATCGATTCGGCGATGGCGTCGGGGCGGCTTGACGGAAAGTTGGACATTGGGCTCGGGGGCGAATATCCGGTGACGGCGCAAGTCACTGCCGAGCGCATCGATTTCAATCCATTTCTCGTCTCGGCCCTGCATCTTTCCCGGTTGTATGGACACAGTCTGGTCGATGGCCATTTCGACATCGCCGGATTTGGTGCGCGCCCGGAAACGCTCGCCGTGGAAGCAAATCTCTCCCGCCTCACATTCGATTTTCAAACCGTGAAGCTGGAAAATGTCGGCCCCGTGCGGCTGACCTACCGTCGAGACGAGGTGCGAGTCGAGCAGGCCAGCCTGCGCGGGACCGACACGGACTTTCGAGTGTCCGGTTCAGCGCGATTCGCCGGCGATCAAGCCCTCAATTTGCGCATGGACGGAGCGGTCAGCCTCCAGTTGCTCGCAGGGTTCTACCCGCAACTGGAAGCCAGTGGCCGCGCGCAGATCAATGCCCTGGTCGCGGGAACCGTGGCCACGCCGCGCTTCAACGGCAAGGTTCACATTGAAGGCGCTTCCCTGCGGTACGGCGATTTCCCGGCGGGGCTGAGCAACGTTGCCGGTGATTTCAATTTTGACGCGAATCGCATGGTGTTTGACAATGTCATCGCGGAAACCGGCGGCGGGCGCCTCACCATCGGCGGCACGGTGGCTTACGGAGAAGGGCCATTGAACTACGTGCTCAACGCGCGTTCCGATCAGGTTCGTATTCGCTATCCCGTCGGCATGAGCTGGCTTATGGGCGGGAATCTGCGCCTCTCCGGAAACGCGCAAACAGCGACGCTTTCCGGGCGCATCGTTGTGGATCGCTTGCTGATGGCCGAAGGGTTCGACCTGGCAAGCTTCATGGTTTCGTCAAAGGAGCCGGCGACCGGGCCGAGCACGACATCTTCGTTTCTACAAAATTTGCAATTCGACATCCAGGCGGAATCCAGCCCCGATTCACGGATGGAATGGGCTGGGGCGCGGTTGCAGACAGACGCGAACCTGCGCTTGCGCGGCACCTGGGAACATCCGATTCTCCTCGGCCACATCCACTTGTTGAGCGGAGAAATGAGTTTTCGCGGCAATCAATACACCATCGCGCGAGGAGACATCAATTTCGCCAATCCCTTCCGCCTGGACCCGGTGTTGAACGTCGAGGCCACGACCACGATCCGCCAGTATGAAGTCACCCTCGATTTCACGGGTCCCGCGAGCCGGCTAACGCTGGCGTACCGATCCGACCCGCCGTTGCCCTCGAGCGACATCATCGAGCTGCTTGCCCTCGGCCAAACGGGCGAAGAAAGCGCGGCGCGAACCGCGACCGGGCAGAACCCGGGAGTGGGCGCCTCGGCGCTGCTTTCGGAAGCGATTTCCAGCCAGTTGGGCGGACGCATCCAGCGCCTGTTCGGGATCAGCCATTTCAGCGTCGGTCCATCGGTGGCGACGTTGAACACGCAGCAAAATTCAATTGCCAGCGTCACGATCGAACAGCAAGTTACTCGCGGCCTTGTGATCACCTACATTACGGACGTCACCACGACGCAGTATCAAGTGATTCAAATCGAATACACGGTCAACCGCGAATTCTCCGTGGTGGCCTTGCGCGATGAAAACGGGACATTTGGTCTCGACGTCGTGCGCAAAACCCGCTTCAAGTGACGGATGTCCGCTCCGGGTGCACGTGCACTGGCACGACACTTCACCCGCTGATTCCCGGCTGGCGCAATGGGGTTCGTGCTATCTTCACCGGCGGGGAGTTGACATGAGACAAATCGCAATAAAATTTGCAGGAGGTTTCCGGATCTGGATCATCCTGTTGCTCGCCTTGATGGCCGCCACTATTCCAGCAGGCGCCCAAAAAAAGGACAAGAATAAAAACGCGCCGCCCGTCGATCCCGGAGAGGACCTTAAATCCGCGATGCGCGCGCCGGATGCGCAGGCCATCGATCAATCCATCGGCGAAGCCCTGGGATATTGGCAAATCGGCGACGCGGATTCGTTGCATAAATACTACGCGGACGATGTGGTCGTGGTCAGCGGCGCGTGGGAACCGCCCGTCATTGGCTGGGACAATTTCCTGAAGGACTACAAGGCCCAGCGCGCGCAAATCGGCGGCGTGCGGATGGACCGGACAAACACTCTGATTAAGGTGAATGGGAACTCCGCCTGGGCCACTTACCAATTCGTGTATGCCGCGCAGTCGGAGGGCAAAGTGGTTCAATTCCGCGGGCACACTACCCTGTTCCTGGTGAAGCAGGCGGACCGATGGTTGATTGCGCTGAACCACTCCTCGGTCGTGGACTCCACCCTGCCCGAGCCCGTCACGTCGATGGATTCGGCCCAGCCCGGCAAGCCCTAGAAGCTCTTGTAGCCCTGATAAACCCAAACCCCCACGCTCGCCAGCAAGAGCGCTCCGGACAGGATTCCGAGAGCGATAATCGGCCTGGTCAGACGTGAGATGCGGGCGATGATCACCAGTTGGTCCTGGTAATGATGCTGTTCGGCGGCATCAATGAAGATCTGATCGTCTTCTTTCGACGACAACGTTCCTCGGTATACGACCAGCACCACCAAAGCAACGGTGATGACGCCCCAGGAAATCATGAGCAGATCGAGAATCAGCGATCGAGGCAATTCCAAGGTTTCCTCCCCGCGAGAACGGCAATGGGCAGAATGGGAACGAGCAAATTCGCCGTCCTGCAATGGCAAAAACTTGAGCGAATTATAGCATCAAACCGCAGGTATGAACGGGCAGTGTTATCTAATGATTACCGGGTTTTGGAGGGAATCGCACCCCCCAGAAGTCATCCAGCGGTTCGAGGGATTCGACGCCGGTTTCCCAGAGTTCGCCGTCTTGCTGGTCCTTCACCCAGGCCACGCGAAATTTGGCGGTCTGCTGCGAAAAACGATTGGTGAGTTCAACTTCCGTCCCGACTCGCAATATCCGGGATGTCCAGATCATCGCGCCCAGCACGCCGACGACGCCGGTATGCGTGGATTCCTCCAGCGGATTCCCATCCGCGGCGGTACCACGTATTTCCACCGGGACCCGCATCACCACGCGCGCGCCCTGCCGCTCATTTTTGAACTGAGGTGTATCGATCAACCTGTCAACCAATTCTAGTCAAAGCAAAATGGGTCATAGGCTATGACAACCCAGCCGCTGCTGTCAACCGTTGACTAACTTTTGAGTAAACCAAACAATGAACTCCGGCCGCCTCGGCCAGTTCGCGCCGCCTCCGCGCGCAGCAGGTGGGGATATCGGACGCGCGCGGCCCCGCGTTGACAAACGCTGCCGCGGGCGGGCACAATCAATTTGCCTCGCAACACCCGCTTACAAGCCCGAATGGCGGAATTGGCAGACGCGCTAGCTTCAGGAGCTAGTTCCCGCAAGGGAGTGGAGGTTCGAGTCCTCTTTCGGGCACCAGAAATTCCGTGACTCGTGTTTCGTGGCCTGTGATCCGTGCAAACCCGATTGGGATCGAATCCGGACGGACGGATCCCTCGACCTTTCTCGCCTTTGCAATTGATGCTACTTTCTACGTTGTAACCGATTCGCCTTAGGGAAATCCATGCCCGAGCAATTTATATTTCGCGATTTGCGCGACTTGCTGGCCAAGGCCAACGAGGAAAAATCCGGCGATCAATTGGCTGGCATCGCCGCACGCTCGGAGCGCGAACGCGTGGCCGCGAAACGCAAGCTCGCCGGCCTTTCCCTCGGGGAAATCGTCCGAGAGCCTCTGATCGATCCTTCCCACGACGAAGTCAGCCGCCTGCTCCTGGAATCCTACGACGCAGAGCGGTTTCAGCGAATCCAGAGCATGACCGTGGGTGAATTCCGGGAATTGATTCTCGACGACGCAACGAGCGAGGAACAATTGAAACAGCTCCAGTGGGCGATCGTTCCCGAAATCGCGGCGGCCGCGGCCAAAATCATGAGCAACAAGGACCTCATCCTTGCCGCGGCCAAAATCCGGAACGTGACGTATTGCCGGAACACCATGGGCGAGCGCGGGGTTTTGGGAATTCGCACCCAGCCCAATCATCCCGTGGATGACATTGGCGGAATATTGCTCGCCGCGTTTGAGGGGCTCCTCTTCGGATGCGGCGATGCGGTGATCGGGGTGAACCCGGCATCGGATTCCGTGGAAACGGTTGGCGCAATTCTGCGCGCTCTCGCCCGGTTGATCGATGCCTATGGCGTGCCGACGCAATCGTGCTGCCTCGCGCATATCACGACGCAACTGGAAGCGATGAGACGCGGCGCGCCGGTGGATCTCCTGTTTCAATCCATTGCCGGGACGGAGGCGGCCAACCGAAGTTTTGGCGTTACCCTGCAGTTGCTGCGCGAAGGGCGCGAGCAAGTCCTCGAACATCACACGCAACGCGACGTTCCCTGGAAAGGGACGGACGTGATGTATTTCGAGACGGGCCAAGGGAGCGCTCTGTCTGCCGAAGCGCATCACGGGATTGACCAGCTGACGCTCGAAGCGCGCGCGTATGGTGTCGCCCGCGTGTTCCATCCTTTCCTCGTGAATAGCGTCGTGGGATTCATCGGCCCGGAATATCTTTACGACGAGCGGCAAATCATTCGCGCCGGCCTGGAAGATCATTTCATGGGCAAGCTGCTGGGACTCCCGATGGGCTGCGACGTCTGTTACACAAACCACGCGGCGGCCGATCAAAATTCGGCGGACAATCTTCTGGTGCTGCTTGCCGCCGCGGGCTGCAATTATTTCATGGGCGTTCCGTGCTCGGACGATGTGATGCTGAATTATCAATCGACCAGCTACCATGACGCGCTGGCCGCCAGAAAACTTTTCCATTTGCGGCCCGCTCCCGAGTTTTTGAACTGGCTCCAGGCGAAAGGAATTTTCCGCGACGCGGAGCCCGCGCTGCTCGAGGCGTCCGCGCGGCGCGAGCTGATGCAGGGATTGGAATCCTCCTTGGGAGAAATCGTCTAAATGCCGCGCGACGCCGATTCCTTCCTCGCCGCCGATTTCCCCGAAGTCCTCCGCAAAATTCGAGAGCGCACGCCGGCGCGCATTTTGGCCGGCCGCGCCGGGGCCGCATATCGCACCTCCACGCAGTTGGAGTTGCGCGAAGCCCATGCCGCCGCGCGCGACGCCGTCCGCGCGGAACTGGATCTGGAGTCCGTCTTCGGTGACGCGTTCATCAAACAATGGAATCTGTTCGAGGTCTGCACCGAGGCGCGTTCCAAAGAAGAATATCTCCTGCAGCCGGACCTCGGACGCCGCTTGAATGAAACGTCGCGGAAGGAATTGACAAAACGATGTTCGCGTGAGAACGACATTCAATTCGCGGTCGGCGACGGCCTCTCGGTCACGGCAGTCGCCGCGCAAGTTCCTTCCCTGTTGCCGTTGCTTGACGCGGGAGCCCGCGCGCGCGGCTGGACCGTTGGCAATCCTTTCGTGATTCGCCATTGTCGGGTCGGCATTCTGAATGAAATCGGCGAATTGCTCGCGCCGAAAATCGCAGTCCTGCTGATCGGAGAGCGTCCGGGTCTTGCCACTGCTGAAAGTTTATCCGCCTACATGGCTTACCAGCCCGGCAAGTCTCACACCGATGCGAATCGAAATCTCATCTCAAACATCCACTCGCGCGGTCTCAAACCTCAGCCCGCGGCGGACCGTATCCTGAACTTCGCGGCGCAGATGATGACGCAGCGGATCAGTGGGTTCAGTCTCCGAGAACAATTTCCCGCAGCGCCGAGCCATCCCGCTATCCCGACAGAGAGCAGTGAGTCGGTTTGACCCGGGAACGCCAATCGGGAGATTGGCGTTCCCGGGAAACATTCGGAACGAAACAGGGCCGCTAGCACAACAAATATTTCACTATTCGTGCGCCGTCGAATACCGGATGTATAATTCGGGTTTGTGAGGTGCTTATGAGCGTTGCCTCCTTGAAAGTGAATGGCCGGATTCACAAAGTAGATGTGGACCCGAAATGTCCTCTCCTGTATGTCCTTCGCGATAATCTGGAATTGAACAATCCGCGCTTTGGATGCGGCGTCGGCCAATGCGGCGCGTGTACCGTGCTGGTGGACAATCGCGCCGTGCGGTCGTGCCAAATGACTGTGGCAAGCGTAGTCGGGAAAGAAATCGTCACGCTTGAGGGCCTGGAAACCGCGGGGAAACCGCATCCCGTGCAGGCGGCATTCATCGGGGAGCAGACATTCCAGTGCGGCTACTGCCTGAACGGCTGGGTGATGACAACGAAAGCGTTGCTCGACAAGAATCCAAGTCCCACTGATGACGAAATGCGGAACGCATTTGAAAGTTTAGTGTGCCGCTGCGGAAGCCACGTCGGCATTTTCGCCGCGGTCCGCCGGGCATCGCAATCCGCGAAAAGGAGCGCATAAAATCATGGCTCCCAAATTCGCTGTGTCACGAAGAGAATTTGTGAAGGACGCCGGAGGCTTGCTCATCGGTTTCAGCCTGGCGGATTCCGTCGTGCTTCCGCGCGTTTTGGCCGCGGCTTCGCCCGAGACAATCACCGCTCCTTCTCCCAGCCGTCTGGATTCGTGGCTGCGTATCGATAAGGAAGGGCTGGTCCATGTGTTCACAGGCAAGCCGGAAATTGGAATGGGAGTGGGAACGGCATACGCGCAAATCGTCGCCGAGGAATTGGATGTTCCCGTCGATCGCGTAGTCCTGGTCATGGGCGACACCGCTTCAACCGCCAATCAGGGCGGCGTCGGAGGCAGCACGTCCATCATGCTGGGCTCGAAACCGTTGCGCAACGCCGCGGCGAACGCGCGCTATTTGCTCACGGAATTGGCTTCGCGGCGTCTCGGCGTGCCCGCCGACCAGCTCGAAGTGATCGACGGCATCGTGCATGTGAAGGGAAGCGCCAAGGGCGACGCCTCGAAGAGCGTCTCGTACGCGGAGCTCGCAGGAGCGGGCGACCTGAACGATGCGCTGAAAGTTTCAGGCGACGGATTTTCGCTAAACGTCATGGGTTCGGGTAAACCGAAGGATCCTTCGGCATACAAGATTGTGGGAAAGCCGGTGCCGCGCGAGGATCTTCCTCCCAAAATTCTCGGTCATTTCAAGTACGTAACCGACGTCCGTGTTGCGGGGATGTTGCATGGCCGCGTGATCCGGCCTTCAGGAGTGGGCGCGACATTTGTGAGCGTGGATGAAACGCCCGCAAAGGCCATACCCGGCTTCGTAAAAACTATCGTGAAGGGAAATTTCGTCGGCGTGGTCGCGGAAAATGAGTGGGCCGCGATCCAGGCCGCCAAAGCCGTTAAGGTCACGTGGACCGCGCCGAAGCAGGCGTTCCCCGAGCAAAAAGATTTGTTTGCCTACATGCGTTCGACGCCGCCGAAGGCGAGCAAGGAAACCCTGAAACGCGGAGACGCCGCCGCGGCGCTATCGAACGCCGCGAAAAAAGTGGAAGCGAGCTACGAGTTTCCGTTCCAGTCGCACGCCACGATGGGCCCGGGCTGCGCCGTCGCCGATGTTCACACGGACGGCATCACCACGGTCTGGTCCGGCGGCCAGAAGCCGCACGATTTGCAGAAGGGCTTCGCGGAATTGCTGCGCGTTCCGATCGATACGGTGCGCGTCGTCTGGGTGGAAGATGCCGGTTCGTATGGCCGCCCCGGCTTTGAAGACGCAGCCGCCGATGCCGTGCTGCTTTCCGAGGCTGCCGGAAAACCCGTGCGCGTCCAGTGGATGCGCGAAGACATGACGGCGTGGGGCACCAAGGGCCCCGCGGTCATCTGCGATCTGGCCGCGGCTCTCGACGCGCGGGGCGAAGCCACGTCGGTGCAATTTACTTCACGAGCGTTTTCCGGCGGCGAGACGCATTTTCGCCCCGGCGATGCGGGAAATTATCTGGGAGCCCAACTGACCGGAATTCCCAATACGACGGGCGTCGATGAATTCGCACAGTGGGGCGTGGAATCGCCGCCGTACGCGTTTCAAAATATTCTGGCTACGGCGCACGTCATTCCCGCGTTTCATGACAGCGCGTCGCCGCTGCGCACCACCCATTTGCGCGACCCGGAAGGGCCGGCCACTTCCTTCGCCGCCGAATCCTTCATCGACGAAATCGCCGCAGCAGCCAGCGCCGATCCGATCGAATTCCGCCTCAAGCATCTGGAAGACCCGCGCGCGAAAGCGGTCTTGACGGCGGCAGCGCAAAAAGCCGGTTGGGACAATCGCCCATCCCCGAAGAAGGGCGCGGCTGGCGGCGACATTGCCACAGGCCGCGGGGTCGGCCTCAGCACGCGCAACGGCACTTACGTTGGGACCGTCGCCGAAGTGGAAGTCAATCGCAAGACCGGAGCGGTTCGCGTGACGCGCTTCGTTTGCGCTCACGATTGCGGACTGATCATCAATCCCGAAGCGCTTCGGACCACGATCGAAGCCAACCTGATCCAATCGCTCGGCCGCAGCCTGAAGGAAGAAGTGACGTTCGACCGAAGCAACGTGACCAGCGTGGATTGGATCACGTATCCCGTCGCGCGAGCATCCGATGTTCCGGATCGCGTGGAAATTGTCCTGATCAACCATCCCGAACTTCCATCAAGCGGCGCGGGAGAGCCTTCCAGCCGTGCTACCGCCGCGGCCATCGCCAACGCGATCTTCGATGCCACCGGCGCGCGCATCCGGGAAGCGCCGCTCACAGCAGTTCGTGTGAAAGTTGCCCTGGACAGGATTCGGTCCGCGTAGCGAACCAGTAGCACACGCTTCAGCCTGTGGGTTTCCAAATGTGTTCCCGCCACTTGGACCACAGGCAAAAGAGCGCGTTTTGCAACTCGCATTCCAACAGGCCAGTGGCTAAAGCCGTATTTATTTCGCATACCTTACGGCACGGTTGAAACCGTCCCCCACAAAAATTTGGCTGTCACCACATAGTCGGCGAGGTATAAGGTATCGGTCAGTAGCACGGCCCTAACGAAAATTCCGAATTGAAAATTCAATCGCAAAAAAGGAGTCGGCGATGAAAGCAATGCTGGGACTTCTCACATTTCTGCTCGCGCTTTTCACGGCAGCCCCCAACACGGCTGCCCCCCAAAAAGCGGACTCGTCCACGAGCCCTCTTCCCGCCACCTATGTCAGCGCGGCGGACATCCAAGCCAATCTGAACGGAGCGCCCAATTCCGCGACGAATCCCCTGCCGAACATTCGCGTGGTGGACGCCGGAGGATACAACGTTGCCGTCGGCGTAATCCACCGCCCGCAGACGCCGCCCGGCGTCGTCGCCGTGCACTACAAGGTGACCGAAATTTATCACGTGACGGATGGCGCGGCGACGCTCGTGACCGGGGGCACAATGGTCAACGCGAAGCCGAGGCCTGCCGACGCCATCTCCGTCAGGCTGGAAGATGGCCCCGGCGCAAGCGGCACCTCCATCCAGGGTGGCACAAGCCGCCGGATAAAAGCGGGCGACGTGGTCGTGATTCCCGCCGGTGTGCCCCATTGGTTTAGCGCGATCGAGGGATCGATTACCTACGTTGTCGTGCGAGTCGACCGCGAGCGAATACTGGCCCCCAAGTAGGACAGGCTTCAGCCTGTCTGGTTTTTGCAATTCGAGATCGAGCGATCCATCACGACAAATTCTCCCCATTCGCATGAACGTTCGTTTAATCCCACAAAAACAAAACGCCCCGGCAATCCGGGGCGTTTTGTTCCTTGCGCGATGCTGTTGGTTCTCAAAAATGCGGCGCCTTAGTTCGCATCACTGCGGCGTCCTATCCTCCGTCTATCTCGCTCATCCCAAGCTATGCGTTGGCCATGGCAGGCTTCGGGACGCTGTTGATCGTCTTCAGAATGCGTGAAACGATCTGGTAGGGATCCCCTTCCGAATTCGGGCGGCGATCTTCCAGATAACCTTTGTAACCGTCCTTGATGAAATTAATAGGCATCCGGATCGAAGCGCCGCGATCCGAGAGACCGTAGCTGAACTTATCAATGGCTTGCGTTTCGTGCAGACCGGTCAAGCGCAAATGGTTGTCCGGACCATACACGGCGATATGGTCAGGGATATGTTTCTCGAACGCCTTCATCAGGGCTTCAAAATATTCCTTCCCGCCCGTTTCGCGCATGAACTTCGTCGAGAAGTTGCAGTGCATCCCGGATCCATTCCAGTCGCCCTTGATAGGCTTGCAATGCAGAACCATATCGACTTCGTATTTCTCGCAGAGGCGCAGCATCAAATAGCGGGCGGTCCAGGTGTCATCCGCGGCTTTGGCGGAGCCTTTGGCGAAAATCTGGAATTCCCACTGGCCTTTGGCGACTTCCGCGTTGATGCCTTCATGATTGATACCCGCGGCGTGACAAAGTTCCAAGTGCTCGTCGACGATCTTGCGGGCCAGGCTGCCCATGTACTTGTAGCCGACGCCGCAGTAATAGGGTCCCTGCGGAGTGGTGGGGTAGCCGTTTTCCGGGAATCCGAGAGGACGTCCGCCCTGAAAGAGGAAATATTCCTGCTCAAGCCCAATCCACAAGTCCGGATCGTTCTCGATCGTGGCGCGCATGTTCGTGGTATGCGGGGTGCCGTCCGCGTGATAAACCTCGTTCATTACAATGTAGGCATCCTTGCGGCTGGCGTCAGGATAGAGAGCCACTGGTTTCAGAACGCAGTCAGAGCTATGCCCCTCAGCCTGCATGGTGGAACTCCCGTCAAAACCCCACTTGGGCAGCTCAGCAAGAGTGGGCGGCTTCTCAAATGTTTTGATTAGAGTTTTCCCGCGCAGATCGGGAATGGGCTTTTTGCCGTCAAGCCAGATGTATTCGAGTTTGTATTTCGTCATGGTTTCCGGTGGATCTCCTTAATTAAGACCTAGAAAGATTGAGTTCCTCGGACAGCGATCAGCAAACCGATTTCAGGTCAGCGTACAGGCAGAGTAGCGTGTGGAGCCCGGACCGTCAAATCGAAGAAATCTCTCGTTTGGTTCTATTTTTGTGATGTGACGAGGAGAAGAGTGGCGCAGGCTTTTTACCCTGAGCATTTCTGAAGGGCAGCCTGTGGGGGGTAGGCCTTCCATGGACTAAGACCCACAGGCTGAAGCCTGTGCCACTTAGCCTGTGGATAGGTTAGTTTATAACTGTCTCCATTTAGTGTAAGCTTTTCCGCTCCATCACCGAGGTCATGATGAACCGCGTAACCGCCATCCTGCCCGCCGCAGGGCTAGGGACCCGAATGGGCGCCGACACGCCGAAGCAGTTTCTCATGCTCGACGGCGTTCCCGTGCTGCTCTTTACGCTGCGGCGCCTCGCGGCCTGCCCTGCGATCACGGATTTCGTCATCGCGACGCGGGCCGAGGAAATCGATTCCGTGGCGGCCAGCGTCGGGTCGGAAAATCTTGGCCGGCCGGTTCACGTGGTTCGCGGGGGCGATTCGCGCCAGGATTCCGTCGCCAATGCGCTCGCCGAAGTTTCTTCGGAGGCCGACTTGATTTTGGTGCACGACGCGGTCCGGCCCCTCGTGACCCTCAGCCAGATCGAGCGCGTGATCGCCGAGGCGGACGCCTGCGACGCGGCCATCCTTGGAATTCCGGCGATGGACACGGTGAAGGAAGTGAAGCGCGCGAGCCTGCCGAACGACGTTGCGCTCATCACGGCCACGATTCCGCGCGAACGCGTGGTTCTGGCGCAGACTCCGCAAGTGTTCCGCTCGTCCTTGCTTCTCGAAGCGTTCGGGCGGGCGCGCCAGGACGGAGTATCGGCGTCGGATGAAGCGGGCCTCGTCGAGCGCATCGGCCGCGACGTCCACGTCGTCGTCGGATCCGAGCGCAACCTGAAGATCACTCGCCCGGGCGACATGGAGCTTGCCGAATTCTATCTCCGCCAGGAGCGCGCGGGCCAATGACCCGCGCGGGAATCGGATACGACCTCCATCGCCTCGCCGAAGGAAGAAAGCTGATCCTCGGCGGCATCGAACTCCCATTTCCCAAAGGGCCGGTCGGCCATTCCGATGGCGACGCGCTGGCGCACGCCCTGTGCGACGCGCTGCTGGGCGCCGCGGGCCTCGGCGACATCGGCACGCATTTTCCTGACACCGATCCGAAATGGAAGGATGCATCGAGCCTGCGATTTCTGGAGCACATTCGCGATTTGCTCGCCAAACACCAGTTCCGCATCGTGCATATCGATGCGACCGTGATTACGGAACGGCCGAAACTCGGCCCGCACTTTCCCGCCATGCGGGAGGCGCTGTCGAAGGCGCTGGCCATCGCTCCATCCATGATCAATTTGAAAGCGAAGACCAACGAATCCGTCGACGCGATCGGCCGCGGCGAAGCGATTGCCGCGCAAGCCATCGCCACGCTCGATTGCTGAGCCCGCGGAATACTGATATGGACCGCCTTACTGGAATCCACGCGGTTCGCGAAGCCCTGGAAGCAAACCGCCCGCTCGATTCCTTGCTGGTTGCCAAAGGTACCCACGGCAACCGGATCGAAGAACTGGTGCGGCTCGCGCGAAAGCAGGATGTGCCGGTGCGCTTTGAGGAGCGCATTCAGGTCGACCGCGCCGCGGGAACTCGCGAACATCAGGGCGTTGTCGCCTTCGTTTCCTCCTCGCCAGCCGCAAGTTTTTATGACCTGTTGAAACCGCGCCCGGCGGGGAGCGCTCCCGGGTTGCTGGTCTTGCTCGACGGCGTGGAAGACCCGCAAAACCTCGGCGCCATCGTTCGCACATCGCTCGCGGCCGGAGCGCAGGGCGTCGTCATTCCCGAGCGGCGCGCCGCCGGGCTTACGGAAACCGTGGCGCGCGCATCGGCCGGTGCGCTCGCGCACTTGCCGGTGGCCCGCGTCACGAATCTTTCCCGCGCCATGGAGGAAATGAAGGAAGCAGGCTATTGGCTCGTTGGTCTCGACGAGCGCGCCGAACAGATCCACACCGAAGTGGATTTCAAAGTCCCAGTGGGAATTGTCCTGGGCGGCGAAGGCAAGGGATTGCACGCCCTGGTGCGCGAGCGCTGCGATTTCCTCGTTTCCATCCCGACCACCGGTCCAGTGCGCGCGCTCAACGTATCCGTCGCCGCCGGAGTGGTCCTCTTCGAGGTCGTCCGCCAGCGCAGCGACCTAAAGAAAGGAACCACGGATGCACACAGATAAACACGGATAAAGAAACAGATAATTTATTTAAGAATTAAATTCTGGCGGCATGATAGCACGGTCGATCGTTGGTTTTCCCTTCATTCCTTTTGTTTTTCTTTTATCCGTGTTCATCTGTGTGCATCGGTGGTTCCAAAGGTTTTTCTTACTACTTGTCGTACTGGATCATCGTAAAGACGTCGATTCCCGGCAGCTTTTCGCGGCCGTTAAGGAACGTGAGTTCGACGGCGAAGGATGCCCCGACTACTTTTCCGCCCAGCTTGCGCACGAGTTCCACGGTCGCCGAAGCTGTGCCTCCCGTAGCGAGTAAGTCATCGCTGATGAGTATGCTCTGGCCGGGCTTGATCGCGTCCTCGTGGATTTCGAGCGTGTCCGTGCCGTATTCGAGCTGATAGGTGACGGATACGGCTTTCGCCGGAAGCTTCTTGGGTTTCCGGACGGGAACGAAGCCCGCTTCCAGCCGGTACGCCAGCGCCGGCGCCAAAATAAATCCTCGCGCCTCGATGCCGACGACAGCGTCCACTTTTTTGCCCGCATAGTGGCTGCACAGTTCATCGACAAGGCTGTGGAAGGCCTTTGCATTCTGTAGCAACGTCGTCAGATCGTAGAAGAGGATTCCCGGCTTCGGATAATCGGGAACCTCTCGTATGAATTCCTTCAAATGGTTCATTCCGCTTGCTCCACCTTTCCAGATGAATTGCAATTCCTAAACAGATCGCGTTCGCCGCAGACTTTACCTCTGCTTGATTTCATTCGTCGCGTTCGACGGAGAATACATTCGCGAATTCCCGCTGAATTTCGGCGTCATGTTCGTCCACCCGATCCACGGCAGCCATGCGCGGGCCGCGCCGCAACGCGTTTTTCAGCGCATCCAACTGCTCCACGCTGCCGATGGCATAAACTTCCACGCGCCCGTCGTACAGATTTCTCACATATCCGCCCACACTCAGACTTGCTGCTGTTCGCTCGGCGAAAAAGCGGAACCCGACCCCCTGCACCCTGCCCGACACGTAAAATCGCTTGGCCTGCGTTTCCACGGCAACACTTTGCGCCCACGCTCGTTTTTGCAGCCGCGCGATTGTAGCAAAGCTACAGCGCCCGCGGGATGGAAACTGCGTGAACAGAAGGACAGGCTTCAGCCTGTCGGGGTTGGTATTTGCACAATCGCCCTTGGTGCAACCAAAACCGACAGGCTGAAGCCTGTCCTACCGGGGCGCGGCGCGATACACTGATGACAGCTCCGGGAAGCGGCACGCTGGATTTTTCACGAATCCATGCCGCACAATACCGGCGGATTGCATCCAACAATTGAAAGCAGATTCCATGATCCAAAGATCAAACCTCCTGGCCGCATGTTGCGCGCTTGCCCTGGTTCTCGCCGCCGCGCCTGCTTCGCTGCGAGCCCAGGGAGCCGGGCCGATGGTACCGCCTGAATCCACGAAGTTTCCAGCGCCCCCGCCGCCCAGCAAGCCCGAGCCTCCGACGCTGCCGCCCGAGGAAATCATCCGCCGATTCGCGGCAAAAGAAGACGACATGGTTCGCGCAATCAAGGATTACACGTTTCAGAAGGACGTGCGCGTCCAGGAGATCGGCCCCGACAGCAAGCCCGCCGGCCAGCTCGAAATCGTCACGCAGCTACGGATTACTCCGGACGGCAAGATGTATGAGAAGCCGGTGAGCAGAAAGCCATCGACCCTCCATACCCTCGACTTTCAGAGGGGAGATTCCGATCTTCTCGCCCCAGTGCCGATGTTTCCGCTCACGACTGCAATGCTTCCGAAATACGAGATCACGTATGGCGGCAAGCAGCCGCTCGACGAGCTGAGCACCTACTTTTTCTCAGTGAAACCGCGCGCGCTGGAACGCGCCCACGCTTATTTTTCCGGCGTGGTCTGGGTGGACGTGCAGGATCTGGTCATCGTGAAGACCATGGGCAAATGGGTCACCGAGATAGGCGATGTCACCGCTTCCGATCTTCCGTTTACGGTCTTTGAGACGTACCGCCAGCAGGTCGGCAAAAATTTGTGGTTCCCCGGATATTCGCGCTCGGATGAAACCCTCCCTTCCGGCGTGCCGATCCGCGTGATCGTCAAATGGTCCGATTTCACGCCGCAAGCGAGCGCCCCCGTAACGGCGGATTCACCGGCGACGGCAAAGCCTGCCGACGACAAAGGAACTCCTTAGTTCCAACGGCGCGGAACTATCACCAATCAATTTTCAGATTTGTGCCGTAGCGTGGGCCGCTCGGGCTCTTCCGGCGTTTTTCCCTGAGGCGTTTTATCTTGCTGTGATTCGCTGGGCGGTGGGGCGGGAGCTTTCGGCGGCTGGATGATCCACTGGAACCCTCCGTCATAATCGACCTTGGCCATCGTAAGTTTTGTTTCCGGCGGAGCGATCGCCGGAAGCGCCGCCTTCAAGAAATTGACGAGGCTTGCGGTGTCGGACTTCTGGCTCTGCCCCTCCGCGGCGAGCGTCACGGACTTCTCCTGAATTTCATTTGCGGCGCGGATTTTCGTCAGGCGCGAATCATTCTGCTGGAGCAGGTCGAGAAGTTCGGGTTCGCCCTTTGCGCGGTTCTCCGGAGGATAACGGACCTCCATGAACGTCTTTGGCTTGCCCTTTTCCGGAGGATATAGCTGGTTGTAGCTTGGGCGCAGCACTCGTGTCCGCCAGATACCGTTCCCGAGGGCGTCCTGCTCGATATGGTAGTCGATCGCCCACGCTTCGGGGCCGTAATCCCGCACGTACCCAACCAGGACGATGCGAATCAAAGGTTCGTCTTCGCCCAGGGTAATTTTGTGGTGCAGCATCCCCGCCAGGACTCGAACGCGCTCGAGCACGGCGATGCCGATGGACTCGATGTCGCTCGCGCGAAACGCCGCATCTTTCTGGCCACTATTATTCAGGGCCGCGGCGATGAGGCTGTGGAATTCGTTATCGAGCCGTACGGGCTTGTCCCTGGAATCCGGCTGCACCCACTCGACCGCGCCGAGCATCACCCCGATGCGTTCCGCGGAAAGGATCGCAATCTCTGGAGGCCGCGAACCCGCCTCGCCATGCGCATCCATCGCCGCCACAATAATCGCTTCCTTCGCCGCGCAAATCACGACGCGCCCCTCGGCCAGATTGACCGCAACTTCCTGGTCGCCGGACTCCTGCGCGAATGCGGACGCGGAAAGGAACCATGGATGCACACAGATGAACACGGATAGAAACAAAAGAAGTGAAGGGAAAGAAAATCCAAGATTGCGATATCGTGTCGCCATTGTCGAAATCCCGAAAACAGAAATCTCTTTCTTTATCCGTGTTTATCCGTGTGAATCTGTGGTTCCAAAGCTTTTTCTTTTCTCGCGTCGGCCTGCAGCGCCGTGAAGGCCACCACGTTTGCGACATCCTCGGCCGAGCAGCCGCGCGAAAGGTCGTTCGCAGGACGGTCCAGCCCTTGCAGGATCGGGCCTAGCGCTTGCGCGCCTCCCAGCCTCTCGACCAGCTTGTAGCCAATATTGCCGGAATCAAGATCCGGGAAGATCAACACATTCGCATGTCCGGCAACGATCGAGCCCGGAGCTTTTGAATTCCCGACGCGCGGCACAAGCGCCGCGTCCACTTGGAGCTCGCCGTCCGCGGCAACTTCCGGCGCGCGCGCTTTCAGGATGCGCAGCGCCTCCCGGATTTTTTCCACGCGCGCGTGGCTCGCCGAGCCCTTGGTGGAAAATGACAGGAATGCGACGCGCGGTTCGTCATCGAGCATCGCGCGGGCATTTTCCGAAGTGGCGCGCGCGATTTCAGCAAGTTCCTCGGCATTGGGGTCCGGCACAACCGCGCAATCGGCGAAGAGCAGCGCGCCTGCGGGCCCCAGGTCCAACCCCGGTCGCTCCGGAACAATCATGACGAAGAAACTCGAAACCAGCTTCGCCTCCGGCGAAAGGCCGATCGCGTGCAGAGCCGCGCGCACGGTTTCGCCCGTTGTGTTGGCCGCGCCTCCCACCGTCCCATCGGCATCTCCAGCAGCCACGCTCAACGCCGCGAAATAAAGCGGGCGCCGCGTGATGTCTCTCGCTTCGTCGAGCGTCGTGCCGCGCGCGCGGCGCCGATCGTAATAGATCTGGGCGTACGCCTCCGCGCGCGGGTTCGTCACCGGATCCTCGATCGCGACGTCCCCGAGCGCCAAATGCAAATCCGCGGCGGCCGACTCGATGATTTGCTTCCGGCCGAGCAAAGTGATTTTCGCGAAGCCTTCCCGCGCGATTGCCCCCGCAGCGGAAACGATCCGCGGGTCTTCGCCCTCCGGCAGCACGATACGCTGAAGATGCGAACGCGCCCGGTTCTTGATTTTCTCAACCAGTGTCATCACAAACCCAAGTTATCACAGGTTCGCGCAAGATCGGCGCGAAGTCACTCCCAATCGTTTTTCAGCAGCAATTCCTCAATCCGGTAAGCGTGGAACATGTCATGCATCGCCAAGTGGCGAAACATGATGAAGACGGAATAGTGCGTGTATTCGCCATGCTCGGCGGTGCGTTCCCAATCCGCCGGCGAAAGCGTCTTCAATCTTTCCACCAGCTTCCGCCGGTCGCGGGAAAATCGCGCCATAGCCTCGTCCAAGTTCAATTTCAACAGAGCGTCTTCCTCCTCGTCCAGGTGCGGAAGATACGGCTTGATGCGCGGGTGTGGCTCCGCCAGCATCAAGTCCAGGCGAGACGACATCAGCGGGTGAACCGAGGCAAGGTGGCAGGCGTGCTCATGCGCCGACCATTTTCCCGGTTTCGGGCGGCGCTTCAGGATTGTTTCCGGGACCTCGCGGACGAGAGGAAGAACAATTTCCGGCGCCCGGTCCAAAGCGGCGACGATGACGTTAATTTTATCCATGCGCCCTCACTGGCTAGACATCGCATTCGATTTGATCATCACCCGGTTTCCGGTAGAATAACAGAGCAAACCATAACAATTGCAGATGGACGGCAGGACTACTCGGACTGTTGTGAGACGGTAAAAAGAGCCGAGGAAGGCGGAGACCATTCGACACAAAGGCAAGAAGCTGAAAGACATCCTGGACGCTCACGAGAAATTTCATAAAGGGCATCCGGGCGGGGAACGCGCCGATCTTTCCGGCGCCGATCTTTCCGGCGCGGATTTGAAGAAGCGCGATTTGACCGGAGCCAACCTCGCGGGAAGCAACCTGCGGAAAGCCGACCTGCGCGGAGCGAAACTGAGCCACGCCGATTTGAGCCGCGCGGACATGCGCCAGGCGGATTTGCGAAATTGCGATTTTACGGAAACAAGACTCGAAGGTGCGGACCTGAGCGAGGCCGACTTGAGCGGCACCGAACTGTTCCGCGGAGATTTGCGGTCCGCGAAATTGCACAAGACGATTCTGCGGGGTACGGTTTTGCGTCAGGCGAATCTTCGCGGCGCGGATTTTTCCGGCTCGGACCTGGCGCTCGCCAGCTTCCGGGAGAT
Source organism: uncultured Acidobacteriota bacterium (assembly GCA_963740035.1). Classification (GTDB taxonomy): domain Bacteria; phylum Acidobacteriota; class Terriglobia; order Acidiferrales; family UBA7541; genus Palsa-360. The sequence goes on from CAVUDA010000025.1 coordinate 72,790, forward strand.
CGATCTGACCGACGTCAAGCTGGACGGCGCGGACCTCAAGGACGCGGTGGTCAGAGACAATCGAAAAAGCTGAGATATACAGTCTTAAGGTAGCACAGGCTGAAGCCTGTGCTACTTACTTCCCTGTAGCGGAAGCGGAGGATTCGGCGCGCGTAACTCCGCGCCGCCGCACGTCAATCCCAAGCCTTTTGATCTTCTGATTCAACGTGGAAAGCGGAATCTGAAAATTCTCCGCCGCCTCGGTCTGATTCCATTCCGTGCGTTCCAGCATGTCGCAAATCACGCGCCGCTCGATCTCATCCATGATTTGAAACAAGGAAGCTCTCGAGCTGTCCGCGACGGCGCCCGAACCGTGTTCCCCCGGCAGCGGCGGCATGAATTCGGAGAGTTGCAGCCGCACGCCTCCGAGGAGTTCCCTCGTACGCACGCTTTCGGGCAAGAGATCGACGTCCAGCAGTTCCTGCGAAGACAGAACCACCGCCCGCTCGACCACGTTTTCCAGCTCGCGCACATTCCCCGGCCAATCGTAATCCACGAGCAACCGCAGCGCCGCCGGAGTAAATCGCCCCAAAGGCCGGTTATTTTCCGCAGAAAATATGCGCAGGAAATGGTCGAGGAGGAGATGAACATCTTCCTTTCGCTCGCGAAGAGGCGGCAAGGGAACCGCAATCACGTTCAAGCGATGATAGAGGTCTTCGCGGAAACGTCCTTCGCGAACAAGATTGAGCAACTGCACGTTGCAGGCGGCGATAATGCGAACGTCAACCTTGATCGTTTCCGTCCCGCCGAGGCGCATGAATTCGCGTTCCTGAATCACGCGCAGAAGCTTCGCTTGCGTTTCCGGCCCGATCGTGGAAATTTCATCGAAAAAAATCGTCCCCTGATCGGCGACTTCGAAAAGCCCCTTCTTCGACGCCACGGCGCTCGTGAACGCGCCCTTCACGTGGCCAAAGAGTTGCGATTCGAGCAGGTCCACCGGGATCGAGCCCGTGTTGATCGGTACGAACGGCTTGTCCGCGCGCGCAGACGCCGAATGAATCGCCTTGGCGATCAGTTCCTTGCCCGTTCCGCTCTCCCCATGAATCAGCACCGTCGAGCGCGAAGGCGCCACCTGGCCGACCAGATCGAGCACGGCCAGCATTTTTTCGCTTTTCCCGATGATGTTCGGAAAGTTATACCGTTGCTTCAGGGCGCGCTTGAGCTGGACGTTCTCCTCGCGCAGGCGGCGGCCCTCGACGGCCTGCGCCACCTGGACGAGCAATTCATCGTTGGACCACGGCTTGGTGATGTAATCCTGCGCGCCGCTTTTGAACGCGGCCCGCGCCATATCGATGGACCCGTAGGCGGTGATCAAAACGACGGAAAGATTCGGATCGCGCCGGCGGATTTCGCGCAGCAGGTCGAGTCCGTTGCGGTCGGGAAGGCTGACGTCGAGCAGAACGAGGTCGAACGGTTTTTCCTCAAGCATCGCGAGGCCGGCTTCGCCCGATTCGGCGCTCGATGTCGAGTAGCCTTCCGTATTGAGCAGAAGTTCCAGGCCCTCTCGAATTTCGGATTCGTCGTCGACAACCAGGATGGCGCCCTTAGACATGAACCGCTTTCCGCGCCACGGGGAATTCCAGCCGGAACGATGTCCCCTTGCCTGGCGTGGAGCGCACGTCCACTTTCCCGGCGTGCTCCTTGACGATGCCATAGCTCACGGAGAGTCCGAGGCCAGTGCCGCGTCCTGAGGATTTCGTAGTGAAAAAGGGATCGAATATCCGGTTCAGATTTTCGCGAGGGATGCCGCCGCCGGTATCGATGATTTCCACTTCCACCGATCCGTTGTGCGCCGCCGTCCGGATCTCGACGATGCCGCCGGAGGGCATGGCATCGCGGGCGTTCAGGAAAAGGTTCAGGAATACCTGCTGCAGCTTGTTGGTCGAGCCCAGCACCGCGGGCAATTCCTGCTGGAGGTTCCTCGTAACCTGCACCTGCGCCGTGCGGAACGGGTGCGCGACGAGTGTCAGCACTTCTTCCACCACGGCATTCAAATTCACTTCCGTAAATTCCGACGCGCCCGTCCGCGAAAAATTCAGCAGGTTGTTCACGATCTCGCTCGCGCGGAACGTCTGCTTGACGACTTTCTCGACCAACTGGTGGCGCGGGTCGCCGCTCGGAAGCTGCTTGGCTAGCATTTGAATGTAATTCGAGATCACGGCGAGCGGCGTATTGACTTCGTGCGCGACGCCCGCGGCAAGCAAGCCGAGAGAAGTGAGCTTCTCGTTCTGGAACACCTGCTCTTCGAGGCGCATCCGCTGCGTGACGTCATCGAAAAGAATGAGGCGGCCGATGCGGTCTCCCGATTTCCCAACCAGGGGAGCAATGGAAACGTTGACCACCAGGTTCCGCCCTTCGCGGTTCTGCATGTGGAATTTGTAGAGGCTGGAGACGCGTTCATCTCCGGAACGCGCCGTAATTTCCGCCATCAGATCAGAAGGGAGCACATCCTCGAGCTTGCGCCCGACGGCTTCCTCGCGCGGCACGCCGATCAACCCCTCGAGTTGCGTGTTCCAGGATTCCACCGCGCCGCTGAAATCCACTGCCAGCACGCCGACATTCAGCGATTCGACGATATTTTCCGAGAAATCCTTGAGCCGCTCGATTTGCGCCGCTTTTTGTTCGAGCGAGTTGTAGAGCTGAGCGTTGTCCAGCGCGATCGCCAGATACCCGGCGATGGTGTGCAGCAGTTCAACGTCTTCGCTGGACAAAAAGTCGCCATCGACCGTTTTCCCCAAGCCCAGGACGGCGATCGCGTGGTCGCGAATCTGGCAGGGAATGAAGTAATTCAAATCCAGTTGCTCGAGCGTCTGCCGGACCGAGGGAGAAGATTCCCGCGCCGCGCGCGCCGATTCGTAAAAGAGAATCCCCTGCGCAAACGGTTTGTTCTCGCCATCCAGAAAACTCAGATCGAGCGCGCCCGCGTACCGCACGCCAACCGACCGCGCGATGCGATACGCGCCGGGATGGCTCTCGTCTTCGATGAAAATCGCCAGCCGGTCCACAAGCAACGCCTGCGAGATTCGATCCATCACCGAAGCGAGCATCGGGTCGAGGCGAACTTCCGAAGTGAGCGTGCGGCCAAATTCAATCAGCGTGCGGCGATAGTCCAGGCGGTCCCGGTAAAAAAAGCGGTCCAGGCGCACTTGAATCCAGTCGCGGATGGGCTGAAACAAGAAGGCCGCCACAACGATGGCAACCGACACGCCCATGGTCCCGGAGGGCCATGTGGTATGAAACAGCCCTCCGACCAGCGACACAAAGGCAATGTACCCGGCCACCACGCCGCCGCTCGCGGCCGTATAGGCGAGACCTCTCTTGAAGATGATGTCCACATCCATCAGGCGGTAGCGGATGATGGCGTATCCGAAACTCAGCGGGATGAGCACCAGCGAAATCGTGGAGAAATTCATCCACGGCCGCGGCACAACTCCCAGGAAAAAGGGCACGATGTAAAGCAGCAGAAATGGAACAATGCCCGCCAGCGCTCCTCCGGTCACCCACTTCAATTGCTGCCGCAAAATTCCGGACGTCGCGCGGCGATAGCTGAAAACAAAAACGAGCGCGGCAAGCAGGAAGTAAATTCCCAGACACGCCAGGTCGAGCCGGTCGAGCGTATTTCGCGCTTCGATCGACGGCATGAAACCCAGCTCGCGAAGTCCGACCAGGACTCGCACCAGCAACAGAATTCCAGGCACGCCGTAAATCGCGCCCAGAATCGCGCCGTGCCCTTTGGAAACAGGGCGGCGCTCCGGAAATACCAGCGCAAAATGCAACAGCAATGCGGGTTGCAAAAGCCGCGCAACGATCGCGGACCAGTAAATTTCCCAGTCGAAGGGAGTCAGCTTCCCGGTGTATTGGAAGGAGTACAAAACGAAAGACACAAGGCAAAAAATATAGAAATGCACGGCGCGCGTCGCGTTCCACCGCCGGGCAAAAATGAACAGGCCGATGAACAGGTAGAGCACGCCCACAACGCTCAGATAATTTTCGATCGAGGCGGGCCGCGCCGCCGGCTGGATTACAAGTTGCGCTTCAAACTGTTTGCCGCCCCGCTCAATGCGGTAATGGGCCAGCGACCACAGTCCGATTCGCCACAGCCGCTTCGTAACATCGATCGGGCTATGGATCGGCGTATCGTTAATTGCAAGGACTTGGTCGTCGGTCCGCAAGCCGGCGTTTGCGGCGGGAGAGTTTGGAGCGACATGCCAGGCAACGACCCCGGATTGCCTTTCGATCCACGACACACCATCATCGGGCGCCGTGAACATGGATCGTTGCTGAAAATTGATGATGCCGAAGACAATAGCGGCGAGAGTTGCCAGAGCTAGAACGGCTGCGCCCAACCGGACCCGAAGATTGTCGTTGATTGGAGCGCTCACCGATTGTCCTTACAAAGTCCTGCCAAAAGACATGTCGTGCAACCCTGCTTCCAAATTATATAAGTGTTCTCAAATCAATAACCATATGAATTTCAATCGAATAGATGCAGATCGAACGAGGGAAGGGGGACAGAACTTCCCGCCCTCCATTTTATGGAAGGCGCTTTCCTGTTTCTAATAGGTCCTGCCCAACTAAAACTGGAAGCTCACCCCACCCCGGAACGATCGCAGAACAGGAACGAGCATCATGCGAGAATCCTGCCCGTTCACTGTCACATACCCTTGGTCCAAGAGATTGCTGAAATCGGCCAATGCTTCCCAGCGCCCGCTGAATCCCGGCAGAGGCTGGCGAATCGAAAGATGCAGGTTTGGATCCACCTGATAGGCCGCCTCTCCGAATTGGTCCATGCGCGACAGCGCGGTGCCGGAAACCCATTTGTAGCTCGCCGAAAACTCGGTACGAGATCGCGGAATCTTGCCCGAAATGCGGGCCGCTACGCTGTGATGATTGCTGGTCATGAAGCTATCGCGCAGGTCAGATACCGCGGAAGTGGACTGTCCCCCGGGCGTAAGAGCGCCCGCCCAAGCGTAGATCGCTGCCACTTCCAAGTCATCCGATAGCTTCTGCCGGTACGCCGCGCGAGTGCCCCAGGAGCTGGAATTGCCTCCGTCGTAAAGGAACGCAGGAGAGAATGCATCCTGGATGAATTCAGGACTCACTGCGGGGCCGGTCCCGAACACGGCCTGATTGCGTGACGAGTCGTGGAAGGCCGCAACCTCAAACGTGGATTGGCTGCCCACCTTTCGCTTAACCGAAAGTTCCTGATGCCAGCCGCCCTCCAACACTGGGCTGCCATTGTGGAACAGAACGGGGGGAAGGCTATCAAGTTCGTCGATTGCGGATTCTAGCGCACCCGCTCGCCCCCACTGTTCGGAGGGAGGATTCGCCGCAACAATCGCAGTGGCTATCAAGCCCGGAGCAAGGCTGGCGCTCAATTCCGCATGAGGACGCAGTGAAGAAACGGAAGAAACGATGCCGGCGCGAAGATATTCCGCGCCCGCCCGCAGGAGTAATCTGTCGCCGAGTTGAAGTTGCTCGGTGTGATCGATCCGCATGGCCTGAAACGCCATCCCCTCGGCGCCGAATTTGGCTTGGCGCCAGACGAATATGGTTTCAGGGCCGTTTTCCGCATTGCCGGACGGGAGCCAAACGCTGGCAAATGAGCCGGACGCTCCCCTGTCGTAACCCATCTGGCCGGCAACCAGCATGCGTCCCAGGCTGCCAAGCGATTGGTCGTAAGAGACAGCGGTCGCGGGAGCATTCGGAAAATTCGAAGTGGATCCAGGCCGCAAGGAGCCGTTCATCACCTGGACCAGGGCGCGAGGCCGCTGTGCGTCGGGAGGGAGCTCCGAGACCGGGGCATTGGAAGCGGTCTGGTTGCCGGTGTCTTTCCACTGCAGGATCGTGCGGGTTGCTGCCGAAGATCGCAGCACCCATTTCCAGTCGTCTTGTTCGGCAGGGACATCGGACTTGCGCCGCAGCGTATCCAGCGAAGAGAACACCGTATCCACCTGCACGCGCAGCAGGGTGGTCAGATTGGACATCACGGCGACGTGCTGCTCCATCGACGGCAAAAATCCCGCCACGGATACGCGAACGGCATAGCTGCCCGGCTTGAGGTGATCCGTGAAAAACAAGCCATACTGATTGGAGAGGATTTGCGAAACGATGCGGCCGCCGGCGTCTTCCGAGATCAGCCAGACGCTGGCGCCCATTTGCGGCGTCCCAGAGGGGTCCAGAACGACGCCCGAGATCGTGCCGTAGCCAGGCTTCGCAGCTGCCGATGCGGCTAGGACCAGCACAACCACCGTTACCCAGCCCAAAGTTCTATAAATCGACTTCATAGGGACTGGTTCCCTTCCTGTGGCTCACTTCGCTGCCACTTTCTGAATCACCGCCGGGGGGGTAACGGTGAAATCCGCCGTACGCGAAATCGTCTGATTATTCACCAGATCGGTGGCCTGAATTTCCATCTTGTATTTGCCGGGCGGTAATGTCTTCGGTGCGATCACCTGTTCGAATGTTACCTGCTCGCCATTCTGCTGGAGCTGGTCGCCCGTCTTGACTTCGTGCGCGACGGTTTGATCCCCCTGAGTCACCTTCATATCCAGGGAGACATTGTTCTTGTGCGTTTTGTCATCCACCTTCAAATTGTAAAACTGCATATAGACGTCCAGCGGCTGATCGGCATGGAATTCGGCATCCAGCTTGGGGCGAACCTTGGTCGAGCCCAGAACGAATTGCCCCACGCCAACGTCCTTGGAGGAAACCGGCTCCATCTGGTCGGCAAGGATCAGCGAGCTGGCTTCCAGCTTGTCATCCGGAATGGGGGAAACCGCCAGCCGTGTATTCACCACGCCCACGTTCCCGCTGTTCACGTCCTTCATCACCAGGTCGAGCTTGTACAAACCCGGCCGGAGGGGAACCGCCTTCTGGTAAATCGAAAAACCCTTCAGCGAAGGCTCGAGCAGGGAATCCGGAAAATCGCGCTGGATCACGTCTTCAAACGTTTGGATCACTCGCCCGGTCATCGAGCTGATTCGCCCAAACAGATTGAGCGACGCGGATTGCACGCCGTCATGATCGCGGAAGGTCATTTGCTTGTTCTGAATCTGCACTGTCACCGGGACAAGAATCGTGTCGCCGGTAATCCGCATGAAATCAAACCGGTAGTCGAATGAAATCTGATTCCGCAGAATGCGCGAACTGACCACCTCTTCGAGATCCTTGAATTTGACCGGCGGCGGCGCTTGTACTTTTGCGAATTGCTCCAGGCGCGTGAATTCGTCCTGGCTATCGAGGGCATTTGTTCCGGCTGGTCCCAGCGGAGCGGTGGAACCGTCCGATCGGGTGAAGCGCGCTGCCTGGGTGGACAAGCCCATCGATTCCAGCATGCTGGGCCCGCCTCCGGGAACGTGCGACATGGCATCCTTTTCGCCCGGATCCATGGTGATATGAAATTCGCCAGTGCCGGTGGGATCCACAAACTCGATGGTGATATTTTGCCCGATCCCCTCCATGTAATGATAGTTCCAGTCTTCGTACGCGTAGGTGGTGGTTTGTCCTCCGCCTTCCTGCAGAGGACGGTTATACAGTTCACCTTGCGTATGGGTTTCGAGTTGATCGGGCTTGCCCCACATGATGTAAATCCGGCCGCGATCCGTCCTCCACCCGGGAATGCCCGAGGAGAACCGCTCATTGGCATAGGCGATGCGGCGGTAGTGCTCTTCCTTGAATTCGTTTTCGACCGTGTCCGGCGTGGGATCGCGCCTCTGCCAGAAGGCCTCGATGAACTGCTCGCGCTCTTCATTGGTCTGCAATTGCAGGAACGCCGAGCGTTCTTCATCGGTTATGATGTAAGGGACTTCCTCTTCCAGCCACTTTTTGTAGGGAGTGGCCAGCTCTTTTTCAAGCTTCTTCAGGTTCTTCTTGCCCTTGTCGTCGTTCTTTTTCTTTCCGGAGTTCTGCTGTTTATCGGCGGGAGCGTCCTTCTGATCTTTATCCTGATCCTGAGCATGGGAACGCGGGCAAAAGGGCAACAGGAATGCTCCGCCCACCAGTAACATAACGGAAATGCGTCCCAAGCGGTTCATAAGACGTACCTCGCACCTGATTCGGAAGTTAGATTCTATCCCCCGCTTTTGCAAGCGTCAACCAAGGAATCTCACCTGCCCGTCTTGGCGCTGTAGGCCCTCTATCTCCCCGCGAATACAACGCCTGATTGGGACCGATGCATACTAAGAACTAGATGAGCACTGCCGGGTTGCCCGCTATTTTTTCAAATCCGGGTTGTCTTTTTCCCGATTCGGCACATCCGAATGGCAAGGCCCAGGCCGCTTTTCCGGCGCTTCTGTCCAGTGGAATGTCAGTCGG
>CAVUDA010000026.1:0-46587 GCA_963740035.1 uncultured Acidobacteriota bacterium
ATTGACTAGAATGGATTCCTTGTCGGGCGGCTCGGCCGCGAGAGCCTGGTCGGAAGCTTCGCGGACTTCCCTGTCAACTTCCGCCTCGATGGCTTCCAACTCTTTTTCATCGACGATCCCCTCGCGCACCAAAAATAGTCCAAACTTTGGGATGGGGTCGCGATGCGCTTCTTCTTCCCGACACGCATTGGATTTGTAAAGTTTTTCGTCGTCGGAAAGCGAATGGGAATAGGGACGCGTGACTTGTGCGTGCACCAGCGCCGGCCCCTTTCGCGCCCGGCAATATTCCGAGGCACGCTGAAGGACCGCGTAACTCGTCAGTGGATCGCTGCCGTCGCACTCCTCCAGAAAAAGCCCGGGATAATTCGCCACTAATTTTGAAATATTGCCGCCCGCCGTCTGGAATTGCACCGGAACGGAAATCGCCCAGCCGTTATCCTCGATCAAAAAGAGAATCGGAAGTTTGCGCAGGCACGCGGTATTCAGCGCTTCGAAGAATTCCCCTTCGCTGGTGGACCCATCTCCCCCCGAGACGTATACAATTTCATCCGCCTGATGGCGCACGTGTTCGCCGAGCGGCGCCTGCTGAGCCTGTTGCAGCGCCTGCGGAAACTTCCCGAAATACAGAGCGGCTTCCGCCATCCCAACGGCGTGCGGGTACTGCATCCCCGTTGACGAGGACCGCGGAAGAATATTCAGCCGGGGAATGCCCCAGTGCGAAGGCATCTGCCGCCCGCCGGAATTCGGATCGTCCTTGGCTCCCACCGCCTGCAGAAACATCTCCAGCGGCGTGACGCCCAGCGCCAGGCAAAGCGCCCGGTCGCGATAGTAGGGGTACACCCAATCATGCCCGGGCCGCGGGATCAGCCCCGCGGCGGCCAAAACGCCTTCATGCCCGGCGCCGCTGATCTGGAAGAAAGTTTTGTTCTGGCGTTTCAGCTGGATTTCGCGGTCATCGATCCGCCGCGAAAGAAACATGGTGCGGTAAATACGAAGAAGATCCCCCCGGGATAGGCCTTGGTATCGAGCGGAATCGTATGTCGCCGTCTTAGGGCGCGCCTGAACCGGCATCCGAATCACCTTGAGCTGAGCTAGGGCAGCTAGTTTCGGAACTACATCTCATTATATCCAAAGCCGAGCCTCCGGCGAATAAACAGAACAAAATGTTCTCCAAAAAGTAGCCAACCGGATAGCTCATTCGCCGCCCCTGGAGGGCCTATTTGAAACCACGGATTCACACGGATGAACACGGATAGGAAGAAATCAAGAAAAGAATCCAAATCGCCATGAAAGAAGAAATCGGCTTCAATTCTATGAATCCGACCCCAGGTGTTTTTTCTCTCTAATCCGTGTGCATCCGCGGTTCCAAATCTTAGGGACCAAAAAAATCGCGGCGAGCGTTCCATCCCAGGGTGTGGTGCTGGGATGGAGCCGCCCGCCGCGTTGCATGACGGCGCAACCGGGGGGGATGAGCGCCGACATATTGCTAGCGCACTCCATCGCGGCAGCGAAGGTGCGCAGGCAATCTCCATAAATCCGTTATACGACCCGCTACTTGCTTCAGCGGCGTCTGGTCAATCCTTCCACTACATCTAGTGCTGCGCCGCCGGGGAAGCAGGATCCGGATCGGCGGACGCGGACGACGCCGAGCCCATTTCAAGCACATACAAGCCCTCTGTGGCTGAGGCTGCGACCAACTGGTTTCCCGCATCGCGCGAGCGCAAAGCGGAAAGCGTGCCCTCCGCATTGGGACCGTCCATATGTCCCCAGGTTTTTCCTCCGTCGCGGGAAAGGAACAGTGTTCCCTGCTCTGTCGATACGACGACCGCATTTCGGACAGCGGCCAAATCGTCGATCGAAAGTTCCGAGAGGTTGGCCTGATGCCACGATTCTCCGGTATCGCGAGAAACGAAGACGCCGTGGTTGCTCGCCACCACCACCGTGCTCTCGTCCGTTGGGTGGAGATGCAGCGAACCGCGCGGTTCAAATGGCAGAGTCCGTGAAATCCAGGTCTTTCCGTTGTCGCCGGAAACTTCGAGTTGCCGGGGCGTCAGCGCCCAGACATAAGAATTACCCTTGCCTGTGACCACTGTGCGAATCGAGGTGGTGCTTATTGCCGGAGTCGTTGTTGCGGGTTGCTGCACAGGTGAGAGGCGCACCGTGCTCCAATTGAGGCCGCGGTCGCGTGAAACCAGCAATCCATCTTCTGTAGCGGCATACCAGGCGTCATTGCCAAACGCCATGTCATTCACTTTGGCATGCAGGGGAACCGTTGTTTTTGTCGTTGCGACAGCTGAAGAATTCGCCGCTGATTTCGACGTCGAAGTTTTCGCAGACTGCGCAGATGCATTCTTTACAGAAGCGGCGCGGCGATTCTGCGCTGGAACGGATTTTTCGGTGACCTGATTGACCGGCACCCACGAACTCTTTGCGCCATCGTAACGCAGCAAACCGCCTGGACCGGGAGCCGCGAACCAGCCATCAGGCGAAGCAAAAATATGGCGCGGCGGACCGGACTTGAGTCCGGTGGCTAGCGGAGTCCAGGTGCGCCCCGCGTCTTTCGTTTCGAGCAAAGGTTCAAAATTGCTGGTCAACACCACCAACGCGCGCTCCGGATGCTGTGGATCAACTGCCGCATCCACGATGCGCCGGTGCGAGAATCCCTGATTCGAGGCGCGGTAAGTTTGCCCGCCGTTGTCGCTCACCTGAACGCCCAGCCGCTCGGTGCCGAGAATCAGTCGGTCCGTGTTTTCAGGATCGATCACCATCGAAAGGATGCTCCAGGACACGGGCGTGATCAGGTGCCAGTTCGCACCATCGTCCGAAGTCTTCCAGAGTCCCTCCGTTGTTGCCGCGTACACGGTCATCGGGCGCTTCGGGTCTTGCAGAATGTGCACAGTTCTGCGGGAATCTTTCGGAATACCCTTGAACTTCGTCCAGTTCGTTCCGCCATCCGGGCTGTGATAAATGCCCGAGCAGGCGCTGGCAAAAACGTGCGAGGCATTGTTCTGGTCAATCGTGATGCTCATGACGTCCGAATCGTCCACCATTCCCTGATGAACGGGATTCCAGTTCTTCCCGCCGTCGACCGTTTTCCAGGGCAGATGATAGGTCCCCGCATAGATGATCTTGGGATCGTCCGGATCGATGGCGATCGAATCGAAATTGCGCAGGTCTTCGTGTTTTTCCGGGGAGATGCGCGCCCAGTGCTTTCCGGAATCCTCGGAGCGATACACGCCGTCGGTAGCACCGGCAACAAGTATGTCAGGATTAGAAGGCGCCTCGGCAACGGCGCGGACTACAAGTCCTTCCAGTCCAATGAGTTGCCAGGTGTGGCCGGCATCGGCGCTGCGGTAAACGCCTCCGCCATGGGAACTAAGCGTCCAGCTCGTGGCATAAATTGTGTTTGCCGAGCGCGCATCCACGACCATGGACATGATCACGTCATCATGATGTTCGCCAATTCGTCCGAGCAGGTCCCAGTGCTCTCCTCTATCGCGCGAGCCGAACACGTGCCCGTCTGAAGTGCCCAGGAAGAGCGTGCGTGCGTTGCCGGGCGCAGCTGCAAGGGACCGGACGTCTCCGCCAGGAGGGCCTACTTGCCGCCAAGTTTGGGCTTTGGTTGAAAAGGAGTACAGCAGTATCAAACCTAGAAGAATCACAGACCGACGACACGCCACACGCATGAGCAGTCCTCCGACCCAATTGCGACCGTTCGGGTCCACCGACAGGGATTGCCACACAACCGCCGGGAGGGCGGCTGCAGGTCCACATAGAAGCCTATCGGCAAAACGCCAAATAAGACGCTGGTCAAAAGGACAGAATTGGGCCGGGAGATTTAGCCGTCCGAACGGGCAGGGGAATATCAAAAGGGCTTCTTAAGCTGGAGTAATTTAGAGATTTTATGGCATGGGATTGCACCGACGATGTACTGTAAGTTATAGTACGCGCAGGATGTAAAGAGCTCCGAGGGCATATAGAGTTTACCCGGCCTTCAGAGAAGCGGTGCCGCTCCTGATCTGTGGGTTGTTTTCTATGTATAGGGATTTGAAAGGTTTATGGAAGTGAAATCGGGCCATCGGATTGGCTCTTGTTGTGCCCTACCCAATGCGGGCTCCAAGTGAGCCCGGGAGAAGAAAATGGGGATTCTAATCGTTAAGGTCTTGGCTACATGGTCGCTAGCGGCACTTGTGGCCGGATTGGGTTTGGGCGCAGCCATTCGCAGGGGCGAGCGTGTTCGCAAGGACGAGTTTCTGTCCTATGTGTTTGCCTCCCTGGAGACAATGGAAGGGTTCCACAGCTAAGGATCCGCCCGCTGCGGCTCTGCCGCGAAAGTTCTCAATCCAAAGAATCAAACAAATCTGAAGTGGATTTGAACTCCGGTTCGCCCGCACGAATGACTCGCGGATTTGCGCCCTTAAAAAACTCATCGGCCGGAATGCGCTCGATCCAGCGCTGGTGAGAAAGCTTTTCGTGGTCGGAAAAATCGAGGCGTACGATCAACCGAATTTGCGCGGGCTCGGCCGGCGCTGGACTAGCCTCGGCAGCGGGTTCGCTTCCAGATTTTGATTTTGCGCCCGCTTTGGATTTTCCCTTGGCACCGGATTTCTCCGTTTTTGACGGTGCGGCCGGGGCGGCGTCCGGCTTCGCCTCCGGCTCCTCGCGTTCAAATTTGACCTGAAGTTTCTTGTCGAGCCGGAAGCCCTGCTTCCACGCGTCAATTCGATGGCGCGCCTGCTGGGCGGCCTCTTCATTACCGCCAAAGTCAAAAATCAAGAAAGAATGTGCCATGCGCTAAATATTGGCGGGCGATGCGCCGTGTGTCAAGACCGAAGGTCCTACCAATCCCGGAGGGTTTGCTTGAAGTGCGTAGTTGAGCTACATTAGGCTGCAAATTACCAGGAAATCGAAGCGAACGGATCATAAAAGGCAAGACTTTCAGGCATTCTCTGGTTCAGTTTCGCGGGACATGCCGGTTTCGCAGAGAAGCATTTCTCGAACGGAGCCTTCCAGATAAGGCGGCTTGTGGCGGGGGGAGTTTGGCTCGGTTGCTGACCTAAGCTATGGAAACACATTCATATGCAGTGACGGCGGCCGCAACCAGCGGTAGAAGTCTCCAAGCGAGCCGCCCATTCAAGATCTTTCAATTTACATGCCGAACCCTCAAATGATCCCGAAAGCCCTGCCAAGCCCGGAGCGTTATCGCACGCTCCTTGAAATCAACAACGCCCTCATTACGAATCTAACGCAGGAAAACCTCCTCAATGCGATCTGTGATGCACTCCGGCATGTGTTACCCGTCTATCGCGCCGCGATTACGCTCCATGACCCGGACAGAGACTCCCTGCGCATTCTCGCGCTTTCAACGGAGTGGAAGGTGGATTCTTTTCGGGTCGGAGTTGAGATGGACCGAAAGAATAGCCATTCGGGCTGGGTGTTCGATCAACAAAGGCCTCTCGTTCGCCGGGATCTGGAAAAAGAGATGCAGTACCCGATCGAGCGCCGGCTCTTAGAGGAAGGGATTCAGTCATATTGCGTGGTCCCATTGATACTCGGCGGAAAAAGCATTGGCACGCTCAACGTGGGAAGCGATACCAAAGACCGGTATTCCGAAGCGGATGCGGAGTTCCTGCATGAAGTAGCTAACCAGGTCGCGCTCGCTATAGGAAACATGAAATCCTACGAGGAAATCGCGGCGCTCAATACCAAGGTGGAGCACACGGCGGAACGCTACCGCACGCTTCTTGAGATCAACAACGCTATTATTACCAACTTGAATCAAAAGGCCCTGCTTCACGCCATTTCCATTGCGCTACGCCGTGTCATTCCGTTCGACCGGGCCGCTTTCACGCTCTACATCCCGAGGAAAGATAGATTCCGTTTCCTTGCGATTGAAGGCATTGTTGCTTCGTCGCACTTTCGGGCCGGGCTGGAGTTCGGCCGTGATGAAAGCATCTCAGCCTGGGTTTTCGATCACCAGCGTCCCGCGCTGTGCCACGATGTACGGAAGGAACAGCGATATCCCAACGATCGTCATCTCGTCGCCGAGGGTCTTAACTCCTATTGCGTGGCTCCCCTGATTATCGGCGGCAAGAGCATCGGCACGCTTAACCTCGCCAGCGAGAAGACGAACCAGTATTCCGAAGCGGATGCGGAGTTTCTGTGCGAACTGGGTAGCCAGGTTGCGCTGGCCGTCTCCAACATGACTTCCTTCGAGGAGATCGCCGAGCTCAACAATCGGGTGGAATACACGGCACAGCGCTATCGCACGCTTCTTGAGATCAACAACGCCATCATCACCCACCTGACGCCGGAGGAACTGTTGCGCTCCCTCTCGGAAATCCTCCGCCACGTCGTCCCCTTTAACGGGGCGGCCCTCACGCTTTACAACCCGATCAGCAAGACCTTCCGCTACTACGCCATGGAGAGAGCGTTCCAATCGGATCATTTCCAGGTCGGAATCGAGTTCGATCGCCGACAAACCATCTCGGCCTGGGTATTCGATCACCTGAAGGCCGTCGTGCGCCGCGACATTGAGAAGGAGCAGCAATATCCGAATGACGCCCGCCTGGTTGCCGCAGGCATTTTATCCGATTGCATCGTCCCACTTGTTGTGGGCGGTAAGAGCATCGGCACTCTGAATGTCGGGAGCGCGGAGAGGAACCAATATTCCGACGCCGATCTCGAGACCTTGCAGGAAACGGCGAATCAAGTCGCGCTTGCGGTCGCTAACATGCTGTCCTACGAAGAAATTGTTGATTTGAAGGCCAGGCTGGAGAAAGAGAACGTCTACCTCCAGGAGGAGATCCGCACAGAGCATAACTTCGAAGAGATCATAGGGAATAGTCCTGCCCTGCTGGCGGTGCTACGCAAAGTCGAACAGGTCGCTCCCACGGATTCCACCGTGCTGATCAACGGCGAAACCGGCACCGGGAAGGAACTGATCGCCCGCGCGATTCATGATCGCAGCGCCCGCAAGAACCATCCCTTGCTGAAAGTCAACTGCAGCGCGATTTCGGCTGGCCTGGTGGAGAGCGAATTGTTTGGGCATGTCAAGGGCGCCTTTACGGGCGCTTTTGACCGGCACATCGGGCGTTTTGAACTCGCCGACGGCGGCACGATCTTCCTCGATGAAATCGGCGAACTGCCCCTGGAAACGCAGGTCAAGCTCCTGCGAGTCCTTCAGGAACGCGAGTTTGAACCGGTGGGCAGCAACCGCCCCGTCCGTGTCGACGTGCGGGTAATTGCCGCCACGAATCGAAACCTCCAGGAGTCTATTGGAACAGGCGGTTTCCGGTCCGACCTTTTCTATCGGCTGAACGTCTTCCCGATTGATATGCCTCCATTGCGCGAGCGCCGTTCCGACATTTCTCAGATCGCCATGTTCTTTCTGGCGCGCTATTCCAAGAAGTTCGGAAAGCATATAGAAGGCGTGGCGCGTGCAACGCTCGACCGCCTCACCAACTATGCGTGGCCCGGGAATATCAGGGAACTGCAAAACGTCATCGAGCGAGCCGTGATTCTCTCACAAAGTTCGGTCGTCGAACTGGAACCCGATCTTATTCCTGCTCTGACGCCTGCGGATTCCTCCATAATTGCCGATCAATCTTCGGCAGCGGTTCAACCTTCCGCTTCAGCACTGCCCGCGTCTTCCACTCTGGAAGAGGTCGAGCGCGGTCATATCGTCGCCGTACTGAACCAAACCCACGGCGTCGTCGAGGGGCCGCGCGGGGCGGCAAAAATTTTAGGGCTGCATCCCAACACGCTTCGCCACCGAATGCAGAAGTTGGGACTCAAGCGCAACGCCTACCACGAATCGTAGTTCCCACAATTCTGCTCCGTGCAAACCACCAAATGTTGTGGCTTGCCCAGACCCTCCAGAAATCCTTCATTTGCAAATAACGTGCGTTCAACAGTTTAGAGAAATGAAGGTTCCATCTTCCGTTTGGCACGCTGTTTGCTATTCACTGACGCGGGTAGCCCAATGCTCAGGATCTCTGCGATCGAGGCGGTTGGTGGAACAGTTACATTGCGCCTTGACGGCCAGGTCACTGGGCGGTGGGTAATGTTGCTGCAAAGGACGTGTGAGGCTGAATTGAAGAAAGGCGCGCAAGTCACGGTAGACCTGAGGAATGTTTCCTTCGCCGATCGTGACGGCGTCGCCCTGTTACGGAGCCTGACAGATTGCCGGGTCGAACTTCTGAATCCCCTGCCGTTCATTGCCGAGCAGATCAGGAAAGTGACGCTGGATTGAAAAAAAATCTTTCAGAGGTGTGATCGCTGGGGGCGCCTTGATAGCAATAGGGCCGGAGCGGTCACCCGAACGTCACAACTGGATTTTCTGATTCCAATTTCTTTGGACGCATTGATTTGGCCAATTGAGTTCAATGGCCATTCGATTGGCTGTACGTGTGTCTGTTTTCTGATTCAAGGAGAGAGGCTAGTGAAACGCAAAATGGCATCGCGTTTTTTTTCGTTCTTGATCGGCGGTTTTCTGTTTGCCGCGAGTGGCGCCAGCGCGCAGACGACCGCCTTCAGGCAAACAAATTTGTCGTCCGATGTGAACGCGCCGGGATTCGCAAACAATGTCGACCTGGTTCTGCAAAATCCCTGGGGCATAGCGTTCCAGCCAAGAGGCTCATTTTTCATAGCCGATACCGCCAGCGGGCATGTCTCCGCGCACGATGCGACGGGCGCCGGCGTCCGGCCCGGGAGTTTCATCTTACCGAAGCCCGGCGCGGATCGGCCCGAAACTCCCACCGGGATCGTTGCCGATGCGAGTTCGTTCCTCAGGGGGACAAGCGTTTCACAGCCATTTATTACGGCAACCGAAGATGGAAACATCTTCGTTTGGGGGACTGATGCGAACGGAGATTTTCCGCCGAACGCGACTTTGGTGGTTGACCATTCCCAATCGGGCGCGGTTTATACAGGTCTCGCCATCCTGACCCCCGGTTGTTGCGCGCCATTCCTGGCCGTCGCCAATTTTCACAGCGGTCAAATCGAATCTTTCACTTCTCGTTTCGATCTATTGGCGCCGGCGGAGTCGTTCACCGATCCACATTTGCCCGCCGGGTTTGCGCCTTATGGAATGCAAGTCATTGGAAACCAACTCTTCATCACCTACGCCGTGCAAGACGCGGCGAAGCAAAACCCCGTCTTCGGCGCCGGCAACGGCATTGTCAGCATCTTCGATCTTGCAGGCAACTTCGAGCGCCGATTTGCTACCGGCGGGCCATTGAATGCTCCTTGGGGAATTACCCAAGCTGGACCTAAATTCGGCCCGTTCAGTAATGACATTCTCATTGGCAATTTCGGCGATGGAATCGTCAATGCGTTTGACCCGGCCACTGGAGACTTCGTAGGTCAGATTCAGGATGGTGGAGGTAATGTAATAGTTAATGAAGGCCTTCATGGGGTGACATTTCGACCCGATGGATTTGATGACGGGAACACGCTCTATATCACGGCGGGAATCAACAACGGCCTGGACGGACTGTTCGGCAAGATCACACCCGGCTTGGTGAGCACAACCCGGGTTTCCGTTCCCCCTTCGCCCGCCAACACTCCTGCCCCGATTACAGTCACAGTTTCGGCCGGGCCGGGCAACTCAGGCACACCGACAGGGCTCGTAGGCGTAGATGATGGCGGCGTTTCGATTGCTGACGTTGGAATTACAAACGGAGTGATCGTCTTCCCGGCAGTTCTTACCGGTGTAGGCACGCATATATTCGAAGCCAAGTACAGCGGGGACGCCACGTTCCTCCCGAGCAGTTCCGAGACGGAAGTTCAGGTCACAGGCCCCGCTACACAGCTGACTCTGGTGGCGCCCGCGATTGCCAACCCAGGCTCGCCGGTGACTTTGACCGCGAACATTCGCGCCGAGGGCGGAACACCCACAGGGCAAGTTGTGTTTCACGACGGAAACGTGGATTTAGGATCCGCTCCGCTGAGCGCCGCTGGCGTGGCCACTCTGACCATCAGGGGGCTGGTAACCGGGAACCATACCCTTACGGCGTCCTATGCCGGAGACTCGAATTTTGAAGGCAGCACATCGGAAGCGGTAATCACCGCGGTCTCCGGCAAGGACTTCACGCTGGGCGCGGCTCCGCCGAGCGCAACCGTAACGGCAGGCCAGTCGGCTTTGTTCACACTAACGGTCACGCCCGCCGACGGATTCGCGGATGTCGTGACATTTTCCTGCCCAGTGCTGACGGGGATCACATGCAGTTTCAATCCGCCCATGGTCACGCCAAACGCGGGACCCGCCACGACCATGCTGACCGTAACCACGTCCGCCGGTGTGACTCACTATGGGCAGACTCTTGGCATGAATGGATCCGGTTTACTTCTGGCAGGTCTCGCACTCGCTGGAATTTTGGTCACGCTCAAGAAAAACACACGCAGCCCTTATGCCGCGTTTTTACGAGTAGCCGCAGGCGGGCTCGCTGTAATTACTCTCGCGCTTACCCTTATTTCCTGCGGCGGGTACACGACGAGCGGGCAAACCAGCCGCGGCACGGCCTCGATCATGGTTACGGCCCAGTCGCGGAACGTTACCCACACCACCAACGTCAGCGTCACCGTGCAATAGATCCACCAGGGATGAGAACGGCCACCAAATTCGTTTGCGGAATCGAGAGGAGAAGATTTATGCAGCGAGCAGCCATGACCGAGGGAACTTCGCATCTTCCCCGATGCGCGCCGCCCGACATGACTGAGAAGGAAGCGATCGGGCAAGCCCAAATGGGGGACGCCGCGGCTTTTGAATATCTGTACCGCTCCCATAACCGGCGCGTCTATTCGATTTGCTTGCGCATGATTGGGAATACAGCCGAAGCTGAGGAACTGACTCAAGAGGCGTTCTTGCAGGTGTTTCGCAAGATCAACACATTCCGCGGCGACTCGGCATTCTCGACCTGGCTGCACCGCTTGTCGGTGAACACTGTGCTGATGCGCTTGCGCAAGAAGACCGTAGCGGTATTGCCGCTGGAGGACAGTTCCATCGGCGATGAATTCGACGAACAAAAAAAGGAATACGGCGCTCCCGATCTGGCCTTGACGGGCTCCCTCGATCGCATCCAACTCGAGCTGGCCATCGCTCAATTGCCGCCGGGCTATAGGCGGGCTTTCGTGCTCCACGACGTCCAGGGGTACGAACACCATGAAATTGCCGAGATGCTGGGCTCATCGATCGGAAATTCAAAATCGCAATTGCACAAGGCTCGCGTCCGGCTGCGCAAGTTGCTGCGGGATACGGACCGGGAGAGCAGGCGCCGGGACGAACTCCTTGCCGAACTCGTTTAGCACGTCCGCTACGTGGTTAGCATTCCTCTAGCGTTCGGGGCACTGGATTCAATTTTTTTAATCCTCTGATACTTCGCCGTCCGAGCGGTTCTGAAATCGGCCGAGAGGGCAGGACTGCGGAGATGGAGGTCAAGAGACTGGAAAGGGGCCCAAGCCTTTCAAGTGAAAGACGTTGCAAAGAAACTGGGCGGTTGTAGCACGAGGTC
Source organism: uncultured Acidobacteriota bacterium (assembly GCA_963740035.1). Taxonomy (GTDB): domain Bacteria; phylum Acidobacteriota; class Terriglobia; order Acidiferrales; family UBA7541; genus Palsa-360. Next base: position 11,514 of record CAVUDA010000026.1, read on the forward strand.
TGCAGTTCATTCTTTGCGCTCTCGTGGAAATACAGAAATGAATTGGCACTTCAAAACTCAACACAAAAAGGAGAAATGTAAAATGAAGCGTTTTATGCAAAGTGGGCTCGTCAGGACTGGAATGCCGGTGGTTGCGCTGATGCTCGTCGGCATTCTCATGCACGGCGCCGTAAATCTCGGATATGCGAAGTCACCCGCATCTCCAAGTCTTGCGGAAACCGAGGTGGAATGGAAGCAAATCGTCGGCATCATTTCGGCCGGCAACACGGTCGGATCCGGCACGGGTAAGGTTACAGGAGGCGGCGCGCCGTGGCACACATCACGCGGCAATGCGGAAGTGAACCTGTCGACTGGGGACGTGCGCTTTAACGTCGAGGGCTTGGTGCTCGCGGGCGGAAACTCCATCGGGACGCCGGACGGCATCACGAGCGTCAAGGGCACACTGGTATGCGACACGACTGGCGTGAGCTCGCCGAATTCCGTCGTGGTGGACACCGCGCTCGTGACCCTGGACGCGCAGGGCGACGCCAAGTTCAAGGGCAACGTGGGGATTCTTCCTGCTGCCTGCACCAGCCAGCCGAACATCGCCTTTCTCGTCCGAACCGCTTCCGGCGCCTGGATTGCCAGCGGAATGGTTCGCACGACTGAAACCGACGACGATCACGATCTCCGCTAACCCAACGAAGAGACCAACCGTAGGAGTAGTGGATTCCAATTGCCGGACGAGGCGGGTTCCTATCCCGCCTCGTCCGGTGACACACCACACAGTGTGAACAAGTCCAGAAAAACTGGATGATCGGAATGTGGCTCACGTCCACAGACATGTGTTTGTGTGAACAAGACCCGCTGAATTGAAATAAGTCGAATCAGATAGTTACGAAGAATGTGAAATTGAGTTTTCTGGCAACCTGCAAACCCCGCAATAGCGCAACAGGGGGGTGCAGCGGGGACTGCGCGAATCGCGCCAGCGGTTGTCAGTGCAGGTTGAAACGGGTTATGCTTCGCGAGTATCCTTGATCGGAGAGATTGGCCAAAATTGCAGAAGATCGTGCGCAAACTCGCAGCCATGGCAGCCCTCCTCGCTCTCCTTCTGCCGGGTGTATCCGCCTGGGCGGAAACCATTTCGGCCGCTGATTCGCTCGCGTGCTGCAACGCGGCCTATTGCCCGGTGCACCATCGCCAAGCGCGCGATCTCCAGAAGGACAAGAGCAATTGCGATGCAAAGGGTATGGCCGGACGCAATAATTGCTCGATGCGTGCCTGCGACGCCGCGCCTAATACTATGGTTGGAACCGCCGCATTTGTTCTCGTAACGCCCGTTGCCCTTCGCGGTCCGGCCGTTGCGGAGACCGCTCCGGCCTTGGCATCCGTTTTCTTCCCTTACGTTGCCACGGTTCCCCTGATTCCCCCTCCTCGCACTTTCCCGAGCTGACCAAACGATTCACATCGAAATTGTGAGCTCCACCGGATTACTCGCCGGTCGGAGCGTGGTCGTGTGGCTTTCGAATCGAGTGAGGGTAAAAAATGAATCTCAGGAAGTTTTTGGTCTGCCTAGGCATTGTTCTGACATTTGCCGCAGGCGCACGTGCATTTTTCCCGGCGGTCGCATTCGCGGAAATTTTCGGCACCGTGCGCGGTATCGTGCACGATCCCCAGCACCGTCCCATTCAAGATGCCGAGGTGGACCTGAAAGCAGAGCACTCGGATTGGGTGCAGCACCAGAAAACCAATGGCGATGGGGAATTCGAGTTCAGCGCCGTGCCGCTGGGCGAATATACCGTTACCGTGACGATTGCGAATTTTCAGACGGCAATGCAAAACGTCGTCGTGACCTCCGGATCGAGTCCCGTCTTGCACTTCCCGATGGAACTGGCCGGCATCTCCGAGAAGACAGTCGTAACCGGCGAACCGGTCAGCGCAACATTGGATTCCGTCACGCCCACAACTCTTTTGAGCCGCCAGGATATTCAGGACACGCCCGGCGCCGACCGCACCAACAGCCTGTCCATGATTACGGATTACGTTCCCGGCGCCTACATCACCCACGATCAGTTGCATGTCCGCGGCGGGCACCAGGTCAGTTGGCTCATCGACGGCGTGCCGATTCCGAACACGAATATTGCCAGCAATGTGGGACCGCAAATCGATCCCAAGGACGTCGATTATTTCGAGGTCCAGCGGGGCAGCTACGATGCCGATTACGGTGACCGAACCTACGGAGTCTTTAACGCCGTCCCGCGAACCGGCTTCGAGCGGGACAGAGAATGCGATCTTGTCGCCAGCTTCGGAAACTTCTATCAGACCAACGACCAGATCAGCTGCGGCGGGCACACCCAGCGGTTTGCCTACTACGGCAGCCTGAATGGAAACCGTAGCAATCTCGGGCTTCAGCCTCCCACGCCCCAGGTGATTCATGACGCGGAAAACGGATTTGGCGGAATTGCTACGTTTGTTTTTAACGTGGATCCGAAGGACCAGTTGCGATTGGTCGTCTCTGCCCGAAGGGATTTTTACCAGATTCCAGTTTCCACGGGCCAGATCAATCAAATTGACAGCATTCCAGGAGCGATCTTTATCACTCCCATCACGCCATGCGCGCCCCCTTCATCATCCTGCTCAATTCCCGGAGGCATATTCCAAAGTGATGGTGAACACGAAGCGGACACATTTGTGAACTTCACTTGGGTGCGAACCCTCAGCCCCAATGCGCTCCTGACGGTGTCTCCGCTTTATCACTACAATAGCGCCAACTACACCGGCAATCCGACCGACTTGCCGACGGACACCACGGATGATCGGACTTCCAACTACGCAGGGGGACAAGTAACGCTCAGCGGGACGGTAGCCCGGAACTCGATGAGTGGCGGGTACTACGGCTTCTGGCAGCATGACAATCAATTGTTCGGAGTGGTGTACTGCGAGATCGCGGGACCGCCTGGGTGCTCCATGCCCGGCAATAATCCTGCGAATTTTTCCGATCCAGAGCCCGCCAACGGGAGTCTGCAAGAGATCTGGTTTGAAGATAAATTTAAGGCCACCTCGTGGCTCACCTTGAGCGGCGGCGTGAGGGAGTCTCATTTCTCGGCGAGCGTCACCGAAAACGCCACGAGCCCGCGCGCCGGTATTTCGCTGCAAATTCCCAAACTCAACTGGGTGTTCCACGGCTTCTACGGCCATTTCTACCAAGCTCCTCCGCTGCTCACGTTCTCAGGCCCTCCGTTAGTGAATGCGGCGGCCAGCCAGGGGTACACGTTTAGATCCTTACACGGCGAGCGGGATGAGGAATATCAATTCGGCGTCACCATGCCCTACAAAGGCTGGAGCCTCGACTCTGACACATTCCGGACGCGGGCCAACAATTTCTTCGATCATAATAACCTGGGCGAATCCAACGTCTTCATTCCGGTCACATTGACGGAGGCGCTGATTCGCGGCTGGGAATTAACGCTGCGGTCTCCCCGGCTCTGGAACAGAACGCAACTCCACCTGGCCTACTCGAATCAAATCGCCGAATTTCGCGGAAACATTACAGGCGGCTTGATTCCCGTAAACAACGCGTCGATTCCGAATTACATTCCTCTGGACCACGACCAGCGGAATACTCTGAACGTCGGGGCGCAGGTCAACCTTCCCTGGAAAACATTCGTCTCAGGAAACGTTTACTACGGCTCCGGCTTCACAAACGGCAACGGCCCTACGGCAATGGACCCAAGCGCCTGTTGCTCCGCCTTGGATTATTTACCCGCGCACACCACAGTCGATCTTTCGGTTGGCAAGGATTTCGGCGAAAAATTATCCATTTCTGCAAGCGCTTTGAATGTAGGGAACCGCCGCGTGATGCTGGACAATAGCCTGACCTTTGGTGGATTCCATTTCAGCAACCCTCGCGAAATTTTCGTCGAGCTGCGCTACCGCTTCCACTACTGAAAAGAAAGATTGAAACCACGGATGCACACAGATGAACACGGATAAGAAACTAAAAAAACCACACATTGATTAAGAAGGCTTCCTGCTTCCTGCTTCCTGCTTCCTGCTTCCTGCTTCCTGCTTCCTGCTTGGCTTTTCCTTGGATTTTCCTTCGCTTTCATCCGTGTGCATCCGTGTGCATCCGTGGTTCCAAATGCGAAAGGAGCCACGACGGGAATCGCGGCTCCTCTTTTTTTCCTGCTCTGAGATTACGGAATCAGCGCGCTGACTTCGGCGGAGAAGGCGCTCTCGACGTTGCTGGAATCGACCGAAGTGACGACGAAGAAATACGTTTGCCCCGCCTGGACGCTGGAATCCGTGTACGACGTCGCCGCATCCGGCGTGCTGGTCATTTTTGTGTAGGGCCCGCCGGACTGTTGCGACGAGTACGCATTGTAGCCAATCACGCTGGATGCGCTCGGCGACCACGTCAATGACACCGAGTGACTTACAGCCGTGACTCCCGTGCCCGAAAGCGCGATGGAGTCCGGCGAGTTTGTAGCGTTGCTGGCGACGGAAATTTTGCCCGTTACGGCGCCCGCCGAGGCCGGCGTAAAGGTTGCCGTCACGGTCGTCGTTTGCCCCGGATTCAGCATAACCCCGGAAGCGCCGGTCGCGTTGAAGCCCGCGCCGGAAACGGTAACGGTAGAAATCGTGACAATGGAATTGCCCGCATTCGTGAGCGTGACGGTCTGCGTGCCGCTGCTTGGCATGGTCACATTGCCGAAGCTCAAAGAAGAGGCGCTGGAATTGAGAAGGAGCGATGAGGCGCTTACCGTAAGGATCGCCGCATTGCTCGTCGCGCTGCCCGCGCCATTGCTTACCGCGACGGTGAACTTGGCGTTGTTGTCCGTAGCCGTCTCGGCCGGAGTCGTGTACGTGGCCGCTGTCGCGCCGCCAATCACCGCGCCGTTCTTGCTCCACTGATACGTGAGCGGCGCCGTGCCGGTAGCAGCAACGGTGAACGAGGCCGTCTTCCCGGCGATCACCGTCTGGCTGGCCGGTTGCGTCGTGATTTGGGGAGCCACAGTAGTACTTGTCACGGTTAGCACGGCGGCGTTGCTGGTAGCGTTGCCCGCGGTGTTGATCACTTCGGCGGTGAACTGCGCATTGTTGTCCGTCATCGTTTCCGCCGGAGTCGTGTATGTGGAGGAAGTCGCGCCGCCGATCGTCGTCCCGTTCTTCTTCCACAGGTACGTCATAGGTGCTGTACCTGTAGCCGCGACGTTAAATGTTGCCGTTTGTCCCACTACGACCTTCGCGCTCGCCGGCTGCGACGAGATTTTGGGCGCCACAGGTCCGGACGTCGAACTCGTCCCGGTCCCGCTCAGGGCCACGAAAGTCGTCGAACCGGTAGACCGCTTGAACTCCAGCGAACCCGAATAAGCTTGTGCAGCGGACGGTTTGAACGTCACGGAGGCCGTCAGGCTCTGGCCGGGATTTAGATTGACCGGCAAGGAAGGTCCGGAAAAGGAAAACTGGGCGGTTGAAGAAAAAATGCTGGAAATCGTAATCCTGCGCCGATTTTCATTCGTTATGGTTACGGCGTGCGACGCGCTGGTCGAACCTACGGATTCGCTGCCAAAACTTACGGATGAAGGCTTTACGTTTATGTTCGCGTGCGCCGCTGTTCCAAAAGCGAGCAGGATCGTCAAGACCGCCGCCACGGCCTGAATTTTATTTTTGAATTCCCGAGCAATCCGCATTTTGTTCCCCCAAATTCCGTTTGTGCCGCGCCCCACGACTTGACCGCAGAGTAGTTCACGGCAAATTGGCTCCTCGACTGGTCATTGGGACGGATTAAGGACAGGCCCTCGACACGCCCGTTGATACAGGTCGAGCCCGGCCCTCGAATGACGGGAAAAAATTTCCCGAGGGACCAGTGTTCTGCGAGAAATTCGAGAAGCGTGGTGTACGGACTTCAGAATTCGCGGGAAATGATCCCGCCTGCGGGTAGGGTTTGAACTTCATAAGCCAGAAAGACCGTTGCGCTGCCCGCAGCGGCATGTTAGGGTAGCGAATAAAAGGCGAAGTGTAGAGGAGACTAGCAGTGGCTCAATCTCTAGCGGTGCGGCCCACGAAAGACTCGGTCACGCTCGCGCGCGTCCGCGAAATCGTCGAGCAATTCGCCGAGCGCGACCGCCTCGGCGAAATCATTACCGCCGTGCACCACATCCCGGCGCGCGAGGCGAAGTTCGCGCCCATGCCGGAATGGGTGCGCGCCGAACTGGCGCACGCCTACGCCGAAAAAGGCGTCGCGCAGCTGTATAGCCACCAGGCCATGGCCGCGGAAGCCGTCCACGAAGGGCGCAACGTCGTCGTGGTTACGCCGACGGCGTCCGGGAAAACGCTTGTGCTACAACCTGCCGGTCCTGAACGCGGTCCTGGAAAATCCGGACACGCGCGCGCTGTACCTCTTCCCCACCAAAGCGCTCGCGCAGGATCAGCTCGCCGAACTGCACGATTTGTCCGCGCGTCTCGACAATCGCTTCGGCGTCTTCACCTACGACGGCGATACGCCCGCCGACGCGCGCAAGGCGATTCGCGAGCGCGGGCACATCGTGCTCTCCAATCCGGACATGCTGCACACCGGAATCCTGCCGCACCACACGCGCTGGCAGCGGCTGTTCGAGAATTTGCGCTACGTCGTGCTGGACGAGCTGCACACCTATCGCGGCGTGTTCGGCAGCCACCTGGCCAACGTGCTGCGGCGGCTGCGGCGCATCGCGCGGTTCTACGGCTCGAATCCGCAATTCATCTGCTCCTCGGCGACGATCGCGAATCCCGGCGAGCTCGCTTCGCGCCTGGCGGAAACCGATTTCGAGGTGATCGAGGAAAACGGCGCGCCGGCCGGAGAGAAATTTTTCGTCTTCTACAATCCGCCGGTCGTGAACCGTTTTCTGGGAATACGCCGCAGCTATATCAACGAGTCGTCGCGCGTGGCCCAGGAATTCCTGAAGCGCAACCTGCAGACCATCGTGTTTGCCAACTCGCGCCTGTATACGGAAGTCCTGCTCACCTATTTGCAGCAGGCGAATCCGGCGCAGCCGGGACAGCCGCCCGCGATTCGCGGCTATCGCGGCGGCTATCTCCCCGGCGAGCGCCGCGAAATCGAGCACGGCTTGCGCGAAGGCCGCATTCGCGGCGTGGTCTCGACCAATGCGCTGGAGCTGGGGATCGACGTCGGCTCGCTCGACGCGACGATCATGGCGGGCTATGCCGGCACGATCGCCTCCACATGGCAGCGCGCCGGCCGCGCCGGGCGGCGCAGCGGAAGCTCCTGCGCCGTGCTGGTCGCTTCCTCCGCGCCGCTCGACCAATTTATCGTGCAGCATCCGGATTATTTTTTCGGCCGCTCGCCCGAGCACGCCTTCGTCCAGCCGGACAATCTGGAAATCCTGATCAATCACCTGAAGTGCGCCGCGTTCGAATTGCCGATCGCTGCGGGTGAAACTTTCGGCGGCGTGGACGTTGCCCGAGCTTTGCGACCGCCTGGCCGAAGCGGGCTTTCTGCATCGCACCGGCGAGCACTGGCACTGGACGCAGGAAGCCTATCCCGCGGACACCGTGAGCCTGCGCTCGGTGACGTCGGACAATTTCGTGATCGTGGACATCACGGAGGCGGCCGAAGTGATCGGCGAAGTGGATTTCTCGAGCGCGCTCACCACGGTTCATCCCAAGGCGATTTACCTTCACCAGGGCCAGCAATTTCACGTCGAAGCGCTGAACTTCGAGGAGCGCAAAGCGTACGTGAAGCGCGTCGATGTGGATTACTACACCGACGCGATCCGCTACACGCAGGTGCGCGTGCTGGAATGCGCGGCCAGCGAGCGCATCGAGACAGGCGGCGCCGACGCGCAGGCCGCGCGGTCCCACGGCGACGTGCTGGTTCGATCGCAGGTGATCGGCTTCAAGAAAATCAAATTTTTCACCAACGAAAATGTCGGCGACGGAAAACTCGAATTGCCCGAAAACGAAATGCACACCACGGCTTTCTGGCTGACCCTCGAACGCTCCGCTCGTCGAATCGCTTCCCTTTTCCGTGAGCGACCGCCAGAGCGGCATGTTCGGCCTGCTCCACGCCCTGGAATCCATCGCCACGCTGCTGCTGATGTGCGACGCGCGCGATCTCGGCACGGCCATCGGCGAGCGCCCGCCTTCGCCCGGCTCGGAGATCGAATGGGAAGACGCGGCAAGCCCGGAAGCGATAGCCGCCCTCGCGGAAAAAGAATTCTTCGAGCCCAATCTATATCTCTACGACGCCTATCCCGGCGGAATCGGATTTTCCGAGCCGCTGTACCGCGCGCACAATATTCTGCTCGCAAAAACGCGCGAGCTGATCGCCGCATGCCCCTGCGAAAACGGCTGCCCGTCGTGCGTCGGCCCCGTAGGCGAGCGAGGCGAGCGCGCAAAAGAAGCCGCCCTGGCGATCCTCTCCCGCCTCGGCGCATAAATGAAAGTAAGAATGGAACCACGGATGAACACGGATGAACACGGATAAAACAAGGAAGATACAAGACAACTGGATTATGAAAACAAAATTCATAAATGTATTTCTTTCCCTCTCGATCTTATTGGTTTTTCATATCCGTGTTCATCCGTGTGCATCCGTGGTTTCAAACTCCGTGCAATTACTGTGAGCAAAGACGACAAATTCGCGCGCATTGCCGCGTTGCGTCCCGCGCGCAGAAAGGAAGCTCCGGCCCCGTGCGTTTCAGAAGATTCTGCAGGAGGCGACCGCCTCGCGGAACTTCTCGGCGCACGGATCAACCGAAATCATTACGGCGAACACTTATCCTTGAAGCAGTGGTACGCCACACCGGAAATGTGTTCGCCGGATGCGCGTTCGCTTTCCTTGCTGCTTCCCCAATCCGCTGATGCAGGAGCTTCCGCGAAGGCCGCGAACGATCCCGAGCAGTGGCTGTTTCTCGACACGGAAACGACCGGCCTCGCGGGCGGCACCGGCACGTATGCGTTCATGGTCGGCATCGCATGGTGGGACGCGGGAGGGTTGCAAGTCGAGCAGTTCTTCCTGCGCGATCTCGATGAGGAACATTCGTTGCTGCTGGAACTTTCCGAGCGCATGAAGGAGCGGCCCATCCTCGTGACATTCAACGGGAAAAGTTTTGACTGGCCGCTGCTTGAGACGCGTTATCGCATGACGCGAGCTGTCCCTGCATTCTCTCCCAAGCTGCATCTGGATTTACTGCATCCGGCGCGCCAGCTCTGGCGCCTGCGGCTGGGTTCCGTGCGCCTCAAGGACCTCGAGCGGCATGTCTTGGGCCGTGATGGCTGCTCCCTCGATTGGTCCCGCCACGACGACATCGATTCCTCGCTGATTCCGCAAATGTATTTCGATTATCTCCGCGGTGGTCCGGCCGAACCGCTCGTCGGAATTTTCCGTCACAACCAGATGGACTTGCGCGGCCTGGCGGCGCTGGCGGGGAAAATTCTCGCGCTGCTCGACAGCGGAAATGGATTCGCGAACGCTCTGAAAGCCGAGACCCACGACGCGATCGATGTCCTGGGTCTCTCTCGCCTGCTGCGCAAGCGTGGCGACTCCACGCGCGCGCGCGAACTGTATGAAACCGCGCTCAGTTTTGGACTTCCGCGTTCCGTGGAGCATATCGCGCAGCGCGAACTGGCTCAGCTTGCGAAACGCGGACTCGATTACACGCGTGCCATCTCGCTTTGGGACGCGCTGCGCCGTGCGCCGACGGGCAAGCGCAGCGAATCACCCCTGCTCGCGGAAGACGCGCAGAAAGCGCTCGAATCCGCAATCGAGGCCGCCGAGCAACTCGCGATTTACTACGAACACCGCGTGAAGCAGCCGTCGCGCGCACTCGAACTAGTCCGCGCGGCAACGGGTGAATTGCAGGCCGCGCAGCGCGACAGAAAAATCGCCAAGGACCGAGCAGGAAAAATAGAAGCGCGCCTCGTCCGCCGCCTCACGCGGTTAGAGCGCCGCTGCGAGGGCGCGCCACCCGGGAACGCCAATCTCCCCGCCGCGGCGGGCCGGCTCCAAGACGCCATTCAGGAAAATGGCGTTCCCAGGGAACACCGCCATCGGATTCTTCGCCAATACTGAGTGGGCTGTCTGTAAGGAGTCATACAGGAGAGCTACATGTTCCTAGGCCATTTTGGAGTAGCATTTGCCGCAAAAAAAGCGGCGCCCAAAACTTCCCTCGGCATATTGGTGCTTGCCGCGCAATTCGCGGATATGCTGTGGCCGGTCCTGTTGCTGCTCAGTGTCGAACACGTGCGCATCGTGCCCGGACTTCTTCCCGCCTCGCCGTTCGATTTCACGTCGTACCCAATTTCACACAGCCTTGTCGCTCAGTTGGGATGGGGAGCGCTTCTGGGTCTCATTTATTTTGCGATAAGGCGCAACGCCAGGAGCGCGTTGCTCATCGGAGGCCTGGTGCCCACGCACTGGGTGCTCGATTTTGTCGCCCATCGGCCAGACATGCCGATTTATCCCGGCGGTGCTAAGTACGGACTCGGGATGTGGAAATCCATTCCCTTGACGATTTCAGTGGAGTACGTTCTGTTTGCGGCGGGGATCGCGCTTTACATCAGCGCGACTCGCGCGAAAGATACAACCGGAAAATTAGCTTTTTGGTCGCTCGTTGCTTTGCTGGGCGTTCTCTACCCTGCGTCTTTGTTCGGGCCTCCGCCTCCAAGCGTGCAAGCCCTCGCATGGAGCGCGATCGTCATCTGGCTCACGGTGCCATGGGCTGCGTGGGCCGACCGGCATCGGCAAGGAGACCTGGGTAAACCGGGAACGCCGTCTCATTGACATGCGGTGCGCTCGGGTTCACCGGCGCGACTGGTCCGCCCGGCCATCCCATTTCCATCGTCAGGCGATCGAACATCGCCCGGTTGCCGCCTTCGAGAACGAAACAATCGGAGTCCATGCAACGAAGGAAGACGCCGTCCTCCGGCGTGTCGAACGAAAAGAAATTCGGGCGGCGCATTAAATTGGTCCGTGCTTCGTACTTCATTTCTAATAATTCGCTATAGGCCCCGAAAAAGCGCGCCGCGGCGGCATCGCTCGACAGGCGGACGCGAAACAGAAGCGCCGTCCGCTTATTTTTTTGATTCTCGAAGATTGCATAGCGATCGCCTGCCCATGTTGCGGCCAGCACGGTGGAGCGGTTTTTGGGCAGGAACTGTTTGAGAATTTCTTGCACCCCGAATTCCCCCATGTCATTTTCGTCCAGCTTTTTCCAGTCGGAAGAAAATACGCCTTTGGCCGCCGGCAGGTCGATCTTGGCGGGCACAACGCCTTGCAAGTACAAATCGGGATGCATGACTTGTTGCGTTGATACCGGCGGCTTATCGAACACTTTATAAAAATCGGGCCACCCGTTCCCTGCCTTGAGCAGGCGCTGCGTGAACGAGATTCCTGCGAGATACGGGAACAAGAGTTCATCCTGCAGCACCTTCGGGGCTTTGGAGAGTTCCGGGCTGCTGTCCAAATCGCCCATCAGCAGGGCAGGATCGAAATCGCCGAGGTCCCGAATGCTTCCCTTCCCGCCAAGCTGGTAATCAAGCATGGCGGCCATGGCCGAGCCTTCGATCACGGCGTCCCGCGCAAGTTCCCCGTCGTCGTTCGGCTTCGCTGCGTTCGTCCATTTGTCGATATGAAAATGCTGGTCCTGCAAAGCGTGCGTCAGCTCGTGCGACATGACTGTGCGCTCGTCGGCTGGGGTGGTCCAGTCCGCGATGAAAAACTCCTGGCTGTCTGGATCGTAGAGTCCGGCGATCTGTTCGGTCAACACTTTGACGAGCACCTGTTCGAGGGGATAGTCCTTGGGAATCAGGCCGAATTTCTCCATGGTTTTCTGGTCCGCGTAGCGCTTGTCGGCGTCCTTGTCTCCCTTCATTTTCTGCAGGAGATAGGCGCGAATTTCTTCCCGGGAGCGGAGGCTCTTTTTCAGTGGAGAAATAATCGGCAGGGAGATCAGCTTGCTCATTTCCGCGAGCACTTCATCGGCCGCCTGCAGGAATTCCTGGCTTTGCGCGGTCGCGGGCGGCGCCAAAGAAGCGGGTGGAGCGATTTTTTGCGCCGCCGCTCCAAATGTAAGAAATAGCGCGGCGAGGATGCCGGCAAAGATTCGTCTCACTCGATCCATCCCTTCCGTTGCAAGAACCAGATTATCATTTTGATGTGATTTCTAGACGAATGGATGTCGGCGGCGGGCAAGACTTGATAACCCCTGAGACTGCTTTCTAAGACAACACTTATTTCGTCGCTGGGGTTGGCGGCGGCAGATCGGCCGTCTCGATGCGCTTCCATTCTCCGGCCTCAAAACGATACAGGTCACGCGACATCTTGAGGCACTGGGATGGACGATCGTCATCCACCTGAGAACAGTACGCAAGGCGAAAACCCGCTTCATCAGCCTCATAACTCGATTGCTGCAGCAAATCCGAATTCCACAGCGCGACCAGGCGATGTCCGTCAAACTGCCACGCCGAAAACAGGCCCGTCGACAAATCGTCCGTCCGGCCGGAAATGGTGACGAATACAGTTTCGGAGTTCGAGACGGAGATCAGTTCCAGGTCGCTATCGAAAAAATCCTTCTGCACAAAATGATCGATCTTCGCGGCCAAGGCGTAGCGCCCGGCGCCGCCCGCATAGATTCGCACGGCTGCCGGCCCGCCGAGGCCGAAATTGATCACCATGGCGTAGGCCGCGGGAGTGCCGCCGAGTTTCACGAGGCGGTAATTCTCTCCCACCGGGGGAGTATGGGAAGTTAACTCCGCCAGGCCCCGATTCGCCCCGTCCAGGTTCGGCCCCGCCGGAATATTCAAATCGGAAACTGCGATGGAATCCAAAAAGGCGAGGGCTTTCCCCATCTGCGCTTCATTTTCGTCCTCGCCGCTCAGCCGGGCGGCGGAAAGTTCCTCGGAGATTCGTTTGAATTCCGCGGTTGCGTCGCCGGCGGCTTGCGGGCCCGCCCTCGCTGCAAACGGACTGGCACTAAAGATGACAAGGCCGACGAGAATTAACCCCCTGGCCGTCAGGGACCGAGCCGCCGGACGAACCTTTCGATAAAGTGAAAAAATAGAGTTCATTTGGGCCTCGACTCTAATACACTCTCTGAGTGGGACGCAACAAGCGGGGGGCATCCAAGCACGATACGCTTCTTCACAAATTCACTTTACTACCTAGATTGTGCATGAACGCACGAGCGCGAAGCCTATTTCGAGATTTTTCGCCAACGGGGCCGATTGCTCGGGGTACTGATTTTAGCGGAGTGGAATTCTTTCTCTCTCGTTGCTTTTTGTCAAAATCTGAAACTGCATAGGCATTCTTTTCTCATGCACCAAATGGACTAACTGCCGCGAAGGCGGTTGTTCTGGAAACATAACAGAAAGGTAGCTTGCGCCATGGCGATTCGGAGTTTGAGCCACCCGGGAGAACTTCCCGCTCCTGACATGCAGCCGGGCACGAGGCTTCGCAGGTCCCGCGAACGTCTCGGCCTGACGTATCGAGATGTGGAGCGAGCGAGTTATGAGTTGGCGTGCCAGCGCGGGCGTCCCGATTTCATCGTCCATCTGAGCCGGCTGGCGGACATCGAAAATCGAGATGTAACTCCCAGTCTCTACAAGCTTTATGCTCTGGCGGTGATCTATCACCTGGACCCGAAAGAGGTTTGTGAGTGGTATGAGGTTCCCTTCGAGGGGCACTTTTCCGACGCTACCCAACTCAGCGCGCCAAATACACATCTCGCCGCGGCGCCGGCCAAGTTGCGGGTTCCAATACGGTTTGATCCGGCTTTCGACCCACGCCGCACGGAATTCCTAACACGCATGGTTGAACGGTGGGGAGATCTGGAAGGCACGTTCTTCAATCAGCCCTCGAGATACCTGTATGGATATGTAGGAGCGGACGATAGGAGAATGCACCCTCTTCTTCGCCCGGGGAGCCTGGTGCTCGTAGATCCCAAACTCCGGCAGGTCAAAAATTCCGGGTGGACGAATGAGTATGAACGCCCCATTTATTTTCTGGAGTTGCACCGGGAGTTCCGATGCTGTTGGTGCCAGTGCGAGGGCGGGAAGATAATCCTGACCCCTCACCCTTTATCTTCCTGTGCTCCAGAGGTTTACCGTTATCCCGAGGAAGCGGAAGTCGTCGGTCAGGTTGTGGGAGTCGCGATGCGATTGGGGCCTAGTTAGGCTTTCTTGAAGAAAATATGGCCAGCAGGGCGCCCATATTCGAACAAAACAAGTCTTGAAGATAATCCGGCAAGCCCTCCGGGCACATGCTCTGAAAATAGCGATTCTCACGCCAGTTCTCTACCACGTCCCAATACTTGTCACCTGCAGAAGCCAGGCACGCGGATAAGTCTCGCTCCTGGTCTTTCAACGGCGTTTCCAGAATCCTGGAATACAGCTCTTCGTGGCATTGCGAAAGCGCAGCCTGGACGGCGCTCTCGGGGTAGAGACTCGTGAGGCCTTCGTGCTCATACCGGCCCGAATCCGAGTCTTTCAGAGAACTGACGTAATACAGCCGCCCAAAAACGCTGGAAATGGCCGCCAGAGTTTGAGAGGAGAAATCCTCAACGACTGCGCGGCTTTGCTGGAAACGCTCCAACGACTCCATGGGACCACCCGTTCCGATTTCTGAACTCTTTTGTCTGAATCGACCTCAAAGCATAGCCGTCAGTGTATCAAAGTGGCGACTCTGGAGGGTCATTCACCATGAAAAAGATTATCAGCGCATCGTTTCTTGCAGCCTTTGCCTTGACCATGCTACTCCCTGTTACACGGCAAGTCAACGCTGCATCGGTTAATCATTCCGTTCTGCGCCAAGGCGGCGTGCCCTTGCCGGGGAGCGGTGGCGGCGGCCACTACCAGGGCGGTGTTCCACTGCCAGGAAGCGGTGGCGGTGGCCACTATCAGGGTGGCGTTCCCCTGCCGGGAAGCGGTGGCGGCGGCCACTATCAGGGTGGCGTTCCCCTGCCGGGAAGCGGTGGCGGCGGCCACTAGGAATTCGAGTCCGGATCGGACTGCCACACGAAGAAGTATTGCCCATGTGGTGCGCAATCTTCGTGTTATGATATGCCAGTTCGGTCCGGACACATGAATCATCTTCAAACCGTACTGACATCGCTAACATTGGGAATTGAGACCGCTCTCTGTGCAATTGTGTTTTCAAGAAGAGTGCAGAGAGTCCTGCCTTTTTTTGCCGTATATGCATCCGTCCTTCTCGCACATACGATTGGCATGTGGATCGTATACGAAACTTTCGGGTTTCATTCATTGACTGGCTATTATTGCTACTGGATTTCACTCTTATTGAATGCAGGGGCGCGCAGCCTCGCCATCGCGGAATTATGCCGATATAAGCTGCGCATGTATCACGGGATCTGGGAGCTGGTTTGGCGCTTGTTAGGCGGCGTCTCCATGCTTTTTCTCTTACATGCGGCGATTGACACTTGGGGGCAACCGAACCGGCTGGCGATTTATTCCCTCACGCTCGATCGTGACCTTGACATCGCTTCAGTGGCAATCCTTGCTGCACTTCTGCTTGTCCACAATTATTATGGACTTTCTCTAGAGCCGCTCCAAAGAACAATAGCCGCAGGTATTTGTCTCATTTGCGCAGTTGACGTTATCGGTGACACAATTCTAAGAAGTCTTTTTACGGGCTACCTGTCCCCAATACTCTCAGCCAACAGTCCGCCACTCTGGTCCAGGTTACAGCATCAATTCGAGCGCGTCGAAGGGATATGGGGCACGATCCACCTCATTTGCTTCATGGCTGCGATGGGAATCTGGTGCTACGCGCTTCGAAAGCCGATTCCGGCGCGCATTGAGACGCCGGAGATGCTCCCTGTCGAGGTCTACCGGGAACTGTCTCCGGCGATCAATTTGCGCCTGAGCGCATTTAATGACAGGCTGGCGGAGCTGCTAAAGCCATGAATGACGTCAGCATCGCCATTCTCCTTGCAATCGCCCTCTGCGCGATTCTCGTGTGGCTTCTGATCCCCAGGCACAAATCATCGAGGACGGCCCCCGCGTCTTTCCATCCGGGTGCGATCGGCGCGCTCCCTACCGCGAGGCATTACGGGTATTTCCCCCAGGTCCGCCAGGCACTTTCTGCGGCAGACTCTCGATACCTTATGGAAAACGCGCCTCCGCACGTGGCAAAACAGGCGCTTCGCGAACGGCGCGCCGTTGCCCGGCGCTTTCTCATGGGACTGCACGAAGATTTTTCAAACCTTGCGAAGCTGGGCCGGATGATTGCGGCGATGTCTCCGGAAGTCAGCCGCGAGCAAGAAACAGAACGGCTGATGCTGAGCTTGAAATTTCAAATTCTGTACACCCTTGTGTGGTTGCGCCTTTCCACCGGAAACTTGCCGCTCCAGCAGATTGAACATTTGACGGGATTGGTGGGAAGACTCGCAACGCGCATGGATGAGGCCATGGCAAAGATCAGCGCGCTGTCGGCGCGACCCCTTCCTGGGGGACTCGGCGCTTAAGGAACCGGCCAAGCAAATTCCGGGCTGACCCGCAAGCCCACTCTTTCGATTCGTTTGTTGCAAACTCCCTAAAATTTAGCAGTTATAAATTTAGCACTTCATTTCTTAATTGGACACTTGGCCGTTGGCGGAGACTCACCCTGCCGTATAATGAACCTCTTTGAGGATTTACGTGGCCAAAACCAAATTATTGATCGTGGACGACGAAGAGGCGATTCGAGAAGTCATTTCGACTCTTCTCGAAGCGCTGGGATACGAGTGCTCTTCCGTCAGCAATGGGCGCCTGGCTAAGGAATTCCTGATCCAGCATCCGGTCGACATGGTCCTGAGCGACATGGTGATGCCGGAAATGGACGGCCTCAGCCTGGTGGATTGGCTGCGCAAGGCCGAACCTGAGATTCCGGTCATCATGGTTACGGCCATGCACGATCTGTCGACCGCGCTGGAGGCCATCCGGCGAGGAGCCTACGACTACATCCTGAAACCCTTTGAAAAAGACCAGCTCTATCTGAGCGTGCGGCGCGCTCTCGAGCACCGGCGCCTGGTCCTCGAAAATCGTAATTATCAGCGCAATCTCGAAAAGCTAGTCGAAGAGCGGACCGCGCAGCTCCAGGGCGCTCTCGAGCAGCTCGAACGATCCTATGACGACACGCTGGAAGCCCTCGGCGGCGCGCTGGACTTGAAGGACGCCGAAACCGAAGGCCACTGCAAGCGCGTGACGGCCTTCACCATTGCGATCGCGAAGGCGATGGACGTGGAACCGGCGCTGCTGCCGCAAATCGCCAGGGCCGCATTCCTGCACGACATCGGAAAAATGGCCATTCCGGACCTCATCTTGCGCAAGCCCGGCCCGCTCACTCCGGAAGAACGCGACATCATGCGCACCCACTGCGAAATCGGGTACAACATGGTGAAGCGGATTCCCTTCCTGCGGGAGGCGGCGGAGATCGTCCTGTCGCACCAGGAATACTTTGACGGCACCGGTTATCCCCGCGGTCTGAGCGGAGAAGACATTCCCCTCGGCGCGAGAATATTCGCGGTCGCCGACGCTCTGGACGCCATGATTTCCGACCGCGTGTATCGCAAAGCCTTGTCGATCCGGCATGCGCAAGAGGAAATTGAGCGCTGCTCGGGCACGCAGTTCGATCCAAAAGTGGTCGAAGTGTTTCTCAAGATGCATTCCACGCTTTGGACGGAGTTGCGAGAAAACATCGGCACGCCGTACCGCCTTTCCCAACTGAAAGCCGTTTAGGCTCACTCGCAGACATTTGGAATTCGGTCTCAGGTCTTGCGCAAATTGCGTGGCGCTTGTAGTATTTTGCTGAAAAGGACAAACACAATGGCTCTGGTGTCGATCAAAACGGCTTCTACGACGGGATATTGCGACTGCATTCACGGCTGCTACGAATTGGCCAGCCTGCGCGACGAAGACACGGGAAAATCATTTTGTCCTCGCTGCGCCAAGGAGCATTTCGAAATGAACGTGGGGATTGGCTTGCCGCAACCGGCGCCATCCAAAGTCTCCGCAAACTCGGGTTCGCTCGCGGCGACGCCTCAAATTCCTCCCTCGGCCGATCCTCCGGGCCGCCTGCGGTAAGACATCCTGCAAGAAGAAACGGAACGTGCCCTCTCCGTCCCGAAGAACGCGGGCCGGAGAGGCCTCTACAAAACCGTAACCCCTCGACGCAGTAGGTCATGTAGAGGCTGCCCGTCTTTGGGGCGGGCAGCTTTTCGCCTTATCAACCATTCAAACTGAAGCACTTCCATTCGATGAGTGTGTGCCTTCCCGGCGCGCCGGTGTCATAATAGAGGTGCGCGGCGATCAACCAATGCCCCAGACGAACACATACGACATCTTCATGGACGGCACATGCTCGTTCTGCCGGTGGACGCAGACGAAAATCGAGCCGTACGATTCCGGCTCGCGTCTGCGGTTCCTGGACTACAACGACCCCGCGGTGGCGGAGCAAGCGCCCTTTCCGCGCGTGGAACTCGACAACGAAATGCACGTTCGAACGCCGGAGGGCGCGTGGCTCAAGGGATTCGAAGCGTGGCTGGCCTTGCTCCGGGTTCTTCCAAAGCTGCGCTGGCTGGGACGCTTCGCCAGTATGCCTCCTATGCGTTGGATGGGGCCCTCTGTGTACGCATTTATCGCGAGACACCGCTACAGCCTTCCCGGGGCTCCCGCGCGCTGTGAGAGCGATACGTGCGCGATTCCCGGGCATCCGTCCAAGTGACGCGTGTTACCATAATCGCGCCGTGAAACCTCCAATCCCCTGCCGGGACCGTTCGAATTCGCGATGACCGCGCCGCCACGCCCTTCCCTGGAAACAATTCCGATGCTCGACCTGCGCGCGCAGTTCGAAACCATCGCGCCCGAAATTCGCGCCGCCGTCGAAGCGGTCCTGACCGCGCAGCAATTCGTGCTTGGACCGCAAGGGGAGGCGCTGGAGCAGGAAATCGCCGCGGCCTGCGGCGCGCGCTACGGCGTGGGACTCGCCTCCGGAACAGAGGCGCTGGAGCTCGGGCTGCATGCCTGCGGCGTGAAGCCCGGAGACGAAGTGATCGTTCCGGCGTTTACATTTATCGCCACAGGCAGTGCCGTCAGCGCGCTGGGCGCCCGCCCGATATTTGCTGACGTTGAACCCGCAACGTTCAATCTCGATCCCGACCAGATTGAAGCGCGGATTACGCCGCGTACACGCGCGATCGTGGTGGTTCATCTGTTCGGCCTTTCCGCGGATATGGACCCCATTCTCGCGGTCGCGGAAAAGCACGGCATTCCCGTTATCGAAGATAACGCGCAATCCTTCGGCGCTACTTACCATGGGCGGAAGACTGGTTCGATGGGGCGTCTCGGCTGCCTGAGTTTTTATCCCAGCAAGAATTTGGGCGCGTATGGCGATGCAGGGATGATCGTCACGAGCGATGAAAAACTTGCCGCGCGCCTGCGCTCGTTGCGCAATCACGGGCAGACGGGCCAATACCTCAGCACCGAACGAGGATGGAACAGCCGCCTGGACGAATTGCAAGCCGCGATCCTGCGCGTGAAGTTGCGCCATATGGCGGACTGGACCGCCGCTCGCCAAGCGCACGCACGGTTGTACGATTCTTTGTTGCAGGATTTGCCAGGGATTGTTCTGCCGCGCGTGCCGCCTGGAAGAGAGCATGTCTACTACCTCTATACGATTCGCGTCGAGGGACGCGCCGGCGGCTACACCAGGTCGAACGACCGGGGGAATGAAGTGCGCAGCGATCTCGTTCAGCAGCGCCTGAAGGCGCGCGGCGTTGCCAGCATGGTCTACTACCCGGTTCCGCTCCACTTGCAGCCGCTTTACGCTTCGCTCGGCGGAAAGCCCGGGGAGTTGCGCGTCAGCGAGCGCGCCGCGCGCGAAGTGCTTTCCATACCGCTTTACCCGGAAATGACTAGCGAACAGATCCAGCGCGTCGCGGAAGTCGTGCGCGAAGTCGAGCGTTCCTAACTCAGCGCGAGAAGGCGCGCAAGCGATGGTCGAGATGTCCAAAGTACGCGGCCCCCGAAAGTCCATATCGCTGCCGACCGCTCCGCGCCGCCAACTCCACCATCGTTGCGGGCTGTTCCTTGCCGTCCTTTCTCTCGTGCCGTGGCCGGTCACTGTGAGCGCTCAGGAGACCGAGGCCGTGCACGGCTGCTCGTACCTGAACGTCGGCGCTGTCTCCCTGGACGGCGGATGGGCCTTGATGCGCGAAGACGGAAAGATTCTTACGACAGAGGCATACTGCTCCGGCGGAGAGGCATCCGATGGCTTGTTCCTCTTTTATCGGTGCGCCGAAAATGGCTGGGCGTATCTCACCGCCGACGGAACAGAAGTGCTTCGGACCCAGCCCGGTCGGCTGTCAGCCGGCCCGTTTTCCGAGGGCTTGGCCGCGATCGAAAAAGAAACCAATCGCTGGGGCTACATGGATCAAGCCGGCAACCTTGTAATTGCCGCCAGATTCGTTTTCGCGCGCCCCTTTAACGAAGGGCTGGCAGCTGTTTATTTAAATAAGCAGTGGCAATACATCGACCGAACCGGTCGCACAGTTTTGAGACCCAAAATGCTCGGAAAAAGAACCGAATTCGCCTTTGAATTCAAGAACGGCGCGGCACTAGTCGGATTCGCGCGGCACAAGGTTGTCATGCGGGGCCTGATTGATTATGCCGGCCGGTGGATTGTCAAACCCGGCCCCTATTTGGGAGGAGAACTCGAGAACGGCATGGCACTATTTTGGTCAAAGGACGGCAAGATTGGATATGTAGACAGTTCGGGGCAGCTCGCGATCGCGCCGATGTTCAGCGGCGCGTCCCTTCTTCCGTTCCAGGAGGGTATCGCCGCCGCCTATATCGAAGTAAACGGCCACTTAAAAGCCGGATTCATCGACAAACACGGGAACTGGGCGATTCCGGCCCGTTTTGACGGAGCGCTCCATTTCTGCGGCGGCCTCGCGCCCGTGAAATTCGGCGACTTGTGGGGATACATCAATCAGAGCGGAGCAACTGCAATTGGGCCGAGGTTCGAAAAAGCAGAGAGCTTTGATGCGGGGACAGCCTCGGTAGTCGAGCGCGACTCGGAAGGAAAATTACGGTCCGAAATAATCGATCGAACAGGACGGATACTTCATCGCTCAACCGGGGAATGGCAAACCATTCAGCTGGACTGACGCGTGCCTGACTTAGACGGTAGCGGCGGTGGCGCGGCGGTAGAGCAGGAACATCACGCTGAGAAACAAGACCAGTGCAGGAGTGAGCAACGCGAGAATTCCCCAGTCGAGGGAACGCTGCCCTGACGCGCCGAGCGCGGAAGCCGACGCGTAGCAGAGCGCGCAGCCCTGGGCAGAGGCGCCCTGCGCCGAAGCCAGAATCGCGAGCAGAGCTGCCAGACCAAATTTCACGCGCATTTCAATTCCCTCCAAAATCGTTCCTGCCGTGCGTCCATTCTACCTCAATGCGGCCTCATTTGAAGCAGCCGGAAAGCTTCCGGGAAGAAAAATATAAACATCATGGCGAGGCAAAAAATCGTCGCCGGGATCAGCAGCAGCACCAAGCCCAATTTTTCATATTTCAGGTGCATGAAAAACGACATGATCATGGCGGCCTTGACCACGGACAAAACCACCAGGACGCTCAACATGACCGAAGGCTGCAATTCCTCGTAGGCCAGAAAAACTTCCAGGAAGGTGATCAAGACCAGGCCGACCCAAATGCCTATGTTGGTCCCGACGCTGGCACCCGCGTGTGCTTCTTCCGCATGCGCTTGTGTGTTCATCGATCTCTTTTTCTCCCGAATCGCAGGCTTAGTACTTCACCGACATCAAGTAAATCATGGGAAACACGAACATCCAGACCAAATCCACGAAGTGCCAGTACAAGCCGTTTACTTCGACGTCTTCAGCAGAGAACTTGCCGCGCCCGTAGCCGACCGCCACGATCCCGAGGTAGATCACGCCAATCAGGACGTGCGTCATGTGCAGGCCGGTGATCCCGAAGAACACGGCGCCAAAGAGTGGCGTGCCTTCCGGATTTCCGGTGATGGTGAAGTGCTCTTTGAAAATCATGTTCATCCACTCGGTCAAGTGCAGCCCGGTAAAGAGCAGTCCACCGGCCATCGTGGCCACCAACCACATGACTGTCTTCTTACGGTCATTGCGCTGGGAAGCCATCACGGCCATCACCATCGTCAGCGAGCTGGCCAGCAGCACCACCGTCATGGTTGTCGAGAAAATGATGGCGGGGTTAATGGGAAATGGCCGCGGCCAATCGGGATTGGTGAGCCGCGAGTAGCTGTAGGTAATGAGCAGCGCCGAAAACGTCAGCGTGTCGGAGACGATGAACAGCCACATCCCCAATTTCTTGGAACCAATCGCAAAGGGAGATTTTCCGCCGGACCATGCCGAATCCAGCGCCGCGTCAGTTTTTACGTCATGCACAGTTCACCGTCCCAGAGTTAGAAGTGCGAACAGGAAAATCCACAGCCCATCCATAAAGTGCCAGTAAATCGACGTCAGCTCGGCCGCCGTGGCTTGCGAGATTCGCGAACGGCTCCACGGCCGGAACGTGACGTAAAACAAAGCCAGGATTCCGCCGGCCAAATGAGCGCCGTGAGCGGCGGTCAAGAGATAGAAAAAGCTGCTGCTGGGATTGGTCGCCAGCAACATTCCCGCGGCGGCGAGTTGGCGCCAGGCAATGATCTGCCCGGCCAGGAAAAGCAATCCGAGCCCGGTGGTCACCCACCACCAGGATCGGAACGCTTCCCTCTCGCCGCCTTGCAGCTTCTTACGCGCCACCACGATGGTGACGCTACTTGCGAGCAGTATCGCTGTGTTGAACCATAGGACTGGAGGCAATGTCGTACTCTGCCAGTCCATGCCAAGGCCTTTTCGGACGATGTAGGAACTCGCCAGCGCCATGAAGAACATCACAATGGCAGCGAGGCCCAGTTGGAGCGCCGTGAAATAGGCGCGCCGCGGTACGGGCCGCCGTGACCCGGAAGAATCTCCATCGTCGTCGCCACCGGCAGGCGGAGTTGTGCCGCCACCGTGACCGGCGTCAATGATCTCGAGATCGTCGACGATTGTTCCTGGCATGGTTCGACCTTTTAACTAAACGCTACGCCTTGCGCACCAGATTCGGCGCAAGATGCTGCGGAATGAAATCATCCGCCGCGCCGGGCACGCTGAATTCATACGGACCGTGATACACGATCGGTTCATGGCCGCCAAAATTATCGTGCGGAGGCGGCGACGGGATCGACCACTCCAGAGTCGTCGCGCGCCATGGATTCTCTTCCTTGGCTTCCTTCCCCGCAATCAAGCTCCAGATGACGTTGTACAGGAAGAGGAGCTGCGCGGAGATCGTAATGATCGCAAAAACGGTGATAAACACATGCACCGGCTGCAGTTTCTGGAGGAACGTCACCGCGGTCGAGTCGAAGTAGCGCCGAGGGTGTCCGGCCAGGCCCAGGAAGTGCATCGGCATGAAAATGCCATAGACGCCGACGAACGTGAGCCAGAAGTGGACTTTGCCGATTCCTTCGTTCAGGAACTTGCCAAACATTTTGGGGAACCAGAAATAGGCGCCGGCGAACATCCCGAAAATCGCCGCGACACCCATAATCAAATGAAAGTGCGCGATGACGAAGTACGTATCGTGCAGGTAGAGATCCAAGGACGGCTGCGCCAGGAACAGACCCGAAAGCCCGCCGCTCACGAACAGCGACACAAAGCCGAGGGCAAACAGCATCGCGCAGTTGAATTCGATTTTCCCGCCCCACAGCGTTCCCAGCCAATTGAATGTCTTAATGGCCGAGGGCACTCCGATCGTCATCGTGAGGATGGAAAACGCAAACGCCGAATAAGGGCTCATCCCGCTCACGAACATGTGGTGGCCCCAGACGCAGAAGCCCAGGAAGCCGATGGCGCAGACGGCTCCGACCATCGCGCGGTAACCGAAAACCGGTTTGCGCGCAAAGGTCGAGAGCAGGTGCGAGGTCACGCCCATTCCCGGAAGAATGGCGATGTACACCTCGGGATGGCCGAAGAACCAGAACAGGTGCTGCCATAAGAGCGGAGAACCGCCTTTGTGCCATGTGATCACTTGATCGGTGATCACCAGGCCGCCGGGAATGAAAAAGCTTGTGCCGGCAACGCGGTCCAGCAAGAGCAAGATGCACGCGGCCAGAAGTACGCCGAACGCCAGCAAGCCGAGGACAGCGGTTACAAGCCACGTCCAGCACGTCAGAGGGAGCCGCCCGAGCGTCATGCCCTTGGCGCGAAGGTCGATCAGCGTGGTGATGAAGTTCAACGCGCCCATCAGCGACGCAGCGCAAAAGATGGCCAGCCCGGTAATCCACAGCGTTTCGCCCGCGCCTTGCCCGGGACCGGTAATTTCGCCCAGAGCGCTCAACGTCGGATACGAAGTCCAGCCGCCGATTGGAGCGCCGCCAGCCACGAAAAATGCGGCGACCATCACCATCAGGGACACGAACGTCGTCCAAAACGAGAGCATGTTGAGGACCGGGAACGCCATGTCGGCGGCGCCGATCTGAATGGGGAGAAAGTAGTTGCCGTACCCCGATTGCGGCGCCGTGGTCAGCACCATGAAGATCATGATCGTTCCATGCATGGTTACCAGCGCCAGATATTGCTCCGGCGTCATCAGGCCGCCCTTGAAGAAGAACCAATGCGTGTTCGGCCACGCCAGATGCAGGCGCATCAGGAGAGACAACGCCATGCCCAGGAATACGGAGAACATCGCCAGGGTCAAGTACTGAATGCCGATGACCTTGTGATCGATGCTGAAGACATACTTCCGAATGAAACCGGACGGTGGTTGATGTTGCCCGTGGCCGCCGCCGTTTTCGTGAGTCACCATGAGGCCTCTCCTAAGAATCGTTCATCTCGCCCGGCCAATCTAGCGGGCGAACGCGTCCACTTTTTACTGGTTGGCCGCTTCCTGATCTCTCATCCACTTCTGGAAATCCGCTTCGGACATTACGCTGAGAATGCTGTGCATCCGGTAATGTCCCAGGCCGCAAAGCTGCGCGCATACAATTTCATAATCGCCGGGATCGTTCGCGGTGAAGTGCATGCGAATTTCCATGCCGGGCACGGCGTCCTGCTTCAGCCGCAGTTCGCGCACGAAGAAACTGTGGGTCACGTCCTGCGAGCGGATCACGAGTTCGACTTCGCGTCCCGCGGGAACGGCGATCACCGGGGAGACAATATCGTCCTTGGACGCGGGATCGGTCGGATCGAGCCCCACCGGATTGCCGGTGGAAGCGCTGACCAGTTCCGGTTTCTCGCGGCCGAATTTTCCGTCCGGGCCGGCATAGCGGAAGTTCCAGACAAATTGCTGGCCGGTGACCTCGATTTGAAGCGCGCCCGGCGCGGCGTCGGTGAAGTGCACTTGCGCCCAGGCGTTTCGGGCATACAGGCCCAGGCCGACGAACAACACGACGGTGGCAAGCGTCCAGACAATCTCCATCGTGTTGTTGCCTTCGAAGGAGGCAGCCTTCTGCCCTTGATCGCGAAATTTCCAGATCGCGTAGGCCAGGCCAAGCTGCGCCGCCACAAATACGATTCCGGTAATGAGAAGGGTGCGCATGAATTGCGCGTCGATTTCCTTGCCGATGTCGTTGATGGGCGCGGGGAACCACCACACTTTCGCCCAGAAGATGTACACGGTGACAACGGTCATGAAAACGAGAAACACAACGAAGGCAAGGGCAACAGAAGTGGACCCGCGTTCCGTTCGTCTACTCAGCATCGATTCCGCTCCAGGGGACTTGCGGGCCTTTGTGCCGCGGCCCAAAATCTCTACGAAAGACTTTCGTGCCTGATAAAAACAATTTCGATCGCCTGAACGGGACATCATATACATCCCGGCGGAAAATTCAACAATCTTTCTTGTTTGCATCAAAAAAATGGATAGTAAAGAGTGAAGCGTTTACCGGGATGGCATAAAATGCATCCAAACCAAGGGAGATCGAAGCAGAATGGGGCAGAGGGTGAAAATCGGCGTATTTCTGGGCATGGTCGCCGCGGCGCTGGCTGCGGTCGCGGTTCCAGGCGAAGCCCAGCTTGCCAGTCCTACCGCCAGGGCTGCGTGCAAATTCGCGGACGGCAAGACGATTTCGGTGAACTACTCCAGCCCGCGCAGGCGCGGTCGCAAAATTTTCGGCGACTTGGTTCCATACGGCGAGGTTTGGCGCGCCGGGGCGGACGACGCGACGTCCTTTGTCCCCAATGTGGATGTGGTCATGGGCGGAAGGAACGTGCCTGCGGGCAGATACACGCTCTTCACGCTGCCCGCGCCTGACAAGTGGACCTTGATCCTCAGCAAGAAAATCGGCGAGTGGGGCATCCCGTATCCTGGCGAGAAATTCGATTTTGCGCGGATGGAGATGAAGGTTTCCAAGCTTCCCTCGCCGCTTGAAAACTTCACGATTGCCTTCGACCAGACAGGAACGAGCTGCACGATGAAGCTGGATTGGGAGACCACTCGCGCTTCCATTGATATTGCGGAGAAAAAATAATCGCGACCCATTTTTTGCAAACTCTTAAGTAGCACAGCCACTCTTGGCTGTGTGGTTTTTCCAGCACTTAACAAAACCACATAGCCAAGAGTGGCTGTGCTACGAAAGCTCGGGCGGGAAAATCTAGTCTGAGCTGCGGGCGGCCGTTGTCGCCGCGGGAGTCTGGCCGGCTTCGGCTTCGGGCTCTTCGACGATTTCGCTCTCCCATTCAACCGTAATTCCTCGGCGCACGCTCTCCGAGGCGGCGCAAAGTCCTTCGTGATGTTCGAGCGCGCGCTCGACCGTGGCGCGCTTATCCTTCGGCACTTTCAAGCGGTAGTGCAGTTTGATGCCCGTCAGGATCATTTTCCCGTCTACGTCCTCGATGCGGCCTTCGGCTTCGACCTGAAGCTTGTCGGGATTCGCGCTCACGCCGCGCGCCTCGAGGGCGCCGGCCACGGTCCCGGTCATGCAGCCGCCGACCGCCGCGACGATGTAATCGAGCGTCGAGGCCATGGGTTCGTCAGGGGAAAGCTTGAAGTATTGGGCGATGCCGCCGTGAATCCCCATGCGGAGCGCGCCAGGGAAACCTTCGATTTCGGCCCGCTTGATCTTGCTTTTTCCGGGTTCCTTGGAAATTTTTACTTTTGACGTTTGAATCAATTTTCCCATTGGAGTTGCTCCTGTACGAAGACTCGATCGGCGCCTAGGAGAGCGCTTCCAGCAATTCCGCGACAGAAACGGGCCGCGCCGCCTTCACATAAGCCGTGAACAAACTGCGCGGATCCGTGCCGTAAGAAATAGAATACTCCTTTCCCCGAAACAATTTCCGGGAAAAGAGGTGGAACTCCGCATCCAGTGCTTCGCTCGTCGAGGCGTTGTTGGGGGCGACCAGGCGGTCATTGATGAAGATTTCGATGTCCTGGCCGTTAAAGAGGAATTTTTTTTCAAGCCGAGGCTCTTCTTCCAAACGCCGGCACGCCGTCAACGCGGAGCGCGCCGCCTGCGCCAGGCAATCCTGATTGCCGCCGTCGAAGGCTGCCTTCCGGTTGTAGCGCACGCCCAGCCGGTTGTCCGTGTTGTCGACGCTGTAGTTTCCCTCGTGTCCGATCAGGACGATTCCCGGACCCGCGGGAACGTGAGTGTAATCGGCTACGTCGATCAACAGCTCATTGCCGTTTTGGTTTTCAATCCAACTGTGAAATACCGGGATGAGCGGCTCGAGGTTCGCACCATCGGGATTCTGGACGAGGAGTTTCACGTTGACGTGCTGCAGTTGCATGCGTTGGGGTCCTTTATTAGGCGGGCTCCAAGTAGAGCCCGCACCCGTTACTCAGGCGTGAGCCGGCGCCGAGATTCGATTGTAGCAACTGTGCGCCGCGTCAATAAAAAGTTGAGCCTCATCGATCAGGTAACGGGTCGAGTCCTGCGTGTAGGGCTCGGCCGATTTCTCATGGGCGGTGAACAGGTAATGGGCGAATTTCCCGCCGGCAAAAGGATCGAAGAATTTTTGCGTATCGTAGAATCGCGCGCGAAATTCCTGTACGATTTGCGCGGGATCGTCCGCGATGCCTGAAGATTCGATCTTCACCAGGCCCTTCGCGGCGCGCAGCATGGATCGATACGCTGTCTGCCCCGCCTGCTCGACTTGGCCCACCTCAAGCGCCACCTGGGCCTCGAACAATTCCCTTTCGGCGGCGGCGAGATCAAATTCGACGGAAGACACGACTTCTCCCGCGCATTCACCCGTTCCTATGTCCGCAAGAGTGTATTCCCGGGGATCGCCCCAATCCTGGAAAAACGACCGGTCCGAGGAATCGGCAGGTGGACGCGCAAGATCTTCGAGCATTTTTTTCAATTCGACTTTGCCGGTGCGTCTGACGAAGTCCTTGAAGCTCTCGCCGTTCTGGCGATTGGCCGCGTAACGCTCCGTAAGGCGGGACACAACGGCAGGGATATTTTTGGACGGGATTGCGATGACCGGGAGACCGTAAGAGGCTCCGTTATGCTCCCACTCTCCGCCCAGGACGACCTGGAAGTGCGGGACGGCGTACCCCGACATTTTGCGGCTGACGCCGTAAAAACCGAGGTCGGCCACGTGATGCTGGCCGCAACTATTGAAGCAGCCGCTGATCTTGATGTGCAGTCTTCCGACGGAATCCTCGAACTGGAAATTTTTCTCGCCGAGTCTCTTGCGCAATTCCGCCGCCAGCCCGCGCGAGGAGGAGATGCCCAGCTTGCAGGTATCCGTACCCGGGCAAGCGGCAATGTCCACGATGCTGCCCGCGCCAGAATCGCCGAGACCGGCTGCTTCGAGGGCCTTGTGCAATTCAAGCAGATCGCTTTGGCTGACCCAGCGAAGGACGATATTCTGCTCGACGGTCGACCGGATCGTTTCCCTGGTAAAGCGGCGCGCGATATCCGCGAGAGACCGCAATTGGCTCGAGGTAATGTCCCCGAGCGGAAGCGCGATCGTAACCACCGTGTAGCCGTCTTGCTTCTGCGCCCGCGTGTTGGTCCTCACCCAGCGCTGGAAAGATTCCGAGCCGAGCAACGGCGCCTTGCCTCCGGGCCGAAGAGGCGTCTCCTGGAATTTTTCGGCGTCCTCGACAAATTCCGTCCATCGCGGATCATTCGGCAAAATTTTTCGCTCTTCGAGCACCAGTTCCTTAAATTTCTCAATTCCCAAATCCTGGACCAGGAACTTGATTCGCGCGCGGCTGCGATTCTTCTTTTCGCCGAGGCGCGCGAAAACACGGGAAATTGCCTGCGCCAGGGGCAGCAACTCTTCCGGCGGAACAAACGAGTCGAATAGTTTGGCCTGATAAGGGACGGCGCCGAGCCCCCCGCCGACGGACACTTCAAAGCCGCGCTTTTCTTTGCCGTCTTCGATCTGCGTGACGGCGACCATGCCCATGTCGTGCATGCTCGCCAGTCCGCAGGCATGCTGCGAGCATCCGCTGAAGGAATGCTTGAATTTCCGTCCGAAATTCTGGGTGTCCGGATGGCCCATCAGGAATTTGGATAAGGCGCGAGAGTACGGCGTGACGTCGAATTTTTCATCCGGGCAAACGCCCGAGTAGGGGCAAGCCGTCACGTTGCGCACTGAATTTCCGCAGGCCTCGCGCGTGGTGATGCTCGCTGCGCCGAGGCGGCGCATCACGCTGGGCGTGTCTTCGATGTGGACGTAATGGAGCTGAACGTCTTGACGAGTGGTGATGTGGGCGATGCCGTCGGAATACTCTTCGGCCAGGTCCGCCAAAGTCTCGAGCTGCCCCGCGTTCAGCCCACCCGCGGGAATCTTGATGCGCTGCATCCCAGGAGCATCCCACATCGTATTCGGGCCCTTGGTCAGATCTCCGGAGGGATATTCAAGCCGCTGAACGGTTTTGCCGTTGTGCCTCTGTCCATTGTCATAACGCTGGCCGTAGGTTCCTCTGCGAAGGCGCGTTTCCGCAAAAAGGCGTTCGTCGAATTTGCCCTGCTTTCGCAGGGCGATTTCCGACTCGAAGATATCTATTTCACGGGCCAGACCCTCGGGGATTTTCCCGGCGAGTTTTTCAGCCCACCTAGTGTTCGAGACCTTCATCTTAGCTGTGCCTCCATTGCTTGACGGCCACTTCGGCGCCTGGCCGGCGGGGGCATGTGAAGTACCGGATGGCCACTTGCCGGTCTGCCTCGCGAACCCCATCCCGTCCATGTCCCATGCGTTCGCCCCTAAAAACAAAAAACCCACCTTCGGGTTGGTCACCGAGGTGGGTTGCTTACGTTTCGATCTATCGAGTTCTTAGCTCGCGATCACCCCACACATCGGCGCCCTGTTGTAACAACAACAGATGCAGGCCCCGATCTGTGTTCTCTCGCTCACGGGATACTCCCAAGATAATACAGCAGAACGTAAAAAAGTCAATTCATGAAAGGGATTTTGGTGGAATGGACGGCCGGGACCATGGAATCCATATGGGGAGCGCTCATCGAACTATCGTGGAGGAGGTCAGTCAAATGTCCAGCGTTCAGCAAGCTCTGGAAGACAAACTCGCCGGTTTTTATCCCGCACACTAAATGTCGTAGAAGATGCGTGGGCTGATGCACACCGAACTTCGACCCCTATTCGTCAGGGCGTCAAGGACGCGGCAATACACAGCCCGTACGCCGACAGCCCTAGTGATTGTCAGGATGGTCGTGGCGCCAGTTCCAGTAGTTCTTCTGATCATCCTTGTCCAGTTTGTTGTAGTCGCGGTACGGCTCGTGACGCTGGTTCCAGTAGTTCCGGTATGCGTCGTCCTCGTGGTGATCCCAGGTGTGGTAGTCGCTGTGATATTCATCGTAGACTCGCACGCGACCGGCGCAACCTGAACTCGCAACAGCAATCAGGAAACTTGCGGCAAGGCATGTGGAACTTAGGATTCGCTTGATTTGGGACATTTTCGAAGCCCTCCGTGGATTCGCAGGAACTAGACCATTCGTCCGACCAGTCTCCCCTTTTGTGTTAAACACTGGACATTGTCAAAGGTTGCCATCCTGGCATCGCTTTTCCCAAATTCGCAGAGTTGCAGGGCGGATTGCCCTTGCCGCTGCGGGATCAGGCTGCCGAAGATGCGTGATTCTCCATAAAGCACTTCCAACCAGGAAGTTACAAGGATAGTGGGAATGCTAAAATCGGTGCTTTGCTGTATTCCGGCATATTTCTTCCCCCCTGTGGCAAATCAGGCTAGTTTTCATCAGCTTGCCGGGCATATCCGCCGAGTGACCCGACAGGGACTTTCGGCATCTGAGTGGGTAACCAGCCCTTTGCCCGCGGCCCGATGCGATTTCTGAACGCCGCGACTTCAACTTCAATTTCCGTTTTCGGAGGCGATTTTCATGATGCGAAGGCTCCTGATCCTGCTGGGACTATTCTTCCTTTTTTCAATTTCCGCAAGGGCGCAGAGCGTGGATTTGTTTGGCGGATATTCCTTTGAACGATTTGGCGGCTCGCCGGGAAGAAACCTCCATGGGGTGGAGATCACGGGGCAATTTAAGTTCAGGAGCTGGCTCGGCCTCGCGGCGGACATGGATGCACATTTCGGCTTGCCCTCGCAGCCCGACGCGCGGACGCTGGATTTCATGGCCGGGCCCCAAATTTCCTTTCCGGCGCGCATTTCCCCCTTCGTGCATGCATTGGCGGGGGTCGGACATGCCCGGATAAATGGAATTGCGGACACTTCTTTCGCGGGAGCGATCGGAGCCGGAATCGACATGCACCTTGTGCCGTTCGTTTCCTGGCGAATCATTCAAGCCGATGACCTTGTCACGCACCACTACGGCGGCGTGCAGCACAATGCGAGGATATCGACGGGACTCGTGTTTCGGTTTTGATTTAGGAGGGATTCGTGGGATGTCGAACCACTGTTTTGTTTCCCTGCCTGTCCCGGCTCTTGCGGCCCGCTCGATTGCCTAGATGCCCGCGTACCAGGAGAAGCCGCGCTCCACGCCTCCGGCGCCGAATCCCTTGCCGATATCCTTTACAGAATCGGTCAGCGTGATGAGGGAAAGATACTTTGTGCTCTTGCCGCCAAGCTGCCGTGGGACGCGGAGACGCAGCGGAGCGCCGTGAGGGGCGGGAAGTTCCTGGCCGTTCATCCCGTAGGCCAGCAAGGTTTGCGGATGCCAGGCGTCAGCCATGTCGATGCTGTTCCACTTGCCCCGGATGGTTTGTTTGTCTGTCGCGTCAAAATTGGTGTCGAAGCCAAAAAACACCGCGTACTTCGCCTGCGGGAGGACTCCGACCAGATTCAAAACGTAGGAAAGAGGCACGCCGGTCCATTCGGCTATGAAGGACCAACCCTCTTCGCAGGCCTGATGGAAGACATGGTTCTCAGAAGGAAATCGCATCAGTTCGGCAAGAGAGAGAAACGTGGGGCGGGCGACCAAGCCGTCGATTTTGAGCCGCCAGTCGGCGAAACCACCCGCCAATAAGCGTTGGTAAGTTTCGTCCTCGGGGGGCGGGCCCTTTACGGGCGCGATCTTTGAAATGTCGCTGCGGTTATACTCACGGGCCAGCGAATGCCGTGAGGTCAGTAGCCGCTGAGTGGCATAAGTTATCGTTTCGCCGACTCCGTAGACGCCGCCGTCGTCGGGCGGGATCAGGCCGTAGCGATCCGCGATGCGGGCAGCAATACCCACGCCGGCAGCCCCCGCGGCCGCCGCTAAACCCGTTGTGATCAGTTTTCGCCGCGAAAGCCGGCCACTCATGAGCGCACCTTTCCGTGGGCGCCGTAGCCCGTAATCATGGCCTTCACGCGGTCTGTGAAGCCCGCCAGCCAAACCATGGCGATGTGCACGCAAAGAAAGAGAACCAGGGCCAGTGCGACGAAAAAGTGAATGGTGCGCGCCGACTGTTGTCCGCCGAAACCGCTCCGGAGAACCGGGACTACGGACGAGATGGCCGGAGACATGGCCAGTCCGCTGAGAATCACCAGAGGAAACAGCACGAAGACGACAGAGAGGTAGGCCAGTCTTTGGAGGACGTTGTATGTCTGCGCCTCCTCCGCACCTGGCCGCTTCCACTGCAAATCGTGCCAAACCATGCGCCAGATGCGGCCCCAAGCCAGATCGCCCTCGGCGGGCAGCAAATTCTTGCCGAAATGATGGCTGAGCAGGCCGAAGACGCCATAGACCAATCCAGTCAAGACGCAAACCCATGCCGAGAGAAAATGTAGATACCGGCCCCAGCCTGAATGACCGATCATGAATGGAATCGGAAGATCGAGCAGCGAGGGAGCTCCCAAGCCTCCTGTTTCACCCCAATAGAGGCGCGGATGCGCAATGAGAATTTGGATTCCGCTGTAAAGCAGACCCACAAAACTGAGCGCCGTGATCCAGTGGGTTATGCGAACGACCGCGGAGTGCCGCGGAGGATTTTGGCTCTCCGTGCGTTGGATGGCCAGGTCTGGGAAGTACGCTGTCCCCGCCATAACTCACCGCCGCGATGATGCTATCTGGAATTTCCGATCTGAGCTTCCCTGCGCAAAACGATATGCTCGGCGCTTGGTCGTGTCAACCTCGATTCGCTGTGGCAGCGGTTGCGGGAGAGTAGTCAGGTGCGAGAGGTTACATAGCGGTCCGGATGGCGGCTCTTGAGGAGATGCCGCAGGCGGTCGCAGGCTTGCTCGAGGGAATCGAAGAGTTCGTCGACTTCCTTGGTTTCGCGGGACATTTTCCCTGCGTCGATATCGGCGACGAGTTCGTGGCAAAGGTTTGTGGCGCGGCGAACGCGGTCGGCCACGAGCATCGAAACGATTTCGCTGTCATCCCGGCCCTTGAGTTGCAATTCCCGCAATTGTTGAACCGCCAGGGCGGTCGTGCGAAGGGTATCGACGGTGTCGCGGAATTCGTTCAACAGGCGGAAGTCGATGCCTTCGGCCTGGAGAGATTTTTCCAGTTTTTGGAGTTCGACGCTGGTCTTTTTGACTTGCAGATTCACGCCCCAGAAACTGTCGCTCGGCGAAATCAACTCCACGATAATGCCGTGCGAAACGCCTTCCCTGGAATTCGGGGTAGCCAGGACGCGAGCTTCGGCCGATTCCGCGGAAAGAAAATTGGTGAGGGCAATCCTGCTGCCGACGGGAGGGTAGAGCGTCATTTCCAAAAAGCCGCCGTTGGCATTGACCTGTTTCGCGATGGCTTGTACCAAAACGGGGACGCCCTCTGGATTGCGCCAACTCGCTTCGACCGGCACCGCAACCAGAAAGCGAGAAGTCTTTCTTCGCTCCACTTTCGATCCATCCGGGGTGGTTCCACGCCCGGAGATACCTGCTGATTTCCTTCTATCCATCGTGCCTTCTCTTCCCCCCGCTGGGCTCGGCCGGCTTCAAAGGCAATTCATGCACACAACCCAAGCTTATTCACATGTCCTGAAAATTACTACTGTACGAAGGGACAGTAGTCCGACAAAGAATTCCGGGAGTGACTGTCGCGCCGACAAAGCGCGAATCGCATCCAAAGATCTATTGACCGGGGGCAGCGACGTCCATGTTGGCACGCGCTGGGATGGGGCGATAACCGCTGCGTGTTCGGATTCGATACTTCTTATACTTCGGGTTGGTGAGTTTCACCGAAATCGTGCGCCACCCGCGGTTGGGATTCGGCTGCGGGTAGTAGCTCATAAAATACAGATGCGCAAGGTCTTCCCGAATGGAGGTGAAGGCATCGCGCTGATCTTTCCAACTCTTGGCGAAGTAGGCCTCGCCGCCGGTGCTGGCCGTCATGCGCTCAAAAACAGCCGCGGAAGCAGCGTCGAGTTTTGCTTCCCGGGTGCTAATCATGTAGATGGGGACGCCTTCGGACTGCGCCAATTCATCGACGTCTTCCGGAGATACCATGCTGGAATTGTCCGGGCCATTGGAAAAGACCACGACGACTTTCCGGCCGGAATATTGGGAGGCGTCCTTCAGGGTCATGAGCAACGCATTGTACAGTGCGGAATCATCGCCGTTCACGGTCTCGCGTACGCCCCTCAATACCTGGGAGCGATCCGTGGTGAGCGACGCGGCGCGATAAAAGTCCCGGCTGTAGGAATAGAAGGCCACTTGATAAGGA
>CAVUDA010000027.1:0-36617 GCA_963740035.1 uncultured Acidobacteriota bacterium
GAAATTAAAGAGGACGTGGCGGGGAAGTCGCTGAAGTAGTGGTGACTGGTGATCGGTGAATCGTGGTTCGTAGTCCATGAACCGTGGTTCGCGATTTGTGACTTGTAATTCGTGATTTGTCTAAGCCTTCGATTTTCCTCTCCGTTAGAAAAATAGGGAGACGTTTTCGCGCCAACGGCGCGGAGGATGATAGCCCGGGGCAACGCCCCGGGTATCGTCCACCCCTTGATCGTCCGCCCTGAAAGGGCTCTCATCAACTAGCGTATTAGTAGCAATTCCCACGTGACGACCAGCCCACGCATGATGCGCGGAACCATCGCGCCGGAGACTGGGCGAATCCTCGTGGCTCCGAAAAGCAACAGGCCACCGCTGCCGGCGGCCTGTTGCACTCTAAATCCGTCATGTTGCGGTCTAGCGATTGAAAGGAACGACCAGGGAATCGTGCCCGAGGATGTGGCCGTCCATGGCCTTCATCACGTCCGCTCGCGTAGCCGTTTCCGGCAAGTCCACCTTGGTATCGAGTGCGAAGATATCGAACGCGTAGTGGTGCGGCAGGGGAACATTTTGCGGCTGGCACGGCGGCAGATAGCCGATGATGCCACCCTGGCCCGGATTGCCATTGGTCTGATGACTACCGTCCGGAAGATCGGCGGTATTGGACGGAACACCCTGCGGGAACTTGGTCGCTGTAGCGGGGATGTTCCACACCATCCAATGCAAAATGTCGTCGAGTTTCTTTTGCGGACGCGGTTCCATGTCGTGGACGATCAGAGCGAAGCTCACCGTGCCTCTCGGCGCGTTCATCCATTGCAGGGCCGGCGACACCGCCTCCGTACCGGCGGCGCAAGTGAATTGCTGCGGGAGCTGCGAGCCGTCGACCATATCAGGACTCATGATGCGGAACGGCTGCGGAGGAGCTCCCCCACGCCCGGGAGCACCCGCACCCGGTCCGGCAGGCGGAGCGCCGGCATTCGGAGGAGCCTGCTGTGCGAGCGAAAGACCCGCACTTGCGATCGAGAGAAGGAATGCCGCTGCAACCAATGAAGCTATCTTGCGCATGCCATTTTTCTCTTTCTCGTCAGTAATAGATGTAGGCGGCGCCGGCGCTGACGGCCGACGTGTCGTCCTGCTTGCCGTTGACGCCCATGGCGGCGCTATTTTCCATTGTCGCGCCGGCGGCGAGCACTTTGCCGTCGCCATTAAGCGCAACCGAGATGCCGAACTCCGCGGCGGGCTTGGTGTTGGAAGCCTTGACGTAGGCAGTGGGATTCCAGGTCGTGCCGCTGCGGGTGTAAACGTAGACCGCGCCGGAATCTTCCATGGAGGCGTCAGACTGATCCCCGTTGACGCCCTTGGCGCCGCTGTCCTCCAGGTGCGAACCGATGGCAATGGTGTTGCCGTTCCGGCTCATGGCTAAAGCCCATCCGAATTGGTCGTTCTCCCGCGCATTGAAGGCCTTCTCATAAGCCTGTTGCGACCACTTGCCTGCCGCACGCACGAAAACGTAGGCCCCGCCGACGGAGTCCAAAAGGTCATTCTGGCCGGCATTGATTTGGCTGAATTTATCTTCCACGGAGCCGGCGAGAATGGTGTTGCCGTCGTCGCTGATGGCCAGCGAGCATCCGAGGTAATCGCCTACCTCGCCGTTCGTGGCGACGACGCGCATTTGCTGCGACCATGTCCCCTTGTTGCGCGTGAAGACGTAAACGGCGCCTCTACGGCCATCGTCATTGTACGCGCCCACGCCGAGGGTGTCGCCGTTGCCATTCAAGCCGACGGAGTAGCCGAACAGTAAACCGGGCGCGGTCGTGTTCCAAGGC
Organism: uncultured Acidobacteriota bacterium; assembly: GCA_963740035.1. Taxonomy (GTDB): domain Bacteria; phylum Acidobacteriota; class Terriglobia; order Acidiferrales; family UBA7541; genus Palsa-360. Next base: position 1,821 of record CAVUDA010000027.1, read on the forward strand.
TTGACGTAAGCCTGTTGCGACCAGGTGTCGCCGCTGTGGTTGAAGATGAACACCGCTCCGGAATCCGGTGCACTGGTGTTCTTTTGGTCGCCGTTGATGCCCGTGGCGTTGCTGGGATCGCTGGTCTCGCTCACGGCGAGTGTGCTTCCGTCACTGCTGAGGGAGACCGCGTAGCCGAACTGGTAGCCGACATCCGGCCCGCCGGTGTTTGACGATTTCAGGTAGGCCTGCTGCGACCAGGCAGCGCCGGCGCGCGCGAAGACATAGACGGCGCCCGCACCCGGCATCGAACGGTCGCTCTGATTGCCATTAATGCCAGTGGCCGAGCTAGCTTCTCCGGAAGAGCCGACGGCCAATAGGTTGCCATCGGCGCTCAGGGTCAGGGAGTTTCCGAATTGAGCGCCTTCCGCCGTATTCGAGGCCTTAAGGTAGGCCTGCTGCTTCCAGCCCTTTTTGTCTCGAGTATAGACGTACACCGCGCCGGAATTTATCGCCCGGCCCTTGGAGACGCCGTTGACGCCATTGGCGGCGCTGTCCTCGGCGATGGCGCTGACCGCGAGTGTGTTGCCGTCGGCGCTGAGCGCTATGGCGTAGCCGAACTGATTGTCCTTGCCGGTATTGGAAGCCTTGATGTAGGCGATCGATTTCGGCAGCCACGTTTCTGTCGGCGTTGTGGTGGCTTTCGGAGGTTGCGGCGGGCCGCTCATCCGAGTATGCGCTTGCCCGAAGCTGGAGTTGACCGGTGCACACAAGGCTGCCACCGTCAGGCCCACCACCAGCACACCCTTCTTGCTGCCCCTCATCGCACAACTCCTTCAGGCAAGCGCCGGACAAAATAGCGAACTACCGCAGGGCCCCGGCGGGAAAGGGAGCCACTTCGCGTCACATCCCCCCGCAAAGAGAAAGCGCGATCTCGAAGACGACCCTAGTTCGCCGGTGCTGTCGGCGGGGCTTGCTCGGCCTTAATACTGTTGTGGATGACTTTCCCCGTGTCCGTCATGGTGATCTTGCTCTCGTGAGAAAGGTTCATGTCGCACGAGCCGTTCTTGTTCCGCGGACCAACGATGGTGATTTTGTCCCCAGGCTTCAGCGTGTCACGATCCCAGCCATCGCCCCTGCGCAACGCGTTGGCGCCGCCGAGTTCGGCATGCCACTGTTGCATGGCGCCGTTCTGATCCTTCGCTTCAAAAATAATTGCCGAATGCGGGTTCTCAAGCTGAAATTCCAGGACAGTCCCTTGTACGGTGTACGGGTGTTCCTCGTCGTAGCGGCCTGCAAAACCATGGTGCGCCAGCGCGGGACTCGCGAGCAGCAGAGCCGCAAGCGACACGAAAAAAGACGCCATTCGCTTATTCTTCATTCGATTACCCCTCCCTCATGGGTGAGCGTTTCTCATAGGTGCGCGTCAAGGCCATCACTCGGATATTCGCGCGGTCATGTTCATACAAGCGCCATGATTTCATTTGGGCGATCCGGAACCTGCCTTCTTTCCAGACGTTACACCAAGCCCTTCGGTTTCTGCAATCTCAGCGCCCGCGCTCCTAACTCCTTCCTCATGTTCAAACCGCCCTTTACGGTTTCCCGCCGGAACCTACGGCGGCTAAAATTTTGTATGGTCCGAGTTTGGTACCTGCGGGGATTGGCACGGGGTTTGAGACGGCTGAGTTTACTCGATCCCGGACCGATAAGGTAACGGAATACGGGCAACACGGAAGTAATCCGTTCGACCGCCAATTCGACATTACTTCATCAAGCCAAAGCCTTTCGGGTCTAAGGAGCCGATGTCTTTATGAAATCAAGAACGGGACTTTCTCAGCATTCGGCATCTTCCCAGCGAATAGGGTAAGGAGGCGAAGCACAAGCATACCCGCCCGCCATGTCCTTCGAAAATCGCGCGAGCGACGGAGTTCCTTGCTGTTTGCTACAGACGTAACAGTCGCGTGGCGTTTCCTTTTAAGATGCGGTCGCGGTCCACAGCCGGAAAATTGAACTGCTCGACCACCGCGCTGGGATACTCGATGTCGTGGGCGTTGAAGCTGTCCGTGCCCACAACAATGCGATCGGAGCCCACGATATCGATCAGGAAACGCAGCCCCTCAGGATGGTACGTAAGGTAGTCGTAATGGAATCGCCGGATGTATTCCTTGAACGTCTGCGGGGGCGTCTTTCCTACATTCGCTCCCATGTGATACATGAAATGCTCCACGCGCCCAACGCAATAGGGGAACGCGCCGCCCGCATGCGGCAACACGATGTCGAGCTTAGGATATTTGTCCAGTGTGCCGGTGCCAATGAATTTTGTTGCCAGCACGGCGTGGGTGAACGCCGCATCCAGCCCCGGGCCGGCCGGCCGCTTGCATAGCGGGTCCGTGTTCATATTGTGAAAAACCAGCGGGTAGCCCAGCTCTTCGCAACGGGCCAGCACCGGAGCGAAATCCGCTTCGAAAACGTAATCTCGGCCTGCGATGGTGTCTCCCAGATTGACCGCGCGCATGCCGGGCTTGCCGGCCATGCGGTCCAGCTCCTTCATGCACAGACCCGCGTCGGTGATGGGCAGTTCGATGGCGGCGACGAATCGATCCGGGTATTTGGCATGCGCTTCGACCGCGGCATCGTTTGCCACCTGAGCCAGGCTCGCGGCCTGCTCGGGAGTCACCAGTTGCCACACCGCATCTCCGGACAGAGCCAGTAAATGCATTTGCACACCGTGCTCGTCCATCCACTTGAGCCGCTGCTCCAGGTCGCCCTCCAACGGATCGATTCTCGCAACAGGCTTGCCGACGTCGGCCAGCGCTTTCGTATACGTCGGCGGCAGCCAGTGCGTATGCATGTCGATGGACACGGGACGGTTCGCCTTGGGCGTCGCCGGCCGCGCCGCCCACCATGACTGCAGATCCTTCTGCTGCGCCCGCGCGGGCGCCGCCTCAACGCTCCGCGCCGTGATGGCCACGGTTACTGCCGCGCCGGCCTGAATGAACTCGCGCCTCCCCATCCTGGATTTTCCCAGAGACGCTTTTGAATTCTTCATCTGTATCCTCACTGAACGATCGTGATGCGGCCACCCAACCTGCGCAGCATCTTACCAGCGCGAGGCGCCCTGTCACAGCCGGAATACGCGGCTGTCCCGCGCCACGGCTTACGCCTTCATGTGCTTGCGGAGAAACTCCATCACCGCGCGCCACGAGGCCGCATTCTAGGGGCATAGCGCGATCAGGCCGGTATCAGGGAGGGTCTGAGACAACTACGGGGGCCAACTCTCGGAATACGGGCAAACCGGAAGTTATCTGTGGAATGGGGGCCGATCGCCAGATTCCGTTCCCTTCACCGCTCGCCTATCCTGGAATTCTAATCAACGCTCACGGGTTGCCTTCCCTTCTTCATATTCCAGAGCCTCACGACAATCTGCGCGGCGGAAGCGCCCACCGTATCGAGCAACGCATCCCACGGTGAGGCCGTGCGGCTCGGCACGAAGACCTGATGAAATTCATCGAGCGATGCGTAGGCTGCCGCGATGGCAATGGCCCAGAGTGCCCATTTCAGATTCCATCCGCGATCGTCTCCGCGCAAAGCGCGGTGCAATAAGACGCCAAGAACAAAATATTCCGTGAGGTGTGCCGATTTGCGGATGATCGTGTGCAGCAACCTGAGAGTTTCGGCGCTCGCTTGCGGAATCAGCAGATGCAATACCGGAATGATAAATCGGGAAGTGTGCTCGCTCGAAAATGCATCCGTCGAAAGAAAAGAGATCAAGCAGGCCCAGGCGATGGCCGGCAGCCAATTCTTCACGCGAGACCCGAGCACCACTATTCGACCTGGTAATTCGGCGCTTCGCGCGTGATGATCACGTCGTGAACGTGGCTTTCGCGCAGCCCCGCGACTGTAATCCGCACGAAGCGGGCGCGCTCCTGCAATTCCGCCAGCGTGGCCACGCCGCAATAGCCCATTCCGCTCTTGAGCCCGCCAACGAGCTGATCGACCAGCGCGCTGAGCGATCCCTTGTAGGGCACGCGTCCTTCGACGCCCTCCGGCACGGATTTTCCGCGCGGCGCGCCTTCCTGCGCGTAGCGATCGGCCGCCGCCGAACCCGCCTGCATCGCTCCAAGAGAACCCATCCCGCGATACGATTTGAACGTGCGCCCTTGATAAAGAATCGTTTCGCCGGGAGATTCTTCCGTCCCGGCAAATAATCCTCCGAGCATGGTGACCGCCGCGCCCGCCGCGATGGCCTTGCTGATGTCGCCCGAGTACTTGATGCCGCCGTCCGCAATCACCGGAGCGCCGGTCCCTTTGGCCGCGCGCGCCGCTTCCAGTATGGCCGTGATCTGAGGCACGCCTGCGCCGGTCACGACGCGCGTCGTGCAAATGGATCCAGGGCCGATGCCGACTTTGATCCCGTCAATGCCCAGCGCGATCAGGTCGCGCGCGCCCTCAAATGTTCCCACGTTCCCGGCGATCAATTGCATTTCAGGCAGCCGGCGCTTCACCGCGCGAATCGCTTCCATGACGCGCGCGGAATGTCCGTGCGCCGTATCGATTGCCAAAACATCGACCTTCGCGCGCGCCAAATCCACGGCGCGCTCGAGAAAATCTCCGGTCGCGCCAATGGCCGCGCCCACGAGCAAGCGCCCTTGTCCGTCCTTGGCCGCGCTTGGAAACTCCAGCTTTTTCTGGATGTCCTTGACGGTGATCAATCCCTTCAGGTTGAAATCGGCGTCGACGACGAGGAGCTTCTCAATCCGATGCTTTTGCAGGAGGCGCTCGGCCTCTTCGAGCGTCGTGCCCACCGACACGGTCACCAGATTGTCCTTGGTCATGACGGCGCTGACGGGCTGATCGAGATTCTTTTCAAAGCGCAAGTCGCGGTTCGTCAGGATGCCCACCAGGCGCGCCCCTCGCGTTACCGGCAGGCCCGAGACGCGGTACTTGCTCATGATGTCCATGGCGTCGCGGACGGTCAGCTCCGGCGAAATCGTCACCGGATCGACGATCATTCCGCTCTCCGAGCGTTTCACCCGGTCGACTTCCTCGGCCTGGCGATCGACGCTCATGCTGCGGTGCACGAAGCCAAGCCCTCCCTGCCGCGCCATGGCAATCGCCAGGCGCGATTCGGTGACGGTGTCCATCGCGGCCGAAACGAGCGGAATGTTCAGGGAAATCTTGCGGGTCAGCTGCGTCTGCGTGTTGACTTCGGTGGGCAGGACCGAGGATTTTCCCGGCACCAGCAGCACGTCGTCAAACGTCAATCCTTCGAGGATCGGTCCTTCCATTCACTTCTCCTTCATCGATAAAAGAGCGGTAAAAAAACAGCCCCTAAATACAACACAGCCCAGCGGAAGGCCGCTGGGCGGACTATACGGGAGTAGGCGCGACAGCTGTGTTTCATGAGTGAAATTTCATTCTATGCGCGCCGCCGCGCGAAATCAAGCGCGCCAAAAACTCCGCGAGCGACTTTTATTTGAGAATTTGTGTGTTCGGCGCGGGGCCAGCCATACCAACAGGAGAAAGATTCACGAGCGCGTCGTAAACTGCATTCACCGTAAGCGCGAATAATGCGGATCGGGACAGGAAGAGCTGTCTGAAAACTGTGATTCCTCCCAACGGTAGGCGAAGGCTCAACACATACCCTGGGGCTAATAGATAACGGACGATCTTTGGCGTCAATTCGCTGTCGGCAACGGCGGAACGATATTATCGCCAGCGGGCATCGCAACGAAGATCGCCGAACACAATCTTTCGTCTCACGGTCGAGATCATATCATTTGTGGTAGCCAATCTATTCTATGGGCTTGGGAGTTAAGTAATAGATTTCGAATGACTGACTTCGAACCGCATCCGCTCTTGCGCAATCCGCACGCACAAACGCTCGCCGCGGCATTCCTGCCGCGGCGATTTCCGCGCTTGCCGCGAAGCGTCCCTCGGGATTTCGAAACCGAGCCCGGCACACGAATTCGAGGCGAGTGCCACTGGCAGGCCGTCCCGCGAGAACGGCCGACGCTCGTGCTGGTGCACGGCCTGGAGGGCTCCAGCGAATCCGGATACATGCTCGGGCTTGCAGAGCGTGCTTATGTGGCCGGGTGGAACGCCGTGCGCTTGAACCAACGGAATTGCGGCGGGACGGAATCCCTCACTCCCACGCTTTACAATTCAGGGCTTTCCAGCGACTACCGCGCCGTCCTCGCCGAACTGATCGAACGAGATACTCTTCCCGGAATATACGTGGCCGGATACTCCATGGGCGGCAATCTGGTGTTGAAGATGGCCGGCGAACTTGCGGGCGCGGCGCCGCCCCAGTTGCGCGCCGTCGCGGGCGTTTGTCCCTGCGTCGATCTTGGCATATGCGCCGATGCAGTCGGCCTGCCGCGCAATTTCATCTACCAGGAGCATTTTGTGCGCAACCTGAAAAAGCGGATGCAGCGCAAGGCGAAATTATTTCCGGGGAAATTCGATCTCGGCCCGATGGCTCGCGTGCGAACCCTGCGCGAATTTGACGACAAGATTACGGCGACCTATTGCGGCTTCCGTGATGCCAACGACTATTATTTCCGGTCCAGCGCCTTGCGCGTCACGAGCGAGATCCGCATGCCCACTTCGATTGTGACCGCGCAGGACGATCCCTTCGTCCCATTCGCAAGTTTTTCCGATCCCGCGCTGGCCAATAATCCACACATCCGCGTGATCGCGCCCGAACACGGAGGCCACTGCGCCTTCCTTTCGCGCTACGCGGGAAACGCGCGGCACTGGGCCGAAGCGTGCGTCATGGAATTTTTCATATGCCACGAATCACAAACCACGAAGTTCCTTCCTTCCGGTGAGCCGAGCCCCACTTCGTCATCCTAACTTCGAGTCGGGTAACTTATAGGGGTGAATTGTATTTGTGTATACTAATTTTATGGCATCATAGTTACTCATCAAGTATCAAGCGCGTGTGTTCCCTGTCTTGAGTGTGTCGGAACCCTGATTCTGTCTGAACGCGGCCTTTTCGTCGGAAGATCCGCGCCCTACGAATGCGGAGGTTGCCCATGCTGAGCCGGAAAGCCTTTTGCTGTTTGCTTGTTTTCGCGGGGCTCTTATTCCAGGTCCCGCGCGCGGCTGCGTTCGACTGGGACCCGGTGACGGATGCGGAAAAGAACATGAAATCGAACCCGCTCGATCCCGGCGCGGGCGCCGTGGTGCTCTTCAAACGCGGGCAAATCGACGTCATCGAGAAGTCTAGCCTCTTTTGGACCACGCGGACTCAAACCTACGTCCGCATCAAAATATTCAATGACGCCGGGCGCGATGCCGGGAACGTTTCGGTGGACGACACCAAGTTCGTACGAATCTCCAAAATTGAAGGGCGCACGATCCTTCCGTCTGGCGAGATTATTCCGCTCGATTCCTCCAAGGTGTTCCGAGGCACGGCGTATACGGAGGGCAAAAACTTCGCCATATTAGAGTCCAGCTTCACATTCCCATCCGTGCAGCCGGGAGCGATCATTGAGTATCAGGTCGAGGAGAATGAGGATTGGTTTTATCCTACCGCCTGGATTTTCGATACGCGCGACCTTGGGACGCTTCAATCCTCGCTGAAGGTGACGATTGGTCCCCGGCTTTCCATGGCCCAATTTCCTCTGGAAACCACGACGAGCAAAATTTCGATTTCACATAACGAAACAGTGAAGGGTACCCAATTCGATTTCTCCGTCAAGAATCTGCGGCCGATCCTGAGCGAGCCTTTTTCACTGCCCTATCGAGACCTGGCTACCATGATCCTGTTCACTCCGAGCCAGCTGGGCTTTGAAGGGGGCGTCTATCCGCTCATTACCAAATGGGACGACGTCGGCAAGGAAGTGACCGAAGAATTGACCAACATGGTCAAGAGCGATAAAGAGATCAGAAACAAAGCCAAGGAGCTGGCGGAAAAGCTTCCCGAACCGCGGAAGAAGGCGGAAGCGATCTACAAATATCTCCAGCAGAACATCACCTCCAGCAATTTGGCCGGCATCTATCTGGGCCGGCCGGCCGATGATATCCTGACCGCCAAACGAGGCGACCCGGACGAAATCAACGCGCTGTTTTATCTCATGCTCAAGGAAGTCAAGGTCGATTCGGATATGGTCCTGGTGGCCACCAAGAACTGGCAGACCCTGGCAGGTGGATTCCCGAATCGCAGCCAGTTCTCGAGGATTATTACGCGCTTGAATTTTAAGGATGGCGCCGTTTTTGCCGATCCCGCCGATGCGGCGGCGCCCTTTGGCGAGTTGCCCTGGTTCGATCGGGACGTTCATGGCCTGGCGGTGAAGGGGAGCAAGATCCAGGAAGCCGCGATCGCCGCCGGGACCGCCGACGACAATGTTTCCACCGGAAAGACAACGATGCACGTCGCCAAGGACTGGACGACTGAAGGGGACACGGAGATCGACCTGAAAGGAGCGGAGGCCATTGAATTTCGCGCCGACCTGATGGAAACAGCTCCCCAGAAATTGGATCAGCGCTTGACCGATCTCTTCGCCTACGGAAATTCCGACGCCGAGGTGACTCAAATCGCGCATCCCGAATTTCGGGACTCCTCGCAGCCCTTCGTACTGAAGGCGCACTTGCGGGAAAAACTTACGAACGAATCCGGGATCGGAGGACTGCTGCTCAATCCCTGGATGGGGGATCAGTATCAGCAACCGCGATTCACGACCAGCGTTCGTCACTCCGCCGTGCGCTTCAACAATCCTGAAAAACGGATCAGCACGAGCACTTGGCAACTGGCGCCGGAGATCAAAGTGGAGCAACTGCCCAAGGAAGTTAAAATAGAAAACGATTTCGGAGGGTTTTCCCGGTCTTGCACGCAGAATGACGCCACGGTGACCTGCACCCGGACGTTTTATTTGAAAAAAGTGATGTTGACGACGAATGCCGAGTATTTGAACGCGAAAAAATTCTTCGATGAGATTGCCAAAGACGATCAGGAAGTCATCGTTCTCCGCGAGCAGTAGCCTCGCCGTTTTTGCGGGACTCTTGCTGGGCGCGCTGCTGCTGTGCCTTGGAGGCCCTTCGATCGGCCGGGCCGATTCCGTGCCGGACTGGCTCTCCGCGGCAGGCCGCGTGGACCTGAGCCATTTTGGCGACGGAAGCGCCGCGGTCATCTTGGGGAAGTGGACGGATTTCAACGTCGACGCGACGGGAAGATTTGTCCTGACGGAACGCATGGCCCTGCGAGTGATGAACCGGCGATCCGCGGAACCGTACCTCAACGCTGTCGGATCCGAGAATAACGACGCCAAAGTCACGTCCATTCAAACCTGGACGATTTCTCCTTCCGGGCACGTCATGCAGTCGGGGAAGAAGGATTTGATCACCGCCGCAGATTTCGCGGATTTTGAAGTCTTTTCCGATGACCGCGTGAAAATGATCAAAATACCCGGTGCGGAAGATGGATCGCTCGTCGGGTATGAAATAATGAGTCAGGGGCATATCCCGATCAGCGGACGCAGGTTCCAGATGGAAGACGAGATTCCGGTTCGTGTCAGCGAATTGCACGTTTCCGTGCCTTCCGGCTCGTTGCGCTGGTTTGTGAATCATCCGGACAGGGTGGGAGTCGTCAGCCAATCGTCCAATGGGGCCGCTTTCCGGACGGAAAATCGCCCCGCCATTCCCGATGAATCCGACGCCCCGCCCTTCTCCTCGCTCGCTGCCGAAGTCTTCGTCAATTACGATCCGAAAGGACCGTCGGCGCTGCAATCCTGGGAAGAGGCGGGACACCTCTACCACACGCTCTTTGACAATGGCGAAAAGCCGGAAACGGAAATTGCCGCGCAAGTAGATAAACTTTCGACGGGTGAATCCGATGCCCTGTCCAAAATCGACGCTCTCTACAGCTACGTTTCGCGCCAGATTCGCTACGTGGCGATTGAGATCGGCGTTGGCGGCTACCAGCCGCATCTTCCCGCCGACGTGTACAAGAACAAATATGGAGACTGCAAGGACAAGGCGACCCTGCTGATTTCCATGCTCGGTAAAATTGGATTGCGCGGCTATCCTGCATTGGTTGGAACGCGGGGAGATATTGAAGCCGACCCCACAGCCCCTACGCTGGCGACGTTCGATCATATGATCGTGGCGTTGCCTGTTCCCGCCAGTTTGCGTCCCGCGGTTGAAAAGTTTCCCGCGTACGATTCGCGAAACCAAATCCTCTGGATGGATCCGACTTCGGAGACGGACCCGCTGGGACAGCTCCCGGGAATGGATCAAGGCGTCTTCGCTCTGATCGCCTATCCGGACCGCGGCGATCTTCAACGTATTCCGCTAGCCCCGGCGGAACTGAATGGATCCGAATACGCGGTGAATGTCCACCTGCAGTCTGACGGAACCGGCGCCGCGGATGTCGACGCCAAATACTTCGGCGCTTCCAATGCCAGACGCCAGATGTTCTACCGAGGGCGGTCGCAATCCGAGATCGTGAAGGCATTCGAGGAAAGGGTGACCCGTTATGTGAGTCAGGCGTCGTTCCACCAGGCATCCATCTCGGGCACGGAAGATAATCGTAAGCAGATCACCGAGAAGTTTTCTTTTGCAGGAAATTTTGCCACAGCGTCCACGGGCGATAGCTGGTTCTTTCAGCCTTTAATTCTCAGCGGGATCGCCGTTCCCGAAGTTCCTCCTAGGCCCCGCCAGCTTCCCTTGGATGTCGGCACTCCGTACCATGTGAAATGCGTTTATCGCCTGGAATTGCCGGTGGGAATGCGGATCGAGCGCCTGCCGGACAAGACTTCGATCAAGTCGGAGTTTGGCGAAGTAGCGATCGAGTATTCGATGACCGGAAATGTGCTGGTCGCGACGCAGATGGTGTCTTTCGCACAAAGCCGCATAGCCCCCGAAAAGTATCCGGATTTTCGTGACTTCGTAAACTCTTACATTCGCGCAACCAGGCAGCGGCTTCGCGTGGTGAGTGCCACTCCCTGACACACGCAATCCCCTGGGAACGCCATTCTCCTGAATGGCGTGACGCAACCCGCCAATCGGGAGATTGGCGTACCCGGGGTTCAATCCCAGCAATTGCTTCCGATATTTCACGGAATCGAACCGGTCCGCGGCAATTTATGTGTGGACAGGGATGAGATGCCAATGTAAAAGCGTGACAGCAATGATAGGTCCTGGATGTGGGCCGTTTGCAATTTGTTGCGGCGATTCTTCGTGCGAATGTGGGTCCGCCGCGGCGGACAGCCCGACTTATTGGAGGATCAAATGAAAGTCTCGATATGCGCAGGCATAGCTTTCTGCGGATTGTGGATGGCCACAGCCATGTGGCAGACCACCGCTTGGGCGCAGGAAAAAGGCGGCGAGAATGAAACCGGCCCCTATGAAGTCGTGACGGGCTGGCCAAAACCGCTGGGACATCCGGGATGGACGTGGGGATCGCAAGGCGGCGTCTTCGCGGAGAATCCCAATCGCATCATCCTGCTGCAGCGCGGCGAGTTGCCTGTCCCCGAGAAGGCGCCCGAGGGCTACACGGGCGGATACGGCGCGTTCGGCGTTCCGGCGACCCAGGGCAAGCCGCGCCTCGAGCACTGCATCCTGATTGTCGATGCGGACGGCACGCTGATCGAGGACTGGACGCAGTGGGATCATTTGTTTGCCGGCGGGCGCGGGCCGCACAAGGTGCGGATCAGCCCCTACGATCCGGAAAAACATGTGTGGATCGTCGACGACGAGGTGGATCAGATTTTCGAATTCACACACGACGGCAAGCAGCTTGTCTTGACGCTGGGCGAGCATAGCGTTCGGGGCTCGGACGACAAACATTTCGCGCGCCCCACGGACATCGCGTGGCTTCCCGACGGCACGTTTTTCATCACCGACGGTTATGTGAATACGCGCGTCGTGAAATTCGACAAAAACGGAAAATATATTATGACCTGGGGCACGAAAGGTTCCGCGCCCGGCCAGTTCAACCTGCCGCATTCCATCGCCATCGACGCGAAGCGCCGGCTGTACGTCGCGGACCGTTCCAACAGCCGCATTCAGATTTTCGATGAAAACGGGAAGTACCTCGACGAGTGGGACAACATCCGTTCGCCTTACGACATCATGATGACCGCCGACCAGTATTTGTGGGTTTCCGACGGCGTCAACAACAAATTCCTGAAATACGATTTGAACGGCAAGCTGCTCTATTCCTGGGGAACGTACGGTTCGTTTCCGGGACAGTTCTGGGGTGTCCACCAGTTTGCCGTCGATTCGGCGGGAAACGTCTATGCGGCCGAAACGTTTGGCGGACGAACGCAAAAATTCCGTCCCAAGAAGGGTGCCGATCCGGCAACTTTAATCGGCCAGCCCGGAAAAGTTCCCGTTTCTTGATTTTATTTCAGTCCTGCCGCCACGGCGGGAAGATCCTGAGACTTATCCAGAGGCTGGAAGGGTGGAACCGGCTTGCGCTCCCGTTGAATGCCGGAGGCGGTGAGTCCGAGCATCTGGAGCCTGTAGTTTTCCATTTTCTTCTCAAACCGCTCTTCCCCGATGCGATAGCGCAGCACCGATGACAGCACGCAGGAATAGTTGCGTTGAGGATCTCCGGCAGCTCTGTAAATCACTTCGGACAAACTAATCGGCGGCGTATCACCGGCTGTGACCATCTGACGAATCGTTTGAATTTCATGTAAGGTTGGTTCAGCGGTCTGTTCTTCCGCGCTAAGACCGCTGAGAAAGATTTCAATTTCTTCCGCCCACACATTTCTTTTGGATCCGTTTGCAAGCAGGAGGGAGAGTGACGCCATGCCATCGAGCCGAGTGAAGCCGATGCTGGGACGAAAACCCGCGCTCCGGTCCTTCGGATCCGCGGCATTCCTCCGCCGCCAGAAGCGCAGCAAGGTGTAACCCAACGCAGCAGCGAAGACGAGCAAGAGGATTGCGCGCATGTTGATCATCAAATCGACGGCTCCCTAAGCCGCCCGACATAGACCGGCCAGTGCCGATCCGCAAGGCCGGTCTGACACCGGTATCTACGAACCCTAAAGATATATAGCTTTTTTTCTAATCCCAGTAAATGCAGGCGAATTCCCATGTATCCAGCTCGCCAAGACCACCGCCATCGGCCAGGCCGGACAATTTCAAGCTCGGCCCATCTATTAAACAACTCCTTCAATACCAATTACTTGCATGTCAAGAGGGTTGGCCTGGGAAATGCGGCGTAGAAATATCGGCCGTCTTTATGAGTTCCTTATGAAATTTATTGTATTTATTTACGTCATGAAATCTGTCGAACCCTTTCCAATCGGCCGATCAGTGTCGATAGCGGAAAGTGCGGAGATGTTTGAGGCGGTCCGCGTTTTCGGGCTCAGCCCCCGACTTGCGCCCTTTTTCGATCTCGAGGCCCGGGCGTTCTGTTCGTAACAACATAAGGAGAAAGCACCCGCGGCGCTCGCAGCGTTGCAGAGGTTACCAGTCTAAACAGATATGTCCACAAACCAAATTCAACAGCCGGCCGATGCGGCTCAGAAATCTGCCCTTCCGAAAGTTGTAGTTGCCACGACCGCCATGCTTTCCTTTATTTCTTTCTGGCGAGCGGCCGCCATCGTACTCAATGACCTCGGATCGTCCGCCTTCTACGCGGGTGCGATCGCCGAGCAGGCCATCGGCAAGGCTGCTCCCTGGTTCATTCTGGCGATCATGATGTTCGCCTATGCGGTACGGTCCATGTACATCGAGAGCTGCAGCATGTTCGTGCGTGGCGGTGTTTATCGCGTCGTCAAAGAGGCCATGGGCAGCACGCTCGCGAAATTTTCCGTCTCCGCGTTGATGTTCGACTACATCTTGACCGGGCCCATCAGCGGCGTCTCCGCGGGCCAATATCTGACAGGATTTTTAAACGAGCTGTTCGTTCGCGTGCATGTCAATCTGACTCTGCCTATCAATTCCACCTCGGCGGTCTTTGCAATCGCCGTCACAATTTATTTCTGGTGGGAGAATATCAAGGGGATTCCGGAGTCCAGCGGTAAAGCGCTGCGGATCATGTACGTCACCACGGTGATGGTGGTCGTGATGATCGCCTGGTGCATCCTTACTGTTTGGGTGCGGGGCGCTCATCTCCCGCCGTTGCCGAAGCACGCCAATCTGACGTTTGCGCCGGAAGCCCTGGGCTGGCTCCGCCTCAGCAGCCTGCCGCATACGGTCGCGCTCATCGGAATCCTTATCGGACTCGGGCACTCCGTTTTGGCCATGAGCGGCGAGGAAACGCTGGCCCAAGTCTACCGGGAAGTCGAGCATCCCAAACTGCCCAACCTGGAAAAAGCGGGGCTCGTCATATTCGTCTACAGTCTGATTTTCACGGCGGGCGTTTCCTTTTTCGCCTCCATGATTATTCCGGACGCGGTCCGGCCCCAGTATTTCGGGAACCTCATTAGCGGCCTGGCGCTGAATTTTGTCGGTCCATTCAACCTGAAGCTGGCCTTTGAGGGGTTTGTGGTGCTCGTCGGCGTCCTGATGCTGGCCGGAGCGGTCAACACCGCAATCGTGGGCTCGAACGGCGTCCTGAACCGCGTCTCCGAGGATGGCATCCTCCCGCACTGGTTTCGCCGCCCGCATCCCAAGTTCGGAACTTCCTATCGGATGCTCAACCTTGTCGTGGGACTGCAACTTCTCACCATCATCCTGAGCCGCGGAGACATCTTCGTTCTCGGCGAAGCATACGCGTTTGGCGTGATGTGGAGCTTCTCGATGAAAGGGCTGGCCGTGCTGGTGCTTCGGTACAGGCAGCCTGGGAAGCGCGATTTTCGCGTCCCTTTGAATTTCACGATAGGCAATACCGAGATTCCCGTAGGCCTGGGCTTAATTACGGTGACTCTCTTTGCCCTGAGCATCATGAATCTTTTTACTAAGCAAGTGGCGACGATTGCAGGCGTGGCGTTCACGCTGGTCTTCTTTACCGTGTTTGAAATCTCCGAGAAAATTACTCTTAAGCATGGCGCCAAGCACCAGGAACTCGACATGTTTAACCTGGAGTCCGACGGGGAATTGACTCCCGCCGCTCTGGGCGTGCGTCCCGGGAACGAACTGGTGATGATCCGGAACTCCAACGCGCTATATAACCTTGGTGCGGTGCTGGACCGGATCAATCCTCGCCAGCAGGATGTGGTGGTCCTTCACCTTCGCGTTCTGAGCCGCGCGGGCTCAGGCGGCAGTGAACTCGCACAGGAAGATCTGTTCGGAATCAATGAGCAGGAGCTTTTTACACGGGCTCTGTCTTTGGCGGAGAAGAGGGGCAAATCTATTCATCTCGCTGTTGCGCCCGCAACGGAAAAGTGGGAAGGCATCCTGCGGTCGGCGCAACATCTTCAATCGTCCACCATCGCACTGGGTTTGTCATCCTGGAGGAATATCGAGGATGAGGCTCGCATCGCTGGTTTGGCATGGGAGGCCTTGCCGGAACCGAGGCCCAATTTAACTCTCGAAATTTACTCGCCCGATGGCCAGGAAAAAGTTTTCTACCTTGGTCCTCACGCCCCGCGGCTCACCTCCAAGGAAATTGATCTGCTCCACGGCATCTGGCTCGAACTCAGCAACGAAGTCGCGCCCGAGGAACTCCATCACCACGACGTCGTGCACATCGCCCTCGAGGAACTTCAAAAAAATATCCTCAACGGCCGCCGGGAAGAGATTATCGGCGCGCTGCGGCAACACCTCATTGAAATTCGAAATCGCCGAAAATCCAGTTCCTAATTCGGTGTTGTGAAATCCGGAAACGCCAATCTCTCGATTGGCGTTTCGCACGAAGCCCGCGGCCGCGGGGAGAATGGCGTT
This sequence comes from uncultured Acidobacteriota bacterium, assembly GCA_963740035.1. Taxonomy (GTDB): domain Bacteria; phylum Acidobacteriota; class Terriglobia; order Acidiferrales; family UBA7541; genus Palsa-360. The sequence goes on from CAVUDA010000027.1 coordinate 17,586, forward strand.
CCGGGGGGACCTTCTAAGGCCGTGGACGCCAGGAAAAAAGGCTTGACAAGCAGCCCTCAATACTGTAATTTCTGTACAGACAGAAATGACAGATACTTCCAAATCGCTCTCCCCCGCCGCCCAAAAGTTCATTCTCCACTGGGGCGAAATGGGCACTCGCTGGGGCATTAACCGTACGGTTGCCCAGGTCCACGCCCTGCTGTTCCTTTCCGACCGGCCTCTATCCGCGGAGGAAATCGCAGGAACCCTTTCCGTCGCGCGGTCCAACGTCAGCACCAGCCTGCGCGAGTTGCAGGGCTGGCGCATCGTCCGCGGCGTTTCCGTGTTCGGCGACCGGCGCCAGCATTTTGAGTCCATGAAAGATCTCTGGGAAATGTTCCGCGTGATCCTGGAAGAGCGCAAGCGCCGCGAATTCGATCCCACGATCGCCGTAGTGCGGGAGTGCGTGGCGGAAGCTAAAAAATCCGGCTCGACGGACGCTTACGCGCGCGAGCACATGGAAGAGTTGCTGGAATTTATCGTCCTGCTCAGCGCCCTGTTCGAAGAATTCCGCAGCCTCTCGCCGAGCGCCCTGAAGGGAATGGTCAAACTCCGCGGCGGGCTGCGCAAGCTGCTGCGCGGCTGAAAAGGAAAAGGCGGGCAACCGCCTTTTTTGGTGCCTCATGATTTCTCTTAGTTCAGAAATGACTGATACAAAAGGAAGGCACGCTCCTCGAGGATGGGTCTTCTTCGACCGCGATTGCTCCGTCTGCACTTCGCTGGCCCGCCGCCTCCGCCGAGTCCTCGAATCGCGTGGCTTCGGCCTCGCCGCTTTGCAGGACCCGCGCGTGCAAGCCCTCCTCGCCTTGCCGCCCGAAGATTTGCTCCGGGAAATGCGCGTCGCCACGGGCGACGGAAATATTTACGGCGGCGCGGAAGCCGTCGTGTATCTCGCCCGGCAAATCTGGTGGGCCTGGCCACTCTATGCCGCGGCGAAATTGCCCGGCGTCCCGCGCATCCTCGACGCCGGCTACCGCTGGTTCGCCGAGCGCCGGACTTGCGCGTCTGGATTTTGTTCCATTTCTAGGAAGAGCGGCCGGCACGATGTTCTTAGAGACCCAAAGGGAGAACACCGGTGAATGCGGTAGATCGCTTCACTGAAAAAGGTTCTTTCGTTATGAGCGAACCACAAGAACTCGACGTTGTCACGGGAGCGTTCGGCTACACCGGCAAATACATCACGCGGCGGCTCTTGAACTCCGGGAGACGAGTGCGGACCATCACCGGTCATCCCAAACGCGCGAACTGCTTCGACAATCAAGTTGAAACCGCGCCCATGGATTTCAGCGATCGTGCCGGTTTGGTTCGCTCGTTGCGAGGCGCTACGGTTCTCTACAACACGTATTGGGTGCGATTCAATCATGGCCACGCGACATTCGACGACGCGGTTGTCAATTCGCGCGTCCTGATCGAAGCTGCCAGAGAAGCCGGAGTCCGCAAGATCGTGCATCTCAGCATCGCCAATCCTTCGCTCGATTCGCACCTGCCGTACTATTCGGGCAAAGCGTTGGTAGAGAAAGCGATCGTGGATTCAGGATTGCCCTACGCCATCCTCCGCCCTACAGTCATTTTCGGCATCGAAGATATTCTCATCAACAACATTGCGTGGTTCGCGCGCCGTTTCCCTGTATTCGCAATTCCCGGCTCTGGCAGATATCGGCTCCAGCCCATGTCGGTGGAAGACCTCGCGGAGCTCGCGACAAGCTGCGCCCGCCAAGAAGACAGTCTGGTGCTTGACGCCGTCGGTCCCGAGATTTTTACCTTCGATGATCTCGTCCGCCGAATCGCATTGGCGATTGGCGCAAACCCCAGGTTCATTCACGTTAGTCCGCGCGCCACCCACAAAATGCTTCGCTTCGTGGGGCCCATCGTCGGCGATGTGATCCTCACGCGCGAGGAGATCGAAGGATTGATGGCGGATCTGCTGGTGTCAAAACAACCGGCGACCGGGCAAACAATATTCAGCTCTTGGCTCACCAAAAACGCCAACGCTCTTGGCACACGATACGCCTCGGAACTGCAGAGGCATTACCAATGATCGGCGTCATGAAAGGTGCCTTCAAAAGAAAAGATTTGAGGTGCTGGTCATGAACGAAGCGAGCGCAAGAGAAGATGTGTCGGTTGGCGTAAGACGTGGCTCGCATTTTGGTGGAAGCGATTGGCCCGGTTGGATTCCGCTGATTGTTCTGTCCGTTGTAGCCTTCGCGTTTCGGGCATATCTCGCGCCATGGTGCTTCATGTGGACGCTTGCCGCGGCAATTTTCTTCGGCTGCAAATGGCAGAGTTGGTGGCAGGCCCGGACTAATTCCGGCGCAACGATTAGCCGAAGCGTTGGATTTCTGTTTGGCTGGCCGGGCATGGACGCCGCAGCATTCCTTGATCTCGAGCAACAAACGCAAAGACCGGAAGCAAAGGAATGGTCTTGGGCAATCGCGAAGACAGCCTCCGGAGTGTTGCTGCTCTGGGGCGTCGCGCGTCGCATTCCGGCGGGTCGCGAACTTCTTACGGGTTGGGTAGCCATGCTGGGAATTATTTTGATCCTGCACTTCGGCACGTTCCACATATTGTCGCTTCTGTGGCGGTCCGCCGGAGTGGATGCGCGCCCAATCATGCAGGCGCCGCTTTCCGCTACGTCCCTGAGCGATTTCTGGGGACGCCGGTGGAACCTAGGCTTCCGCCAGCTGACCTATCGCCTCATTTTTCAGCCTGTGCGAAGCCGCAGCGGTGTCGTAACCGCGACTCTGCTGTCGTTTTTCGCCTCCGGCCTGATTCACGAACTCGTGATCTCTCTCCCGGCGCGCGGCGGATACGGCTTGCCAACTTGTTATTTTGTCCTGCAAGGCTTGGGCGTTCTGTTCGAACGATCGACGCCGGGAATACGCCTGGGACTGAGTTCAGGCATTCGAGGCTGGTTATTTGCCGCGATTTGCGCCGGCGCGCCGGCTTACTTGCTCTTCCACCCATGGTTTGTGCGCGGCGTGACCCTGCCATTCCTGGCGGCCATAGGCGCGCGGTAGCGCCGGATAGGAGGCTGCCCATGATGAACCTCATCGCCACTTTATTCGCGCTGCACAGTGCCGAGGAAGTCTTCAGCACGGCGCTATGGCTTGCGGGGATTGGACACTTCCTCGTTTTGATTGCCAGCTTTCAGGTGCCAGCGAGGCTGGGCTGGAAAGAGGATCTCCAGAAACTCACTTCGTTCAACCGCAAGCTGATGTGGGTCCACGGCGGATTCGCGGTGCTGACGATCGTCGCGTTCGGTACACTCACTCTGGCGCTGCATGCCGAACTGCTGCGCGGAGACCGCTCCGCGCTGGGCCTGGCCCTCTTCATCGGCGTCTATTGGGCGCTGCGGATCGTCGTGGACTTCGCCTACTACGAACACAAGGACTGGCCACGCGGCGGAAGATTCCTGATGGGCCACATCCTGCTCACTTCACTTTTCGCATTCCTTTCCGTCACGAATTTGGGGCTCGTTGCCTGGAAGGTCTGGACGCTCTAGCTGCCCCATGTCAGTAATCATGACAAGGCAATTTTCCACAGAAAAATAAAACGTTCCACAATTTTTCCACAGGCCGCATGGAATATGATACCGCCTCTAAATTGCACAGAAACGCAACGAGCACAACTCCAAGAGGAGCCTAGATGAAAGCGATTCAAGTCCCGAAAACAGGAGGAGTGGAAGTCCTCACTTTCCTGGACATTCCCACTCCGAAGCCAAAGCCCAACGAAGTGATCGTGAAGATCGCCGCGGCGGGAGTCAATTACATCGACGTGTATTTCCGCGAAGGCCGCTATCCCGTGACGCCGCCGTTCATTCTTGGCCAGGAAGCCAGCGGAGTGGTCAGCGAACTGGGTAGCGACGTGAAAGATTTCAAGGCGGGAGAGCGCGTCGCCTACACGGGGATTACGGGCGCTTATGCGGAATACGAGGCGGTTCCCGCGGACCGGCTTGTCCGCGTGCCCGCGGGCATCACGGACCATCAAGCGGCCGCGGCGATGTTGCAGGGCATGACGGCGCACTACCTGACGCGGAGCACGTACCCGCTGAAAAAGGGCGACATCGCGCTGATCCACGCGGCCGCGGGCGGCGTCGGTCTGCTTCTCGTGCAAATGTCAAAAAATCTCGGCGCGCGTGTGATCGCCACGGTGAGCACCGAGGAAAAGGCCAAATTAGCGCGCGAAGCGGGCGCCGATGACGTGATTTTTTACACCACGCAGGATTTTGAGGTGGAGACCAAACGCCTCACCGACGGCAAGGGAGTTCACGTCATTTACGACGGCGTCGGCAAGACCACCTTCGATCAGGATCTCAATGTCCTTCGCCCGCGCGGGTATCTCGCGCTTTTCGGAGCTTCCAGCGGTCCCGTGCCGCTGTTTGACTTGAACAAGCTTGCGCAGAAAGGATCTTTGTTCATCACGCGTCCCACGCTGGTTCACCACATTGCCAGCCATGAAGAGCTTCAGCAACGCGCCACCGATGTGTTGAACATGATCGCGTCGGGCAAGTTAAAGCTGCGCATCGAGCATTTATATCCTCTGCGGGACGCGCAACAGGCTCATCGGGACTTGGAAGGAAGAAAAACGACCGGGAAATTGCTTTTGATTCCTTAACGTATGGAAAGAATTGAGAGAGAGTCACTGCACGTGCCATTGCAGCGAGACCGCGTTCCTTGCATGCAATGGTTGCATCCATACTCCAAGTGCGTTAACATATCCGTTAAATCGGCTGGTACTCGGCCTGACCTTCAATTACAAGTTTCAAGGAGCCTCATGGCCCGCGCAAAAAGTGTTCACAAAGCTGCCCCCACAAACCTGGCATCCCTGATACGAGGCCTCTATGGCCGCGTCGCCCGGCAATTGAAGGTGGACCCCTCCTACGTGAGCCGTGTAGCACGTGGAGAACGCCAATCCGACGTGATCGAAGTTTCTCTGGAACGAGAACTGAAGCGCATCATGGCCATGGTGGGCACAAACCACAACGGGGCGGGACGCCACCTCGCAAAGCGTTCCGGTGTGAAGACCAAGAAAAAAAGAGTAATGTAAGGCCTGAAGCCGCTTCGCGGAACCAGCGCTCGCGCAACGATCAGACCGAATCGGCAATCTATTATTGCTGTTGGGCAGGCTGTTGCACGCGCTCGACAATCACGGGAGACTCGGGCGCCGAAACTTTATTTTCACTGAGTTGCTCGCGCCCATAATCGTCGATCGCCGGCCGCACGCTCACGTCAACCGAAAGCCTCTGCCCCGCATGGCCCTTATAGACACCGCGAACGGGAGCCACATCGCCATAATCGCGTCCATAAGCAGTGCGAACATGCTGCAGCCCCAGCGGCTTCCCCAGCGTCGGATCAAGACCTATCCATCCTGAATCGGGCAAGTAAACTTCCGCCCACGCGTGGGACGCGGATCCTCCGATGACTTCCTGCAATTTGGCGTCGGGCGAGGCCGCGTTCTCCGGCACCAGGTATCCCGAGACATATCGCGCGGGCAGTCCTCGCTTGCGGACGACTCCCAAAAGCAAGTGCGCGAAATCTTGGCAAACTCCCGCCCATACGGCCAGAGAGTCTTGAATCGACGAATTGACGTGCGTCGCTCCTTTGACATACTTGAATTTTTCGTGAATCAGGAAGGATGCCTCTTTGACGAATCCCGAAACGGTGCCATCGCTTCTGCGGCTGGCCGTTTCGATGAGTTCGTCCAGCTGGGGCACATGGGGGACGTACCCCGTCGGAATGATGAAGTCCAGAAATTCTTCTTCCAACTCCTCGCGGCGATCTTCGAGACTTGAGAGTTTCATTCCGCCCGATGGCAACGCGGGAATATCATGCGCCAGGACAACGGACTCCGCTTCAATCTTCAGGTGGTGGTGTTCGGGAAGAATGTTGAATTGATGCACCCAATTCCCGAACGAATCGCGATAGGAAGTGCCGCGCGAAACCGGATCGGTGAGGAGACGAAACGACAGGCAGCTCTGCGTTTCGTCGTGGATCGGCCGCAGGCGGACCTCGTTGTAGCTTTCCGAAACCGGGCCGTCATACCGAAAGTCCGTGGAGTGCACGAGATGATACCGGTTCATGCGACCACCGCGTAGTAGAAGTAGTTTCGGGCAATGTCCTCGCCAATTGCGCCGCACATCTGGAGCATTTCATTCAAATAGGAATGCAAGCCCAACTGAAATATTTCCGTGATCCGGTCGTAGCGCAATCGTTCGAGAACTTTGCCAGTCAGCCGCTCGGCCTCATTCGCGTAGGAGCCGGCTCCCGTGCCGCTGATGGCGCGAAGACCCGCCTGCACTTCGGTCATGCTGAAGCGGATCGACCGGGGATGAAGCGGGTGCATGATCAGCATTTCCGCGACTTTTTCCGGTTCGATCGAGGAATGATATTTCCGGTGGTAAGCCTCATACGCTCCCACGGATTTCAGCACGGCCATCCATTGATGGTTGTCGCCGCCGCCGATTTCCGCCGGCGCGTCGTACAGGATGTGATACTGCACGTCGACGAGCCGCGCCGTCATTTCCGCACGCTCGATGAACCAGCCGATGCGCAGAAATTCCCAGCCTTCGTCGTGCGGAAGGGTCGCGTCGGTCACGCCGTGAAACCGGTGGCTGCCAAAACGGATGGCATCGCAAAAGCGGTGCGGCCCCGCCGCCATCTCCTCGTCGGGGATAAAACGATTCACGGTGAAGTAGAAGCTGTTGAGGTCCTCCCACATTTCCCGTGAAATATAGTCGCGAATGGTGCGCGCGTTTTCGCGGGCCTTGGTGATGCATTGCACGATCGAGCTGGGATTATCCTGGCGAAAGGCGAGAAATTCAAAGACGGCGCGCGCGTCGGCTTCGCCATACAAAGAACGGAAGCGCTCCTCCTCCCCGGCCATGACGATCAGCGGGTCCCAGTGCAAACGGTACTTGTCCTTGGATTGCTCGAGCACGGTGTGGAAATTCACGTCGAGAATCCGGGCGGTGTACTCCGCGCGCTCGATGTATCGAGCCAGCCAGAACAACGACTCCGCGATTCGCGACAGCATCTCAGTCTTCTCCGAACAGCACCCAGGTATCTTTACTGCCGCCGCCCTGAGATGAATTCACAACCAACGAGCCCTGTTGCAGCGCTACTCGAGTCAGCCCTCCAGGCACGATCGTGACCTTCTCGCCGTCGTAGAGGCAATACGGGCGAAGATCGACGTGGCGGCCGGCGATCGACCCGTTCGCCGGATCGTAGGAAGGCACGCGGGAGAGCGGAAGAACGGGTTGCGCAATGTAATTTCGTGGATCCGCTTTGATGCGCTGCTTGAATTCCTCAATTCTTGCCTGATCCGCGGCCGGACCCATCAGCATCCCGTAGCCGCCAGACTCGCCCACCGCTTTCACGACGAGTTCCGGCAGGTGGTCCAGAACGTAAGAGAGATCTTCCTTCTTGGAACACTGATACGTGTCCACGCTCCTCAGAATTGGGTCTTCTCCGAGATAGTAACGGATGAATGTGGGCACGTAGGCGTAGATGGCCTTGTCGTCGGCGACGCCATTGCCCACGGCGTTTGCGAGAGCCACATTTCCCGCACGGTAGGCGCCCATCAAGCCGGGGACGCCCAACACGGAATCCGGGCGGAAGGTGAGCGAGTCCAGGAACTCGTCATCCACGCGCCGGTAAATCACGTCGACGCGCTTCAGGCCGTGAATGGTCTTCATGTAAACGATGCCGCCATCCACGATCAAGTCGCGGCCTTCGACCAGTTCGATGCCCATCTGCTGCGCCAGGAAGCTGTGCTCAAAATAGGCGCTGTTGTAAATGCCGGGCGTAAGCAGTGCGATTTGAGCGTCGTTGCCTCCGCGGGGCGACAGGCTGCGCAGGATCCGGGCCAGCTCCGCGGGATAGTGATTGACGGGAAGAACCTCGTACTCGTGAAACGCGTCGGGGAAAGTGCGCATCATGACCAGGCGATTTTCCAGCACATACGAAATTCCACTGGGTGTGCGCACGTTGTCTTCGAGGACGCAGAATTCGCCCGTCTTGGAATCGCGTACCAGATCGATGCCGCAGATGTGGGTGTGAATTCCTCGCGGCACTTCGATCCCGATCACTTCGCGCAGGAAATGTTTGCAGGAATAGACGAGCGAACGGGGAATCTGGCGGTCGGCGAAAATGCGCTGCTTGCCGTACACATCCTGCAAAAATAAATTCAGCGCGACAACGCGTTGCGCGAGGCCGCGGTCGATGCGCTGCCATTCGGAATTCGGAATGATGCGCGGAATCAGATCGAAAGGAAACAGCCTCTCGGTTCCGCGTCCATCGCTGTACACCGTGAACGTAATTCCCTGAAGCAGAAAGGAAAGGTCGGCGTGCTGGCGGCGCTCTTCAAACTGCGCCGGAATCATCGCGCCAAGCTTCTCAAAAATCTTGGCGTAGTGCGGCCGAGGGACGTCGGGCGCCGAAAACATCTCGTCGTAAAACGGCCCGACCTGATAATCCCCGAAAAGCCCTTGTAAAGGCATTTTTGAAGGCACTGAGGCCATGGACCCACTGTAACAAGAGCGCTCTCCGTTCAGTGTACGAAAGAATCTATCGGTCCTATCAGAAATCCGATGAGCAGGCCCCCAGAGAGTAAGTGGACGGGAGGTAACGGTCGCCGGTCTTGATGCGAACGCTGGCCCGTGTGCCATTCGCTGCGAAAACGTAAGAATCTTGTAAACGTATCATAAAGAATCACTTATGGGGGTGGCGTTCGGCCGTTAGATTTGGTATTGTTCCCAAATCAATCCTATGAAAACTCCTAGAAATCTGTTTCCGCTTTGCATCGCCTTGATTCTCTTTATTTCGCCTGCCATCGCTTGTGCGAACACGCACGGCATGGGAAGCACCGCGGCATTTTTAGTCGCGCCCCATATTTACACCGACGCGGAACGCATTGCCGAGTTAGAGCGGAAATTTGCGGACGTGAAAGGTTCGGCGGACAACGCTTGGATGCTCGTGAGCGCCGCCCTCGTCCTGCTGATGACCGGTCCAGGGCTGGCGCTGTTTTATGGCGGGCTGGTGCGAAAGAAAAACGTGCTGGCAACAATGCTTCAGAGCTTTGCCATGATGTCCCTGATCACCATCCTGTGGGGCCTGTTTGGATATAGCCTCGCCTTTGGGTCGGGCAACAGCTTCATTGGCGGTTTCGAGTATGTGTTTCTGCGCGGCGTGGGCGGAGAGCCAAACGCCAGCTACGCGGCCACGATCCCGCATCTGACTTTCATGATCTATCAGTTGATGTTCGCCGTGATCACGCCCGCGCTGATCACCGGCGCATTTGCCGAACGAATGAAGTTCAAGGCCATGTTGGTGTTCATGGCGCTCTGGTCCGTCGTGGTTTATAGCCCGATGGCGCACATGGTTTGGGGCAAGGGCGGATTACTGAACGCTTCTCTCGGTGGTGTATTTCCCACGCTGGATTTCGCGGGCGGGACCGTGGTGCACGTGACTTCGGGAGTATCCGCACTCGTCTGCGCGCTCTATCTCGGGAAACGTCTGGGCTACCCGGACGAGTCCGTACCGCCGCACAGTGTGGTCTTGAGCTTCGTTGGGGCCTGCCTGCTGTGGGTGGGCTGGTTCGGTTTCAATGCGGGCAGCGCACTCTCCGCCGGCAGCCTCGCATCGAGCGCCTTCGTGGCGACGCATTTCGCTGCCGCTGCGGCCGCAGCGGGTTGGACTTTGGCCGAGTGGAAGAGCAGCGGGAAGCCGAGCGCTTTGGGAGCCATCTCCGGCGCGGTGGCCGGCCTCGTGGCGATTACCCCGGCCGCAGGCTTCGTGAAGCCTATGCCCGCCATGTTGATCGGATTCCTTGCCGGCATCCTGTGCTACCTCATGGTTGCCCGGGTGAAGACTCGCTATGGGTATGATGACTCCCTTGACGCGTTCGGAGTCCATGGGGCAGGGGGAACGATCGGAGCGATCCTGACCGGGGTTTTTGCCGTCAGTGCCGTCAATCCAATCTTCAAAGACTCGAATGGAAAGGCCCTGGCTTCAGGCCTTATCGAAGGAAATGCCCACCAACTCTTGAACCAGTTGGTTGGTGTGGCGATCGCCTGGGCGCTGGGAATCGTCGGGACACTTGCCATCCTTTTCGTGGTGGACAAACTCATTGGCCTGCGTGTTTCGCCGGAGCAAGAAACTCAGGGGCTCGACCTCTCGCAGCACGGAGAAGAAGGATACGACTGGGAGACTTCCATGTAGCTACTGGTTTTTCGTCCGGGGTCGTGCCATTCTAGCGGGCGCGATTCCTGGTAAGAAAACAGAAAAGCCGGCATGCCCACACAGTCCCCACTCAGCAATGAATTACGGGAGCAGTACGAGGCTGAATCCGCGCGGCTCCGGCACGATTTTTCCGCCACAAAAGACGGTCTGAAATATCTGCGCGAGAGATCGGCGCTCGTGGATTCCATCGCGCGCCGCTTTTGGGCGCAATTTGTGGCTTCCTCGGGCATTGAAACCCCACAAATCGTATTCGCCGCCGTTGGCGATTTTGGCCGGCAAACTCTTTTTCCCTATTCAGATGTAGATCTCATTTTTCTGGCGGAAACGGGCGAAGCGGCGGAAAAATTCAAGGACGCAATCCAGCGGCTCTCGGAGGGGATGAACGAGATTGGATTGAAGTGCAACGCGACGTCGGGAATTGTTTCGGAATTCATCGAATTCAATTCCGATCGCGCGGAGGCGATGCTTTCCCTGCTGGACTGCCGGTTTCTCGAAGGCGACCGGGAACTGTTCTCGAACTTTCGGAACCGGATGATGCCCGAAATCATGGTCCGCGAATCCCAGGCCCTGGTCGAGCGCCTGGCGGAATCGACGCGCAACAGCCACCGCAAGTTTGCCAACACGGTTTTCCATCTCGAGCCGAATGTGAAGGATGGCCCCGGCGGTTTCCAGGACTTCGTGACGGCGCGCTGGCTTGCCGCCATCTCCGCCATGGAAAATCAGGGCGGGTGGCCGAGTTCCGAGACATTTTTTTCACCCGCGATCAAACCTGCGATGGACTCGGCGCTCGCTTTCTTCGCATCCGTGCGCTGCTTTCTCCATTTCCGGTATAAACGAGACCACAATTTTCTGACCTGGGATGCGCAGGACGATGCGGCGGCCCAGAAAATCGGAACGCCGAATGCCGATATCCGCAACGCCACCGATTGGATGCGCATCTATTTTGGTCACGCGCGCGCCGTCGACCATATTTCCGGACAACTGCTCGAGGAAATGCCCGCGGCCCAGTCTCTCTTTTATAGGCAGCTGGAAACCTGGCGAACAGGATATTCCGACAAGGATTTTTCCGTCGTGGACGGTTTGATTTTTTTTCAGCAGCCGGACAATTTATCCGATCCGGTCCTTTTCTTCCGTACTTTCCTTCTGATTGCCCGGCGCGGCTTCAAACTCAGTCCTGTCGCCGAACATCAATTGGAACAGGCGAGGCCGCAATTGGCCGCCGCCCTTCCGAGTGGCGGCGATTTTTGGCGTTTTCTGGAGGATATTCTGCCGGAGCTTCATGCGGCAGACGCGCTGCGCGCGATGCATTCCCTCCATCTCTTGACTCTGTTCCTGCCGGAGTTGCAGGGGATTGACGCGCTTGCCGTGCGCGATGTTTCTCATCGCTTCACTGTGGATGAACACACGCTTCAGGCCATCGAAATTTTGCACAGCCTTCGGCAATCCAAGTTCAAATGGGACGAACGCTACGCCGGCATCCTCGGCGAACTGGACCAGCCCGAGTTGCTCAACCTCGCGATCTTGCTGCACGACACCGGCAAGGCCGTCACGCTTGTGGAACACATTCCGGCTAGCCTGGAAATCGCCGGAAAATGTCTCGAACGCCTGGAACTTCCCGCGGCCGACCGAGAGACCGTCCTCTTCCTGATTCAACACCATCAGGATTTGGGTGCGGGGCTTCGGAGGGACATCTTCGACCCGCGCACCGTGGCTCAGTTTGCGGAGAGTATCGGCAGTCCGGAACTCCTGAAGATGCTCTGCCTGTTCACGTATGCGGACATCAAGGCCGTCAATCCGGAAGCGCTCACGCCATGGAAAGCGGAAGATCTTTGGCAGCTCTACATCGGCACGGCCAATTATTTCAACCGCAGCGTGGATGAACGCGTCCATGGCGACGCCAACGACGAAGTCCTGAACCATCTCCGCTCGCTCGCTGCCGCGGCGGGAAAGAAGCTCCAAACGTTTCTTGAAGGTTTGCCGAGGCGATATCTTCGCACGCATCCCGTCGACGAAATTCTGCGGCATTTCGAGATGTCGGGCCGCCTCGGCCAGGACCCCGTTCAACTGGCGCTGAAGCGCACGCGCCACTGGTACGAACTGACGGTCGTGACCAAGGACCGGCCACGCCTCTTTTCGACAGTAGCCGGAACGCTCGCCGCCTGCGGTATGAATATCGGAAAAGCGGGCGCTTTCTCGAACGCCGGCGGCACGGTCGTGGATACATTCTCCTTCACCGACCGGTACAGGACGCTGGAGATGAATCTTCCGGCATGGGAGCGCTTCAAGACCACCGTCCACGACGTCCTTTCCGGAAAGCGCGACCTCAAGCGCATGCTTCGCGAGCGCCTCGAAGTGGAAAATGATCAGCCCGAAAAAAGTGCCGGAACAATCCAGATTCAGTTTGACAATGAATGTTCCGCGCACAGCACGCTGATTGAAATCATCACGCAGGACCAGCCGGGCCTTTTGTACCGGATCAGTTCGGTGTTCGCCCAGCAGGAATGCAATATCGATATCGCGTTGATCGACACCGAAGGCCAGACCGCGATCGACGTGTTCTATCTCACCACCGCCAGCGGAAAGCTCTCCGCGGATCATCAGGAACGATTGCGGCAGTCCCTTGCCAAAGAACTCTCCGCGTCGTAGGACAGCCACTCCTGGCTGGCCCGCCCAGTCTCGGCAGGACAAAAGCGGACAGCCAAGAGTGGCTGTCCCACCACAATCGCAAACCCCTGCTTCCGATTCATACACACAATATTAAAAAAATGGTGTATGCTGGTTTTATGAGCAGAACAAACATAGTGCTCGATGACAAATTGGTTCGCAAGGCGCGTAAACTTACGCGCCTCAAAACAAAGCGGGAGATTGTCAGCAAGGCGCTCGAATTGCTCGTGCGCTCGGAAAGCCGCAAAGGCATTCTTCATTATTACGGAAGCGGGATTTGGAGGGGTGGCCTGAAGCGCTTGCGCCGGAATCGCGCGTGATCCTGGTTGACACCTCCGTCTGGATCGATTTTTTCAGTGTCTCTCCAGGCCGTGCGGGTGATGAATTGCGCCGCATGATTGGGGAAGCCGAACCCTTTGCCCTGACCGGCGTTATTGTCATGGAGATCCTGCAAGGTCTCAGACGAGATGTTAATCGCATGGAGCATTTTCTTTCCATGTGGGACTTGCTGGAGTCGCGCGGTTTCTCTACTTACCGTGAGGCAGCGTCGATTTCGCGCCTGGCTCGCTCGAAAGGCATCACCCTGAAAACCATCGATACCCTGATCGCCGCGATCGCTCTGGAACACCACGCGAGCCTCTTCAGCCTGGACAGGGATTTTTCACGCATCGCGCGCATTGCCCCCCTTCATTTGTATCGACCGCCCGGACAGACACCCTAGTCAGGAGCGATTCAAACCGTGCGCCGCCCGATGTCGAATATTTTTTTCGCCCGCAACCCTCATCCAATGCAACCATTTCGGCGTATAGTAGTCATATAATGGAATGGAGTTGAGGCACAGCGAGTGCCTGGAGGTTGATCATGCTGATCAAGCGATCCCCGGACTTGAAATATTCGGACATCACTCCCCGCGATATTTACCTGAACCGCCGCAAATTCCTCTACGGAATGGGGTTAGCGGGCGGGTTGGCGCTGGCGGGGAAGGGCCTGGCGGACCTGGTGAGCCCTTCCGAGCGCGCCTACGCATCCACGAAACTTCAGGGCATGTCCGGGAGTCCATACAGCACGACGGAAAAGGTTACGCCCGAGCAAGTCGTGACCACGTACAACAATTACTACGAATTTGGCACGGACAAAGGCGATCCCGCGAGAAACGCGCAGAAATTTGTGACTTCGCCCTGGACGGTCTCGGTGGAAGGAGAATGCGCCAAGCCGCGAAAGTATTCGATGGACGAAATCCTGAAGCTCGCGCCGCTCGAGGAGCGCATCTACCGGCATCGTTGTGTGGAGGCCTGGTCCATCGTGGTGCCGTGGATCGGGTATTCGTTCAGCACAATTGCGAAGCTCGCGGAGCCCAATGCCAACGCGCGCTATGTGGCGTTCGAAAGTTATTTTGATAAGAAGCAGATGCCTCTGTGGGGCCGCGCGGGGATAGAACTCCCCTATGTCGAAGGGCTGAGGATGGACGAGGCCATGCATCCTCTGACGCTGCTTTGCATGGGCATGTACGGCGAGACGCTCCCGAACCAGGATGGCGCGCCGGTCCGAATGGTGATCCCCTGGAAATACGGATTCAAGAGTGTCAAGTCGATTGTCAAAATTAAATTCGTCAAGGATCAGCCGCCGACAACCTGGAACATCACGAATGCGCATGAATACGGTTTCTATTCCAACGTGAATCCGAAAGTGGACCATCCGCGCTGGAGCCAGGCCAAGGAAGTCCGCCTGCCCGGGATTTTTTAAGAACACGCCGACGCAGATGTTCAACGGCTACTCGGATCAGGTGGCAAGCCTCTACAACGGCATGGACCTGAAGAAAAATTACTGAGCGGACATCGACCATGAATTCAATTTTGACCAGCAAATGGACGAAGGTACTCGTGTTCCTGATCTGTCTCGTCCCCTTGGGCGTGCTGATCTGGGAAGCGTTCACCGGCGGGCTCGGCTCGAATCCCACGCAATTTCTCGAGCATGCCACGGGGGATTGGACGCTGCGGTTCGTGGCCATTACTTTGTCCGTTACGCCCCTGCGCAAACTTCTTCGCCAGCCGCAACTGATCCGTTTCCGGCGCATGCTGGGCTTGTTCGCGTTTTTTTACGGATGCTGCCATTTCAGCGTTTACCTGACGTTCGACCAGATCTTCAATCTTCACGGCATCTGGGCGGATGTGTTGAAGAGGCGCTACATCACGGTAGGTTTCACGGGCTTCGTTTTGATGATCCCGCTGGCTCTCACGTCCACTGCGGGATGGATCCGGCGGCTGGGCGGGAAGCGCTGGGCGATGCTGCATCGGGCGATCTATCTGACCGCCATCGCGGGAGTCATCCATTTCTTGTGGCTGGTGAAGTCCGATATCCATTTGCCGCTTGAATATGCCGCCGTGATGGCGATTCTTTTGGGCTGGCGCGTGTATGACCATTATTCAAAGGCTCCTCGCCGCGTGCCGGCCGCGATTCCGGCTCGCAAGGAACAGACTTCGGTCGCGCCGGATTAGCATAAGTTTCGGGATTTGAACTGTGGCCCAGGCTTCAGCCTGTTGGGGTTAGTCCTTGCTAGGACCAAAACCCACAGGTTGAAGCGTGTGCTACTTGGGCCCCTGCGAAATTTGCGTTTTTCCGCCCCGCGCGGCTAGAATAGCTCCCCCTGGCGATCTCTCAGAAGGGTACTGGTTCCCGTTTTGCCGCAAACGCATTCCGCTACCGAAGAAAAAGTCGGTCTCCCCTATTGGGCGGACCGCGTTCTCGAAGAACATTCAAACGTAGGCGGTGCTTTGCCTGCGCAGCCCATTCACGATCTGCGCATCTCCTTGCGCCGGTGCATCCTCATCGCCGATGTAATGATGGACCTCGATCCGGGATGCGACTGGAAGGCCATGCGGAAATCGGCGCGGCGCACATTTCAACGGCTCGGAACGCTTCGCGATACGCAAGTCCTGACGGAGTGGATCGAGAAGCTTGGCGCGCCGGGCGAGGCTTCGACGGACGTGCTCCTCGGGGCGCTCAAAAAAAAGCACGAACAGGACCGGGCCGAGGCGCGCGCCGCCATTCGGGAATTTGACCGCAAGCAATGGCGGGCCTGGCGGAGAGAATGCGCAAAGCATTACCGCCATGTCGTATCCGACCGCGCCGCTTGCGAATCCCTTGTCCTCGAAATCTGGGAAAATGTTCGTGACCTGAATCGCCGCGCGCAGCGCAGCCGGAGCCTCCTCGCCTACCACCGCCTGCGCGTGGGCCTGAAGAAGTTTCGCTACGCGGTGGAGAATTTTCTGCCGTCCATGTATCAAGGTTGGGCGCCCGATCTGAAACTCCTGCAGGACTTGCTGGGAGAAGTTCACGACCTCACGGTACTCGATCAAATGATCGCGAAGAGCCGTAGTCTGTTCGAGGAAACCGTCTTTACAGCGTGGCGAGCGAAAGTGGAGGCGGAGCGATCGTCGCGGCTGCAGCAGTATCGCGCGAAGATGGCCGGAAAGACGTCCCCCCTGCGAATTTGGCGCGAGGGATTGCCCGCGGAAAAGGATTTGCGTTCCACGGGTCTAGCGCGTCTCGGCGAATGGGCCTCTTTCGTGACGCCTGATTTTCCCCGTGTTCGCCGCACGGCGCGGTTGTCCTTGCAATTATACGACAGCCTTGTGAACTGCGGCCTGATCGGAAAGGAAGCTCCCATTGAGGAGCGATTCATTCTGCACGCGGCGGCGCTGCTGCAGGAAGCCGGGCGTTTCAAGAAGGCCAAGGCCTACCACAAAGAATCCTACCGGATGATTCGCAAGATTTCTCCGCCGCCGGGCTGGACGAAAAGAGACCTGGAGTTTGTCGCTCTCGTCGCGCGATTCCACCGGCGCGCGTTGCCGTATCCGGATCATCAAAAGTTAAGGGTCTACGAATTGCCGTTGCGGCAATCGCTCATCCGGCTGGCCGCCATTCTGCGCCTGGCAAATGCATTCCAGGCAAAATCGTACCGGGCGATCCGCCGGCTGCAAGTCGAGAATGGCCCGGGTTTCCTCGTGATCCGCGCCGAAGGTTTCCGCGATCGAGATCCCGTCAATTCCAATCTGTCCGTCGCGAGGCGCTTTCTGGAATTTGTCTTCCAGCGCTCCGTTCACATCTTGGCGCCCGGAACGCGAATGATGGTTCCCCGAATCGTGCGCCCGGCCACGCGCAGCGATGCCGCTTAAGCAGCATTAAGTAGCACAGGCTTCAGCCTGTGGAATTTAGTCCTTGCAAGGACCAAACCCCACAGGCTGAAGCCTGTGCTACTAAAATGCGAGCCGCAGCGAAAATTGCATGTCGCGTGGATCGCTTGCGCTGGTGATTTGGCCGAAACTTGTGGACGTGCTCAACAGCCGGCCGGCCCCGACAGGCGCGTTAAAGTTCGGATGGTTGAAGAAATCGAATACGTCGAGCCGGAACTGCAGTCGTCATACTCTCGCGAAGAGGAAATTCCTTCTGAACCGTCGCGTCGAAGTCGTCGAGGCCCGGCCCGATCACAATGTCGCGGCCCGCGTTTCCGTATGTAAACGTAAGGGGCAGCTGAAAGCAGGATGTATTGAACCATTGCAACGTTGTTCTTGGACCACTGTTTGGATTGCAAGCCAGATTCGGCCTTTGGGATGGAGCGGACAAGGGTTCTCCGTTGTTAGCGATATCCGTCGGCAAATTCACCGTAAAAGGTGCCCCGCTCTGCAGAGTCCAAATGCCCCCCACCTGCCACTCGCCAAAAGCGGTATGGACCCACCCTCCCGAATTTTTCAAGAATGGAATCTGATAGAGGAAGTTGGTGACGAGACGATGACGGTGGTCGAAATCGGACAGTCCCTTTTCTGCTGCCACGTTGGCGGGATCTTGAGGAAAGTTGGGTTCGGCATTGTCCGGCCCAGGGTTGGACGCGTTATCCAGCGCTTTGGACCAGGTGTAGTTGGAATTGACAGTCAGCCCCCGCCAGAGACGTTGCGTGAAGGTCAGCGCCAACGCATGATACTTTTCCCAGCCATCCCACGTGACGCTCGGAAAACCGCTCATCTGCGGAATGGGGCGCACGTGAAGCGGTCCGTAGGCGATGCATTGTTAGGGAAGAGATTCTGGTACGTCTCGTTATCGGCATGGACTGTATACGAGCCAATATACTGCGCCTGGAATGGAAGTGGACGAAGAGAGACTTCGCTGGACCGATAGGTTCCAGACATTGTTGTACTCGATTTTGAAATCGTGATTGATGTTATTCGCGCTGACCGAGCCGTTCGCTGCGGCAGCCAGAATGTTTTCCGTGTTGCAGGCGGGCCCCCCGCATAACGCGGCGCTATTCGTCACTGTTTTGGCGAAATAAAAGGGCAGGTTCAGCGCGGCGTTTTGAATGATGCTGTATGCCGCTTGATTGGTATAGATTCCAAATCCCGAACGGATCACAGTCTTGTGGTCCGGCAGAGCCCATGCCAGCCCCAGCCGCGGCGCCAGCCGAAGCGGACGCCCTTGAAGCAGGCTGTTATTCCAGCCGGCCTGCGAGGAAGTGACGTACGGAATCGGAATATCAGCCAGCAGAGCGGACGCCGCGGGCGAAATTTGACCTTGCCTGTTGCTGGCGATGACAAACTCTCCACCGGGCACCAGGGTGTTTACGATTGCCATGTTGTTATTCGCATCGGTGACGTTCTGGTTGTACTCGTAGCGGATGCCGATATCGAGCTTGAGGCTGGGAGTGATCTGCCAGCCGTCCTCAATGTAGAGGTGCGCCCAGTCGGTGTGGCCCAGTAAATTTCCTCGCCCTTGCGATGCACCCGACCCTTGATTCGGATTCCCCAGCAGGAAATCCCCCAGGGAATTGCCGGTCCATTTGCCGGTGAAACTGAAGGTACCTCTTGCATTGTTGGCATTCACCGGCTCGAAATCGAGATGGAAAAAATAGCCGCCGAATTTCACGGTATGGGTCCCGTGGTGCCAGATGGCGTTGTCGTAGATTTCGTAGTTGTTGTCCCTGCGTGACACGTACTGTGTCGATTCGCCCAAGGTTGAAAAGCCGGTGATCGGCACATCGGGATAGCCGGTATCCAGCGCGTTCGAGCTCACCCCTTGCAAACCTGTCTGTGCCGCAAAGTCG
>CAVUDA010000028.1:0-246333 GCA_963740035.1 uncultured Acidobacteriota bacterium
AAAACAAAGAAAAGATTAGGGCGATCCGCAACGATTTCGCGTGTAGTAAACCATTTCTTTTGGTACAGGCGCCTTCGAATTCGCCCATTCCGATAAGAGAACTTCCCGGGACCAGATCCAAATGTCGAGGATCTGTACGTAGCCCTAGTGGACGCGATTTTGTTTCAATTTCCCAGGTCATCAAGCCGACCACTTCTAAGGATACGAAACTCCATCTGGGATTAGACCAGCACTGCGATCAAATTGAAGCTACTTGGGACAGGTACACGGACAAGGAAAAGTGACTCGCATCCAAAAGCCACTCTGAGGCACTTTCAAGACCTTCCCCCGCGTTTCTAACCTGCTCTGGTCAAGGGGGAGAAGAAGTGCGGCCCAGGATCGCCATTGGTTGAATCATTTCGCGAAGTTTCTTCCGCTCGTCTTTCTGGCGGTGCCTCTCCTTTTGGCCGCGAAAGCCCTCCAGGAAAGCAATGGCATCATCGACATGGACGGCGAACGATTTCTTCCCGAGAATCCTCGCGAAAAAGCGGAGTGGACTTTCGCCCGTTTTCATTACGACCTGGATTCTCAATTCGGGAGTTTCCGTTTTCAGCGATGGGCGGCGGACTATCCGAAATCCGACCGCCAGTTTACAGTGGGCGTGCGCCGTCTCACGCGACTGCACGCGCGATCCACCGAGCATGTGATCGACGCGAAAAGCGACGACATATACGACTGGCCGTGGCTTTATGTCGAGGACGCCGGTGCGTGGCATCTGTCGGAGGAGCAGGCCGCCCGTTTGCGGGAATATCTGCTTCGGGGTGGCTTCTTGATGGTCGACGATTCGCACGGCGATTACGAGTGGCAAACCTTCCTCGCCGGGATGCACATGATTTTCCCCGACCGCCCCATCGAAGATTTGAAGAACCAGGACGAAATCTTCCATGTCTTTTACGACTTGGACGACCGGGTTCAAATCCCCGGGACGCGCTATATCTGGGGGCGCCGCCAGTACACTCCGGACAGCGCCATCCCTGCATGGCGCGCCATTCGCGACGATAAAGGCCGCATCATCGTCGCCATCTGCCACAATTCCGATGTCGGCGACGCCTGGGAATGGGCCGACAGCCCCCAATATCCCGAACGCGCTGCATCGCTTGCGTATCGCATCGGCATCAACTACATCCTCTATGGAATGACTCACTGATGATCGCTGTTTCCGCTGGACCTTGTCTCACAAATGGATTCTAGGGCTAAAGTTGAAGGGCAGCCATTGTCTTGAACACTGCAGTCGAGGGTAAGGGCATACAATTCCGAATTGAAATGCAATACGTCACTGCCCCCACATCCATCTTACTGTATAAGCCATTGAGAACGGCTGGCCGTCATTCCCTGAGTGAACAGAACATTCTATTGCGCTTGACGGCCTGAAATAGTCGGTCGTCATCCCTCGGACACATTTCTTCAAATCAACTTATCGGCCGCAATCCGACTTGGGACGCGCACAGCAATTAAGTGAGAATCCTGAGTGAACATGCAACATTCGACTTTAGTTGCGATGGGTGTCCGGTGGCTTAGCAGACAGTGTTCCGTGGTGCTGTACGAGTTTGCCACACCAGCAGATGAGAACCCCAACGTGATTGGGTGGGCTCCCGGAGCGGATTCTATTCTCCTCGAATGTAAGTTGAGTCGGTCGGATTTCTTAAAGGACGCAACGAAGACGGTACGGAGGAATCCGAGCGCTGGGATGGGCCACCGCCGCTATTATCTGTGTCCGCCCGATTTGATCCAGGTCAAGGACCTTCCTCCTAAGTGGGGACTTCTCTGGGCCACCACAGGCCAAGTAATCGTAAAACGCGAGGCGAGGGGACATCGGGAGAGAAATCTTCCCGCCGAGGTTCAGTTCCTCACTTCGATGCTCAGACGTGCACAAATACGAATTGGCAGCCGACCACTTTCGGAATGGCTGCGCGGTGAGAATCGCTTAGAGGCAAAACGGGGCATCCCGCCTACCCGAGATCGGCAAAATCGGAAAGCTGGCTCCACCATCCGCTTGACGAAGAATTCAGTCTAACCCGGCGCGACGAATTGTAAATCTTAGCCGAAAAGCCACATAATGGGATGGTCCGCCGCGGATCTTAAGGAGTTGTAGAGTCCGTGGAGAAGGCATTCCATGAAACTACACGTGGTCGGTATTGATTTGGGCAAGACGGTTTTTTATTTGGTGGGACTGCCACCGCGTGTACCGGCGCGATAAACAGATCGACGCCAGCCTCCGTTGCATTTCTCCGAGCGAGTGACGCAGGCGTCGCCGCACAACCTCCGCCGGGTACGTCGCGAACGACTGTGACACCCGACATCGGACCGTCGCTGAGGGAATTGGCGACCTACGTTGGAGGGAGGAACGTACTCGAGCGCGAGCTACTTGGAAGATAGCCCGCGCTCGAGACGGTCTGCGTATGCTGCCGCGACTGGCCGGTCGCGGGGACCTCAGCGGGTCGCGGTTGCCTTGGTCTTCTGCACGTACCTGTAGGCGTCTTCGATGCTCGCGTTCCGTCTAGCCTCGTAGAGCAGCAGCCAGCGGTATTTCGACAGCATGTCGGAGGCCTCCAGCTCCTCGACGGTCTTGCCGGCATTGACACCCGCGGTGACCCCCGATATAAGATCCTCGAGGAAATTGCGGAAAAGCGCGACATCCGCTTTGGTGCCCACCTGCGTGTGGGAGGCACTCACGATGTCGAAATCGATCGCCTCGACCTGCTTGAAGAACTTAATCCAGTCGTCCGGAGTCCCCTCGAGGGGATTGACGAAGCTCCCGCCCTGCCACGCGCGTCGGATCAGGATGACGTCGGCGGCGACGAGCACTTTTTCGTCCGGGAAGTACATCATCGTATTGTCGGTCGTATGGGTGGGATAGGGCGAATGAATCAGCTCAACGCGGTGGCCACCGAGCGTAATCGTATGCCGGTCCTTGTACATCTTCTGCGGCATGATCGCGTCTTTCATCCGTTCCGGACTCGATTTCACGTTGGCGGCAAAGACGGCAGGCGCGTTTTCGTTGCCCCAGATCTCGGCCGTGTCCGCGAACACCTGCGCGCCGGGGAGGTAATCCGACTGCGCCTGGCTGATGACGACGTACTTGACGGGAACCTTGAAGCGCTGCGCGATCTCCCCTTTCAACCACAGCGCCGTTTCGGTGCTCATCGGGTCACCCATGATTATCCCGTCCGGCGTCACGTAGAGGTGCGTGTGGGCGCGATTGACCTGAACCCGGTAGATGTCGCCGCGCAACCTGGTGATGCCGCGGCACCGGACACCCGGCGGCATCGGCGCGCCGAGGTCGAGGCCCACGCACGTCGCATGGGTAAGCGGCAGGTCGACGACTGGCTGCTGCTGTTGCTGCTGCGCGGAAGCCTGGTGCCCGCCAAATGAAAACATAGCGAAACCGACGGCAGCAGCGGCCGCCGTCAGCGGCAAGAACGATTTGAAGCGTCTCATTGTGTATCTTCCCTCGCGAAGAGCATCAGCGCCGAAGTCGAGGCCATACTGTACGGCACTCGCTGTTGCGTATTCCGCGAACTACGGCTATTGGTTCACCCCGCCAATTTGCACTTCGTAACCGTCAGGGTCCAGGATATGGAAACTGACTTGATTTGCGCTCTTGAACTTGACGTTTCGGCGCTTCAGTTCTTCTCCCGCTCCGCCCTTTACGTTCTGCCAGTCGGCGTTAGTGAACCTGTTCTGTATTTTCTTTACCCATTCTGGCGTCCAATCTTCTGGTTTCACAAATTCACAAGCGCCAGACTCGGGGCAGCCCCTTAGGTTCTCCCAGTCGGCGATAGTGAAGCAGATGTGATCGACAAGTGGACCCGGCTGCCCGGTACGAATATCTAGTTGGGATTCACCCACCGCGAGAACCGCTCTGTTTTTGTGATTGTCGTCCATGACCTTCATTCCGAACAGATCTGCATACCAGTCGCGCGTTTTAGCGTAATCGGGCACTGTATAGGAAATGTGGTTCAAATGAACGGCCTTTATGACGTTACCTTCGGCGGCGGCTGCCGGTTTCAGGCTCGCGGCGGATGCCGCGGTCGCCGCAAATGCCAAAGTCTTGATGAGCCCTCTCCGGCTCATTTTTCCTTCCTCGTAGTCCTGGAGCAACTTCGCGATTACGTTTTCCATGCCTGTCCTCCTTGAGGTGTGACCGGATTCCGCATCCAAATTCAGGACCCAAAGCGCTTACGCCATCAACGCCGAACCAATGCACGGGGTCGTCCATCGTATAAGCCTGAATATTAAAGTTGTCAAGTTAATTCTGTGATGTGAGGCCCCTCGGTCCCACAAGTCGGGCCGAAAGGACGCACCCTTCTCCTTACGAGATCCGGGGGTCTTCGCCGCATTTGAGGAATGGGAGCCGAGATGTCTCGCCTGTTTTGTACCGCCGGGGCCGGCGTGATCGATTGCTCGTCAGGCCATGTGAGCAAAGCGGAAAAGCTGGTATATGGCCGCAGGTTTCAGGTACCGTTCTCCGACTGCATCCGCAGGGAAATCGGTCTTTCGATCATTGCCGTGGGGAACATTTTCGAGGGTGATCACGTGAACATCATCATTGCCGCAGGCCGTGCGCACCTCCCATTGCACTCATGAGCGGAAGACTCCAAACACTAGTTCGTGAATATAGTTTTAATATATATATTATAGCTCTAAAGGAAGTATGTTAGTCTAGCTCTTTTCGCCGATGCTGGAAACACTGTTGTAAAAGCAATCAAGGAGCTTCGATGTTTTGGAAACTTGGTACCTTCACCTTGCCGCTGCTAGCGGCCGTTGTGTTCGCTGCCTATGCACAGGGAGTCCGGACGCAAAACGGGCCCCCGGACTCCATCTACTACAACGGCCATGTGGTCACTGTCGATGACCATTTCTCTTATGCTCAAGCCTTTGCTA
Organism: uncultured Acidobacteriota bacterium; assembly: GCA_963740035.1. Classification (GTDB taxonomy): domain Bacteria; phylum Acidobacteriota; class Terriglobia; order Acidiferrales; family UBA7541; genus Palsa-360. The sequence goes on from CAVUDA010000028.1 coordinate 4,924, forward strand.
TCCGAGACGACAAATTCGTTGCCGTCGGTTCGACAAAAGACATACACAAACTGGCCGGCTCTAAGACCAAACTGATAGACCTCAAAGGGCTGACGGTCACGCCTGGACTTACCGACAACCATCTTCACTCCGCTGGCGGCGGCCCAGGTGTGGACTTGTCACGTTCGCGCACTTTGAACGATGTACTTAAGGCCATTGGTGATCGCGTCAAGGAAAGCAAGCCAAGTGACGTGGTCGTGACTAACAGCGACTGGAACGAAGGACAACTGAAGGAACAGCGTGTGCCACTACGGCGCGATTTGGACACTGTCTCGGCAAGTATTCCTGTAGTAGTCATTCGTGGCGGTCACGAATTTATCCTCAACAGCGCCGCGCTGGCCAAGTGGAACATTACCACTAACACGCCGGCGCCAGAAGGTGGCCGCATCTCCCGCTACGACGACGAAGAATTGAATGGTGAGTTGGTGGATCGCGCGCGGCAACTGGTATCTCTGCCCCCCCCTACAAAGCGATCGTTTGAAGAGCGCATACGGGACCAGATCGCCGAATATGATAAGTTGCATGAGGCTGGATTGACCGCTGTCCGCCATCCGAGCGGCTCAATCGAAGATTATCGCCTTCGCAAAGAGATGGAAAAACGCGGCATTCTTACCATGCGGATTACCCAATTGTTAAGCGTTGATCCGCGGAGCGAACCAGGCAAAATCGAAGAAGAAATGAAGCCATGGAACGTGAATCCCGATGAAGGGGATGCCTGGATTCGAATCGGCGGCATCGGCGAGTTCGGCGTAGACGGCGGCTTTGAGGGCGGGTTCATGAGTCAGCCCTACAAAGAACCGTTTGGTGAAGGCGGTAAATTTCGGGGTCTGCAAACCGTTCCTCAGGACAGCTACACAGCAAACACGAAGGTGTTGAACAGGCTTGGGTGGCGCATTTTTTCACATGCCGTCGGTGACGCCGCCATTGATGAAGTGCTCACTGGATATGAAGCAGCCAACGAAGAGAAGTCTATCATCGGACGTCGTTGGGGAATTGAGCACGCGTTTATCCCCACGCCAGATGAGATTGCCCGGATGAAGAAGTTGAGTTTGTTCCTCTCGCTTCAGGATCATCTCTATGTGGCTGGCCCAAGCCTGGTCAAATATTGGGGAATCGAACGAGCTTCTCTAACGACTCCGGTGAAGACATATATGGAGGCGGGCTTGCCGGTCTCGGGGGGAACCGATTCTCCGGTTGTGCCTTATCCACCCCTTTGGGTTTTCTATCATTTCATTACGCGCGACACCATTTCCGGGGGAGTTCTCGGAGCGAATCAGAGAATTTCGCGCGAAGACGCTCTGCGCATGATCACACGCAACCACTACTATTTGAACTTTCAGGAAGACGTGAACGGAATGATCGCGCCGGGCCGTTATGCAGATCTGGTTGTGCTGCCTGAAGACATCATGACCGCGCCCGCCAAGGATATTGAGCAGATGAAGATCATGATGACGATGGTAGGCGGCAAAGTCGTTTATGCCGACAAAAAGTTCACTGCCCTCACTGGGGTCAGTGCGCGCGTTACGCATGCAAAGATGGTCGATTTGAACGCGGCCCGGAAGAGTGACTAGCTGAAAGCCAATTAGTGACACAGGCTTTCTCACAAACCGCCCTGGCGTTACGAAACTAGCATGCGGTTCTTACACGAAGCCCGGGCATCGGTGCAGCAATTGCGCGCCTAAATCTTCGCTTCCGGCGCTACTCTTACATTTGTCTTTCATAATGGTCATGGAAGCCCCGAGGTTGGTGCCCTATTGACTGATTTGCGGGGCAAATAGCATCCCGCTCTGTGCCCAAACTGAGTCCAGGATAGAGGCCGTTTTCTACGCTGAGAGACCTCTTCGTTCTTTCAAGATATGCCAAGTCCAAGGGGGCTTATTTCAGCGCAACCCTCACCAACTTCCTTTCGCCGCTGCCCAGCCGGGTTGGCCAGTAGAGCCATTTGCCGTCTTTCGTCACCCAAGCTGAAGGGCCGTTGGGGGCGTTGTCCAGAAACTTGCTCACCTCGCCTGTCGGAGAAACCTTCCACATGTCTGTATCACTGGAAATGTACATAGTTCCATCTGGGGCAATCGCAAAGTCATCGGTCTCAGGGCCGTGCGCGAATAATACCGGACCGCCCTTCGGCTGCAGATGCGAGTCCATCTGCACGCGATAGATCTTGTCTCGGCAGCCGATATAGACCCACCCATTGTGCACCTTGATCCCATTCGGATGGTCTAACAGAGCATCTTTTATCCAAGGCTTAATTTTCTTCTCGGCCATATCCAGTCGCAACACTGCCATACCGTTTTCGTCCGTTATTAGAAAAACGCCGTGGCCCGCACGTGCAATACCGTTGAAGAACTGGCCCTCTTGTCCGTCAATCGTCGATCTCCGGTTGCCATTCTTATCGAGAATCAATACCTGGCTGCCCACATTCGACATATCGATGTGATAGCCTTCACCAGGCCGCAAATAGGAACGTTGGAATACTCCCAAAACGATATCATCCTTGTCCGTCGCTACGCCCACAAACGCCGCCAAAGAAGGATCCGAAAAGAATTTCTGCACCATTCCGTTAGGAGAGATTTTCCATAGGATCACATCGTCAATACTCGTGACGTAAAACGATCCATCGTCCCCTTGGCCGATATTCTCGGTATTTCGAGGCGCAGATAGCGTCGCGACTATCTCAATCTTGCTGTTCCAAACTGTGGGGTTCGGACGTCTCTGGGCATGCACAACAACAGCGAAGCAGCCCGAGATCACCACCAGCGCTACAATTCTATCAATTCTGCTTTTCATCATAATCTTTGTCCTCACAAGAAGCTCAAAGAGCTCCTACCGGGTGAATCCCCCTTCGGCACGGCGATCTTGATGCATCTTCTGGGATGGTCAAAACCACTTTGCAGCGTGCACGCAACCAAGCTGGGCAGTTCTCTGGATGGCGCATTGGGCTTGGAAACGCATTCAGCTATGCTGACGTAGGAACCGCAACGCTTGAAACACAACGCCTGCGTTCTTGCCTTAATGGTGGTCATCGGTTGCGATGTGTGGCGTAGATCGCTCGGAGCAAGGATAATTTTCTCCGATGTGCTCGACTGGCTGGCCAAGAATCATCGTACTGGGTTTGGGCGACCACGGTTTGGTAAGCATCTCCGGGTCCTCCACAGTCACACCATAATGAAGGATGTTTCCCTGGCGGGTAAAGCGTTCGACAACGTGCAGTTCTGCACTGTGTATGTCCCCGTCTCTGTCAAGCCAAGTATCCTCGCTAAGATTGGTTACATCTACGATGAGCGTGTCTCCTTCCCAATGGCCGATCGAATCGCCATTCGCCATCGCGTCCAGGTCTTTGTTATGCGAGCGGCCGTCGGTGGGAATGGCGCGGAAGACATTGTTGTTTTCATACTGCACATAGAAGAAATAGAGTGCCTTCGGAGTCTGCACAATCTCTCGTGGCACACCGACGCGAGGAACTCCCTCCGGCTGGCAACGGAACGCCGGGTCGAGAAACTGCTGGCGGTTGAAGTTATTTTCAACTGTTGCCTGATATTGGGGTTTATAGGACGGCCTCAATAATTTAGCTGCTTCCCACCTTTTTTTAGCGTCTTTGACATTTTGGATACATCTATCTCTTTCGTTTTTGAGCCCAAGATCTAGAGTTTTGCCATCGGCACCCAATTGTGCTTGTCCAAGGGGAGCAGCGGATCCCGCTCTGACCGACGGATTACCTCCATTCAGATCTCCGTCCGTCCAATACCCGCTCAGATCTGGATGGCCATCTGGCGTTCGCGGCGTCGGCTTAGCCGCTGCTTCCTTAAAAGCGGGAGAGAAGGTCGGGTCAACCGGCAATATCTGGGCGCGGGTTGAAACGAGGGCCAACAACAAAACTGCGGTGGCCGCGTATACCAGAACTTGAACCTTCCCTTGGCGACCGATACGATATGCAAAAGTTCGTCTCATTGTCGCTCCTTGGTACACAAAACACTACTTACTATCAGCCGGGCCAACGGGCTCTCGCGAAATGTTGATAACCCGCCCGTCGGAAAGATGAATCTTGTGTGGCCAACCATGCGTCTTCGTCCCATCCTTGGCTGCATAGGCTTCAATGGTGACCGTGTCACCGACTTTCATCATATTTCTGGTCAATCCGGCCTTACTTAGCAAGCCCGGTGGAAAGCTCTCCATAGTCCAGGTCACCACTTGGCCGCTTTGATCCTTCGATTCCAGATAGAAGTATGCGTGCGGATTAACCCAGTCTACCTTCGTGATCACGGCTGTGAAGGTAACCACGTTAGTGTCATCGAACTCCGACGCAAAAGAATGATGCGACAATGCTGGCATCGCCGCCAGCAAAACTCCTATGCTCGCCAAAAGCACCGTTCTTACGTTTCTCATTAGATAGAGCCTCCCATCAAATACACCTAGTCGCCAAACTCGCCGTTGCGACCTCCGCGAACTACGGTTATTGGTTCACCCCGCCAATTTGCACTTCGTAGCCGTCCGGGTCCAGGATATGGAAACTGACTTGATTAGCGGTCTTAATCTTGATGTTTCGGCGCTTCAGTTCTTCTCCCACTCCGCCCCTTACGTTCTGCCAGTCTGCGATAGTGAACCTGTTCTGTGTTTTCTTTACCCATTCTGACGTCCAATCTTCTGGTTTCACCACTTCACAACCGCCAGACTCGGGGCAGCCTCTTAGGTTCTCCCAGTCGGGGATAGTGAAGCAGATGTGATCAATAACCGGAACCGGAACGCTGGCCGACTCCCGGTTGCGAATAACAAACTCGGAATCACCCACCGCGAGACGCGCTAATCCTTTGTGATCGTCTTTCAAGACTTTCATGCCGAACACATCTGCATACCAGTCGCGCGCTTTACCGTAATCGGCCACTGAGTACGAAATGTGGTTCAGATGAACGGCCTTTAGAACCTTGCCTTCGGCTGCGGCTGCCGGTTTCAGGCTCGCGGCGGATGCCGCGGTCGTCGCAAATGCCAAACTCTTGATGAGCCCCCTACGGCTCATTTTTCCTTGCTCGTAGTCTTGGAGTAATTTCGCGATTAGGTTTTCCATCCCTGTCCTCCGTGAGGTGTAGCGAGATTCCGCATTCAAATTCAAGACCTGGAGAGGTTACGCCACAAACACCGAACGCATGAACGGGATCTCGCATCCTATAGACTTAAACATTAAATTTGTCAAGTTAATTCTGTGAGGCTGTCAGCGACACGTGAAGTTTCCGGGGTGATTAGCACATGAAATGTCCGCTTTGGCGGCGCGACCAAAGGTGCCCTCGATCCCACAGCCTCATCTTGCTTCCAGTCTTGGGAACGGCTTCTGGCCTCCTTGCTGCGCAATGGCTACCCGCACACGAACAGGGCTTCCGTCGATAAAAAGTGCCGAGCAGTTCGAATTAGATTTCATCATCGGCCGGACCTCTGTTGATGGGATTATCGTCTGAAGGCGCATAGACGAGCATCTGCGTAGTGCGCCAGAGGAATTGGACTTCGGCCACGAACGCGTTGATTCTTGTGAATCACCACCCGCGATAAATAGTGATCGCGACGCCCCGGGAGGGGTGATCCCGCCTTCGCGAGCGTTACAGAAAGTATTCTTTTCCGACTCTAGATAATTGGTACGCAATTTGGTTCACACCTGCATCAAAATTGGTGGGAAAGCAGATGCACTATGACGCGCGACGAATGATCCTCTCAAATTCGCGACACGCACGCTTACGCTGCGCGTTTGAAAGAAACGCGCCGCAAGTTGGGCAAAGCTGCCGCCATCATCACGGCGAAAGGTTTACCCGGCGGGCGACTCATCATTTGTTGTTCGATGGAGTTTGCGTCCATCATCAATCTACTTGCCACATTTCACCCAGAAAAGCATCCGCTCTCGTACTTCCGCTTCCGCGTGTCGGCTGGCTTCTCCTCATTCCATTGCGCCTCTGTCAGTTGCCTCATTGCGATAACGTGGCAAAGAAGGTTGTTTCGCACTTAGCTCACTGCCATCCGGAGAGGAATTCACTTCCGGATTTTTTAATAGCATTTCAATCCGGAAGTTGAATCGGAATGATCGGAATAATTTTTATTGACATCTTAAATATCATGACATATAAGGTCGCGGGGTGCACATTCAGTCCGACCGATGCGAACAGGCAGAAGACTTATTATATGACATGGAGGTGTGAGGTGATGAAAATCATCGATTCGCGCTGGGTTAATCGCATTGAGGTGTTGAGTCTTTTGCTTCTCTGTGTGCTGGCATTTGGTGTCCGCGCCGAGGCCCAGGACAAAGGGACTATTTTGGGCAGGGTGATGGACACCTCCGGAGCCGTGTTAGCCCAGTCGGCGATTACTGTGAGGAACGTTGGCACCAACGTGGCACACTCCGCCGCTACTGATGATCAGGGGCGCTACTCTATCCCGGATCTGGATATCGGGACGTACGAAGTTCAGAGCGAGGCGACTGGATTCAAGAAAACTACTCATGCTGGCGTGGACGTATCGGTTGGCAGTCACGTCGTCGTCGACCTGGTGCTTCAGGTGGGTAGCGTGACGGACACAGTGGTGGTGCAGGAACGGGGCTCCCAGGTCGAAACGACTTCATCCGCGCTCGGGAGTTTGGTCGAGCCGACGCAATTGCACGATTTGCCTCTTAATGGCCGGAATTACACAGATCTCATAAGCCTGGGGCCGGGCGTACAAAAATCAATAAACCCTCAAGGCACGCAAGACGGCGTCTACGGGAGAGGGGAAGAGTACTCCGTTGCCGGAGGTAGGGTCGCAGGAGCGCTGTTTCTGCTCGACGATACGAACATTGCGAGCTTCTTCGGCTCAGGGAATGGTTCGGGATCTACGGGCGAATCGATGGGGGTTGAGGCCATCGCCGAATTCGAGACGCTGACGGATACCTACAGCGCGCAATACGGAGGCAGTGGAGCAGTCCTGAATGCCGTGAGCAAGTCTGGCACGAACCTGTTTCACGGTACGGCCTACGGATTTTTGCGAAACAGCAAACTGGACGCTCGCAACCGCATTTCCGATCCACCGACGATTCCGCCGTTCCGCAGATCTCAGTTCGGGGGCGGCTTGGGCGGCCCGATCGCAAAGAACAAGGCATTCTTTTATGTAAATTACGAAGGGCTCCGGGAGCTGCTGGGAGTAGCGCAGCCTCAGATAAACATTCCAGATGCCAACACTCGTGCCGGGATGTTGCCGGATTGCGTCGTGAATCCGGGTGCCTGTACAGTGGGCAAACTGGACCCCGTCGCGGGAGGTAACTCCAATGTTATAAATAATTTGCTGCCTCTATACGGCCCCATCCCGGCGAATGCCACTGAGATCCTGACACCGAATGGGGATAACACTGGCCTCGACACCTACGCCTCATCACTCAGCCAAACTACGCACGAAGACTATCTGCTGACCCGTTTTGATTACGTTTTCTCAGAAAAAGACTCCCTGTTTGCGCGGTATGTCTTTGACCGGGGGGCTTTAAACATACCCTCTCCAATACCCTTCTGGGGGGAAGCTGACAACTCGCGGAACGATTTCCTTACGGTTGAAGAAAAGCATATTTTGTCGACGAATGCTGTGAACCTGGTGCGGTTTAGCTTTGTGCGGCCGACCATAAATGATTCAGTCCTAAGCAATACATCACACCCCCCGCTTCAGTTCTATCCCGGCTCGACTGAACCCGACGGGCAAATCCAGTGTTGCAACCTCACCGGTATTGGTGGCGTTGGTCCGGGCGGTTTGTATTTGGCCTTTCTTTACCCGAACCATTACGCCATTGGGGACGACATTCTCTGGAATCACGGGGCCCATAGCCTCAAGTTCGGCTTATCAGAGGAAACAGTTCGAGAGCATACGGAACAACCTTTTGGGGGCGCCGGGGAGTACTTTTTCTCGAACCTAAATACCCTCTTGCAGGGCAATTCGAATTTTTACTTCGGAAATGGTGTAGATGCAAATGGGAATCCGTTAGATAACGGCATCCGTGACTACAAAGAGCAGTATTTGACGCCTTACATCCAGGACGACTGGAAAGTGTCGGGGAGACTGACGCTCAATCTCGGCTTGCGGTATGACTGGACAACCAACCCTTCGGAAGGCACCAACAGCCTATTCGCGGTCGTGAATCCTCCGATGGGGGCTTTTCAACAAGTCGCACATGTTACTAGGACCAATCTTTCTAAGTACAATTTCGACCCCCGGATCGGTTTGGCATTCGATCCTTTCAATGATCACAAGACTTCGATTCGCGCAGGTTTTGGGATCTTCCACGACTTGGTTACAGGACGTAACTTCGCTGAATCGGGCTGGACGAGTCCGCCGTACATCGTAGTTGGTTTCCCTGGCCCGGTGCCCTTTGGACCGGCTTCTGCGTTCCTTACCCCCAACCTCCCATTCACGGCTAACCAGGCATTTGGTTATCAATCCAATCGCACTCCGCATATGATTCAGTACAACCTTACCATTCAGCGCGATCTTGGCGCCGGCATGATCATGACCATTGGATATATCGGTTCAGAAGGTCGTAACCTTATGCTTCAACACGAACTGAATCCGCCGTGCTGGGAGCCTAATGTTAACCCGTGTCCAATCCCTACTCCTGCGCAAGCTGCGGACCCGCAGCTCGCTGTCCTGGGCCCCGACGGCCAAACCGTTGTTTCGAATGTGGTCCCCAACCCAAGTATTGGTTCCCTCTATACCTACCTACCCATAGGTCATTCGTACTACAATTCACTTCAGGCGAGCCTCAATCATCGGTTTAGCCACGGATGGCAGGCGCAGGCCTCCTACACCTACTCGCATTCCTTGGACGAAACCTCTGAGAGTGTTGGTCTCGAATCGGGCGCTTATGGTGGAGGAGCAGGGGACGTCGTGAACCCATATGACACACATGGGGATTACGGGAATTCTAGTTTCGACAGAAGACACAACTTAACCGTCAGCGGTGAGTACACTTTGCCGTTCCACGGGAACAGGCTCATCGAAGGGTGGCAGTGGAGCGGGATCGTGACGATTATCAGTGGCTTTCCATTTTCCGTGTCCCAGCAGCGCAGTTTCGGTTCGGCGGGATTAACCGCCATCAATGGCGCCACAGAGCGCGTTAGCTTCGCACCCGGCTGCACCCCACAAAGCGCTACGGCGGGAGGAAATGCCACACAGTGGTATAACCCTGCATGTTTCACGTTGCCTCACAACGGGCAAATCGGGTTTCTTGGTGACGAGGCGAGAGGCAGCCTACTTGGTCCCCCTCTGAGGAATTTCGACATGGCCCTGTTAAAGAGCACCAAACTAACTGAGGGAACGGAACTTCAGTTTCGTGCGGAGTTCTTCAACGTCCTCAACCACATCAATCTCGGGCCGCCAAATACTTTGTTATTCACTGAGGGAGCACAGACGGGGCCCAACAGTGTAGCGGGAGTTGCCAACCCACAGGCTGGTCAAATTACGCAGACGGCTACCAACCCGAGGCAGATCCAGTTTGGATTGAAGCTTAATTTCTGATCGGGACAGGGCAAATGGCAAATCGGTCGGGACTGGCCCTAGGTCAATGGTTAGAAAATTTGAAGTTTCTGTTTGATGTTGTCGCGTTGAAGTCAAATAGATTCAATTGAATACAGGCTCGGTGTTCGGGAACTCGTCATTGAAGTTGGAAAACCCTGCCAAAATGGGAGTTTTCTTGGATACGCTGAGAATGTGCAGAATTTTATAGAGGCTCAGGTCCAGTTGTTTTTTGGCAATGGCCACCAGCTCATACACCGAGACGGCCACTCAAGCCTCCGCCTTCACTGTGTTCTCGAGGGTGTCGGAGGACGCCTTGATGCACAGGTGTTGTTTGATCCAGCGAATGAACACCTCCATGTGACAGAGAGCGCTATACAGGTTTGCAATGGTGAGTGCGAGGAGCAGGAAGTGGTTGGTCAGAAAAACCACCGGCAAATCTTTTTCGGCGTCGAAGTAATGGATGCGACGCAGTGGTTCGCCGACTGCGATCCAGCTGGCATCGTATTTTATTCGCGTTACCTCGAGATGCTGAACGCGGTCGTAGAGGATTTGTTTGCTGAAGAATTGGGATTTTCATTTCGGGAGATTCTGAAATCAAACCTTGGCATTCCCACGGTGCATCTGAACGCGGATTTTATCGCACCCAGCCGCCTGGGAGATGAGTTGTCGGCAACGCTCGCCCTCACTAGATTTGAATCGAGTAGCTAAACTGTTGAAGTTGTGTTCAGCTGACCTGCCCCCGAACTCCGCACGCGTCATAATACGACATCTGAACAGCGATCAAGCGTGATCGGTCCCCTTTTCCTGTATCACCCGGAGAGTGAGTCTTCGGCAGTTTGTTTGCCAATGAGTTCGCGGCTAGCCGCGAACTCATTGGCGATTTCGTTCGGCGTCCTCTCGCCCAGCGCCCTGTGAGGGCGACTCTCATTGTATTCTTGACGCCACGCTTCGATCACCTGTCTCGCCTCTGCCAGCGTTGCAAACCAATGGGCGTCCAAGCACTCCGATCGAAGGGTCCCGTTGAACGATTCCACGTATGCGTTATCGGTCGGCTTCCCCGGCCGCGAAAAATCGATCTGCACACCGGCATGATACGCCCACAGATCCATCGCCTGGCTGGTGAACTCCGATCCGTTGTCGCAAAAAAGCGTTTTCGGTGTCGCTCGCTTCAAGCAGATTCGGCTCAGTACACGCACTACATCTGCTCCCTTCAAGCTTTGTCCTACTTCGATAGCCAGACTCTCCCTTGTGAATACATCGACGATGGTTAACGCACGAAACCTTCGTCCGTCCGCTAGCTGATCCGCGACGAAGTCCAGGCTCCACGTCTGGTTCGGCGCTGTCACCTTGCTGCGCTCTCGGCGGTTCGCCGCCGCGCATCTCCGCCTTCGCGGCTTGTAGCGCAGCGCCAAGCCCTCTTCACAATACAGCCGATACACCAGCTTCTTGCCTACGTTCCAGCCCTCCCGCTTCAGCAGCACCCGAATCTTCCGGTAGCCGTAGCGGATTCGGGCTTGGGCGATCTCCCGAATCCGTAGCCGAAGTGCTGTCCTCGGCTCCTGGGTGCTCTGGTACCGAAAGGTAGAAACCGGAATCCGTGCCACTTGGCAGGCACGTCTCTGGCTCACCTGGTACACGCCGCCCAGGTAGTTCACCAGTGGGCGGCGGCGCGAGGGCTTTACAATTTTTTTGCGAGCACGTCCTGCAACATCGTCTTGTCCAAACTCAGCTCGGCCACCAACCTCTTCAGCCTCGCATTCTCTTCCTGAAGCTGCTTCAGTTGCCGGACATGATCGGTTTCCAACCCCACGTACTGTTTCTTCCATCGGTAGAAGGTCTGTTCGGTGATTCCTGCTTGCCGACACACCTCCACCACCGACACGCCCACCTCAGCCTGCTTCAATACGCCGACAATCTGCTCTACAGAAAATCGCTTTCTTCTCACGGCAAATCCCCCTTCTTCAGGTCAGATTCTGCCGGAAACTAACTCTCAAAGTGTGTTAAGAATTGGGGGGCCGATCCAGCGGGAGATGTTCGGGTACGCAGTGAAGCCGTTCTCGGTCTGACGGACGCACGTTAATTCAATCCCATATCCGATAATTTGCGAGATAAGAAAAACATCGAGTTTCTTGGAGCGATGCCGTATTATCCAAGAACTTAAAGGCGAAGACAGAGTACGGCACCAGGCATCAAACCTAGTGATGAACACTCGCGACAACCAATATCGAGCCAAGCCGGGACTTCTTCCGAGGAACTATTGGCCTCTCCCGGTTTGCCTGACAAGTGCGTGTTTGCTCTCAATGTTTGCTATAGCAATGGCCCTTCATTTGGCATCAAAACACTGCTCGACTGGTCCGTGTTCTCGGCATGGGCAGGCGGGCTCCTGTTAGGCGTTGCTTCTCATATGCAGAACCGAGATTATCCACATATACGAGGATCCGAGGCTATATGCTTCCGAAAACGGTAAATATCGCAGTTGCCACCAGCGATGAGGACATCCTAGCTACCCGTGAAGTCATGCTGCAATTGCGACCCGCAGTCCGCCCGCAAGCGTACCTGCCGACAGTACGAAAGATGATGCAGACAGATGGTTACCATCTTGCCAGTCTTTCCGAAAACGGTGCGGTGCGCGCAGTAGCCGGCTATCGCTTCATGGAGATGCTGTATTGCGGCAAGATAATGTATGTCGACGATCTCAACACCGATGAAGCTTATCGCAGCCGAGGCTATGGGAAAGCCCTGCTAGATTGGCTCAAAGCCGAAGCCAGCACGAACGGCTGCGAACAGCTACACCTTGACTCCGGTGTTCAGCGCGAGAACACCCATCGTTTCTACTTTCGGGAGGGCATGACCATAATCGCATATCATTTTCGGCAAGCGTTGCTGACTTCGCGCTAATCCGCGCACTGCAGCCTGCAAATTCCGCCACATGCGTTGTTCGCAGGAAGGCCCGTGCCGGTGTCAAACTCGGTTGTGATCAGGGCGCCTCAACTAGTCAAACCATTGGGCAATACCGCCGTTACGGCGGCTCCCTACTGGTCTTGGCTGGTCGCCGCAGTACTGGGTTATCTTGCCGAGAATGAATGGCGCGCGGTTGGTTTTTGCCCGAGATTGCCGCGGGTACCCTCATTGGATATTGGTCGTTAAATAGCTTTGCCGCGACATGCGGGACTATCATCGGGCCGATTTTTTGGTGAAACATGGGCCGAACTGCTCATTCCTCGGTTCGCTACTTGCAAGTTGCGATTTTGGCTTCCTCGCGTAGGAGTCTTCCATCGCAAGAGATTCACGATAAGGCCAATCAGGTCTGAAACTGACTAGCAGGTCGGTGGTCAGGTCCCAACCGTAGTTCTATCGGGGACTCAGGGCCTATAGCTTTTTCGGGCTGTCCGAAAGAGCCTAGCGTCGGCAGTGATACTCGGTACCCGCGGCAGTCTGACCCATCATGCCGATTTCATAAACCGGGAAGCCGTCTGACAGCGGATCAGATTTATACGAGGTTTGAAACTCAGTGTATTCGGATTGCCAGTTGCTGTTTTCGCTGCCGATACATTTTGTCAGCAGTATGCATTTGGAGGTATGCCCGCTTGTGCCTCGCGTCTGAGCAACTGTTTAACCCTTTCATGAATCTCCGGTCTGGCGCTACGCTCCTTACCGACCAGAACGCCCGGCTTCTTCAATAGGGCGTCCTTTCGGTCGCGTATGGCTCCAATTTCGGAATTGCAATTGACAAAGACGGTGTTACGATGTGCGGTATGGGTGAACTTCAATCGAAGCCTCTGTTTGTATGGATAAAATGTGCCTTGGGACAGACGTTCGCGGTTGCGGAAGCTATCATGGACAACATAGAGCAGACATCTGAGGTCTACTCGATTGCTGGAAAGTTCGATCTTCTGGTGAAGTTCAATATTCCTGTCGATTGGAGCGTTGGGCGATTCATTAACGAAAAGCTTCATCGAGTCGAGGGAATCATCAATACTGAAACCTTGGTGGTTTTTTCGGCTTTCACCGGCGGAAAAAATGACGATCGAGTCCGTCTCGTCGAGTGAAAGGCGAAATCCGCTCGAGACAGCCCAAAGACCCAGGGCGTTGCACCGGGATTTTGTGGTCTTTGGTGACTCCGGGCGGCACCTCCAAGTCTTCGAACCTCCGTTCTGCGTTCGCATTGGCCTGCGGCAACCTTGGCAAGGTGTCGCTTGCGACGACAGTAAACGTGACCTGAGCTTCGGAACGTTCTACCAAACCGGCTTGCCAAGAATCACTCTGCTCGGATCGTCATAGGCATGGGAAAGCGAGTTGGAGAGTTGAACCACCTCGCCCTCTCACGATTGCAAATAGACGATTGCTTATTTGTCTTCGCATCAGGAACTTCGTGCGAGCATCGTCCGCAATATGTTTGAATCCGCATTCGTCTTGAATCAAGAGATTGAAAGGCAAGATAAGGTCTAACTAAATGCTATCATAATCCGAAAATTCGCGTCCTTCCTCAACCAATTTTTTCAGAAGAGCTGCCGGATCCCACAATTGGCCATGTTGCCTGCGAAATTCGAGGATTCGCTCGTAAATATTTTTCAAGCCGACCGTTTCTGAATACCGCATCGGCCCTCCGCGGTGAGCTGGAAAGCCGTATCCCCGGACATACACAATGTCAATGTCCGCGGGGCGCAAGGCGATGCCCTCTTCCAAAATTCGCGCACCTTCGTTTATCAGCGCACAGATACAGCGATCAACAATCTCCTGTGCCGAAATCTCCCGCTGCGCGATGCCGGCTTTCGTCGCCCATTCCCGAACTAGCACAGAAACTTCAGGGTCGTTGATCAGTCGGCGGTTTTCGTCGTAACGATACCACCCCATGCCAGTCTTTTGGCCGTACCGCCCTAATTCGCAAAGACCATCCTCGGCAATCGGATGCCGGACGTCCTGTAGGATGAGATGTCGATGCTCCTTCCGCATGCGCCAGCCAATGTCAAGTCCGGCAAGATCGCCAACGCACAGCGGGCCCATTGCCATCCCGAACTCGTAAAGAGCTCGGTCGACCGCCTCTACGTCCGCGCCTTCTTCCACCAAAAATTGCGCCTCGCGTCGGTAAGGCTGAAACATTCGGTTACCAACGAATCCGCGGCAGTTGCCGACCAGGACGCCCGTTTTCTTCAATGTTTTTGCAAGCTGCATGCATGTTGCGATCACTTCTCTGGAAGTCGCGTGGCCGCGAACAATCTCCAGCAGTCGCATGACGTGGGCGGGACTAAAGAAGTGGAGTCCTATAACGAATTCCGGGCGCGACGTCGCGGACGCGATTTCGTCGATGTCAAGCGAGGAGGTATTCGTTGCCAGCACAGCGTTAGCCTTGCAAATCTTGTCAAGTTGCGTGAATATCTGCTTCTTCACCGTTATTGCCTCAAAGGCGGCCTCAACAACCAGATCTACCTGCGAAATACCCTCGAAAGAGTCACGCACCTCAATTGACAGCAGGCATTCCTCGGCCTGGCGCTTCGTCATGCGTCCCTTCGAAACCAATGCCTCGTAGGTCCTGCGGATGTTCGCGACACCTTTTTGCAGAGCCATTTCTTCCATGTCCGTAAGTAGGACTCGAATTCCCGCATTCGCGAAAACCATAGCAATACCCGTTCCCATGGTTCCCGCCCCAATGACTGCGACGGACTGAATCGGAATCGTCCTCGTATCCTTTGGAATGTCGGGAATTTTTGCAGCTTCCCGTTCGGCGAAAAAAATGTGAATCAAAGCTTTGGCCTGATCGGAATAGAGGCACTCCACGAACAACTTCTGTTCGACCCGGCATCCTTCCTCAAATGTTAACTGTGTAGCGGCTTCGATCGCCTCGATGGCCGCGATCGGCGCGCGCAGGCCGCGGTGCTTCATTCGCGCCAGTTCGCGAGCGGCACTGAAATCGTTGGAATGCTGGTCCCGCATTCCCAGCTTGCTCTCGAGATCGCGGGTCTTGCGAAATGGCCTATGGGAGATCCTATGAGCGAAGTCCAACGCATTCTGCAAGAGTTCGTCCTCAACAATTTCATCGATCAGTCCTTTCTGCAGGGCTGCTTCTGCCGAAATGACGCTACCTTGCACGCACATTTCGAGCGCTTTCGAAACGCCGACTAGACGCGGAAGCCTCTGCGTGCCGCCAGCGCCGGGAATGATTCCTAGGTTCACTTCCGGCTGAGCAAGTTTGGCGGTCCGAGATGCGATCCGGTAGTGCCCGGCCATGGCCAGTTCCAGTCCTCCGCCAAGCGCCGCACCTTGAATCGCTATCACGACGGGTTTGCGGGAGTCTTCTATCCGCAGAAGAAACGGAAGAAGTCCCGCGCCCCTCTTGCGTTTGCCAAAAACCAGCTCCTGGAATTCCCGGATATCTGCGCCCGCGATGAACGTCTGTCCTCCGCCTTGCACAACGACGGCCTCAATTTCGTGATCCGCATCGGTCTGGTCGATGAGCCCCCCCAGCGCCTCCGGAATTCCTGTGCTCAGCGCATTGACAGGAGGATTGTCGATCGTGATGATACCAATGCCGTGCAGTTTCTCAAATCGCACATGTTCGTTCATTGTCGCGAGCTCCATCATTCTCATCTCAGTTTCCAATTTCAATATCCTTGTTCAGGAAATATTCAGTCTCTTGTAGCTGCTGTAGGCAGATTGAGGCCCGCGACAGGCTGCTTTACCTAATTCAGAATCAAGAGCACCTGGGCCAGTCTCTTCAAGTTGATTCGCGAAGGCGGAAGCGTTGCAGCTTCCCCGTTTCGGTTCGTGGGAGCGCAGTGCGAAAAGTAATCGCACGAGGATACTTATAAGGAGCGATTGTTTTCTTGACGTGCTCTTGCAGGATACCGACAAGACCTTCGCTCGCTTCGTATCCCGGCCTCAGAACCACGAATGCCTTTACAACCTGACCTCGTTTTTCGTCTGGCACCCCTACAACGCAGCACTCGCTCACGGCGACATGCTTCATCAGCGCTTCTTCGACCTCGACGCCAGCAATGTTGTAGCCGGAGGTGATGATCATGTCGTCAGTGCGGCCTTTGTGCCAGAAATAGCCATCCTCATCGACCAAGTACGCATCACCAGTAATGTTCCAGCCGTCTTCCACATAGTTTTTCTGGCGTTCGTCTGCGAGATACCGGCAGCCGGTGGGCCCTTGAACTGCCAGTCGCCCCACTTTACCCGACGGCAGGGGGCGTCCCTCGGAATCGATCACGCGCGCACGGTATCCGGGAATCGGCTTTCCCGTCGAGCCCGGACGGATCTCATTAGCGGATGCCGAAATGAAAACATGAAGCATCTCGGTGGAGCCGATTCCGTCGATGAGCGGAATGCCGGTTGAATTCAACCAAAGTTGGGCTGTTGAAAGTGGCAGAGCTTCGCCGGCGGAAATCGCCTTCCGAAGGCTTCCCACGTCGAACTTTGGAACCAAAGGAGCCATTTGACGGTAGAACGTAGGAACCGTAAAACACGTGGTAGCCTGGAAGTCCTGAATCGCTTTCAGTAGGGCTTCTGGGTTGATCGGCCCCAATAAAACCGTCGACGCGCGGTAACGCATCGGGAAAAGAAGAAGGCCACCCAATCCGAACGTAAATCCTAGCGGTGCGGTGCCGCAAAAAACCTCGTCCCGTTGGGTGTGCAGGATGGAGCGGGGAAAGCAGTCCGTAATTGTAAGAATGTCGCGATGAAAATGCATCGTCGCCTTCGGCGCGCCCGACGTGCCGGACGTGAAAGCGATCAGGCAAATATCGTCTGCAGCCGTGTCGCAGGCGGAAAAAGGACCGCGAACGCATCGCTCAGCCTGGTGCTCAACAGAAGAATTATCCGTCGAATTGAAATAAAGTATGTGCCGCAGAATCGGCACTTCCGTCTGGGCTAGACGCATCTCCTCAGCCAACGACTGATCGCAAAGAGCCGCGATGATTTCCGCTTTGTTCAGAATCTTCGCAAGTTCTTTAGCTCGAAGTAAAGGCATTGTAGCGACAGCGATCAGGCCAGCCTTGACGACGGCAAGCCAGCAGGCAGCCATCATCGGATCGTTTGAACCGCGCAGAAGAACTCGATTTCCCGTTTCCAGTTTCAAGACGTCAATAAGCAGGTGGGCGATGGAGTCCACTCGTTCGAGAAGTTGAGCAAAAGTCCACTGGCCCCCACGCCAACGAATTGCGATTCGTTCGCCGTCGCCTTCTCCCACGGCCTGGTCCAGCAGTGCAACTACGCAGTTCATCCGCTCCGGATAGTTCAACTCGGGAAGTGTGATGACGATTTCCGGCAGGAGTTCCTGGGGTGGGAGACGATCACGTGCAAATGTGTCTTTATACCCGGTGGAGGCCATCTTTCACTTTCTCAGCGGCGTTGAGACATCGATAATGGGGGTGCGAAGAAACCCCGACTATTGTTCTTTTGCGATCTTTGCCTGGTCACTTAGGCTTCTCTTCATCGCTCCCACTTTGACCATTGCCAAGAGATCGTACAGGTGACGCACCTCAGTGGTTGATAGATCGGAAAAGATCTTGCGAATCCATTCCCCATGGGCACTGGCCATCTGGGCGAACTGACGCTTGCCCTGTGGGGATAGTTTGATTATGTAAGACCGGCGGTCACCTTTCGGGGTCGTCCGCAGCACCAATCCCTCTCGCTCCAACTGATCGGTGATGCCGGTAATATTTGCGCACGTCACCATCATCCGGGTCGATAGTTCGTTCATGCGCAGGCCCTCTGGATGCCGATCCAATTGAGACATGAGGTCGAAGCGAGGGAGCGTCGTTCGAAAGGACTGCCGAAGACTGGTGCGGACCTGATTTTCGACCAGGGTCGTACAGGTCAGCAGGCGCAGCCAGAGCCTGAGAACCGCGTGATCGCTGGATCTTGCAATACTCTCTCGATCGATATCAATTGCATTTGTCGACATTAGAATTCTCCCAGCCGGTTGGGCCGCTCGCTTTAAGCACTTATACTTTATGCATAAGATATTTTATGTGTGCCGCATCGCATTGTCAAGGGCGGCGATACGGCCGCAGAAGGATCTGCTTAGCCATTTCTGCCGTCAAATCGGGTATTCTAGACAGGTTTCGGAAATCGGGACCTCTTTGATACATTTGACGCATAAAGTATTTAGAGTTAAAATTCAATCGAAGAGGATGGGACGCTTTTGATTATCCTTCGGATCGTAAACTAGCCTCTAACCGATGAAGAGCCGACCTTCCTTTTGCAGACGGTGTTCACTATCGGTCATATAGGGTGCGGCGAGGAGAGCGCGAATGAGGATTGTTTGCCTGGGTGGCGGCCCGGCCGGCCTTTACTTTTCAATTTTGGCTAAGAAGGCCAATCCATCATGGGAAATCACTGTGATTGAACGCAATCGAGCCGACAACACATTCGGCTGGGGAGTTGTGTTTTCCGACAGGACGATCGACGGATTTAAGGCTGCTGACGCGGAGAGCCACGCGGCCATAACGCAGGCTTTCCGCCACTGGGACGACATTGACGTCCATTTTAAGGGCCGTAAAATCACTTCCAGTGGGCATGGTTTTTGCGGCATTGGACGGATGAAATTGTTGCAAATATTTCAGGAGCGCGCGCGCGGGGTTGGCGTTAAGTTGATTTTTGAGAAGGAAATTACCGATCCCGATGACTACGCAGCGGATTGTGACCTTGTAGTTGCATCGGATGGCTCCTCTTCCGTCACTCGCAGGAAATATGAGGAGATCTTCAAGCCAAACATCCAGGAAAGGAAAAATCGTTTCATCTGGCTTGGTACGAAGAAAAGGCTTGAGGCCTTTACATTCGATTTCAAGGAAACCGAGTGGGGATGGTTCACTCTGCACGGATATCGTTTTGATGAGGACTGGTCGACTTTCATCATAGAAACCCCGGAGACAAATTGGTTGAGAGCTGGAATCGACAAGATGGAGACACAGGAATCTATCGCTCTTTGCGAAAAATTGTTCGAGGAGAGGCTGGAGGGAAACGCACTGATTTCCAACGCGACTCATTTGCGTGGTTCCGCAGTCTGGCTCAAGTTTAGGCGCATCCTGTGCGAAAAGTGGCACCACAAAAATATTGTGCTGATTGGCGATGCCGCGCATACGGCTCATTTCAGTATCGGTTCGGGCACTAAGCTTGCGATGGAAGATGCCATGGCTCTATGTCGTGTGCTATCGAACCATGAGGGCGACATCAGCAGCGCCCTGCAACGTTATCAAGAGGAACGCGAGATCGAAGCTTTGAAACTTCAGAGCGCCGCTCGAAATCGCATGGAATGGTTCGAGCAGGTCGAGCGATACACGCAATTTGAACCCGAGCAGTTTGCCTATAGCCTGCTGACGGGCAGCCAGCGTATAGGGCATGAGAATCTTAAGCTGCGTGACGCTCGATACGTAGAAAGTGTGGAAAAATGGTTCGCCGCGCGCAGCAGCGTCGATCATCCGATTCCACCTATGTTCACGGCGTTTA
This sequence comes from uncultured Acidobacteriota bacterium, assembly GCA_963740035.1. Taxonomy (GTDB): domain Bacteria; phylum Acidobacteriota; class Terriglobia; order Acidiferrales; family UBA7541; genus Palsa-360. The sequence continues at coordinate 24,913 of CAVUDA010000028.1, forward strand.
CCGTTCGCGGCCTGACGATGAAAAATCGCGTGATCGTGTCTCCGATGGCAACATACATGGCTGAGGATGGCATGCCAACCGATTTTCATCTCGTTCATCTAGCTAGCAGGGCCATGGGCGGAGCGGCAATGGTAAGCACGGAGATGACGTGCGTGTCTCCGACCGCACGAATCACGCCGAGCTGTCCCGGTATGTGGAATGACAACCAGCGCGACGCCTGGAAACGCATCGTCGATTTCGTTCATACGCACACCGATGCCAAGATCGCGCTGCAACTTGGCCACTCTGGACGCAAGGGGTCTACGCGGCGAGGATGGGAAGGAATGGACCAGCCGTTGAAGTCGGGCAACTGGTCATTGCTGTCGGCTTCTGCGATTCCATACATTGAAGGCGTGTCGCAGACTCCACGCGAGGCCAGCCACTCCGACCTTGAAGTCATCAAGTCCGAATTCGTTGCGGCTACGGGGCGTGCGATTACGGCGGGTTTCGACTGGCTTGAATTCCATTGCGCCCACGGCTACCTGTTGTCGAGCTTTATTTCCCCGCTGACCAATCGACGCAATGACGAGTATGGCGGTTCGCTCGAAAATCGCTGCCGGTATCCCCTGGAAGTATTCAAGGCGATGCGCGATATCTGGCCGCAGGAAAAACCAATGAGTGTGCGTATCTCCGCGAATGATTGGGTTCCTGGTGGACTGACTCCGGAGGATGCAGCCGAGGTAGCTCGCCTTTTCTGTGCCGCGGGTGTTGATGTCGTCGATTGTTCTTCCGGGCAGGTGAGCAGGGCTGAAAAGCCGGTTTACGGAAGAATGTTTCAGGTACCTTTCTCCGATCGCATTCGCAATGAAGTGGGTATCCCAACAATAGCTGTTGGCAATATTTTCGAGGGCGATCATGTAAACACGATCATCGCCGCCGGCCGCGCCGATCTGTGCGCCATCGCGCGCCCCCACCTTGCCGACACTGCGTGGACACTTCATGAAGCAGCCAAACAAGGATACTCAGACATTTGGTGGCCTCCGCAATATATTAGCGGCAAGCAACAATTGGAGCGGAACGTAGCGCGTGCTCAATTGCTGCTGCAGGCATGACGACGGGGTCTGAGGAATCCATGTCGAACCTTTTGGAAGGAAAGCATGCGGTCGTCACTGGGGGGGCTCGCGGTATCGGAGCCGCCGTGACTCGCGTTCTTCTTACGCACGGGGCAAGCGTGACCGTTCTTGGTCGCAGCGAGTATGTGGATCTATCGAGGAGGCTTCATCTCGAAAAATCACGCAAGGTCGACTATGCCTCAGCGGATGTCAGCGACCCGGATGCGGTGGACGAGGCTTTTGCGAGCGCGAAAGGTCGATGGGGTCCGGTCAGTATCCTCGTCAACAACGCTGGCCGGGCGATGTCGTCACCCTTCTTGAAGACAGATGCTAAACTCTGGCGCGTGATGATGGATGTCAACCTGGACGGCACTTTTCACAGTACTCACGCGGCTTTGCCGGACATGCTTGAAGCTGGCTGGGGTCGGATTGTCAATATTGCAAGCACTGCGGGGCTAGTCGGCTACGGTTATGTTTCGGCATATTGTGCTGCGAAACACGGCGTAATTGGTCTGACGCGTGCGTTGGCGCTTGAAGTTGCTACAAAGGGTGTGACAGTCAACGCGGTTTGCCCAGGTTACACGGAAACAGATATGTTACTGCAAGCCGTCAATACGATTGCCGCGAAAACGGGACGAACGCCCGAGGACGCGCGCGCGGAATTGGTTTCCCACAACCCGCAGAAGAAACTTATCCAACCCCAAGAGGTGGCAAATGCAGTCGCATGGCTGTGCCTTCCGGGCAGTGACGCTATTACTGGCCAGGCAATCTCTGTTTCGGGCGGGGAGGTCATGTAGGAAAGGAATACTGCAGTTCATAAATCCTGCGAACATTACGGAAAACAGGAATTGTCATGGCATGAATCGATTGGCAAGGCCTACTGTAATAAACGTAGAATGCGATGCGTTATCTTCTGGGCGAATCACATCATTTACCCGTAAAGCGTAATTTACGGGCTGACTATAAGAGTAGTCACTTCTTCTTCGAAGCTGACGAGCAGGTCACTGCTATCACGCTAATTCGCCCGGAGCGCAAAAATCCGCTCCCTTCCGATTCTTACGCTGCATTGAACGGTCTATTTCGCTTCATGTCGAACCGGAGGATATCAAAGTCCTTATCTTGACGGGTGCCGGAGGATACTTTTGCTCTGGCGGTGACGTTAACGAAATCATGGTCCCTGAACAAAACTCAATATGCCAGGATTGCTAGCAATTGCCCAAATGTCTGGAAATTTGGTAAAGGCAATGCGCGCATGCGACACGGTCGCAGAAGGATCTACTTGGGCATTTCTTCCTTCAACTCGGTCATTCCGGGCAGGCTTTGAACACCTCTTTGATAAGTTTGACACATGAAGTATTTACCTTTAAAATGCTCTTGGAGTGGATGGGCTGTCTTTGATCAAATGTCGGTTCGGGTTACGTGCAAGATCGACACAAATCTCTGGCGCCGAGTGATTGCTGTCAATCTGGGCGGCACGTTCAACTGCAGTCAGTCTCCAATGCCGGATATGGTGGGTCTTAGCCGGGGAAGAATTGTAATTTGATAGGACAGCGGGCTTGATAGACTACGCTTACGTGAACGCATATTGCGCGGCCAAACACTGCGTGATTGGTCTGACGCGGTCTCTGTCGCGTGAATTGGCGACCAAAGGTATTACCGTTAATGCGGATTGTCCCGGCTACTCGGATACAGAGATGGCGCGGCGAGCGATTGCCAACGTTGTGGCGAAAACCAGCAGAACCGAGCAAGAGGCGCCTGCTGAATTGACTTGCCACAATGCACAGAATTAATTAAGCCGAGCGAAGTGGCAAATTCCGTCGCTTGGTTGTGTCTGCCCGGGAGCGAGGCGATCACGGGGCAAAGCATATCGGTTTCGGGCGGCGAAGTTTCCAAAAGGCGCAAGAATTTTCGAATGCTTCAGGATCAACGGCCCCTCTGGTTTCCTTGGTCGCGAGCGCCTGAGATTGACGAAAAGCCGCGGTATTGGAATCGGTGCTGCTGAGGACGCTGGGCATTCACAGCAAAATTCGGCCAGGGAAACGCAGATGGATGAAACTTTGAACCAGGCGAATCAGCTGCCCTTAAAGCGCAAATCCCTGCGCTCCTACACAAGCACGCATTTTCAATTTGAGGTGCGAGAAGAAATTGCTACGATTACGCTAAATCGTCCCAACCGCAAGAATCCATTGACTTTCGAGTCGTATGGCGAACTAAACCAACTGTTCGCGGACCTGGCGAATACGACTGAGGTCAATGTCGTGCTCCTTTCCGGCGCGGAAGGGAATTTTTGCTCGGGCGGCGACGTTCATGACATTATCGGGCCACTGACCCAGGTCGCCATGCCGGAACTGCTATCGTTTACACGAATGACAGGCACCCTGGTTCAAGTCATGCGAGCATGTCCCCAGCCGATTGTGGCCGCAATCGACGGCGTGTGTGCGGGCGCCGGCGCCATTCTGGCGCTCGCTTCGGACATTCGGTTCGGAACCGCCCGCAGCAAGATCGCGTTCCTTTTCAATCGTGTCGGCCTTGCGGGTTGCGACATGGGTGCCTGCGCGTTACTTCCCCGTGTGGTCGGCCAGGGCCGCGCCTCCGAGCTTCTGTATGCGGGCCGAGTGCTGGGCGGCGAGGAGGCGGAGCGCTGGGGATTCCTCAATCGACTTTGCACGCCCGAGGAGTTAATGACCGAAGCGCGGAGGTTTGCTTTAGATTTGGCGAAAGGTCCGACGTTCGCCCACGCGATGACCAAGAAAATGCTTCATCTGGAGTGGAATATGAGTATCGACCAAGCCATCGAGGCCGAGGCACAGGCACAGGCAATTTGCATGGCCACAAACGATTTTCACCGCGCCTACGAAGCGTTTGTGGACAAAGGCAAGCCGGCGTTTAAGGGAGACTAGCCCATTGATGGACATCCGCCATCTCGACTGGCCCTTTTTTGAAAGTAAACATAGAGAACTCGCAATAAGTCTTCAGGAATGGTCCGAACGCCATCTCTGCGGTGCGCCCGGAGCCAATCACGGCGAGAACATCGACCAGCAGTGCCGCGAACTGGTCCATGATCTGGGACAGGACGGCTGGCTGCGCTACGCTGTGGGTGGAACGGTCTACGGCGGAGCGACAGATTCGATCGATACACGCACTGTTTGTCTGATACGCGAAATACTGGCACGACATTCGGGCCTCGCGGATCTGGCTTTTGCGATGCAGGGTTTGGGTTCGGGTGCTATTACACTTTTTGGCAGTTCTGAACAAAAGCAGCGCTTCCTGCCCCGAGTGGTGGCAGGGTCCGCCATCGCCGCATTCGCGCTTTCGGAACCCGAAGCAGGCTCGGATGTTGCGGCAATGCAATGTGAAGCTCGCCTGGATGGAGCCGCATACGTTCTTAATGGCGAGAAAACCTGGATTTCGAATGGTGGTATAGCTGACTTCTATGTCTTGTTTGCCCGTACGGGAGAAGCACCAGGGTCACGGGGAATTACAGCCCTCATTATCGAACCGGATACTCCGGGTTTTGAGATTGCCGGGCGAATCAAGACGATCGCAGCCCACCCGCTTGCGCGGCTGACTTTCAAGGATAGCCGAATTCCGGTCGCGAATCGGCTCGGTGATCCGGGGAAGGGTTTCAAAGTGGCAATGGCTACTCTCGACATTTTTCGGACATCGGTTGCTGCGGCGGCTGTCGGGTTTGCCCGTAGGGCGCTGGAAGAGGCCTTGCAGCGCGCCACCTCCCGCAAGATGTTTGGCGGAACGCTTGCGGACCTGCAGTTGACGCAAGCCAAGTTGGCTGGAATGGCTACGGGGATCGATGCAGCTGCGTTGCTTACTTATCGTGCAGCTTGGCTGCGCGATTTGGGGCGCCGTATTACCGTGGAAGCTGCGATGGCGAAAATGACGGCAACTGAAACTGCGCAACAGGTAATCGACTCGGCTGTTCAGATTCTTGGCGGCCTGGGCGTCGTCAGTGACGAGGTTGTCGAGACACTGTATCGTGAAATTCGCCCGCTACGGATCTATGAGGGAGCGACGGAAGTCCAGCAATTGATTATTGCGCGCGGCGTGATACAAGCCTTTCTTGAAAAGGGGAATTCCGCATGAAAGAAACGTCCTCCACCGCACAGACACCGTTGGTATGCGACCCAGGTCCCTACAGCGCAGATGTGTTGATACGGTTTGCCTACTGCGATCCGGCGGGAATCGTTTTCTACCCGCGCTACTTGGAAATGTTCAATGGGTTGGTGGAAGATTGGCTCCGAGATAGTCTGGGTCATTCTTTTCAGGAGATCTTTGCGCGCGGATGGGGCTTGCCAACTGTGCACTTAAATGTCGATTTTGTTGCTCCAAGCGGCTCAGGCGAGGTGCTTTCTGCCGTGCTCTGCGTGAAGTCTGTCGGCACGAGCTCGATTACCCTCAACATCGTCCTCAGTGGGCCGGAGGGAAATGTGCGCGTGCGTGGCGAGGTCGTGCTGGTTCTAACCGATGCACGAGAGAATCGACCATGTGCGATACCTGATGACCTGCGGAAGCGAATAGAACCATTTTGCGTGGTCCAGTAAGCATGAAAATCAATTCAGACGGGATTGAAAGGAACACAACCATGATGTTGTTGCAGCCGCAGAGTTGGGTACGTCCTAGAGGTTACGCGAATGGTGTAGCCGCGAAAGGACATACCATTTTCCTCAGTGGAATGGTCGGATGGGATTCCCAGGGAAAGTTCGTCAGCAACGATTTCGTTGGGCAGGTACGCCAGACGTTGATGAACATTGTAGAGCTGTTGGCCGAAGCGAACGCCAAACCCGAACATATAGTACGGATGAATTGGTATGTGATTGACAAGGATGAGTACATCGCGGCTTTCAAAGATCTGGGCGTGATTTACCGAGAGCTGATTGGGAACCATTATCCTGCGATGACGGCCGTGCAGGTAATGGCTTTTATCGAAGACGATGCGAAGGTAGAGATCGAAGTCACCGCTGTCGTACCAGATTGAGAATTCAATTTGAGGCTAATCACGTGGCCGGCTGCCCGGCCGTAAGATCTCTTGAGGCATGTCCGGCTCCTGCCAAAGCCAAAACTCAATCAACCGACGCTTCTATTCGCCTCAAAATCTAAGGAGAGAGATGCCCAAATTCGGTGGTGTAGATTTCATAGATTTTGATTCGCAATTAAACGACGAGGAAAAACTGGTTCAGCAGACCGCGCGGCAATTCGTCGATGAAGAGGTCATTCCGTTTGCCGAGAAGCACAATCGAGAAGCTACATTTCCCATGAATCTTGTCCCACAGCTCGGGAATTTGGGTTTCTTCGGCGCGAATCTTCATGGCTATGGCTGCGCTGGAATGTCGAACGTGGCATACGGCCTGGTCACGCAAGAGCTGGAGCGAGGGGATTCGGGTCTGCGCAGTTTCGTCTCCGTTCAGAGCACATTGGTGATGTATCCCATTTATACATACGGCTCGGATGCGCAAAGAGAGAAGTGGCTTCCGCTCCTGCAGCAGGGCAAGGCGATCGGCTGCTTTGGATTGACGGAACCGCAATTTGGATCAAACCCTGGTGGCATGTTGACGCGCGCCGTGAAGATGGGTAGTCGTTACGTGCTCAATGGGGAAAAGATGTGGATCACGAATGGGTCTATCGCCGACGTTGCCGTAGTTTGGGCTAAATGTGAAGATGAAAAAGTTCGTGGATTCCTGGTGGAAAAAGGGACCCCCGGTTACTCGGCCACGGATATACATGGGAAGTGGTCTCTGCGTGCCTCGGTGACGTCAGGACTTGCATTTACAGACTGCGAAATTCCTGAGGAAAACTTACTGCCGGGGGCTTCTGGGCTCAAAGGCCCGTTGGGTTGCTTGAATCAAGCGCGCTACGGCATTGGCTGGGGCGCGTTAGGTGCGGCGATGGCGTGCTACGACACGGCGCTTGAATACGCAAAGACGCGAAAACAGTTCGCCAACAAGCCGATTGCAGCGCATCAGCTCGTTCAGGACAAACTGGCCTGGATGATTACGGAAATCGTGAAAGGCCAGTTGCTTGCCCTGCACGTTGGTCGCCTCAAGGACAACGGCAAGGCAGACCACGCGCATATTTCCATGCTTAAGATGAACAATGTGGCGATTGCGCTAGAAACAGCCAGAAAGGCACGCGATATCCTGGGCGCAAACGGCATCGTGGACGATTACTGTGTCATGCGACACATGAACAATCTGGAGAGCGTCTCTACCTACGAAGGAACTCACGACATCCACAAGCTGACGATCGGGGAGCGGATCACTGGCATCGCCGCATTTGCCTGAACAAACGGCATGACAAAACCTATGGTCGCCGCCCTTCCCTGAGCGATTGTCTTTCCAGGCTCGGTTTAGATGACCACTTTTAGCGCGAACTGGAGCTGACTTGTTTGTGAAGGTGAAGGTTGGTTCCGGTCGCCAATTGCCCAAGCACCGTAACCCCAACAAAAAAGAACGCAACAGCAGCGGGCGTTTTTTGAGCAGACCATGGTGACGCCAGATGCGCTGGATGGCGATGCTGCTGACAAGCAGATCGCCCTCGCGTTTCATGCGCGCGTCACTGAAAATGGGCATTTGTCGACGCAGAGCCGGGACCTATTGCTCGATCGCGGCGCAGGTCTTCTCCGCGAGAGATGCGGACCGCGACTGCGCTCTCGCAAGCCGGAAAGGCCCTGTTGCTGGTATCGTCGCCACCACTTGTTGAGGGTGAGAGCCCTAATACGGAAAAACCGAGCCATGGTTTTGGTGCCCCGTTCTCGGACCGACTCGACCATTTGCAGGCGGCCATCGAGCCGCGATTTTACATTTTCTCCTTGACACTCAGTACAGTGTGCGAATATACTTCGCGGGTTTAATGTTAATGTATTTAACAAATTTAACGAAGAGTGGGGAGGGTGCAATGAAATTTACGTTGAGTGCACCTCGAACCAGAATGGTGAAGAGAGCTATCGCGCTGTTTATCGCTCTGCCGCTCGGGGTGGTACTCTTTGCCCAGGACCAGTCCCCCGTTGGGAACCCGACCGCAGGGAAACAGGCTTGGAGCGGAGGCACCTTGGGTGGGATTTCGCTTTGTTGGACTTGTCACGGCGAACAAGGCCAAGGCGGCTACGGACCAGACTTGGCGGGCCGGGGTCTGGCTTTTAGCCAGTTTAAGCATGCTGTCCGGAAACCCTGGGGAGTGATGCCGGCGTTTGGGGAACTAGAGCTGCCCGATCAGATAGTTGCGGATATCGCTGCATACTTGGCCAGCTTACCGCCTGTCGCGGAGCCGGGTGATTGGCGCACCAAAGTTCCGGCCAATGCAGTCGCCGGCCAGTCGATGTTAATTTCGAATGGATGTGGCCAATGTCACGGAGCGGCCATGACAAATAATCGGTCCTGGCTCGGTGGCAGAGTCTCGGATGCGAATTTCGACTTGTATGCTAAGGCCGTCTATGCACATACTGAGTTATTCCCGGGTGGTCGCATGGGGATGTTCTCCAAACTCAGGCTAAGTGAAGCGAACCTGCAGGAAATGTTCAAGTTCATCACACAGAATCTAGGTCTTACTATCCCAATTTCAGCTCGAATCGTGCCCGCTGAGTCAAAGGGAGATATTGCGAATTACACCGTAACTATAAGCAATCGGGGGCTGGCGGGGAAAGGGTTTGTAGCTGAAGATGTGACAATTTCGCTCGCGTTGGCGTCTGGAACCAAAGTGGAAAGCAGCACGCCTGGGTACCAAGGCGTAAAGCGCGATCCTCAAACGCAAGTTGAAAGTGCTGTATGGCAAATCCCTCGTTTGGCTCCGGGGGATGAGCAGGTTTGTACATTGGCGATATCCGGCAACGACCAGCCAGACCGCTTGGTCGCCTCCAAACAGTCTGTCGTGCGCTGGCGTAAGCCTACGCTAAACGATGGATCCATGAAGGTCGCCGAAGATGATGGTAGCTTGCAAGCAGCGATCGCCTTCCCGGCGCCTGCTAATAAAGGAGAGCGCACAAACGGGCATTGACAATCTCAGGACCATTATCACAGTTCCCGCGGAGGCTATAGAATCAGATGAATGTGCTGATGACTGTTGTGAACGGGGAAATTGGCTTCCAAAACGAGGGGTTCAAGCCCGCGGTTGATAGCATTCAGTAGCAACAGCGGGACTGGGATGCACGGGTTTCTCTGTCAACTTGGATACCCGATGCATCAGACGGAGGTCGCAACGGCGAGTTTGGCGACTAGGTGTATTTGATGGGAGGCTCTATCTAATGAGAAACGTGAGAACGGTGCTTTTGGCGAGCATAGGAGTTTTGCTGGCGGCGATGCCAGCATTATCGCATCATTCTTTTGCGTCGGAGTTCGATGACACTAACGTGGTTACCTTCACAGCCGTGATCACGAAGGTAGACTGGGTCAATCCGCACGCATTCTTCTATCTGGAATCGAAGGATCAAAGCGGCCAAGTGGTGACGTGGACTATGGAGAGCTTTCCGCCGGGCTTGCTAAGTAAGGCCGGATTGACCAGAAATATGATGAAAGTCGGTGACACGGTCACCATTGAAGCCTATGCAGCCAAGGATGGGACGAAGACGCATGGTTGGCCACACAAGATTCATCTTTCCGACGGGCGGGTTATCAACATTTCGCGGGAGCCCGTTGGCCCGGCTGAGGGTAAATAGCGTTTTGTGTACCAAGGAGCGACAATGAGACGAGCTTTCGCATATTACATCGGTCGCCAAGGGAGGGTTCAAGTTCTGGTATACGCGGCCACCGCAGTTTTGTTGTTGGCCCTCGTTTCAACCCACGCCCAGCAATCGTCGGTTGACCCGACCCTCTCCCCCGCTTTTAAGGAAGCAGCGGCTAAGCCGACCCCGCGAACACCAGATGGCCATCCAGATCTAAGCGGGTATTGGACGACCGGAGCGGCTAAGAATGCCTTTGCGTCGGTCCAATCGGGATCCGCTGCTCCCATTGGACGAGCACAATTGGGTGCCGATGGCAAAACTCTAGATCTTGGGATCGAAAACGAACGCGATATATGTACTCAGAATATCAAAGATGCCAAAAAAAGGTGGGAAGCAGCTAAATTATTGAGGCCGTCCTATAAACCCAAATATCAAGCAACAGTTGAAAATAACTTCAACCGCCAGCAGTTTCTCGACCCGGCGTTTCGTTGCCAGCCGCAGGGAGTTCCTCGCGTCGGCGTGCCACGAGAGATTGTGCAGACTCCGAAGGCACTCTATTTCTTCTATGTGCAGTATGAAAACAACAATGTCTTCCGTGCCATTCCCACCGACGGCCGCTCGCATAACAAAGACCTGGACGCGATGGCGAATGGCGATTCGATCGGCCATTGGGAAGGAGACACGCTCATCGTAGATGTAACCAATCTTAGCGAGGATACTTGGCTTGACAAAGACGGGGACATACACAGTCCAGAACTGCACGTTATCGAACGCTTTACCCGCCAGGGAAACATCCTTCATTATGCTGTGACTGTGGAGGACCCAGAGATGTTTACCAAACCGTGGTTGCCGAAACCTAGTACGGTGATTCTTGGCCAGCCGGGCGAGCACATCGGAGAAAATTATCCTTGCTCCGAGCGATCTACGCCACACCTCGCAACCGATGACCACCATTAAGGCAAGAGCGCAGGCGTTGTGTTTCAAGCGTTGCGGTTCTTGATTTCTGCAGGGTAATTGAAATTCATCTCGCTAACTTCTTATAATGGCTCAACGACTTACCGTCCAGCGTGGCCCTTCGAGAGGATGACTAGCCCTTCCCGGTTATCGAGACGTTCCACGTCCTAGGGCTCGGCCTATCCGTTGGCGTGATTGTATGGATTGATCTGCGGTTGATAGGTGTGACATTGAGGCTGCAACCTGCATTTAAAGTGGTCAGTGAGCTCGAGCCGTTGGCGATCCGAAGTTTCATCGTCGTGTTCACAACAGGAGATTGTTGAATCGTGCTTCTTCACATTTGCAGGTGGCTGCAAGAAAATTCCTTCATCGCCCTGATCAACGGCACGGCTTGGACCGCCGCGGCCGTGGAGATCCTTCATTACTTCAGCATGTTTATTTTGGTCGGGTCGATGGTGATTGTGGATTTGCGCGTTCTTGGCCTGCTGGGGCGCCGGCAGGACGCAACGCAGCTCGCCGACCGGCTCTTTCCCTGGATTTGGGGTTCGTTAGCATTGAATTTCCTGTCCGGATTCCTCATGTTCGCGGGTTCCGCGACCGCTTATTACCGCAACGATATTTTCTACGACAAAATGGGAGTGACCCTGTTGGCAATCGTGGCAAGCATCATCGTTCAGCAAAAAGTGAGCAAGTGGAACCAGTTGCCGGCAATGCCCGCATTGGCGAATTTATTGGCCGTCCTTTCGATTGGTTTATGGGTTGGAGCAATCATCGCCGGAGTCGAGGTTCCAGCTCTTACTGGCGTTGGCTAAAGTGCTGCACGGAGCATCAGCAAGTCGAGGTCTATTCGAATGGATGGATCATTGGTTATCTTCGGAAATTGGTTGCAAAATAGATCGTTTGCTCTGGCAATCGCCGGATCGGATTGGGCTTATCCGCTGGTTCAGGCGAGTCATTTTACCGGCTTGTCGATCTGGATTGGGACCATCGTCGCCGTGGATGTCCGCCTTCTGGGAGTTGGTAAAAAATCGGCTCCGCCGTTGCAACTCTCGGATGCATTGTTTATCTGGAACTGGATCGGATTTTGCATAGCCGTTTCGGGAGGATTTCTTCTCTTCTCAATTTCAGCCGAGACCTATCTCACCAACGTCGCCTTCCTGACGAAGCTCGGCTTGCTTATCCCCATTGGACTGGTGCTTCACGTTGTGATTCAGCGAAAAGCGCCGGGGTGGGAGAAGGCATCGGAAACCCCTCCAGTAGCTAAAGTTGCAGGTCTCACGGAATTATTGTTGTGGCTATGTGTTGCCACTGCGGCGGTTCTGATCCCATACGTAGGTTGAGGGTGTCCGTAATCTTGACAGATAAGTGGCCCTGTCAAATGTTGCGTCAGACCCACACAAAGCCAAAGTGAGAATTGTAAGGTGACACGCCAAGGCGGGAAATATCTTGAGCGAGCGGCAGATACAAAAAAGAAAGTAGGTCCTGCGGCGATCTGTTATCGCTGTTCAATGCACTTGCTGAACGAGCGAAAGAGACGCCGCCATTATACCGCGATGCCACATCTTCTTAGCTTCGTCCAGTGGCTCAATGATACCCCAATAAGCGTCTACCTTCGTGAAAGCGACTGGCCCTTTCCCATCATTGAAACAATTCATATCCTGGGCCTTGGGTTCTCGGTTGGCACAATCATGTGGCTGGACTTGCGTCTTCTCGGACTTGCCATGCGCGAGGCGCCAGTTACCGATGTGATCGACCAACTGGAGCCCTGGGCCATTGGCGGATTCGCCGTCATGTTCGTCAGCGGCAGCCTTTTAATTCTCTCGGAGCCGTTGAAGTGCTACAACACCGTGGCCTTCCGGATTAAAGTAGTATTGCTGATCCTCGCGGCCCTGAATGTCCTGTACTTTCATAAGAGAGTCATGCATAACGTCGATGACTGGGACCGGAACATGCCCTGGCGCGCAAAAATGGTGGGCATCCTTTCGCTCATTTTGTGGCTGGGCGTCGTGATCGCGGGACGATGGACCGCCTATTTCTAACCTGTGCCTGGCTTATGACGGCGTTCGCCAATGATGGATCCTGAGAGGTGCGTGAAGTGACGTTTGGAAGAATCTTACCGGCCCGTTTTTTTTGGCTATGCGAAAATACCTTGCCGGGGAGCTGGTTCAAGCATGCCCAATGGTTCTTTGCCATTGACGAGACCTTTCATATCATGGCGCTCGGCATGCTCATCGGAACCCTGGTGATCGTCGATTTGCGCTTGCTGGGTTTCGGGATGCGCCGGCAAACCGTTTCGCAGCTCGCCCGATTTCTTGGGCCGTGGACGCTGTTCGGAGTCGCTTCGATGATCATCACCGGGGTTCCCTTGTTCATGTCGGAGGCCGCCAAGCTCAGTGCCAGCTCTCCTTTCTTCTATAAAATGATATTTCTAACTTTCGCCGTCACCCTTCACTTTACGCTTCACCGGAAAGTCACCGCATCCACCGCCAGCGAAGGCTCGGGTTTAGGCAAACTGGCGGCTTGTTTGTCCTTGATGTGCTGGTTAGGCGTAGCCCTCGCTGGCCGTGCCATCGCGTTTCTATAGTACCGCACCGCAATTTGCGTCGAAAGACGGAGGTGCAATCCCGCGAGATTTTCCCGATTAGGTTTAGCCGACCTTCCTCACGTTCCAAATTGGGAGTCAACCCAAATCTTCTCTTCTCGCCGGGCCATCCTTAATGGCACATCCAAAATAAGTTAGTCCAAGCCATTATTTGGCCTCCTCCGTGCATTCCTCTTCCTCTTTGCAGTCAGGTGGTAACGAAAGCAAAGGGGTCAGATCACTCGTGAACTTTTCCTGCGGCCTTGATTGAAAAGCGCTATTTTCGAATTCAGTCCCGTCGCCAGCCTTTTAGTATGAATTAGTCGCAGCAACTTGCGATGAACACTGCGCCAAATGAGGGCTTATAGAATCGAGTAACAGAATGGATTCGCTAAAATCAAGGGATGCACTCCGCAATCCGCCTACTTGCTGCGTTCCACCGAGAATAGAATCCGCTCTGGTACTTCCGTTCCGCGTATCGGCTGGCTTCTCGTCCTTCCATTGCGCCCTGTCAGTTACCTCTTTGCGATAATGTGCCAAAGAAGCTTATTCCGCGCCTAGCTCGCTTTCATCCGGACAGGCATTCTCTTTCGGATTTTTCAATAGCGGTACAATCCGGAAGTTGAACCTGAATAATCGGAATATTGTTTATTGACATCTTAAATATCATGATATATAAGGTTGCGGCGTACACATATTGCGTTGCTGTGTCTAGCGCTGTTGTTCCATCCTACGGTGCACAGCCGGGCGACTAGGGCGGACCAAGATGAGGGCACCACCCTGGCGAAACTGGGGCGAGTCTTTCGCTGGCTTGCTGGCTGGCAGTAGCGCTGGCAGGCCGCGGGATCGCGTACCTATAGTCGGTGCCCGAACTCTACGGGGTCAATAGATTTGGACCGGATGGGTCGTGGTCGAGCGCCAATTGGCACTCCTCTTTTCCCGATCCGAGTTGGAATCTAGTTCCATAAATTCTTGGGGGGCTCCGCGCTCCGGCTTGGCCGCGAGCGTTCAGCGCAGAAGCGCGGCCCCGCTTGGCCATGAGGAGGGAGTGATGTCCATCTTTCAAAAATTGTTCCACTACTTGTTGTTGGCAGCGGGAATCGCGTTGCTTGTTTCGCTCGGAACCGTCAAGGCCACCGATCTCAATTCGGTTGCGGTCAAATTGCAATTGCCCGATCAAATCAAATGGGTGGATAACACGGCCGGTGGGGTAAGCTCAGCACTTCTCACGGGTAATCCCGAAATGCCTGCCCTTTACGTTCAACTCGTGAAATGGCACGCCCATCACATGAGCCATCCGCACTTTCATCCCAACGACCGGTTTATCTACGTTATTTCGGGGACCTGGTGGGTGGGAACGGGCACCAAATTCGACCCTGACAGCACAGTGCCGGTGCCGGCGGGCAGCTTCGTCAAGGATATCGGCAAGCAGGTGCACTATGACGGCGCGAAGGACGAGGACACAGTCCTGGAAATTATGGGTGAAGGACCCGGACGTCCACTCCTGCGGAAGTAAAATAAAATTCTGGCGATGAGATTTTAGTAGCACGGACTTCAGTTCGTAGCATTTTTGTTTAGGCAAAGCAAGGTGCCATAGCGGCGAATGGCAAGATCCGCTGCCATAGCTTGGCCTTTTTGCTGGCTGGGATTGAAGATACGCTAATGGTCGGGACGCTCTCACTCATTTTGTCATCCTTTTCCGACATGAAAGCATCGAAGTTGGCCAACGCTATTCGGTCGATTATGTCATCATTGTGATATACGATTTCCCCCTGCACATTCGGTGAACAGCACTTACCGCCCGTTGCAAGACCAGTGTGATTTATGGCAGGCTCTTGGCGGAAATGTCGGTGTTCACACCAATCTGAGAGCCGTTTGATTCGCCTCGTATCAATCCGCCATTCCAAATTCCGAACAGCCGATAAGAAAACCCCCAGTACGTCGGTACCGTTGTCAAATCCGGATTGATCGTGTAGTCTTGCCCCAGTATCAAGAGAGGGCGTGCATCTGACGCTCCGGCAGCCGAGCCACAAAAAAGGCCACGGTGCTAACCTTCGAGAGAAGGGATACGGCCTGTAGGGGGCAAAACCCACCTTAGTCCTTCCCCATTACTTTCGAGGGCATCTTCTCCACGTGGAGGCATGATGTCTTCGCATGATTCATTTGTAGCTTCCGGAAATTCTCCCACTCATTTAGGCAAGATCCAGCCTGACTTTGTCTTAGAAAACCACGGCAGTATTTTCCTCATCAAGCCGCTCACACCTTCGGCAATCTCTTGGATCGAAAATCACATCGGCCAAGACAACGGATACCAGCCTTATTTCCCCACAGTCGTAGTCGAACACCGATACATCGCTGACATCGTCGCTGGTATTCAGAGCGATGGATTGGCGGTGCAGCCATGAAAACCGCCAAGGTTCTGCGAGTCAAAACTGAAACGGCAGCCCATATCGTGATCCGAAACGGGACAGGAAAGAAACTGTTTGAGATGGACTTGCCGGGCGTGTGCATCACCGTTATGGTCCCGTTGACTGCGGCGATTGAACTAGAACCGAAACACGAGGATGCGCGATGAATGGCTTCGGGTGCATGGACTGTCAGACCGTTCGCGATTTGAATCGCTCAGGCAGATGTGCTGTCTGCGGATCAGACGCACCCGCGAGTGCTGCGTCACCGAGGCAGTCGTTTGAATTTTTACTGACCGAATGTCTCGGAGAGGTGGAGAAAGGCGCGCCAATGAGTCTCACGTTCACAAAAAAAGACCTGCGACTGCTCAAATCCATGGGCATCAGCGCGGAACGTACGCACGACGAAACAATGCTGGCACTGGCGCAGCGAATCGCCCGACACGATGCACCGGGAATCCCTGAAGATGGCACAGTGCGGTTGCTTAGAATGGCGGGAATACCAGTCACAGCAGAAAATTGGTTAAGGCTTGCCTTCGCTGGCGATCCACCAACACCGCCATTCGATGGAGAGCTTGCTGCGGAACTTCCTGATTGGGTTCGTCGCGCATTTGATAGCAAGGAAGATGAAGTGTGAGAAGAAGACGAATATGCCCAAACACATCAAAATTCCCGAAGCGATTATCCGTGTGCATGAAGAGGGGCACAAGGGACTTTTACTCTCGGAAATCGCCGAAATCTTTATTCGTGAAATTAAGCGAATGTCGCCGCAGGAAAAGGCGGAACTGCATAAACACTCGATCAACACAACCGATGCCGCCGCTCGAACGGGACGTTACGAGCATGGTTCGCGACCGCAGAGGAGGCCGTTGCATTTGCTGAAAATCCTCGGAACACGGCATACCACGGCGACGTTGCTGTGCAGTGTTTGAAACCAGGCTGCGGCGGCTGGCACCTTTCGCAGCCGCACTGGCTCGACGCACAGGCAGCAGCGAAAGCGTGGGTTAACTGACGAATGGAACACTGAAAGACATGGGGAATCAGCTGGCCAAGTCGTTTCAAGAACTGAGCCCGGCGCAGCAGGATCGCCTCCGACGGGAAGTCTACGAAAAAATAGTCGGGAAACAGTACGGCCCGAACTGAGGTGCGGATGCGATTTCTTCAATCAGGCTGTCGGGCACCTACGCCCAGGGGAGGATGAAACATGCGCGAATTCTAACGCGGGCCGCAGCGAACATCGAATTTCCACCCGTGAATGAAAATCCGGTTGTCACTCGTGACGCCGATTGGTCACACGAACCGGATCATCAGTCTTATTTGCCCCAGTGTTTCGCCAAAACTCTGTCCGTGTGCATTTTCAACAGCTTGGATCATTGCTATTCACAGGCCGACTGCGATACGAGCGGCCCATGTTCTCCATCATCGCAGTCCTAACTGGAACAATGCTCCGGGTCTTCCGTACTCGTCGGAACCTTCTGCTCGAAAACCTCGTTCTTCGGCAGCAACTCACTGTGCTCAAGCGCAAGCGTCCCAGGCCACGGATTGCTGCGCTCGATAAACTCTTCTGGGTCTTTGCGCGAAGGTTCTGGTCCGGATGGAAACAAGCGATAATAGTCGTGACCCCGAACACTGTGGTCCGATGGCACAGGTTTGGATTTGCGCTCTATTGGCGTGTGATCTCAAGGGCTCGGCGAGTGACCGGCAGGAAGAGGATTTCCAAAGAGGTGCGGGATCTCATCTTACGTATGGGGATCGAGAACCCGACCTGGGGCGCACCACGCATTCACGGCGAGCTTTTGATGCTCGGTGTCGATATCTCCGAAAGAACGATTTCCCGTTGGATGCGGCGAGCGCCGAGAGATCCCGAGCCGGCCAAACGTTGGCTCGTCTTTCTGCGCAATCATCGGGAAGCCATCGCTGCGATGGACTTCTTCACCGTCCCCACGATTACGTTCGGCGTGCTCTACTGCTTCTTCATCATCGGCCACGATCGCCGGCGTATCCTTTATTTCCACGTGACGCGGCATCCCACCAGTCTGTGGGTTGTACAGCAGCTGCGGGAGGCCTTCCCCTATGAGACCGGTCCCCGGTTTCTCATCTTCGATCGGGATGCCAAGTACGGGACGGAAGTTCCTGCTGCGATTCGGTCGATCAAAATCAAGTGTGTCCGCGCTTCATTCGAGAGTCCTTGGCAGGATGGCGTTGCAGAGCGTTGGGTACAGAGCTGCCGCAGGGACATGCTGGATCACGTGATCGCTTTGAACGAGGCCCATTTACGTCGATTGCTTTCCGATTATGTCCGTTACTACCACGAAGACCGAACTCATCTCGGACTGAGAAAGGAAACACCGGCGGGCAGAATTCGTTCGCAGGTCTCCGGTCGCATCACTGCTCGTGAGCGACTCGGCGGTTTGCATCACCGCTACGACCGCACGGCGTAAACAGTCTCCAGCTTGACCAATGCCATGTTTTGGGGACGGAGATTTCTGTCTGGGTTCCTGGTTGCGTCGTGGTTGGGGCCCAACTCCTCTGAAAAGAAATGTCACAGCCGCATGAAAACTCTATCAACTGCCTTCAATAAATTCGAAATGAGCGCTTTTATAGGGCGTTTTGATTTTTGGCGAACGACAAGGTTAGCTACGTCAAATTCGCACTGTTGATCGGCAGTTTGCGTATCCGTTTGCTGGTGGCGGCGAAAATCGCATTGGTGACGGCCGGCGCTATCGCCGGCACGCAAGCTTCGCCGGCTCCTCCTGGGCTTTCTGAACTGGGGACCAAGTGAACTTCGACTTCGGGCATTTCATCGATACGCAGGACATCATACGTATTGAAATTCGCCTGTTGAACGCGGCCTCGCTGAACTGTTATCGCTCCCTTCAGGGCCGCCCCCAAACCGTACGCAATGCCACCCTGAACCTGCTGCCGCAAGATGGCTGGGTTCACCTGCTGGCCGCAATCAAACGCACAAACCACTCGGTGCACTCGCAGCGTGCCTTTGGTGACTGACACCTCGGCAACTTGCGCATTAAAGCTGCCCACGTTGTTCCCGACAGCCACGCCTCGGAACCTTCCCTCTGGAAGCGCCTTGCCCCAACCGGCCCTGTCGGCTGCCAAGTTCAGAACGCGCAGGAGACGGGGCGAAGCTGTCAACAGCCGCCTGCGCACTTCCAGTGGATCTTTGCCGCCCGCGTGAGCCATTTCGTCTAAAAAGCTTTCCGCAAAGAACGTGTTCTGGTTGGCACCGGGGGCTCGCCAAAACGACACGGGAACCGCTGTATTCGCGTCCCGGTAGTCGAGCAGAAAGTCGGGAACGTTGTACTGGAGATCAATCAAGCCTGCGAAAGCAGTGCCGGGGAACGCGAATACCGGACAAGCGACCTTTATGCTCCACGCCACTGGCCAGCCCTCAGCGTCGAGGCCGCCGACGAACTCCACCCTCGAGGCAGGCCGGTAAAAATCATGCTGCATGTCATCTTCGCGCGACCAAATCACTTTTACCGGGACACCAAGACGCTTCGACAGTTCGGCCGCTTCGCCGATGAAGTCTAGCTCGAAAGCGCCGCGCCTCCCGAATCCGCCTCCCAAGTAAGTCACGTGAAAATCGATCTTTCCCGGCGGAAGGCCGGTAATCTTGGCGACCATGTCACGCGAGTCGGTCATGCTCTGTGTCGGAGCCCAAACTTCGCAAGCATCGGGACGGACATGCGCGGTACAGTTCATGGGCTCCATGGTCGCATGCGCGAGAAAAGGTACTTCGTACACAGCCTCGATCCGCTTGGCAGCGCCGGCGAGTCCGGCCTTTGCGTCACCGACCTTGCGCGCCACAGTACCCGGCTCTTGCGTACGTGCTGCGAACATCTTGCTGATTTCAGCGCTGTCGAGCGTCGCGCCTGGACCTTCGTCCCATTCGATCTCGAGCGCCTTGCATCCTTGCATTGCGGTCCAGGAGTCATCGGCAACGACGGCGACGCCTGTCGCAATTTGCAAGACTTCCTTCACACCGGGTAGCGCTTTGGCATTCGAGCCGTTGAAACTTGCAACCTTCCCTCCGAAAACCGGACTGCGGGCTACAGCCGCACAGAGCATCCCTCGCACGTGCACATCCATGCCGAACTGTGCACGGCCCACGATCTTCTCGCGGGTGTCTAGACGCTTCACGGGTTTGCCGATAATGCGGTAGTCCTTGGGGTCCTTGACCCGCGGATTCGCAGGAACCGGAAGTGTAGAAGCCGTTTCCGCTAAGCTACCGTAACTAAGCCGAGTCTGGCTTGCGGTCTGGATGACGAATCCGTTTTCAGTCCGGCATTGCGAAGGATCGACACCCCACTTCTGCGCAGCCGCAGCGACTAGCATCTCTCGCGCAGCCGCGCCGGCGCTGCGCAGTGGTCCCCACGTCGTACGAATACTGAGGCTGCCGACCGTGCCTTGATAGCCGTACAAAGGAGTATCTACCGGCGCAAATTCCGGCCGAACCTTGGTCCAATCACAATCGAGTTCGTCCGCCAACAATTGAGAACATGAAGTCAGCACGCCTTGACCCATTTCGGCACGAGTGATCATCAAACTGATCGTTTCGTCGGTCCGAATCTGGATGTAAGCGTTAGGCTTGCCTTCCGGCGTCTTCAGCGCCATTGCCGGGAAAGGCCCAGAAAGGCCAGGATAGGTGGGCTCCCGTTCGTCCGGGAGTTGAGCCCCCGCTGGCAGCACGAAGCCGATCAACAGACCGCCGCCGACTTGCAAGAAATCGCGCCGATCGATACTCATGGCTTACCTCCCCGGGCCCCGCCCTGAGAAGCCACTTCGGCTGCACGATGAAGCGCCCGGCGAATATCGATATACGTGCCACAGCGACAGATGTTACCGCGCATGAGTTGGTTGATTTCGGTATCGCTCGGGTGCGGATTTTTTGCGAGCAATGCCGCCGCAGCCATGATTTGCCCAGGCTGGCAGTACCCACATTGCGGCACATCGATCTCGGACCACGCCGCCTGGACGGGATGACTGGCGTCCGACGAGAGGCCCTCAATTGTGGTTATGTTCTTTCCAGCAACGGAAGAGATTTTCGTCGAGCAGGAACGGAATGCCGCGCCATTGATGTGAACCGTACACGCGCCGCAAAGCGCCATTCCGCAGCCGAACTTCGTGCCGGTCATTCCAAGGGTGTCGCGCAGAACCCACAACAGCGGCATTTCGGGATTCACATTGACGGATTGCGGTTTGCCATTCAGCGCAAACTGAATCGGTGCCATGGAGTTTCTCCTCGCAACTGGACGCTCCGGTTTTGAGACCTTGTCGTGATTCAGCTGGATTCCTTGAGGCGAGGAAACAACTGAAGCGCACTTTCGTACTCGATGGCTCGAATCTCGCTTTCACTTAGACCGACACTCTCCAAACCGCGGAGTCCATTTCCGGCGTTCCCCCAGGGAAAGTCCGTCCCAAACATTACATGGCTCGGCGGCACGAGCTTCAGAATCGCGGCCATCGCTGGCGCGTTCGTTGCGCTCGCCGTATCGAAATAGAGCTTCTGGAACTCGTAATCGGGCCCGCGTGGGGCCACGTTAGTCATCCGGCGTGCCGCTCCGCCGATGCGCCCCGCGAGCATGGGAATCGTTCCTCCCCCATGAGAGAAGATGAACTTGGTGCTTGAACAGCGGGAGAGCGTTCCATTGTAGAGAAGGCTGGTGATCGTCCGCGTCGTGTCGAATCCAAACTCCTCAGTGGATATCGGAATGTTCGGAACGATATTCCAGCAGCACGCCGTGGATGTCGGGTGTACATATACGTTCAGCTTCCGGCGATTCAGCTCGTCGAATACGGGTCCGAACGAAGAATCGCCGAGATACTTTCCTTCGTAGTTGGAGAGCAGTCCGATTCCGTCTGCGTGGAGCGTTTCGATGGCATACTCGATTTCTCTTAGACTGCCTTCGGCGTCGGGCAAAGGAATGGCCGCAAAAAACCCGAAGCGCCCCGGATGATCCCTCGTCATCTGTGCCGCAAATTCGTTGCACTCCCGGGACAGACGTCTGGCTTCCTCGGGATTTCCGAACCAGATACCCGGAGTCGAAACGGACACAAGAGAAGTGCGTACTCCGTTTTTGTCCATGTCTTCGAGAGACTGCTCCGGGGTCCAATCGACAACCGAGGGAATTGCGGAGACTTTCAGAATGTCTGCTTTCCTCGCCGCGACGTACTTGGGGGGCATCAAATGATGATGCACATCAATGATGCGCAGCGGCGCTCCACCCGATTGGGGTGAAGCCGCCTGCCCGAACCCCACGTCCCATGGGATCAATTGGGCGGTACAAAGGGCCGCCAGAGTGGAGACGAACTGCCGCCTTGACGCTCCGCCGAAGCCGGAGTTTCTGCCACTCGGAGCGCGCGGCTCTTGCAGCGCGTCAGCGTCTTGTTCCTCGTCGTAGCCCATTTTTATCGCACGTCTGCGGCCCGAGTATCAAACGATCTGAATTGTCACAATGCGGTCGCTCTTCTCAGCAAAATTAGTCACCGAGGCAAACGCCGTGCGTCTCGTAGCAGCCGCGCTTCTTCAAGTCCAGAAAGTTAGCATCCGAAGCCGGAAAGAACAGCCGGTTCGGCAATTGAATCTGCACCAGCGTTTCACGACTCAGGACATCATCTTCCTTGATGTACCCGTTCTTCCAGAAAAGAAACGCCGCAAGCGAATAGACTTCGTCCGCCTTGAGCGTTCCCGGCCGAAACATGGGCATCTCGACGGCAATGGTGTTGAAAATCACTTCAGGAAATGGCGCCCCGTTGGTGATGGGCGTCATCCACGGGTTATTCGGCCCCTCCTTCTTCGGCCCCACCAACGGACGACCTCCGAGGGAGGAAAAGGCCCCTGGCTCCTGACGCACACCGTGGCCGTCTTCGCCATGGCACATCGCGCACTTCGCCGCGAAGATTTCAGCGCCTTGTTTCGCGGTGCCGCTTCCCGGCGGGAGGTCTTTGCCGTGAGCACCAGAGGTCCACGCGAGATTGCCCATGTCTTCCTGCGTGGGAGCGGCGCCGACACCGGTGATGGAGGGCGCCTGGGGCTTCGCCTGTGGTTTCGACGGCGCCTTCGCCTGTGGCTGAGTTTGTGGCTGGGTCTGCGGTTGCGTTTGTGCCTGCGCCCGGGCCTGCTGCGTCTGGGCAAACGCCGCTCCACAGACGGAAGCGGCCGATAGTGCAACTACGGATGCGAAAACTTCAAATCGAAAAGATCGCATTAGTCACTCTCCCATCTCGATCGATTTTCCAAGGTTGCGGAATGTTGTTGCGCTGAATGACTTCTTTCTTGAAATTCTCCAAGCTGTAGCCACGCATTCTGGCGGCCTCTGGCGTCAACGGCTGGACAGAACCTTTCTCGTCCGTGCAACGGGCGGCGATGATGGTTTCTTGTCCAGTCCAGGTCCAAGGGAAAGTAAATCGCGTGTGAGCCTTGGAATGCACCGGGCCTTGAATCTGAGCGTCTTTCCAGGTTTTCCCGGCATCCACCGTGACCTCGACTCTGGTGATCTTTCCCTGACCGGACCAGGCGATGCCGCGAATCTCGTGGAATCCGCGGCGCGTCAGTTGTTGTCCGCCTGAGGGACGCAAAATGCACGATTGCGGCGGCAGCTCCAGCCGAAACCATGTAATCTTGCCGTTGGCGCGCACGTCTCCGTACATCCGATGGAAGAGTGTGAGCTCGTCCGTGATCTTGATTCTCCGTAATCGCTTGATGTTCATGGTTCCTTGAAAGCCGGGAACCACTAATCGGACCGGGAAACCCTGCTCAATGCGCAGCGGCTCCCCGTTTTGGCCGTACGCGATGAGGGCATCGTCCATGCCCTTCCACAGCGGAATCGACCAGGTTTGGTTGTATTCGTCTCCCGCCGAGGCGTAAAACCATTTCGCTCCCTTTTTCACTCCAACCATGTCGAGCAGCGTGGACATGAGCACGCCGGTCCACTCGCTGCAGCTCAATTCCCCAAAGCAATGGCCGGCCGTGGCCCACTCCAACTTCCTCAAGTCACGCGTCTCGCCGTCGGAGTTACACTCAACAAAGTGCACGCGAGAAACCGAAGGCAACGACATGAGTTCATCCATCGTGAGCGTAATCGGACGGTCCACCATGCCGTAAATAGTCAACCGATGCTCGCGAGGATCGATCTCAGGAACCTCGCCGTGCTCATCGGTGAAGTGAAGCCCGGCGGGCGTGATCACTCCCATTTGCGCATCGATGGGCGATAACAGCGAAAAGAAATAGGTCTTGATCGACTCGGGCGCTGTGGGCGTGCCCGAATAGCCGGGGCCCGACCCGCCGTCGAAGGCCCGCCGGTGCGTGGTCACGAATTTCGAGCGGACGCCGTATAAACGCGAGTCCACCTCTATTTTCCCGTACCGGCTCCCGCCTACCGCGCGGGTACTTTTCTGATAGGCCGCCCACTGAGGGGTGCCGGTCCAGTCCACGACGAGGTTTCCCTCTTCGTCGCGCATCATTTCCCCGGTCCACGGGTTGCGCACAACGTGGTCCTGGGGAACCTGGTCCTCGGGAACGTAGTCCGTGCGCAGCTTCGGATCCTCCTGACCTTGAGCAGCGGCCTTTAGTCCGGCCGCCGTCATGCAGGCGAGCGCGGCGCCCTGCTTCAAAAACTTGCGCCGGCTGGCCTTCTTGAACTCCTGATCTTCATTCTTGTTCTTGGAACTCATGAGTGCCTCCGTCAAGAGAAATCTTTCTCGTTTCCCGTAAATCCGAAGCCGTGCGCGGCTTCGAAGCAGTTAGTTGTCCTAAAACACGTATTTCAGCGCAAGCTGAACGATTCTGCCGCCGCTACCGAAGGGCGAGCTTGAGCCGGTTGTAGAAGCGGCCTCGGTGATGTTACCGAACGTCGGACTGGAGAAGATCATGGCGTTGTCCCCAGTGGGGGCAATATAGAATCGAACGCTGTTGGTCACGTTGAAGGCCTCGGCGCGAACCTCGATGCTTTGGCTCTCCCTAACCTTGAATTGTCTGGCGATGGTCTGGTCCCACTCCCAGAATCCCGGGCTGCGTAGGCTGCCGACTCCCATATTGCCGTAAGTGCCCGGGGTCGGACTTTGGAACGCAGCAGAGTTGAAATAGCTAACGCACGGCGCCGGCGAGCAGGGCTGTCCCCGGGTGGCCGATGCCGTATTCGCGAGCACTTGGTCTGGACGTTGCGGTATGGGATAGTTCCCAGCTCCTTGATACAGGCCGTTCTCGGCTACGTCGCTTCCAACGTCTACCGTAAGAGGCCAGCCGGATCGCGCGGTAACGATGCTCGAGAAGGTCCAGCCAGTGCCCAAGCGTCGTGCCCAGTCTCTCGAGAACTTCGGAGTACTGACCACCAGCGTCACGTTCCCTTCGCGTCGAAGATCCAGCGCCCCGTTGAAACAATCACCATAATCCGAGTATTTGTTGATCGGGGCGTTATTCTGGTAAGGCTGGTGCGGGTAGGTGGATTGGATATTCGTGACGCCGATTTGCGCAAGCCCGATACAGTGGGACCAGGTGAAATTCCCCGCCAAGTTCACGTTCCCCTTCCGCCAGGTGGCGTTGAGTAGCAGGCCATGATAGTGCTGCGTGCCCCCGTCATCCAATTGGGTCATACTCCCCAGTACATTCCCAGCGGACGGATTCTCCAGTTCTAGCAGTCGCCGCTGGTTGACATTCTGGGACGTCGTGCAAGGACCGGGGCCACGCAGGCCGAATTGCCCCGGACTGCAATTTCCGGGAATGAATTGGCCCGGATTCAGATCGATGGCAGTCCAAGTGTGAATGATTTGCGTGCCCACGTAGGTCGCTGACGCGAACAAGCTCGACGTGACTTGCCGCTGGATTCCGAGGTTCCACGCGTATTGTTCCGTGGTCTTCAGATCTCGAGGGATGGGATAGAATCCCTGGTATAGCGGGGTGCTCGGGAATACGGGGTTTTTTGGATCGAAGGTATAAGGGAACGGATTTCCGCCAGGGACGTTCGCGTAGGGATCGTCCAGTTTTCCGAAGTTATTGATTACCGTCAGGCGGAAGGGCGCCACGCTGGAAGTATTTTGGTGGAGGTCCTGCCGGATAAAGTCATACGCGATTCCGGCGCCGCCACGAATGGCCATCTTCCCGTTTCCAGAAGGATCCCACGCGAATCCGAAACGCGGTTCAAAGTGACCCAATCGGTGATCGAGCCCGGCTCTGCCCGGAAATCCAGGGTCGCCCGGATAGGAGAAACCTGGAGGAGCGGTGGGAATGACGGTGCTCCTCGTATTCGCAAGAAATGCGGGCAGACTGAAATTGTAAACGTCGGAATGGATGAACTGCATGGGAAAGAATGGATTCCAACGGACACCATAATTCAAGGTTAGTTTCGACGTGGTTTTCCAGGAGTCTCCCACATACAACCCAAAGAAGTGCTGGGTCGTGTTGTTGGGATTTGGATTGGCCTGATGAAGCACAGTGTATGTCCCCACCAGAAAGTCGCCAAGACTAGAACCCGTTCCGTCGAGACCAAATTGCGGAAGGTGCGGCACCCCAGCGAAGATGAACACACCCGGAGCCCAAGCGAACGAATCCTCATTCAAGATCGCGTGCATCGCACTTCCACCGAAGGAAATCTGGTGCGATCCCCGAATCAAGGTAATATCGTCGTTGAGCCCGAAATTCGTTACCCCTTCCCGCGTGGTCAAGAAGTTGGCAGTAAAACCAGTCTGAAAAGCACCCGGTAGCAATATCGACATCATGTCCGGAGTGTAGCCCCCGAAGAAATTCTGGATCCCAACGTCCTGCGGCGTAAAAGACTTTGGGAAGGCATGGTTCCCACCAATACGATTTCCGAAAACGCGGAAGGAATTAACCAGGGAAGCGCTGAACACATACGTATGGCCCAACGTCAGCGATTGGGCCAAATCATCGTTGCCGACACCGCTGGTTGCGAGAAGGTCGCTCGGATTGACATCATAAGGGACCGCTTTCTCGATCCTGGTCGCCAGATAGCGCGCAAAAAGGCTCTGCTTGTCGCTAAGGTGATAGTCGAGTCGTGCGGGAACTTCTAGATCGTTTTCGTGGAGAGGCTCTCCGGTCTGAACCGTTCCGCAAGCATCGAGAGCCTTAGGAAGTTTGGCTGCGATAGCTACCGCCGCAGGGCTTAGGGGGGATTTGAGGTGGCCGCTCGCATCGAACGCATTGGGGTCGAAAGGTCCACAATTGTTCGCTATGTAGGAGGAAAAGTCGCCGGTTTGCATCGCGGCTGTAGGAACAAACTCGATGGTGCTTTTCGAATTCTGACGAGTTCTGGTGCCCTGGTAGCCCACGAAGAAGAACAGCTTATCTTTCTTGATGGGGCCGCCGATCACGCCGCCGAACTGATTGCGCTTGAGTTGGTCATTCTGGCTAGCAAAAAAGTCCTTCCCGTTTAAGGCGGCATTGCGGAAGAACTCGAACGCATCGCCATGAATCGCGTTCGTGCCGGCCTTGGTCACGGCATTCACCGAGGCGCTCGAGTGCCCGCCGCCCGATGCATCCTGCGTACTGGTGACCAGTCGAAACTCCTGAAGCGCATCTGGAAACGGGAGCGGCATGTTCGTGCCGTCATACGTGTCTATATGCGACGCCCCGTCCAGATTGTACTGAATACTGTGGCTGAGTCCGCCAGCGACGGAGATGTTTACACCCGTGGGCATGTTGTATCCGGGTGATGTAGCTGTCTGCACCGCCAACCCGCTCAGTGTGATTAGATCGGTCACTTGCCGGCCGTTGAGCGGCAATTCCAATATCCGCTGGGTTTCGATCAGCGTCGTCCCGACACCAACGCGGCGCGTTTCCACTTGGAGCGCATTCGCTTCAACGCTAACCGTTTGCGTCACGGACCCGACTTCGAGCGTGACTCGCACCATCGGATCGCTACTTACCTGCAAAACGATACCTTTTTCCACCGCCGTGTTGAAACCTTCCCGGGATACTTCGATTGTGTACGGTCCGAGCGGAAGAGCGGTTAGCACGTAACTGCCGTCCGCCTCAGTGATAACGGTTCTCGATACAGCGGTGTCGGTTTGTGTTGCCTTCACGTTGGCGCTTGGAACCGCAGCGCCGCTGGAGTCCTGAACTGTTCCGTGAATCTGTGCCGTGGCTTGCCCCCAAACTACTGTGCTACCCGCGAGACAAAAAATCGCAATGATGAGAACGCTCTTGAAACTCGCCGCGACACTAACGCCCAAACGAACCCAACCAGACCGACCGTTCAACATAACTCACCCCCGTTTTGTCTTCCGTGTGCGGTCGCAATCAGGCGCGGACTTGTATTCCGATTCGGAAGTGACGAGAAACCCACTAATTCCTCGTGCCTCCCCAAATTCTCAAGTTTCGCGCAGCGAAGCCGACCGTAGTATCCAAATATGGTTCGTATATGAACGTGTTCATATATATTGTCAAGAGAAAAATGAGGCGCTATCCGAGGCGCTTTACCTGGATTGGCTTTTTGCCATTGAACATCGGATCAAAGGATAGTTGCTTTTGCCTGGCGAGATCCTTTCAGTCTTGACAAAATGAACATGTTCGTTTATGAATCTAGGACTGCTACTTGGGGGCGCTGGCGATTT
Organism: uncultured Acidobacteriota bacterium; assembly: GCA_963740035.1. Lineage (GTDB taxonomy): Bacteria > Acidobacteriota > Terriglobia > Acidiferrales > UBA7541 > Palsa-360. The sequence goes on from CAVUDA010000028.1 coordinate 53,194, forward strand.
TGATGCGAACACACATTCGAGCTTTGGTGCTGGCCGGATTTTGCGCTGCTGCCATCAGAACCGTTTCCCCACAACAGAAACCGGCCGGTGATCTAGGCTGGGCATTTCCCGCTCCCGTAGGAGACCCGCCTGCGAGCTTCGATGAGGCGCCTCTCAAGCACGTGCCTGGTAGTTCACAAACCTACGATCACGAGCGGATAGATGCCTTCAATCCGCCGGATTGGTTCCCGGACGAACATCCTCCCATGCCCGAAGTTGTCCGGCACGGACGCGGAAACCCAGTCATGGCGTGTGCATATTGCCATCTCGCCTCCGGTATGGGGCACCCTCAATCCGCCAATCTTGCGGGCCTTCCCGTGGCGTATTTCTTGAAGCAGATCGCCGATTTCCGGAACGGCGCGCGATCCGCACCACCAATGGATTTCATCGCTAAGGGTCTTTCAGACGAGGACGCGCAGCAGGCTGCCGAGTGGTTCGCGTCTCTTACACCAATTCCTTGGGTGAAGGTGACAGAAGCGGACACGGCGCCCAAAACGTTCGTGATCATGACGCGCTTGCGACTTCCCGTGATGAACCGGGAAACCGAGCCACTCGGCGATCGGATCATCGAAGTGCCGCAAGAACCAGCGAGAGCGCTCAGTTACGATCCTCACTCCGGGTTCATCGCATACGTTCCAGTCGGCAGCATTGCCAGAGGAGAGGCTCTCGTCAAAACCGGCGCTGCAGGAAAAACAATACGCTGCAAGACCTGCCACGGTGAAAACCTTACCGGTATGGGTGACGTGCCCAGGATAGCGGGACGTTCCGCGATTTTTATTTTTCGCCAACTGCACAACATTCAGGCGGGCGCGCGTTCCGGCGCCGACCTGATGACGCCGGTGGTAGCCAATTTGAGCGAAGAGGATATGGTGGCGATCGCTGCATATGTCGCGTCGCTAGCACCTAACCCATGACGGTTAGCCAAAAATGCGCGTGCCGCCAATCACTTGAAGATTCTTGCAAGGAGAAGTATGCCACGCGCTCACTCGAGCGCAGTGCATGTAAGGTTCCATGTATCTGCCAGGGAGGCTCTCGTGAATAGGAAATTACTCGCGTTCTTCACTTTCGCCGTCTGCTTTCTGTTCGCTGCTGGTCCGACAGCCGCGCATCATGGCACGGCTGGTTACGATATGGACAAAGCAATCACAGTCACGGGCGTAGTCACCGCATTTGACTGGAGCAATCCCCACTGCGTCATTCATTTGGACGTGAAAAGCGAGAGCGGCGAAGTTCGACACTGGCTGCTTGAGCTTGCTTCTCCCATTCATATGGCACGGGTCGGGTGGACCAAGAATTCCATGAAACCGGGAGACCAAATCACCGCCGACACTTATCCAGCTAAAAATGGCGCACCGATAGGAACTACTGGCGTTCAGTACAACGTATTGAAAGTTGTGATCAACGGCTCACCGCTCCCAACTCGATGAGCGAGAGCTCGTGCGACGAGCACGCCGCCGATGCTCGCGGCTGGAATGACGACTAAAATGCGAAATCAATTGATCAGTCTCGCCATTGTCTGCCTGGCGGCATCAACGTGGAGCACTGTTCTGTTGGCTCAGGCGGGCGGACCGCCACAAACTCCAAGCAAACCGCAGGTGCGATCCGCCTCTGGCCCGCCGGATCTGTCTGGGTTCTGGGGGCCGGGGCCCAGGGGAGGACTGCACTGGGACGTAACCGGCGATCTCCCGATGACTCCGGAGGCTAACGCAAAGTATAAAGCCGCGAGGCCGCCATTCGGGCCTAAGGCAACTTTCGAAGACATCAACGACCCAGTGCAGCTCAACTGCGATCCGCCCGGAGTTCCTCGAATTTACAACTATCCGTGGCAAATGACCTTCCTACAGACTCCTCGCGTTGTATACATCCTCTACGAGTTCAGTCGTATCTGGCGGACTGTGGCTATGGACCGCGATCACCCGAAGGACCCGGATAGCACGTGGCTCGGAGATTCCGTTGGCCGGTACGAGGGAGACACGCTGGTGGTCGACACGATTGGCTTCAATGAGAAGACCTGGCTCGATCACCCGGGTCATCCCCACAGCGATTCACTTCATGTCATCGAGCGCTTTCGGAGGTTGGACCAGGACACTTTGGAAATTCTCATCACTATCGACGATCCCAAGGACTACATGAGATCTTTCACTGGAAGACGGCTCCTCCAGTTTAGTACGTCACCGATGGGGGAAACTCTGTGCTCCATGTCTGAAAACGAATCCTTCAAGAAGCAGATTATGGACCCCACAGTCAGCTCCGGTTCGAAGTAGCTGCGCGCGAATGAGCAGCCAATGATGGTGCACGCCAGATTCGAAGTGACTACGAGGACTTACATTCTGTTCAAAGGAGACATTCGAAATGCGAATTCGGCTGATTGGGTTTCTTAGCGCGCTCTCGGCGACTCTAGTCTGTCCGTTGCTTCATGCGCAGAATGCAAATTCACCGGTGGCCGCCCAAAGGGGAAAAGCGTCTAGCACGAAATCGACGCCCGACCTGTCCGGGTTCTGGGGTCCTATGCCCATATCTCCAGGACCGATCACGCCGGATATGATGAGATCAATGCCTCCTGGAGAAGTCGCGCTGACGTGGGATCCTTCCGATCCCATGGGTATGCGGCCAGAGCAGGCGCCAATGACCCCCTGGGCCAGAGAGAAATTCAACCTTGCACGCCCCCCTTTTGGGATTCACGAAACGTTCGAAGAAAATGATCCTGCTCAAAAATACTGCGATCCTCCAGGCGTGACTCGTATCTATGATTACCCGTGGCAATTCACGTTCATCCAGACTCCGGACAACGTTTACATTCTTTACGAGTTCACTCGCACATGGCGAACCGTGGCCATGAACCGAAAACACCCCCAAGATCCGGATGCCACATGGCTGGGCGATTCAATCGGTTGGTATGAAGGGGATACCCTTGTGATCGATACGGTCGGATTCAACGACAAAACCTGGCTCGATCACGTCGGCCACCCTCACAGCGACGCACTCCATGTAATCGAGCGCTTCCGGCGCGTAAAACCCGATCTCCTGGAGCTTGCGCTGACGGTTGACGACCCGAAGGCCTATACAAAGACGTTTACCGGCAAGAAGCACTTCATCCTGAGTACGTCCCCAATGGGTGAAACGATTTGCTCGGGCTCGGAATGGGAATCCTTCCAGAAGGAGATCATGGATCCGACCACAACGCCAGCGGCTAAGTAGCGGAAGGTGAAAGGTGGTGCTCCGATGAGCTTGAATGTCAGTTTCACACGCTGCGAGCGCGGAAATCTCGCGTCGTGTTACCAAACGCCCTGCCGAAGGGTAATCAGAAATTGCTGGCCGCTCATTCTCCTACTGCCGATAGCCGTCCTTTCTCTGGGGCCTTTAAGGGCCAAGAGTGCTCCGAAGCAAATCCAAGCTGCCTTGACCGGAAAAGTGACTTCCAATGAAGAAGGCTCGATGGAAGGAGTGTTGGTCAGCGCGAAGAAAGCAGGCGCGACAATCACGGTCACCGTCGTCACTGACTCTCAGGGGCGCTACAGATTTCCCACGGAGAGGCTCGATCCGGGTCATTACGACCTGGGTATTCGAGCCGATGGATACGAACTCGACGGCGCGGCCGCCGTGGACGTTTCGGGACAGAAAACCACGGTCGTCGATTTGAAACTGCGCAAGACCTCGAACCTCGCATCACAGCTTTCGAACGCAGAATGGATGGCGAGTTTCCCGGGAACGGATGAACAAAAAGTGTCCATACAGATTTGCACGCACTGCCATACGCTTGAGCGAATTGCTCGATCTAACCATGACACAGACGAATTCCGCCAGGTAATCGATCGAATGTTTCGCCATTCTCCCGAATCATTTCCATTGATGGTTCAGCCGGATCCGCCTGGCCGCGCCGGCAGCGAGCTTTCTCCGGAACAGCAGACTCAGCAGCAGGAAAATCGCAGAAAAATGGCGGAATACCTCAGTACGCTCAACCTGAGCTCGGTTTCCGAGTGGTCCTACCCCTTGAAGACATTTGCGCGTCCAAAGGGGGCAGCCACTCACGCTATCATCACTGAGTACGACCTGCCCAAGCGAACCAGACAGCCGCATGATGTGATCGTCGATTCACAAGGGACGGTTTGGTATGCGAGCTTCGGCGAGCCAATCCTCGGAAAGCTCGACCCCAAAACGGGCAAGATCACTGAGTACCCCATACCGGTGCTAAAGCCAGGCGCAATCAATGGCAATTTAGACGTGGAGTTTGATGAGGAACAAAACATCTGGATCGCCATGACATTCCAGGCCGCCGTGGCAAAATTCGACAGGAAGACAGAGAAATTCACGGTGTACAGTCTCCCTCCAGAGCTCAGCGCAGATTATAGAGAGCTCACGTTTGTGGGCCCGGCTCATAGCCACGTAGACGGCAAGGTATGGATCACTGACTCGGGGACGTACACGATCCTGCGCCTGGACACCGCTTCCGGTAAGTTCGACCTTTTTGAGCCGTTTCCGCGTCCGCGTCCACTAATTTATCAAGTGGTATCAGACAGTCACAACAATGCTTATTTTACGGTGATGGGCCGGGAACACATTGGAAGGATCGACGCAAAGACCGGCGAAATTTCTTTCTACCAGATACCCACCGCTCGTTCAGCACCGAGGCGTGGCATGATTGATTCGCAAGGGCGCCTCTGGTTTGGCGAGAATCGGGGCAACAAAATCGGAATGTTTGATACGAACACTCAGAAATTTCAGGAGTGGGTTGTGCCGTTTCCCTACTATTTTCCTTACGATGTGACGTTGGATCGAAACGGAGAAGTATGGGCGGTGACGGAATTTTCCGATTCAGTCCTGCGCCTGGATCCAGGAACGGGGCAGTACACTGCATATTTACTCCCGCGAGAAACGAACATGCGTAGGGCGTTCGTGGATAATTCCATCGCGCCCGTCGCTTTTTGGGTAGGCAACACACATCGCGCCTCGATCGCGAAAATCGAGACGCTTGACGGCACGATTGGGCGAGAGAATTGATCCTTCGGAAAGATTGAGACGGGACAGCCCTATGCCGTCTCGGAAGGGGCAGCTTGGTCGGGGCTGTTCGCGTTCGAGCCGTGGCGGCGGAATCCGTGGAACTGTAGCTCGAGCAGTCGTCGTAGTTCGGCTAATCCGGCGCTCGGCTCCGGGAATCGGCTTGTGATCCACCAGCGAATCGCTCCACTAACGACGAGGAAAATCACATGCCCGATGGTTGCCGCATCTTCGCGGGACTCGATTTCCCCCGCCTTCTGTGCGTTTCGGACAAGCGTATCGACTGTATGCATGAGACGCCACGCAGTTGTATAGAAACCTTCAGCTTGTTTCCCGCCAGAAATAAATCCGAACTCCTTTAGGGCGAGTCGCGAGATTGCGACGTCCTTGCTGAAATATTCATAATGGCGCCGGTATAGTTCGACAATCCGGTCAACCAGAGTCCGGTCCGGAGGAAGGGCCTCGACGGCCTCCAAAGCCTCGTCCAGAACTTGGGCCAGCTCTTCGTTACAGATAAGGAAAACGAGATCGCGCTTATCTTGCGCGTAGTTGAATAGAGTACCCAACCCTACGTGCGCCCGCTGTGCAATTTGACGTAAAGTTGTCTCGTCATAGCCATACTTTGAGAACAACTCCCGCGCGGCCTGGCGGATACTCTGCCGTTTTTCAATCTTGTTCAGCTCGCGGAGCCCAAGGTCGGATGAGACTCTTCTTGGCATTCTTCGTACTGGAGCAGCCACGTGAGACGACCTCCCAACAGTTTTTGCGATCAGCAATGTTTTTACCACATTCAGCTTGCTGTGCCTAGCCATGCTCCGAATCGGAAACACTGTGCGGTGTTTTCAGCGAATTAGGCACCCACGACCTACGTTTGCAAGCGCGGAAACAGACGCTCGGCATTTTTGCGTTCGATTGCCCGCATCACCTCTCGGGAGAGATCTAGATTTGGCAGCTCATCGACTGTAGATTCGACCGGTTCGAAGGGGTAGTCGGTTCCAAAAAGGATGTGATCGGGCAGAGCGAATTTCATTAGAGCCGCCATGGGATACGGGAACGTGGCGTGCGCGACATCGATGTAAAACTTCTGCAGCTCCGCGATCACGCCGTTAGGTATGTACTCGTCGTGTTTGGCGTCGTGCGGGTATCGATCCTTTATTCGTCCTGCAATCATCGGCATCGTTCCGCCGGAATGAGGAATAATGATCTTCACGTTCGGATATTTGTGAAGCACTCCGTTGGCGAGAATGCTCGTGCACCCGCGCGTGATGTCAAAATCAAACTCGTTCATTGTGTATGACACGCTGTCATTCAAGTTCGTGCAACAAGGAGGCGCCAGCGGGTGCATGTAAACAATCGCGCGTCGCCGGTCGAGTTCCTGCCACATTGGATCGAAGTACGGATCTCCCGGCCAGCGGCCTTGATTGTCATTGGTGTAGATGCCGATCCCATCCGCCTTTAGCTTGTCCAAGCCGTATTCGATTTCTTTCATTACCCCGTCGATATCAGGCAAGGGAACGGCAGAAAACTGACCAAACCGCTGGGGATGGTCTGACCTGACTTTCGCACCGTAGTCGTTCCCCTCTCGAACGGCCGCGCGGCCCTTTTCTGTATTGTCGTAAAGAATGCTGCCCATTTGTGTCATAGACAAAATCGCGACGGCGATGTTGAACTTGTCCATCTGTTCCAGAGTCTTCTGTGGCGTCCACGGGAAGCGATCTCCGCCAAATCCGCGCGACACCGCTCCCGCTAATGTGGGAGGAACGAAGTGATGATGAAGATCAATGCGCCCGCCCTTCGCGGTCGATTTGTAGACGAATTGCGCATACAAACGCGCAGGCAGCAGGGCGGCTGCAAGCGCCGCCCCAGCAAATGTCTTCAAAAAGGCTCTGCGTGAACTTTCGCCAACTTCGAAATACCGTTGATGCATCGGTTTGCTCGCTTTGGGCGATGAAAGACTAAACTAGAGGCTATCCACACTCGATAATTCGAGAAAAGTCCTACCCGTGGTGATTAGATCTGCGTGCCCATTTAGAAGCTAAGGCGCAAACCCAGTTCGATCCAGCGGCTTCCACCCAGGCGGTTTCCGGGAATGGCCTGGGTTGAGATGGCTCCAAATCCACTCGGGGTAGTAAGGTCCAGCCCACCTTGCGCGGCTCCCAGCCCGGGGTCGTTGAAGTTGACGTGGTTGAACACATTGAAAAAGTCCGCCGACAACTCCGCCTTGAATCTCTCCGTGATCGTGGTTTCCTTGCCGAGTCTGAAGTCCATGTTCCAGTTGCCTAGACCGCGGAACGGATTATCTCGGCCCGATCTGGTGTCTTGCGAAAGTAGGACGGGGCGGAAGGAGCAGGCGGCGGCTCCAGGATCCGGAAAGAGGTTGAGGCCAGTAGCTCCGTTTCCGGCAGGATTGCCCCAGTCGACACCGTTGCAATTGCCCGTGAACACATTTTGGTGGACTCCCGAAGCCAACGCGTTGCCATTGCCGATCGGGATTTCACAAACCGGATTGGTCGTGACGGCACCGCCGCCATAAGCAAATCCCTCAGCCGCGCACTGCGGCACACCGCTGGCCGCCGTGAAGATGCCGGACATGTACCAGCCGCCAATCAGCCGGTTCACCCCGCCGCTGTCGCTACTCAACAGGCGGCCTTTCCCGAACGGGAGATCGTAATTGTACGTGGCGTTAAACACGTGAGTTCGGTCAAAATAGGCTGGCCCGTGGTCGGCGAGTGGGTTGAAGGCATCGTCGTAGCCATTGGCATAAATCTGAATTCTGCCCCCGTTATCCATCGTCTTTGAAAATGTGTAGTTCATGTCCAACGTCAATCCGTGAAAGCCCCCGTTGCGCCATGTCACCGTGAGCGCATGGTAATCCGACCAATCATGGGACTGATGCATCTCGAGGTCCGCCTGCTGCCCATTCACAAAGGGAGGAAGATTTCCGCCGGCTCGAATTCCGTCAATCGTGCCGAACAGACCAAAAAGGCCGTTCAGTTGTCCGTTTATGAACTGGCCGGGAGCGCCCAACTGCGGGGTCGCAAGACACTGCGTGTTGCTAATGCCTGCCCCGCAGGTAGCGGCTCCCCAACCCACTGGGAGTTGGTTTTCGAACCACGGCTGAGCGACCAACGCGCCGCCCGAGGTGCACGGGAATTTGCCGCTCGGGGGAGCTAGGCCGCGCAGAACTTGAGCCACGCAATCAAATGCCTGGGCAAATGACTGCCCCGATCCTGTGTCCACGAACATGTAAGGTGGCGCAACTAGAGAGACGCTGTTCCCTAGCCTTCGCCCGAGCCGACCTATATACCCGATTTCGATTAAGTTATGTCCGGATAGCTCCCTCTGGATCGAAAAATCAACCAGGTGACTCCTGCCTACTTTCACGTTCGGATCCATTTCAAAATCCCAGAACTCCGGACTCGCAGGAGAGGATGCGTACGGCAAGGTATGAGGCGTATCAGGCGGAGGCACAGGAATATTGGCGCCGTCGACCCCGACCCGGAAAGCAGACAGAGCTGGATTGGAGGAGGATCCGTTGCACCCCGGTCCCCCTGGTCCTAAAGCGTTGCAAGCGGGAGTAGGCAAAGTAAGGTTCTGGGAAAACCCCAGGTTCACTATAGATTCGGTAAGGAAATTCACGCGATCGTAGACGATGCCATAGCCCATGCGAACCACCGTTTTCTGCTCGCCTACGATCGCGCCCAGTAGGCCCTTCTCCACAGACGGACTCCAGGCCAGTGACACACGCGGGCCGATATCGCTCCAATCCGTATTCCATTCGCCGGACATTCCTAGCTTGCCATAGGGAAGATGTGCAAAGTTCGGATTGTAGATTTGCCCCTGCAGGGCCGCGCTCCGCCTGGCATTGATGTATGTGGCGGAGTCAAAAGGCGCGCCGGTAGCTTGATCCACCAGCACCATCCCTTTGCCGTCCTTCTCCCTGGGCGGTGTTTGCCAGCCGTAGGTCAGTCCATAGGAAAGCGTGAGGCTCGGACGCACGCGCCAAGTATCCTGCGCGTAAAAAAAGTGCCCTCCCTGTCGGGTGTTGTTGATCACGGGCGTCCCCACCGGCAGAGGATTCAGGTTTTTGTCACGCACAACCATGACGGCTGTGCTATCCACCATGCCCAATGCCGACGCGAACAGACGATCAAAATTTGGGTCTCCGCCAAGGTTCAAAAACTGCTGATCGCCATCAATGGTCGCGGATACTGCATCACTCGGGCCCTGGATTCGAGTGTCATCTCGAAAATAGACGGGGAGAATCAGGAAGCTCCCACCAAAGGCAAACGTGTGAGTACCTTTCGTCCAGTTGAGATCGTCCCGGATCTGATAGCTCGCGCTGTTCATTTGGTAGCTGCCGGTAGGGTTGTCCGTAGGAAGGTCGAGGTGGAACGGGACGGATGTCGAGTTCAGGTTGGCGGGTGACAGTGTGACCGGGCCATCCGCCGATCCCGTGCCGGGAAGGTTGTACTGAGCCGCCAGGACGTCTGGCCGAACCGGATTGGATCCCAATCGTGTGCGAATCCAGCCAAAGCGAACACTGTTGGTTAGGTTTGGTCGCAGGATCCAGTCTAGACCAGTCGTAGCGCCATCGCCCAGCGCGGACGCAAATCCGAGGTACTTCGCAGGCCCCCCGGTGGCCGCGGTCACGAGATCCGCTTGGCCTAGGTTGGCGGGATTGAGGTCGCGCGAGTATTGGTAGCGTGCAAAAAAGTGCAGATTCGAGTTGAAACTGTGATCGAGGCGGAAAGAAATAGAGTCATCCTTTAATGAGGCCGGGATATTCGCCAAATATCCGCAGATGTTCACGCACCCGTCCGCTCCGGCGCTTGGGTCGTTCCCCAGTGGCATCAAATGCCAGAATGCCTTGATCGTGGGACTGAGACCGATGCCCCTCGGGTCTAGAGTCCCCAGGTCGGAAGTTACACCGTTGAATGTGACCGCACCGTTGGGGTAAAGCGGATTGTCTCCGCGGAGGTTTGCGCTCGGCACCTGTCGAATCGTGCGAATGGACTGGCCATAACGCCGGACTTCGTAGTTGGAGAAAAAGAAAGTCTTGTCCTTCCGAATCGGGCCACCGATGCTCACCCCGAAGCGGTTGTCTCGCTCGACTGGGCGCGCCAGGGTCCGTCCCGTAGCACTGTCTATCGTGTGATTATTGTCCCATTCGTTTGCATTGAAGGCGGTGTTCTGATCGTACCAATAGGCAGCGCCATGGAAAGCATTGGCGCCGGAACGGCTCGCTACCGTCTCTTGCGCCCCCGCGGCAAGTCCGAATGAGGAGTTAGGGTTCGTAACCCCCACGCGAAACTCCGAAGTATTCTCTACACTCAGTGGAAAAGCAGGATTGGCGTCGTAAGTGACGCTCGCGTAGGTGGTGACGTCAATTCCGTCAAGAGAAACTGCATTCTGGTCTCCGCGCGCCCCAGCGACCGAGCCGCCAGTTGTGCCGAAGTTATCGTTTCCATTCGAAGTGGGTAGAGGCGTCGCCCCGGGCTGGAGGTTGAGCAGTTCCGTGGCATTCCTCCCCTGGGTTGGCAGACGCAGAATGTCCTCGCCGGCAATCACATTCCCAATCGTCGCGTCAGTCGTTTGCAATTCAAGGGCTGGCGCGGAAGTGACCTCGACGATGGTCGCTGATGTGCCCACTTTCAACGTCACATCTTGTGTATAACTCTTGTTTACGTTGAACGTCAGGTTCGTAACGCTGGCGCGCTGGAATCCTTCCCTCGCAACGGTCAGGGCATAGTTGCCGGGCTCCACGGCCGAAAAAACATAAAGTCCCTCGGCAGAGGTCATCTGATCGCGGCTCGCATTTGTTCCCGTATTGCGCAAGGTTACTTGCGCGTCGGCCACCACGCCACTGCTCTCATCCACGACTCTCCCGGACACGAGTGCGGAAGTCGCGGTCTGCGCCCGAAGTGAGACACCCGAAAGCCCAAGCAAAGCAGAGAGGACAAAGAACCACTTCATGATTCGCATCGCCACTCCTCCGATTCAATTTAGACGGTCGCTCATTTTATGTGAACGTGTTCATGTTTGAGTTTGTTCTGTAAATGAGCAGGACCCTATTCCCATAGGGCTAGTATGTCAAGCGGAATCTCGCGAAGTCTTGGGCCCGACGGGGCTCACCCTACCCAAAACACAGGAAGATAATTCAATATTAATGCGAGTTAGCGCGAGTCAACCAACCGAGCGAGGCCCAATTTTGTTCTTGACATAGCGCTGCGCGTAGATTTACTTTGCCATCTGCTCTGTAGTGTAACAGAATGCAATAATGAACAGGCTCATGTTAGTACATGCGCGATGCGGGGCGCGAGAGGCGTTCCAGTTGCGCCAATGAGCTCGCTGCAATTGGCAATACGTTTGAGCCGGCAAGTTTACCGAGTTTTGCTGACCGGCAGGAGATTCGTGACTCTATGATAGGCGGGATTGTCCTCTGGCTTATTGGGAGAAGGATGACGAAGAAAGCGTTTGTAGGTCTAGCGTTGGTAGTGCTATCCAGCGCCACCGTTTCGGCCAAAGATGCGCGCAGCATCGTCGGAGATGTGTCCACAGCGATCGCCGCTGCAGATTTGAAAACAATCGAGTATTCGGGAACGGGATTCGTGTACGTGTTTGGTCAGAGCTACCGTCCCGGTGGTCCGTATCCCAAATTCTACGCAAAATATTCCCGCATTGTGGACTACGAACGGGGTCTGTCCCGAGAGGAGACGTTTCGAAAGCAATTTGAGAATCCTCCGCGCGGCGGAGGGCAGCAACCACTCTACCGAGAAGCTCGGGGCGTGGTTGTGACCGGAGAGAACTCCGGCTGGGGAGGCAGCGCCCTCGCGTTGACACCGCAGGGGTGGGCCAAGGCCGCGATGGCAGCGGATCCCACTTCGAAACCGACGACCCTGGATGGCAAACCGGTGACGCTCATCTCATTCCTGATCAAGGGAAAGTACAAAGTAGATGGCTACATTGACAGCCAGAATCTACTGACAAAAGTTAACACCTGGATGCCAAATCCAATATTGGGCGACACGCTCGTGGAGACAATTTATTCGAACTACGAGGATTTTGGTGGTGTGAAGTTTCCCACCAGGATCCTCCAGAAACAAGGCGGCTACCCCGTATTGGAAATCAACGTAAAGGACGTTCAAAAAAATGTGGCGGCTAGCATTCAGCCTCCGCCGACTCCGTCTTCACCGCGCGTCGAGTCGCAAGAAATCGCCAAGGGGGTGTGGTACCTCTCCGGGACTCCCGACATTAATAGTGTAGCCGTGGAGTTCAAGGACTACGTCGTTGTGATCGAGTCTTCCGTGACCGAGGAACGCGCACTGGCGAATATCGCGGAAGTGAAACGGCTGGTTCCCGGCAAACCCATTCGCTATCACATCAACAGCCATCACCATTCCGATCACGCGGCAGGGCTACGCGCCTTTGTTGCTGAAGGCGCCACGATCATCACACAAGAAATGAACAAGCCGTTCTACGAAAACGTCGTCCTGCGGAGCGCTCACGAGTTGGAGCCCGATACACTCTCGCGGAATCCAAAGCCGGCAAAATTTATTTGGGTAAAGGAGAAGTACGTCCTTACGGATGGACAGCGCAGCCTAGAAATCTATTGGGTCCACGACGCCGGCCACACGGCGAACCTGCTCATGTCCTATATGCCGAAGGAAAAGTTGCTGTTTGTCACCGACGTGTTTAATCAATGGTTTGACGGACAGCATCCCAATGACCCACCACCGGGTCTTGTAAGCCCCTACTATGCCGCTCTCGGCGACAACTTGAAACGGCTGCATCTCGACGTGGAGCGGATTGCACCGTGCCACGGCAGGGGCATTGTCTCCATCGACCTGCTCAAAAAGGCGCTCGAAGGAACCGTCCAGGCCCCGACTATCGATCCGACGGGCTACTGACATCGAGGATGGATCAGTTCCAGCGATACGAGATTCAACAGGAGGAAATACATCATGTCTGCGATTCAACGCGTGTCCGCAATCGGTATCGGTGGCTTCCTGATTCTGGCGCTGACGCTGGCCGTAGGCACGCCTGCGCAGGGACCGACTACCGGAAGCTGGGAAAAGGCTGCGCCATTCCCGGAAGCGGAAGAAGAGCTGTACGCTGCGGCGGCGAATGGAAAAATGTATATCGAAGGCGGATTTGGTCCTGGCGGCCATCCCGTCGGAATGATGTGGGAGTACGACCCTGGCGCTGACAAATGGACCAAAAAGAAATCCATGCCCACCCCTGCGCATCATGCGGCAATTACCGAATTCCATGGCAAGCTCTACATTTTTGGGGGATTTATGTTTTACGCGGTTCCCAATCAGGGATTTGGAGGATGGGAACCAATCGACAACGCATGGGAATACGATCCCGCTGCAGATTCATGGAAAGCGCTTGCGCCGATACCCACCAAGCGCGGCTCACCCGTAGCCGTCGTGAGTGGCGGCAAGATATATGTTATCGGTGGCGCGAGCAACCAGGGTTCGAATGCACCCGCCATCTTTGCGAACGGACCTGCTCGATCGCTCGGCGCCAATGAAGCATATGATCCAGAGACAAATAAATGGGAAACTCGCAATCCAATGCCGACCCCACGAAACCATGCGTACGCTGGCTCGGTAAACGGAAAGATTTACGTAATCGGCGGCCGTGCCGCGCATCCATTCATTACTGCCGCGAGTAATTTGGATATCGTCGAGGAATACGACCCCTCGACGGATCAGTGGGGCCCTCAGAAAGCTCGACTGCCGACGGCGCGAAGCGGCGGGGGTTTTGCAACTTACAACGGACGGATTTATGTGGCCGGCGGCGAAGTTCAAACTGCCCAATTCGCGGGCGCCTTCAGGGCCCTCGAAGCCTACGATCCTGCAACCAACACGTGGGCAATCCTGCCGTCAATGCCGATCCCGAGACACGGTGTCGGTACCGCATTTCTGGGCAACCGTCTCCACCTGGTAAGTGGCAAGATCACGTCTGGCGGATACACGCCGGATGTGCAGGTCGCAACCGCTCAACACGATGTGCTGGAGATTCGCGACAAATGAACATCGCCGTGTGATGACGGAAAGTCGAAATACACGTCGGGCTGAAACTGGTAGTGGATATCAATCCGGCCCGGCTCCGACGCGATTAAAGGTACCCAGGTCATTACCGCATAGAACGATCCGCCGCCAAGCGCGGTGACAAGGTGCAGGAATGTCGGCACGACTCATTCCGGCGGTCGCGCTGCCTCGGGACGGTTAGCAAAGTGATACTGATAAAGCGAATTGACTCGTGTCCATTCAGCGCGGGAGTATGACTATCACTGAAACAGCTCGTCAAGCCATCCCGTCAGCGAGATAATTTCGCGGGAGTCGTTGCCATGACAAACACCAACCCATTGACGGTTGCGGACCGGCGCTACGTCGCCATTCTGCTTCCACTTACTGAATCGCTGCAGATCGACGAGCCGGCCTACCGCCGCTTCATTCAATACTTTCTGCGCGAGCCGCGCTTTCTGGAAACGGGTGGTCTTTGCATCAACCCCGAGGCGGGACAAATTTTCTATCTGACGCGGGCAGAAAAGCGCCGAGTTCTCGAGATTGCGATGGAGGAAGCGCACGGAAAGGTCCCGATTTTCGCGGGCACATGGGCGCTGACGACAGAGGAAACCGTCGCGACGGCGCGTGACGCCAAGTCGCTCGGTGTCGACGGGATTTTCGTCACGCCGCCAGGCGGCGCGCAGGACGTCACCTCCTGCTGGGACGCCGACACGTATCCCGAAGTTTGGGGCGACATGATCAAGGCGCAAGACCACGCCGTCGATCTGCCGATCATCACGCATCCGGTGTCCGGCTCGCGCCCGCCGTTTGCGCCTGGCCTGCCTTTGAACGCCACGCTCCAACTCTGCCGCGAAATTCCGAACATTGTCGGCTGGAAAATGACATACGCGTTCTACGAAGGATTCCGCATAATCGCGAATGGACTTCGTTCGCTTGATCGCCACGTCGCTGTGCTCGGGAGCCCTTGGCAGCCGCTTTCACGAATACAACGCGACGGGACTTTTCGATGGGACGCTGAGCGGCTTTTGGAACTTTGCGTTCGAGCCGATGCTCGATCACCTCGAGGCTTGGAATCGCGGGGATGTTAAAGCCGCCGCCAAGATCTGGAACGGTGGCCTGGTGCAGCTGCACGAGTACATCGCCGACATGGGGCGCCTGCACACGCGCTATCAAACTGCAACGTGGCTCCGCGGCCTGATTCCCAATCCCTTGATGCGACCGCCGATGCCGCTTCCGCGACAAATCGAGATCGAAACGATCTACGATTTGCTGCAGAAAGCCGGCCTCTCCGTCATCGACAAGTCGGAGACAAAGCTGTCCGCCCTGCAGTCGCGCGAAACGCGCTACGTGCGAGTCTAGGATACCGTGAATGGCCATCGTTGCCGATGATCGGCGGGCCGATTCCCTTCTCGCGAGAATCGAGCAGATCCGGGTTACTCCGTGGCACGTGCGTGCGCTCGTGATCATGGGTAGCGCAACATTCTTTGATGCCTTTGATGTTCTGGCCATCGCTTACGTACTGCCCGCACTCATCGGCGTCTGGAAACTATCGCCTCGTTCGATTGGCCTCTTAATTTCTTCCAGTTTTGCCGGCCAGATCATCGGCGCGCTTTTCTTCGGGTGGCTCGCCGAGCGAATCGGCCGGCTGCAATGCGCCAAAATCACCATAGGGCTCTATTCGCTGATGAGCCTGCTGTGCGCGGCGGCTTGGAACATGCCGGCACTTCTCCTCTTCCGTGCAATTCAGGGAGTGGGACTTGGCGGGGAGGTTCCCGTCGCGGCCGCTTATATCAACGAAATTTCGCGGGCCGAGGGCCGCGGACGTTTCTTCCTCCTCTACCAGCTGATCTTTCCCATGGGGCTGGTCGGCGCCTCGCTGCTCGGGTTTTGGCTCGTGCCGAGCTTTGGTTGGCGGGCCATGTTTCTTATCGGCGGCTTGCCGGCACTCCTCGTGCTCGTCTTGTTTGTAGGGAATATTCTGCCGGAGTCACCCCGCTGGCTTGTGTCCAGGGGCCGGCTTGAGGAAGCGGAGGAAATCGTTCAGCAGATGGAAACTGCGGCGAGCGCCGACGAAGTGATTGCCGCACCCGCTCCCGAAGATTTGACGATCGCCGCACCTGTGGTGCGTGCGACGTCCTCGCTCGAACTCTTTCGCGGCATCTATCGAGCGCGAACGATCGTGGTCTGGTGCATCTGGATCACCACCTATTTCGTGACCTACGGCATCAATACTTGGCTTCCGACGATTTTTCGCACTGTCTATAAGTACGGCGTGGCTGATGCGCTGCGCATTGGTGTGATCATCAACCTCGCAGGCCTCGCGGGTGCCTTTCTGTGCGCGATTTTCGTTGACCGCCTTGGGCGCAAGCCCTGGTTCATCCTGGCGTACACCTTGGGCGCGGCGCCGCTTGTCGCCATCTGGGCGAGAGGCTCCGGGAATCCGCGCGAGGTCATCGCGTTCGTCACGCTCAGCTTCGTGTTCATCAGCGGCAATTCCATGCTCGTGTACCTGTACACCACGGAAATTTATCCCACGCGGCTGCGCACGCTCGGAACCGGCGCCGCAAGCGCTTGGTTGCGCGTCGCGTCAGCCACGGGTCCTGCGATCGTTGGCTTCGTCCTGGCGGGCCACGGCGTGGGCGGCGTGTTTCTGCTCTTCGGAATCATCTCACTGGTGGGCGCCGCATTTTCTTTGGGCACCGTGGAAACCCGGCAGCGCCCGCTCGAGGAAATTTCGCCGTAGGTAGGACAGGATTTCAGGCTGTCGGGTTCCGTAAGCGCTGCCGCAGGCCGTACGTATGAGGCGTAGGCGCCTCGTCAGGAAAAAAAAGGGGAGAAATCACTATGAAGATGGTCGGGCGAGCACTCGTAGTCGCAATCATGATCTGTGCCGTGATGGGTGTCATGGTGTGTGCAGGATTTGTGCGCATGGCGAAGGTAGTCGCTGCGCCGCAACAAGGAACGCCGGGTCAGTGGGTCGATCCCGCCAATCCAAGCGATGAGCTCGTGGACGGCCCCTATCGCGTCGACCCGAACTGGCCGAAGCCCTTGTCCACCCTTTTTCCGGAAGACAAGGGTTGGACGTGGGGCGCGGCCCAAGGCATATTCGCGCAGAATCCGGATCGCATCTTCGTGGCGATGCGCGGCGAGCTGCCCGACTTAGCGAAAGCGGAGAAACAATACGTTGACTTCGTCACCGCATTTGGGATCCACACTCACCTCCAAGTCCCAGGACTTGGGATGTACGGGCGGAACGCCTCCGTCGGCGACTACGCCAGCCCCGGCGAGGCTACGAACACCTACAAGGGGACGGAAGGCAAGGACTACCAATGGAAGCACATCATCACAGTGTACGACAGCGAAGGAAATTTGAAGGAGGCGTGGACGCAGTGGGATTCGCTCTTCAAACCTGATGACGCGAACAAGCTCTCTCAGGGCCGAGTTCACAAAATTCTCATTAGCCCGTATGACCCCGAAAAGCGCGTGTGGGCCATCGACGACGGCCACGAAGTGATCCGGATTTTCAGCAACGATGGCAAAAAGCTCCTCCAGACGATTGGCACGCTCAACACGACCACCGAGCGAAACGCAAAGATGACGGGCAACACCGGCCGCCCGTCATTCATTCAAAAGACCGGTCCGCCGAGCGAGGCGTTCGGTCGCCAGACCGACATCGCGTGGCTTCCGGACGGCACGTTCTTCGTTACCGATGGGTATGAGGAGACGCGTGTCGTGAAGTTTGACAAGGACGGGAAATTCCTGATGGCCTGGGGCGAGCGGGGTGAAGTCAACGGCAAGGAAAAGAGGCCCGGCTACTTCAATACGGTGCACGGCATCGCGGTTGACAATCAGCGCCGGCTCTACATCAACGATCGCAGCAATCGCCGCATCCAGATTTTTGACGAGAACGGAAAATTCCTCGACCAGTGGTATCTGGGCGACGGACCCACCGCCACGTACCACATCTATATGACCGCCGACCAGCACCTCTGGATGTCCGACGGCCACGGAAATTTCAAATTCTACAAGTACGACCTAAACGGAAGATTGCTCTACACGTGGGGCACGATGACCCCTGAAGCAGGCGGGCTCTGGGGGACGCACCAATTCAGCGTGGATCAGGACGGCAATCTGTACACTGCCGAGGTCTGGGGCGGCCGCCCGCAAAAATTCGTTCCGCGGAAAGGCGCCGACCCGGTGTTGCTGGTGGGCCAGCCGATTCGCCCCGTCTGGACGAAGTAAGCACGCGCGGCGTCCCAGGACGCAGACCTTAATTTGAACGATTGAAAAAAAATGCCCCGGAGAGAGGAGATTTCTAAGTCGCAAACCGCTCGTCCCGTAGCGATGCCACTCCGATGAAACTAATTTTGCAAATGATTGACGATGATCTTCAGGCGGTTGTCCGTATCTGAGGCGAGCATCTTGATCGCGGTCCCTAACTCCCGAAGGGGCAGAGTATGGCTAACCAGGGGTTCGAGTAATACGGTTCCTCTTTGCACGAGACCGATTGAATCGACGAAATCCTCCCGAGTAGCCCCGCGAGCGCTCGTTTGTGCGATTTCCTTGAAGTAGAGTTGATAGAATGGCAGCGCCCCCTCTTTGGCGGTTGTGATTCCGAACAGCAATACGCGCCCACCGGGGCGGACCAGACTAATTGCTTCTGCGAGACAAGTCATAATTCCAGTTGTTTCGATCACCACGTCAGCGCCGCGCCCTTCCGTCGCATCGTATACGTTCTTTTGCGCTTCGCTTCCGCCACAAAGAACGACGTCCGCTCCCAACTGCTTTGCCCTATCACACTTGAACCGATTGCGCGAAATACCGATGACAGGACTTGCTCCGTGAGCCTTTGCCAGCTGCACGTGCAATTGGCCTGCAACGCCTAGACCCAGTACGACCACCGACTCTCCCCGAGCCGGCTTCACGAGCCGTTGGGCGTGCACGCATGTGGTCATCACCTGGAGCAGTGGCGCGGCCTGATTCGAGATCGAGTCCGGCAAACGAAATATGTGATTCGTGTCCGTAACAACGTACTCCGCAAAGCCACCGTCAACGTCACGCCCGACGAGCCGAGCGTTTGGACAAAGGTTAGTACTTCCCATTTGACAGTGGAAGCAACGGCCACAATAGAGTGTGGGATCCAGAATGATTCGATCACCTGGCCGAACGCCTTTGCTGAAGCCTCCCTCGACAACGACCCCGATCATCTCGTGACCCATAATCAAGGGATACGAAACGGGGATCGCGCCGCTGTGGATCTTGAGGTCCGTTCCACAAACACCGCTGTGCGTTATCCGGACCAGCACATGATTCCCGTCGCTGCGGAATTGGGGGACGCTCACCCGCGCTTCCGTGAGTTCGCCCGGTCCCCAGAGAACCATGGCCTTCATGAATTGTGTTTGTCTTGACAAATTGGCCGTTCCGGCGCAGCGGAGACGCTGCACGGTATGTTCGTACATGAACATGTTCATATAAGTCAACAGCAAAATCGCGTTCGCTAGGACAAAGTCGATTTTGTTTCACATAATACTCCAATAAATTCGCAAATACCCCTTCTTGCTTTGCTCTTGACAATATGAACGTGTTCACGTATGCAATACGCTGAGCACTGAGTGTTTTCTACTTGGAGGTCATCTATGAAGCGGTTTTTGGTTTTTCTGCTGATCCTATTCGCCCTGCCAGTATGTGCGCAGCAGGCGGTTCCCGAGATTCCTTTCGACTCAGTGCCCGACCCCGTCAAATACCCTCCCGAGATGAATCTGGGCGAACTAGTGTCTGTCGCAGTCAACGCAAAAGGACATCTATTTGTAATCTCGCACTCGAACATCTCTGGCCCAGCATATAACCCGATCGCGTCGCAACTGCTGGAATTTGACGAACACGGCAACTACTTGCGCGAAATCGGCAAGGGCGTCTACGGTTTCGCCTACGGTCATATGGTGCGGATCGACCGCGATCAAAACATCTGGGTCGTTGATAAAGCAACCGATTTGGTGATGAGGTTCAATCCGGTTGGTCATTTGACGATGGTCCTCGGCCGCCGGTCGGAGGTCCCCGATGAGCACGAATGGATCAGCCTCAGATTACTCAGAGAAGGCAAAGTGAAGGTTCCGCCGACAGTACCAGGTCTGTTCCAACAGCCGACCGATATCGCGTGGGACAGCGACGGGAACATGTACATCACGGATGGCTACATTAACTCTCGCGTGGCCAAGTACAGCAAAGACGGTGAATGGATCACCTCTTGGGGCACTCGCGGCACCGAACCTGGCCAATTCAACACTCCACACAATATCGTGATCGATGACCAGCAGAACGTCTATGTCGCCGACCGCGGCAATGCCCGCATCCAGGTGTTCAACACGAATGGCGAGTTCCTTCGAATGATCAAGGCTAATGTCCCCGCTCCCCCGGGCGCAAAGTTCCTCTTTGGAGAGACGCCAGTGCCTCCGCCCAGCGCAGGAGATTTCGCCCCAGGGGCGCCCTGGGCGCTCTGCATTACGCCAGGACCTACCCAGTACTTGTACAGCATCGATGCGTTTCCTGGTCGAATATACAAAATAGCGCTCGACGGCAAGGTCGTCGGGATGTTGGGCAAGTCAGGCAGGCAGCTTAAAGAATTTGCGTGGGGCCACGGTTTAGCCTGCCCGTCGGAGAACAACGTGTGGGTGGCCGACAATGCTAACTGGCGGGTGCAAAAATTAATCCTACACCCAGCGAGATAACCGCTTTACGGCCCGGCTACTCACGTCTAACGCGAAACCAAGTGCTTGGATTTTGGGCGGCTTGGGGTGGCTGGGCTCTGGACGGCATGGACTCGTTTATCTATGCCCTGGTTCTGGTTCCGGCCTTAAGCGATCTTCTGCCCCGGTCCGGCATTCCCGCCACCACCGCTAGTATCGGCTATTACGGCGGACTGCTTTTTGCGCTGTTTCTCGTCGGTTGGGGGCTGGCACTTGTCTGGGGTCCTGTCGCCGATCGCTTTGGACGCGTTCGCACCTTGATGCTTACCGTCATTTGCTTCTCAGTGTTTTCTTTTCTGAGCGCTTTTGCCACGAACATTTGGGCGCTTGCATTACTTCGTCTTTGCGCGGGTGTCGGTATTGGCGGCGAGTGGGCAATGGGTGCAACACTGATTTCTGAAGAGTGGCCCGAGGCACGCCGCACCATGGGAGCAGCCATGGTGCACACAGGCTACTACTTTGGCTTCTTCCTAGCGGCACTGGCCAATTACTTCGTCGGGAGCCGATTTGGATGGAGATGGATGTTCGTCGTTGGCGGTCTGCCAGCCCTGTTCGTCGTCCTGATCCAGAGAGGCATGCACGAGCCTGCCCGGTGGGAAGAGGGACGAAGCAAAGCGGGCAAGAAACAGACCGTTCGAAAAGCCTTTCTCGCGATTTTTTCACCCCAATACCGCCTGCGAACCGTGCTCAATCTCATGTACCAACTCGTATCCACGATCGGTTTGTGGGCGGGCTCCGTTTACGTGCCGACCGCAATCATTTACCTCGCGCGAAGCGAATATGCGCGCTCCGATGCCTCGCGGCTCGCTTCTTATGGCACGGCAATACTCTCCGTTGGAACAATCTTGGGAGCGCTGATTGTACCCGCTATCGCCGATCGCCTCGGGCGGAGAGCCAATCAAGCAATTTTTTATGCGCTGATGTTGGTGGCGATCCCGGTGTCATTTGGATACGTGTTTTATCTTCCGGCCCACGCCCTGAAATGGTTCATGCTCTGCCTTTTCTTTTTGGGCGTGGGCGGAGCTAACTACACGGCTTACTCCTTCTGGATGCCAGAGCAATACGATACGCAATGTCGTGCTACCGCGCTGGCATTCGCGCAAAACGTCGGTCGCTTCGTAGGTGCCGGAGCTACGTTCCTCGTCGGCGTCGGCGTGAGCCACTATCAGACGCTCGGATTTCCCGTAGCGATGACCGCATTCGCTTTTGTAATCGGACTCCTGCTTTTGCCGTTCGGCATCGAGACGAAAGGTCAGCCATTACCGAGCTAGTGCGGTACGAGCATGAAGAGGAAGTCAATGATGACCCAGGATCAGGACGCGGGTTTAAAAACCGAAATCCGGGACAGGATGAAAATCGACTGGGATGTACCGATCCCGATGGATGATGGGGTCGTTCTCCGCGCGGACGTTTTCCGGCCAATCGGAGACGGTCAGCACCCTCCGCTGCTCACGTACGGCCCCTACGCAAAAGGACTCGCGTTTCAGGATGGTTATCCCGATGCTTGGAAAGCCATGGTGCGAGACCATCCAGATGTAGCGGCTGGTTCGTCGAACCTTTACCAAAACTGGGAGGTAGCGGATCCCGAGAAATGGGTACCGCACGGGTACGCGTGCGTACGCGTGGACAGCCGCGGGTGCGGCCGGTCGCCTGGTCTTGTAGACCCATTCTCAACGCGCGAAACACGCGACATTGCGATGTGCATAGCCTGGGCCGGACAGCGGCAATGGAGCAACGGCAAGGTCGGTCTGAACGGAATTTCTTACTACGCGATAAACCAGTGGCAAGTCGCTTCATTGCAGCCGCCGCACTTGGCGGCGATGTGCGTATGGGAGGGCGCCGCGGACTGGTATCGCGATACGTCGCACCACGGAGGGATTTATTGCACATTCTGGGCAAACTGGTACGACATGCAGGTTAAGTCGGTCCAGCATGGCCTTGGAGATCGAGGCCCTCGCAGCCGCGTGACCGGCGATCTGGTATGTGGGCCCGAAACGCTTTCTGACGCCGAGCTTGCAGCAAACCGTTGCAATTTCGCCGCTGATCTTCTTGCGCATCCACTCGAGGATGATTACAGCAAAGAACGCTCGCCTGACTGGCCCAAGGTCACCGTGCCGTTCCTGTCTGCGGCCAATTGGGGTGGGCAGGGACTGCACACTCGAGGCAACTTTGAGGGCTTCATGCTCGCAGCATCGCCAAAGAAATGGCTGGAGGTGCATGGAATCGAACACTGGACCCACTTCTATACGGATTACGGGCGCGAAATGCAGAAGCGCTTCTTCGATCACTTTTTGAAGAATGAGCAAAATGGGTGGGAAAGGCAGCCACCGGTCTCATTGCAGGTGCGCCATTTAGATCATTTCGAACAGCGTCCCGAAGAAGAATGGCCACTGGCCCGGACGAAGTGGACAAAATTCTATTTGAATCTTGTCGAGGCGACGTTGGTGCTTAAGCCGTCGCGGCGTTCCTCCTCGCTTTCATTTGACGCCGGGGACGCGGGCGTCACATTTGTCACGGAGCCCTTTTCTTCGGAAACTGAAATTACCGGCCCGTCGGCTGTGAAGTTGTTCCTGTCGTCGAGCACCAACGACGCGGATGTCTTCGCCGTTTTGCGCGTTTTCTCTCCCGATCTGAAGGAAGTTGTGTTCCAAGGGGCCATCGATCCCCATACGCCTGTCGGCCAAGGCTGGCTTCGCGCCTCCCATCGAAAGCTGGATGTGGCGCTGTCGCGCCGGTGGCGTCCCTACCACACCCACGATGAAATGCAACCCTTGAAGCCTGGCATTCCCGCCGAGATGGATGTCGAGATTTGGCCGACCAGCATCGTCGTGCCGGCGGGTTACCGAATTGCTCTCACGATTCGGGGCAGGGACTACGAACACGCATGCAGCGGTGGAAAACTCTCGCACTTTAAGAATGAACTGCGAGGCTGCGGGCCTTTCCTGCACGACGACCCGCGGGACCGACCCCGAGAAATATTTGAGGGCAGGACGACTCTGCATGCTTCGCACGATCGTCAGCCGTACGTGTTACTGCCAATCTTGCCTGCCAAACATATGAAACGAACGATTCGATGAAAGGAACGCGCTATGAGTAATGAATATCCTACCTCTCGGGTAGCACCTGCCGTGGGGAGTGTCCTCATGTACCTGGCCGGCATTCTCGTGATTGGCAGCGCCGTGCTGAAGTTCGTGCAGCCACCCGCGGTCGTCGTACAGTTCCGTGAACTCGGCTACGAGGGTACCAAACTGATTCTCATTGGGATTCTGGAGATCTGTTGTTCCGTCTTGTTTATGATTCCCTACACTCGCTCGATCGGTCTTCTCCTGCTGTCCGCCTATTTGGGCGGTGCTATCGCCACGCATGTGGGGCACGGGCAGCCTGCTGCAGTCGGGCCCGCCGTCCTCCTTACACTGGCGTGGTTAGGTGTGTCGCTCCGTCACCCGAATATCTTTTGGAGCTTCCGGACTCAGAGTTAATGAGGCAAGCGGCTAATTCCGGATTTCAATTGCTAATAAATTTGACTGCGGGTTTGCGCCTTTTGACGGTTCTCTTGGCCTATTCGGTTTGCGCATTCGCCCAGACTTCAGATCAACCACCGCCCGAGGGATTTCCTCTTGGTCCTCCAGCGAAGATTCTAAACTTTACCGCTGAACCCAATTCAGTAAAGCCGGGCCAGAGCGTCACGTTGAAGTGGGCGGTTGTGAACTCAGACCGCATAACCATTGAGCCAAGTATCGGTATCGTCCCAGCGAGAGACAGCCGGACTGCAACGCCGTCCGCGACCACGGTTTATACGCTACTGGCAGTGGGTCGCGGAGGGACGGACAAGCAATCGCTCACAGTTACGGTGGCAGGCACGGCTCCCTCAGCGGCAACCGCAAACCCAGAGGACAATCCATTAGCGAACCTCCCCGTCCCGCGGATGGCGGACGGCAAGCCGGACCTTTCAGGAGTTTATATTGCTGGCTTCGACTTGCATCCAGCAGACCGCATACTGTTGAAGCGGGGCGCAGAGAAATATAAGGTGAGTCGCGAGTATGGGTTCAGCTTAGGCGAACATTGCCTTCCGCCGGGGTTGCCCGATGCGGTTGGGCAACCTTATCCGGTGCAATTCCTCCAAACACCCAATCTCATCGTGCTCCTCTATGAGGCTCACCATGTGTTTCGGGTAATTCCAACTGACGGGCAGTCTCACCCGGCGGACTTGGACCCCACGTGGATGGGGAATTCAGTCGGGCACTGGGAGGGCGACACGCTCGTGGTTGACGTGATCGGATTTAACGACAAAACGGCTGTGGGGGACTATCGCCATACGACCGCCTATCACGTCGTGGAGCGCTATCGCCGGACGGCGTACGACCAAATCTCCTACGAAGCGACCATCGAGGATCCGAACGTGTTCGCCCAGCCTTGGAAGGAGGTCGCGACCTTCCACCTTCATCCAGAGTGGCAGATACAGGAGTATGTCTGCGAGGAAAACAATTACAATTATAAGGCCCTATTCGAAAAGTATGGAGGCCATAACTGAGCTGGTGCGGGACACCCGTCAAAGGCTGGGCCAAGCAGGCGGGAGGGATTGGAGGGCATCAATGCGGACGAAGCTGGCCGGATTCGTTGGGGGACTATGGTTGCTGCTGGTAACACCGGTGCTGGGGCATCACTCAGTCTCACAGTACGACATGAGCCACCCCACGTCGGTATCAGGAGTCGTGAAGCGGATGGAGTGGACCAATCCCCACGCGTACATCTATCTGATCGTCAAAAATGAGAAAGGCGCCGACGAGGAATGGGCAATTGAAATCAATAGTCCCAACTATCTTAAGCACAACGGCTGGACGAGCGCCACGGTGAAGGCAGGGGACGCGATAACGTGTACCGGCGGGCGCGCGAAAGACGGTGCGAGAACGATGCGTACCCTAACGGTGAAGCTCGCGAATGGCATCCTCTTGCGCGGATAACATCGTGAAACTTAAATTTGTGCTGTGACTTTGCGCGAGGTCATCTCTCAGTTAGCAAGTGATATCAATAAATTAGGCCATCAAAAACGGAGAGGTCGAGGGGTATGAACTTCATTCTCGCGATTTGCCAGTGGTTGGAACAAACGACAATCGGAACATCGATCCGGGAATCCCTGTGGATGTTTCCGGTGATCGAAACAGTCCATATCTTCGGCATCATTTTGCTGGTGGGTGCGACTTCGATTCTAGACCTGCGCCTGATGGGTCTGACGTTTCGCGATGAATCGGTCTCCAAGCTCGCAGGCCGCTTCATTCCCTGGGCGCTCGCGGGATTCATCATTCAGGTCCTCACGGGACTTCTGCTCTTCTCCTCTGAAGCCACGAAGATGTACGGCAACCTGGGATTCGAGATCAAGATGGCGCTGATCGTCGTCGCCGGGGTAAACGCGCTCATCTTCCACTCGTACGCGTACCAAAGCGTCGGCAAATGGGATAACGATCCCGTGGGACCGCTCTCCGCTCGCGCCGCGGGATTGATTTCGATCCTGTTGTGGTTCGGAATCGTCGCCGCCGGCCGCTGGATTGCCTACGTCTAGGACATGTATCGAGTAGTAAGCCTCATATTAAGAACGCCTTCGCTCTAGCGAACGAGATGCGCAACCGACATGCTCCTTCTAAAAAAACAGCGAGGTGTTGGACTGTGGTTCGCCAAAACTCTGTGCGTCCGTGATTTCAACAGGATGCGTCGTTGTCCTTAGAAGGAGAAATGCGGTATCACCTGCTCATGATAGGCATTATGGGACTTCTGGTCAGGTCATTTCTTCGCCGTTTCCGCAGTCGTCGCTGGCTGCTCCTTGAAAATCTCGTACTTCGGCAGCAACTCGCCACTCTGAAACGAAGGCATCGACGAGCAAGGCTAGGCCCTGGTCGACAAACTTTTCTGGGTCGTCGTTCACCGATTTTGGTCAGGATGGAAGCAAGCACTCATCGTTGTCACTCCAAGGACGGTAGTGCGATGGCACCGTTCCGGGTTCCGGCCATATCGGAGACTGATTTCAAGAGTTCGAAAGGGCGCTGGGAGACGACCAACACCGAAGGAAGTTCGTGAGTTGATCTTCAGGATGGGATGGTTGCCGAGAATCCGACCTGAGGAGCACCGCGCATCCACGGCGAGCTTCTCATGCTCGGTTTCGATATCTCGGAACGAACGATTTCCCGACGGATGAAACGAACGCTGAGAGACCCGGAGCCGGCCAAACGTTGGCTCGCCTTTCTGCAGAATCATAGGGAAGCTATCGCCGCGATGGACATTTTCACCGTGCCAACAATCACTTTCGGTGTGCTTTATTGCTGGTTTGTCATCACCCACGATCGTCGGCGAATCTTGCACTTCAAGGTTACGAAGCATCCGACAAGCCTGTGGATCGTTCAGCAGTTGCGAGAAGCGTTTCCGTTCGAGTCGGCTCCTTGGTTCCTAATTTTCGATCGGGATGGCAAGTATGGGGCAGAAGTCCCTGCGGCCATTCGATCCCTCAAGATCACGACCGTACGAACCTCTTACGAGAGTCCCTGGCATAACGGTGTCGCGGAGCGTTGGATAGGAAGTTGTCAGCGTGACCTGTTGGACCACATCATCGCAGTGAATGAACGCCATCTGAAGCGGCTGGTTTCTGAATATGTTGGCTACTACCACGAAGACCGCATGCATCTGGGACTAGGGAAGGGAACGCTACACGGCAGGACTCCTTCCACAGCGCCGGGCCGTGTGATTTCTCATGACCGGCTCAGCGGATTGCATCATCGTTACGACCGAGTTGCCTAAAACGCGTTTTCCCCTCGCGAAAGACCAATGAATATTGTGCCGAGCCTCGCCCGGAGCGCCGAGTCAGAAACATTTCATCACGAAAACTGGGTTCCGACACGCATGTCACAAATAATCTAGGGTGTAACGAATCCAAAAAATGCGCTAGCAGGGAGCATGCTTGGCGCGGATCGAGTTTTGGCGAAGGACACGGATCGCACCTGGCTTCCCCGCTCTTTCCCTACTGCGTCCCGATCGATTTCCTTTGCCCTCTCTGGAGGTTCGAATGGCATCGGTCGCCGCGAATTGCACCGGCACTGTTCCGCTCGTAATGGCTCGGAATACTGGCAGGAAAACGAAGTCAATTTGTTGGTCTACATCGCCAACCGCCAGTTCGCAGTTTTGGCGAGGCTCAGCTGGACACCAGCTCCTCTTTCTGCTTCATGCGCTTGACTTGTCCCCTGACCGAGAAGACAGAAAGAGCGGAGAGGATCGCGGGCAGAGCAGCGGCGAGAAAGAGACTGTGTGGTTGCCAATGATGGAGGAGCAAGGCTCCGGCAATCGTGGGCCCCAGAATTGCTCCGATGCGGCCGACGCCGAGGCCGGCGCCGAGGCCGGTGGCGCGGAGTTCCGTGGGGTAGCAGATGGCGGTGAGCGCATTGATGCCGACCTGGCCGCCAGAGATGGAAAAACCGGACATCAAGGCCACGATCAGCAACACCCCGACGGACAAGCCCGAGAGCGAGATGGTAGCGAGGCTCAGGCCTCCGATGACCAAGGTCGCGGTGAGCACGCGGACCAGGCCCAGGCGGTGCGCGAACATGCCCAGAGCCAGTCCGCCGATGAGACCGCCGATCTGCACAAAGGTGCCGGCGCGAATTGCGATGAGATTTGAGAAGCCGAATTCGCGCACGGCGGTCGGCAACCAGTTGGTGAGAAAGTAAAGATTGAGGAGATTCAGGAAGTTGATAAGCCACAGCAGCAAGGTGATGAGCACGCGGCGGTCGCCGAAGAGGTGTGCCAGCGGAACGCCCTCGGCACGATGATGGCCGGTGAGTGTGAGCTCTTCCTCACCGGCAAACTCCGGCGCGAAGCGATGCAACCAACGATGCGCGGAGCTGCTGGACCTGCCGCTGAGCGCAAGAAACGGCAGAGACTCCGGCAGCGCAACGACCATGACCGCGCCCACGATTAGCGCCAGGACGGCGCCGCAAGTAAACATAGCGCGCCAGCCGCCGTGGGGGATGAGCCACTGCGCAATGATGCCGGCAACTAAGGCGCCGGCGGTGAAGCCGGTTGAGACGATCATCATGACGACAACACGTCTGCGCGTGGACGCGTACTCTCCGGCCAGCGCCATGGCGTTGGGCATGATGCCCCCCAGGCCCACGCCCGCGATGAAGCGCAAAATGGTCAGTTCATGCACCGAACCGGACTGCCCGGTAAGGTAGGTGAGGATCGCGAACCAGAAAGTGGCGCCGATCAAGATCGGGCGCCGGCCGAACTTGTCTGCCAGCGTGCTGAAAAGAAATGAGCCGATCAGGATTCCCGCCAGCGCGGCGCTGAATACGGGGCCCATGACTCTGCTGGGGATCTTCCAATCGCGGATGAGCCTGGGCGCCGCAAACGAGAGAGCCTGGAGGTCGAAGCCGTCCACCACAAGGCAGGCAGCACAAAGCGCGTAGATGAGCCACTGATACTTGCTCGGTGGCCGGGTTTCGATCAGAGACTGGACGTCAACCGCCATTGAGCTGGTCATACGTCGGCAAAAGGGAGCTTAGAGCCGGAATACCTTTTCTGCGTTGGTCTGGTAGAACATCTTCTTTTCCTCGTCGTTGATGGCCATACGATCCATGTCGGTTACTTCGGAGGCGACGAACTGCCAGGGATAATCCATGGCGTAGAGCACGCGGTCGACACCCAGCACGCTTTGGGCGTAGCGAATGGGCGGCTCCCAGGCCATGCCGCTCGAGGTGACATACATATTCTGCCGGATGTAGTCGCTGGGTTTGCGCTCGAGCTTCTTGACCGAGTCGTAGCGATGACCGGCGACCATGCGCGAGTGCATGAAGTCGATGCGGAAGAGCCAGTAGGGAAGTCCCTCGCCGAGGTGGCCAGAGACAATCTGCAGCTTCGGGAAGCGGTCGAACACGCCCGCCACGATGATGCGCAGCAGGTGCAGGCCTGTCTCGACGGCGAATCCATAAATGGCGCCGTCCAGGCCGCGCGCGAGAAAGGGCTCAATCATCGCGTTCGGGGGGCCAGTGGGATGCAGATAGATGGGGACATCCAGCGCCTCGGCGGCCTCGAAGATCGGCCAGAACTTGGGGTCATCGAGAAACTCGCCTTGCGTATGCGAATTGATGATCGCGCCCTTGAGCCCCAGCGTCCGCACTCCGCGCTCCAGTTCTGCAGCGGCCTTGGCGGGATTCTGCGGAGCTACGGCTGCCAAGGCTGAGAAGCGATCCGGGTATCTGCGGACGGCATCGGCAACATAATCGTTGCTCTCTCGCGCTAGACTCACGGCGGTCTCGGCGTCGAAGATCTGGACGCCGGGCGCGCCGAGCGAGAGCAACTGGCGGTGAATGCCTGTAGCATCCATATCGGCGAGCCGCACCGCGCCAAGGTCTTCCATTTTCTCGAAGACAGCTTTGACGCGCGGCTCATTGCTGGTGAGGTAAAAGCCGAGCAAACTTTGAAACGCGCGATCATTGCAGGAGCCATCGCGCAGCATGGCCCGATAGCGACTCGTGATCTCGGGCGTCAAGAACGCCTCTTCAGTCGCGATGCGCCGATAGGGAACGGGCAGCATAGAATGAATTCATTCGTGGGAGACGGAAAGTGCGTTGTTGACCAGCAATGCGCGAACCTCGATCTTCGTGCCTGATTTCACGCGTGAGCCTATCACATGGTTGCGGAAGCTCACTACAGGTATTCGTGCTGCGTTCAAAAAGCTGCGTTGTGAGATTGGCCCAAGACGAGGTGTGCCCTCGTGCTTGCGCGGATGTTCGAATTGTTCATGTGGCGCCCCATTCGTTCTTATTGCCGGGCAATCCGATCAATGGTTTTTCCGTGATTTTTCTGATGACGCCAATCGAAATTTTGTATTTGCTTCCTCGGCTGCATTGCCGCAATGTGTTGTGGACAACTCGATAGTGGCAGACTTCTTAAGGACTGTACGGCTGAACAGTGATTTCCCCGCAGAGCCGTGTATCCCTTCCATGTCGGAAGCGAGAGCCTAGGCCATTTAGCTTTTTCGATCCGCCCGGACACCAAGTGGTTTCCGCTAGAAAAAACATAGAGCTGCGTTAGGGCTCTGAAGTCGCATCGTGCCCAGAAATCTGCGCGACACGCAAGGCCTCCGTGTATTCATGGGCGCCTTTTGGGTACGCAGTTTCACTTCTGGCACCGGGCAGCGGCTTTCCCCAGCCGGCTTTTTCGGCGGCGAGTTCTAGAACGCCCCGAATGCGAGGCGCTTTGTCCAGCAGATTCCGCCGGTATTCATAAGGGTCTTTTCCTGCGGCGGCGGCGATCTCATCGAAAAACGATTCGGTAACGAAGCTGCTGACCGAACCGCCTGGCGAGCGCCAGAAACCAATCGGGATACCTGGATCGTTGTAAACGTATTCGCCGTGCTGGTTGGGAATGCTGTACGGGACGGAGGCGACGCCTCCCACGGAAATCATGTCCACGCCATGGAAAGCATCCAGGCCATGAGGGCCTGGCTGGGCGCTCCCCCCCGGCTGATCGTTCGTTACGGCTATACGATCACACGGACAATATCCCATGAAGCTTTCGTTCATATCGCCCGTTTCGTCATGAACTTACTTACAGTTTGGAAACAAATTTTCGGCAATGTCTGTAACACTGTTTAACAAACAGTTTAACAAACAGCGTAAGTGCCCTGTAACCAAGCTTCGCCCAGCGGACACGGGTGCTTGGGGGTTAATTTCCCCAAATCTCATTTGAAAAGGATCCCCCTTTGGTTGCAGTGGGTTAGCTGACTTTGAAAATTCCGAACGTCTGGATTGGCGTCGCGATGTGACGAGGAGTGGGATTTTCGATGGCTGAGAATCTCAAACTCTTCTCCACACGTCTACTGCATTGAGAAGGCAGCGTTTAATCTCTTGCTACACGGTTGGTGATACATTTCGACGAAAAAAGCGAGTTGTTCTTGCCGACGATCAGTCACGCGCGAAAAAATAAAAAAGGACCAGGCTGCCTAGGCTTAGCTGCCGGAGCAGACTATTCCAAAATACTGATTTCGAATAATGTGATGACAGCGCAGGAATTAGCGCTTTTGTTCTTCATGCGAAGCGGCAGCAAAGGTTTGCGCAAGTTGGAGATTGTCCATCGCGTCCTGCGCCAGCATGCCGTCATTCTCTTGCAAATAAACGAAAGCCGAAGCGGGCGATCGGTGCGCGAGGAACCGGCTTACTGCGCCGATGCGTTGAGTGGCGTCGAAGACCACCATGGCGGCACTGTGGCGGAAGATATGCGAATGCGCATAGTCGCTGTGGATGCCTGCAACATGGGCATAGTGAGTTAAGGCCTTATTGAAAGCTTGGCGGGAGAGCCCGCCGAAAATCTTTGACAAGCCTTTGATCTTGGCCATCGCGATTAGTGGCGACATGTCGAAGGCTGGGTCTGCGTCGAGGTGCAGGGAATAAGTCCGGACATTCCCACGCTTGGTTGCGCGAATTTTGATGGTCCACTTGCCATCAAGCTGGAAGATATCCTCACCGCGCACATTCAAAACCTGAGAGATGCGGGCGCCAGTAAAGAAGCACACCAGCATCGCGGCGTGGTGGATGAGGTGTTTTCTGTTCTTGGTGTCCGTGTAGGCGGCTCGCAGAAATTTCGCCAGGTCTTGCGTCGGGAGATATTGCATTAGCGCACCGCCTGATAGGAGTTCCGCAGTGTGGGCTGCGATGCCGCAGAGCGAATGTGGAAAGACCTTTTGTCTACTCTGTTGCACCCAACCCCGTGCGAATCTAAGGAGCGAAATACGACAAACATCGCGTCTACGGGTAAGCGTCCCCCTTCACATATTGGGCTCCAGAGTCGTAGGCGTTTTCTTTGTGTTTCGAGGATTCGGTCTTCAGGGAGATGTGCTGTAATGCAGGCACGCACGGAGTCAGTCGAGAGATGTGTAAAGAAGATTGAACCATTGTTCTGAACGAGGAACAGTTGCGAGTGGGATCTGCCAGAGATTGCAGACGAGTTCCTGTGCAAAGTCATCATGCCTCCAATTGGGGGAAGATGCTTCGAAATTGAATGGGAAAGGACTAAGGTGGGTTTTGCCCCTACAGGCCGCATCCCTTCTTTCGAAGGCTGGCACCGTGACCTTTTCTCTGGCTCGGTTGCCGGAGCGCCGACTGCGCGCCCTCTCTTGATACTGTTTGTAGACTACATGATGGCCAACGATCTTTCAATAGGACGAAAGTACTTTCCAATATTCTTGGACAACCGCTCATTTCGCCGGCCGCTAAAAAGACTTCTATGCACTATTTGATTTTTCGAGCGGACTGCGGCGCAGGAGCATGCGATGCATTCGCCAGTCGGGCCGTTCGGCGAGCAGCAACGGAAGGCGGAATGTGCGGCTCGACTGCTTCACGGGCATCGATGAACCTATCGAGGGACTCTCGGGTTATGACGTAGCCACGCCCTAGACGGATTGCTTTGAGTTCACCGTCGTGAATCGCTTGCTCGATGGCGGCACACTTACAGGAACAATATTGGGCTGCTGAGTAGATATTGAAACAACGTCGAGGCGGATACGGTACTTCAAGTGCTTCTGTCTGGTGTATTGGTTCGTTTAAGGACATGAGACACGGCTCTTTTTGTTCAGAGCCGCATCCCAAAACTAGCGGGAGGGTTTCAATCTGCTTCACCTGAGAACTGCGGGTTTTCCTCCATCTTGCGACGCAAGGAACATCCCTCTCGGCTGGCGAGGCTTCTTCTGCGTCCAACAGAGTCGGGAACCGACCCTACGCATTTGCTGGTCTGAAAATTCCTGCCGTACTCGCCTCTTCAGCAGGTCCAGCACGATAAATATGATATAGTACTAGTACCATGTCAAGATGGGTGTGGCAATTTCTGAAGCCAAGCCGTATGGGTGGGGTATATTCGTCTTGCAATGCGCCTAAATATGTACCCATATAGAGGTATTTTAGCTTGTAAAATACCCTTATATGGGTATAATTAACTTTATGCCCAGAGCAAGCCAATCCTATCCAGCGCTCCCCGCAGTCGTTGTTGATCAGCTACAAAAGCTTGGTCGCGATCTCACGATTGCCCGTAAGCGGCGACATCTGTCGTTGCATGACATGGCTGATCGCATGATGGTCAACTTAAAGACCGTACAGCGCCTGGAAAAAGGTGACCCCGCGGTAGGAATCGGGATTGTCGCCGCCGCGCTCTGGATTCTGGGCCTGCATCGGCGCCTGGGCGATTTAGTGGCGCCAGAAACCGACACGACAGGACTACAAGAGGACATTAGAAATCTACCGAGGGATTTTCGGAGGACGAAGAGCCGTAGCGACAAGTACGATTTTTGAGCGAACCATGCCAGAAGCATATGTCTACGTTTACCTCGAAGAAGGACCGGTGCCCGCCGGCCTTTTGGAGACAATTGGATCGGGGCGCGAGGCGGCCGCTCGCTTTCGTTATGGTCGTCGATATCTCCAGAGGAAAGATCGGCTGACAATTGACCCCGTTCAACTGCCATTACCTGATGCCGACGCTGACCGTGACTATGTTACTCCGGAGGATTTTGTTCTTTTCAATGGCATCCGCGATGCTGCGCCCGACGGCTGGGGAAGGCATCTTATGGATCGCGCCGCTGGCGCAGTCCCTCTGTCCGAATTCGATTACTTGGTGGCAACCGGCGATGCTCGCGTCGGTGCGCTGGCCTTCGGGCCGGACCTTTCCGGTCCCAAACGCATTGTGCCGTGGACCGAACAGAACTTGCACGGTGAAGACCTCGATTTGAAGGGCATGCTAGAGGCTGTACAGGACGTGGACACAGCTGACGATCTGCCGCGTAAGCACGGGCGTTTCTTCGCTCGCGGCTCGTCGCTAGGCGGAGCGCGTCCCAAGGCGACGACGGAATACGGCGGAAAACAATGGATTGCGAAATTTGGCCGCGCCGACGATCACTTTCCAATGTGCCGCACAGAATATGCAACCATGAACCTCGCGCACGTGGTCGGCATAAACGTGCCACCTGTCCGCATTGAAAAAGTACTCGGACAGGACATCTATCTGATTGAGCGCTTCGACAGGATACCAATCGGGACGACATATCGACGCCTACCATTCATCTCCGGTCTAACAATTACAGGCGCACACGAAAGTGAGTCTTCGCGGCAAAGTTACCGGCGCTTAGCGGAGCAGTTGCGGCTTTTCGGCTCCGACCCAGCGAAAGATTCAAAGGAACTATGGCGGAGGATGCTTTTCAATATTCTCTGTAACAATACTGATGATCACCTGAGAAACCACGGTTTTCTGTGGGACGGCAAAGCGTGGCGACTGTCTCCTGCTTACGACATCGTGCCGTATCCACAAGTTAGTTTGGAGCGAGATCTTGCGATCGGCGTTGGGAGTAACGGCCGCCAGGCAACTTTGAAGAACGCATTGAGCGAAGCGGCAAGTTTTGGATTCTCCAAATCGGAAGCTATCGCATTTGCTCTTGATATCCAGAAAACAGTAAAAGCAAACTGGGAGGGTGTCTTCAAGAATAGCGGTATCACCGCCGCTGAACTTGAACGGCTACGTAACTGTTTTATGGCTTGCGACGAACCAATTCAGCAGTTCGACGGCGAGGTTATCTAGTTCTGCAGTATGGCGCGCACGCTTATATCGCACATTTAATCCGCAGCCTAGGGTGCAATCAAGGAGGATGGAGCAATGGTTGAGACGATGACTGTTGAAGGTAGCTTAGATATTTTGTGGTTAAATGCCGGAGACCCAAGAGCCATACCTCACTACGATCTCATCTTTGCGAGATATGCGGGCTTCAAAAATGGAGCGCAGCAGCCCAACAAAATAGTCGGCCCCGCTGCTCTCGAAAGCTATCTCATCACAATGGGATTCACCGCCGAAAATGCTGTGGGCTGGGTCAAGCAAGCGCAGCAGCAAACTTCCGTGTCAATTCCCAATGTGATGATGGCAACCCAGCACCTCGCGGATTGCGGGCTATAGAACCACCGGCTCGTCAAATGTCAAAATTGCGCTCCTTGAGTTCCTCACAAGCTCCATCAAGGCCTGGAAATAACGAGCCTGCTGTGATACCCATGTAGCGTAACTCCCGGATTGCTTGGCGGCGATCGTGAACGGGTAGATCGATCGCTGAGAGGTATTGCTTCTTAGAAATGGCCTCCTTGCTTTGAATATATGACTCAATATCGTCAATATTCGTAACCGTAGAGGCCGCTTGCTGCGGAATCATCCTTTCATTCTCAATCGCCAAGAACTCGCCAATGGATAGGTGAGGTCCAGGGTAAACAAGTTGGAGGATCTGATTCCAATCCGTTTTCCACTGTATTTGGTCAAAGACGTGAATCCTGACTTTCCCCTTTGGCGGGGCCTTTTCAGCAGCTTCATTTGAGACCTTACGATATGCAAAGAAAACGGCCACGTACGGGGAATATGTCCAGTCGAGGAGTGGAGTGGGATAGCCGTGGTGTTGCACTAGGTTAAAAAAGGCCCCATTCTCGTCCCCGATTGCTAGATTGAAGATATGTTTCACTCTTGCGCTAACGTGATTGCGAAGAACTTGAATGTCTTCTTTCAAGAACCTTTCCAGATCCGCTCGCCCGGAACGATGAAATGATGTTCGCAAACGCCACTGATCGGTTTGCCCGCGAAAGAGGAATTGCCTCGCTGCCAAGTTCGCCACGTACTCCTTATACGCGCCCCAATCTTTTTCTACTGCTATTAGCTCCGAGGGTTGCTCAGCCTTTGAGCGAGGTAGAACGCAGTTGCCAGCCGTCCCGAGATTCGAGATCCACGAAAGTGTCAGAGAATCCTTAGTCCAGGAACCAGTTACATCGGCGTACTGAGAAAAGCCTGCAATTTGTGGGTACTGATCTTTAATTTGCTCCCACGGAGCTATGTATCCAGAGGCTGGATCAATCGGCAAGATTGAATCGGTACGAAATTGGAATTGCGCATCCTTG
This sequence comes from uncultured Acidobacteriota bacterium, assembly GCA_963740035.1. GTDB lineage: Bacteria > Acidobacteriota > Terriglobia > Acidiferrales > UBA7541 > Palsa-360. The sequence goes on from CAVUDA010000028.1 coordinate 89,956, forward strand.
TTCGGAGTTCTGAAGTAGGCAGCAGAGGCAGGAAAGGTTTTGCTGTCATCCGCCAGCAGATAAGCTACGCCCTGATAATTCAATTCTCGTTCGTCAATATTGACAATTATCACCCCACCAGTTGTGCCAGTGTAGGTGCCGATCCATTGTCCATTCAATTTCAAATCTGCCTCACGAAGAATACCCTGCGGATTCTATCACTCTTCCGTAACTATGGAATACCGAGCTGGAGCGAACGGGGCGGAATAGGCTAAATTCAGCCCCGCGCTGTGTTCTTTCCTATCTCCTGGCAAGAGGACACTGATTCAAAGACAAGAGATTATTGTTCCAATCCCCATCTGCGTGAGTTCGAACGTAAGGCGCTCTGCCCGCCGACCGAACCACGCCGACATCGGAACGCTTGCCCGTGCGAGGGTCAAGAACGTAAAACGTGTTCGTGCCCGCGTCGATGCTTGCGATCACTTGCTCGCTTGTCCATTCCCACCCTACCTGCGGATTCCCCAAATGCGTTATGTGTTCATGGGGACTTTGCGGGTGGGGCTTCGTAATGCATGTTACTTGTACGTCTGCCATCTCAATTGTCCTTTCGGAGCTTGCACTCCTTGAATTTACTTCCAATGTAAACTACAATCTGACGGGAGCGTATACTGCCAAGGTGGATACGCTAACGTCGTTAAAAACTATACGGAATCGTCTACAGCAAGTCAAGAGCCCATGTCCAATATTTTTGCAGAGCGCCTTCGCACGGTACGAGAACTGCGCAAGTTGAGTCAGTCCGAATTAGCAGAGCAAGCCGAGTTGCAGGCATCCGCCATATCGCACTTTGAAACTGGGCGGAGATCGCCATCATTCGCGAATCTCAAGGCTCTTTCCGATGCGTTGAAGGTAACCACGGATTACCTGATTGGCAGGACCGATGCCATGAACGTGTCTAATGCTGTCGCGCTCAAACTCCTTCGCCACGCGGAAAAAATGTCGGACGAGGACTTAGACACCATAACCCGCATGGCCGAGATGATGGCGAAAAAGCAGCCGAAAAAGGAATAGCTGTATGGCAAGACGCGATTTCTGGAAGGCGGAGTCTCAAGCCGAAGAGGTCTTGGCAAAGCGCAAGCTTTCTACACTACCCGTTGACCCTTTCGAAATCGCCAAATCGGCGGAAATCGTCTGCCAGAAGACTAGTTCTGCCAAGCCGGGGGTGTCGGGCTGCCTGGCTGGTGTCGGAGGCACCTTCGCAATCTTCTATAGCGATATATTTTCTGGTGAGGGCTTTCGCAGATTTACCGTCGCGCACGAACTCGGGCATTATTTTCTTGAAGGGCACTACAGGCACATATTCGTCGACGGAAATATTCGGCACGAATCGGATAGCGGATTCTCTTCGGATGACCCTTATGAGCGAGAAGCCGACGCTTTTGCGGCAGCACTTCTGATGCCCGAAGGACTGTTCAAGACCGCTTGTGACGGCGTCCAGCCGGGATTGAAGGCTGTCGAGACCTTGGCTGAGAAATGTGGAACATCGCTAACTGCGACAGCCATTCGTTACGCCATTCTCAGCGATGATCCGATTGCCGTTATCTGTTCAAAGGATAATCGTGTCCAATTTGCCTTTATGTCAGAGACTCTCAAGGCGAGACGCGGCTTGACGTGGCTCAAGAAAAACTCAGGCATACCCGAAGGAACGGCAACATCGAGGTTCAACAAAGATCCAAAAAATGTGGCACACGCCAAACGCGTGAGTTCAAGCTCTTCGATGGACGCATGGTTCGACTGTGGTGGAAGCCGAGAAGTTGTGGAAGAAATTGTTGGCCTGGGAGGTTATGGCCGAACGCTCACCTTACTTTGGGGGGAATCGTTACCGGACCCAGAGGATGAAGAAGAAAGCGAGCAGGACAATCTAGAAAACATGCTGCCTTCTGACCGATGGCGCAGTCCTCGGGAGGATTGAATCAATCGCGAGGTTCGGACTTTACTCCTTCATTGCTTTAATTCGATGTTGTCCTCATCATCGTCCAATTTACGAAGGACCAATCCAATGCGTTCGTGCAGAGGAGAGACCGCAGCAGCCATTGCCTCCGCAGCTTGTCGGCTTTCTTCTATACTTCGACAGATCCCTAAGCGAGCGGCATTATCTCTGAATGTTCTGGTCAACTCGCGGATACCATCGTCGCGTACGCGAACCATGTAGGTTGTGGTCTTAACCACCGCCTCTCGCCCTTCCTCATCCAGATCCTCCGGCAAACGATTGCGGTGCCAAACACCACTCTCGCGAAATTCTTTTTCGTCCAGATGGTGTACTCGTGAGCTTGCCCGTGCAAGTGCGAAAATAGCGTCCTGAAGATTGAGCAGCGTTTCCCGCTGAAAGTTGGACCGCCGTTGAAATAGTTGAAGCCGTCTAGCCTCCGCCCTCGCTTCACGCTCACGCGCACGAATACGCCGATCTCGCAAATACTCGGTGCCCGCACCTATTAGATAACCGCCGAACGCTGATAGTACGGGGAACAAACTGGTTGATGTTGATGCGTCTGGCATGGCATATCTCTCCAGGCAACATTGTACTTCTTCGCAACTACGCTTGACGCGCAAGATTGGGTTGGCAAGTACCTAGCACCCCAGTACTACAATATTACCGTAAAAGTAGAATTTTACTTCTCTCTAAACAGGCGTATGGTTCGACCACGTTGGCGGAAATTCAAATGACCTTAATTTGGTTCATACCTACGAGGAGACCAACAATGGCAACGAAAAAGAATTGCTGAAACAAGCCTCTCAGATGCCGGCGTACCAGGCATAGCCCCCTTCCGGAGAGGCGGAGCCCAGGCCCTTGCCGAAGCCTTTCATGACTGTCGGTGACGGTCAGGTGGGTGATGAATTTCACGTTCTTGTAGCCGAGCTGGCGGGGGAGCCGCATGCGGAGAGGCCCGCCGTTGCCCACGGGAAGTTCATTGCCATTCAACCCATAGGCGAGAAATGTCTGCGGATGCATTGCGTCGGCCATATCGATGCTGTCCCACCAGTCGGGATCGATCGAGAAATAGACAATGTATTTGGCTTGCGGGTGGATCCCCACGACATCCAGGACGTGGGAGAGATGCACGCCGATCCATTCGGCTATATATGACCAGCCCTCTTCACACGCCAGGTGAGTGATCTGGCTGCGAGACGGATAGCTCTTAAGTTGGGCAAGCGAAAACGAGGCGGGCCGGTCGACCATGCCGTTGACGGAGAGCCGCCAGTCGGCGAATCCTCCGGCCTGAAGGCGCTTGAACGCTTCAGTCAGGGGCGGCATTTCGTTCGCGAACGGAGGGACTTCGAAATCTGGCTTCGAGGAAACTCACGGGCTAACGAGTGCTTCGTCAGCAGCCGCTGGGAAGCATAGGTCAGCGTTTCTCCGAGGCCGTAGATTCCGCCATGATCGGGCGGGATCATTCCATACTTTTGCGCAATGCGCGCGGCCACGCCCAGGCCCGATACACCCGCCGTGGCCGCGAGTCCGGTCACAATCAATTTGCGGCGTGAGAGATCGCTCATGTGCGCTCCATATGTGCACGGGTCCGGCCCGTGATCATAGCTCGCATGCGGCTCCTGAATCCGGCAAGACAAACCATCACGACGTGGACAAGCAGGAAAAGCAGGAGAGACACGGAGACGAAGAAGTGAATCGTACGCGCGGATTGCTGGCCGCCCAACACAGTGACGGTCGCCGGAACACGCGGAAACAAAGGCGGGGGACATCGCCAAGCCCGTCCAGATTACTAATGGGAACAGAACGAAGATCACGAGCAGGTAGGTGAGCCGCTGGAGCACGTTATACGACCAGGCTTCTGCCTCGCCAGGCCGTTCGAAGCGCAAATGGTTAGCGATGGCGATCGAGAACCCCCGCCATGAGAGATCGGCCTTTTCCGGGAGCAAGTTTTTCCGGAAATGCCCCGTAAACAATCCGGAGATTGCATACAGCAGGCCGGTTAATACCACGATCCAGGCAGCCTGGAAGTGGAGATACCGGCTCCAGCCGTTCTGGTCTGCCAGCACGTACCCGTAGCCAGTCGGCACCAATGCCCTTGAGGAAGGGATCGGCAGTTTAAACAAGGGTGTAGTCAAATCGTTGCCGGTTTCGCCCCAATAGAAGCGAGGGTGAGAGATCACAATTTCAACTCCGCTGACGAGCAGGGCAAGAAAGCACAGAGTGGTGATCCAATGAGTGACGCGGACGAGGGCAGAGTGCCGCGAAGTAACCGCCGTAGCTAGGACGGCAGAGGCAGAACTTGGGATGGAACCTCCTAGCGGTTCCGGCACGGATCCCAAACTCGCCATTTCTAGCCTCCTGATGGCGCTCCGACTTGCTTCCCAGGATGGATGTCATACTACCACGCTATGGGGACTAAACCCGATAAGTCCTAGATTACGGCGCATCCGGAAGTTGAGACGGATGGACGTGTTGAAGCGCCAAAGATTGAGGCAATCGAAAAACTTGCAGCAAAGTCCGGGTTGCACCGCTAGTACGAAAGGCGGGTCCGCCGTCATCCCGAGCTCTCTATTCCCGGCATAAGGCCAGGGTCGCTCCGGCGGTTGGAAAGCAAAGATGCGAAGCCACCTTAGAACCTCCCGGCGCGGTCGAGCTTCTTTTGTTCTTCTGGGTCGTACATTTCTGAGTCTATGTAAGTCTGGGTAACCTCCCGCGACTTGTGGCCAGGCCAGTTCTTGATTTTCATCAGGTCGAAGCCAGAGCGTAGCCAGTTGGTAGCCGCCGTTTTGCGAAGTCGGTGGAGATAATATTCTTCACTCACCGGCCGCGTGACGGACGAAACGGATTACTTCCGGTTGGCCGACAATTCGGCCCGAACCTTATCTTTCGCGTCCTACAACGCCGTTTGTGGCCATTGACCGGCGCTCTGCACCCCTGACCCTTGCTTGCAAATTGGTGGCGGGCCATTTCGGACGGAGTGTGATGGTTTGCTACCGCGTTGATTTTCTGCACCAGCAAAGGCTTTTCGCTCGATCAGCCTTCTGCTACCATTTGCCACGGTTTGCTACCAAGGTGGTGCACAAAATAGGGCACAGTTTTATCGAACGCGACCGTCGCCCAAGCTTTCGATGAATATCCGTCGCGGTCTATTCCGGCTCTGGGTTGTATTTGCTGGGTTTTACTATCGCAGCATCAAGATTGACCCAAACGTCGTCGAGGATGTGCGCGTCACTCTCTGGTAAAAGGCAGGTGAGTTGTGTTTCGCCATACGATTCCGATAGGACGCGTTCTTGGGATACCTATCGATTTGGACTACTCCTGGTTCTTGATCGCAGCCCTAATTACCTGGATGTTGGCCGTTAGTTACTACCCGGTTGAATTCAAGGGTGGGACAAGCATCGAATACTGGTTGATGGGCGCTGTGACAGCAGTGCTGTTTTTTGCCAGTATCGTTGTGCACGAGCTGGCCCATTCTTGGGTAGCCCTTCGCTACAAAGTACCCGTAAGCCGGATCACTCTCTTCATATTTGGTGGCGTGTCCCAAATTGCAGGCGAACCCCCGAGCGCCAGCGCAGAATTCTTAATCGCGGTTGTCGGGCCGCTCACCAGCTTTGCGCTGGCAGCGGTCTTTTTCCTTTTGGAACCACTGCTCGTGAACATCACGCCAGCCCTTGCAGTAGCCAAGTATCTCGCGCTCATTAACGGCCTCTTGGGACTGTTCAACCTCGTTCCAGCGTTCCCGCTAGATGGAGGCCGCGTTTTTCGCGCCGTCGTTTGGGGAGTAAACAAAAACTTTCGCCGCGCGACTCTGATTGCCGCCAGCACGGGCCGATTCTTTGGCTTCCTTTTTATCGTTTGGGGCGTGTGGCAAGCGCTGAGAGGAAACGTTGCCAATGGATTGTGGATTGCATTCATCGGCTGGTTCCTCGAAAGCGCAGCCGGAGCCCAAGTCCAGCAGCAAATGGTGCAAGGCCTATTAGTCGGACACAAGGTATCGGAAGCGATGGGAAATGCATGCACCCACGTATCGGGAGACACTTCATTACAAAAGCTAATCGATCAGGAGGTTCTGTCACACGGTCGACAGTGCTTCCTCGTGGACCGCGGAGATCGCGTGGTCGGATTGCTGACCCTGCACAACATAAAGGAGTTTCCTCGACCCTCATGGACGGCGACTACCGCAGCTCAAGCCATGACACCCATCGAGAAGCTAAATCGGATCGATCCCGATGCGGAATTGTGGACCGCAATGGAAAAGATGGGCCGAGACGGAATCAATGAAATGCCTGTTATGCTGGAGAACAACCTCGTCGGATTGCTTTCGACGGGCGACATCGTCAAATATCTTCACACTCTGCAGCAAGTAGGTTCGTAAGGAAGGACTTGCCGTAGTTCCTGTGCTCTGTAACATCGCCCAACGGCGGAATCATAGTAGCTGTACATCATGGCAAGCTGCGGCACGTGCAGTGACCGGATAGTAGTGTCCACGTAAAAGTGACCTGCGTGGCAGCCGATTACCGGAACTTCTGGGGATTGTTCCTGGATCATAGAGAACCCGGAAGCTATCCAGTACAGACTCGAGTCGGTTCCCGTGCATCTGATTTAGAGGCTGAATATGCCTGCGAATCTGCTGGCCGACATGGGAGATACGCGATGAGGGCAGTGGTGCTGCATGAGTACGGCGGCCCCGAGAAGCTGAAATTTGAAGACAACGTTCCCGAGCCTCAGATAAGCGGAGGTACGGTGCTGATCGCGGCAGCCGCGGCGAGCGTTAATCCGATCGACTGGAAAGTGCGTTCAGGGATGCGGCAGAAGGATTTTCGGTTGTCGTTTCCTGCAATTCTGGGCCGCGATGTGAGTGGCGTCGTACGGGCGGTGGGCGGAAATGTGAAGCACTTCAAGCCCGGCGACCGCGTTCTTGCACTATCCAACGCGACCTATGCCGAGTTGGTGGCAGTGGACGATTCGGACGTGACCCATTTGCCGGATGGAGTGGACCTGGCGGACGCGGCGGCGATCCCGCTGATTGCCCTCACGGGAGACCAGCTTGTGCGCCTTGCGACAAACGTGCAAAAGGGACAGGTTGTTCTGGTAACAGGAGCGCTGGGTAGTGTTGGGCGCGCGGCTGTGCATACGGCGAAGAAGATAGGCGCGCAGGTGATTGCAGGTGTTCGCGGGAAAGAGCTGGATGACGCCCGCTCCCTCGGTGTATCTGACGTGCTCGCAATTGATGACGATAAAACGATTGAGAAATTCCGCCTAGTGGATGCCATTGCGGACACCGTTGGTGGTGAGGTTGCAGCGAAGCTGATCGCGAAGGTAAAGCAGGGCGGCTCCTTTGGCTACACCGCTGTGTTCCCGGAAAGCGCGGCGACCCAAAATCCGACAGTAAAGATTACGCGTGTGTCTGCGCGGCCTGATCCATCCAAGGTGCGCGAGTTTGCCGATGATGTGCGCGATGGCAAGTTCGTTCTGCCTATTGGCCGCCGGATGCTGTTGCGTGACGCGGCTGAAGCACATGTGTTAGGGGAGAAAGGCGGCAATGGGAAGATCCTCCTGCTGGCGCCGGATTGTAAAGAGTGATTTCTTCACTGCTCGCTCGGTCGAACTGAGATCAGCGCACATTATGGTGCTCCCGGGCTCGATTGCGCGACCTGGGCTTCATTCGTTTCGTTCCTCCCGGTTGAACCCGACTCTTCGGTATCCGACCGGGGCTATTCTACGCCACTGCCGCAAGACCAACATCTTTCGTTCAATTTATGCTCGACTGCCTTCATCACCTACATCTTCGCATCGATTGATGCGCTGAACTTAGCGAGGGTACCGCCTGGCGTGATTGAGCTGTACAGGACTCAGACCAGAAACGTTCACGTTGTCCCTTTCACAAATGACCTCGCTGATCTGGAACGATACAACTGGAATGTGGCCTACCAGTGCAAACACTCAGTCTACTCGTCATCTCCGAGCGTTTACGGCTTGGCGTGAAGTTCACTTCGAGGCGCACTTCTCGACGAACAGCTCCGCCTCTGTTGCGCGGCCCTGTTCGGTGCCCATAAGTCGGCTTGTGGAACGTGATTTTCGGATTGCTCCTGGATCACGGCGCACTCGGAACTTATCGTTAGGAAGGATTATAACTTCCGTACCTCTGACAACTCATCCAGAAACGTCGGCTGATGCCAACGTCCCCTACCGTCGTAGAATAGGTCGACACCTTGACTCGAAGAAGCGAATACGATGGCGTTGTAATCGGTTCTGGACCGAACGGGTTGGCTGCCGCAATCGTTCTTGCTCGCGCCGGGCGATCCGTACTTGTGCTAGAGGCAGAACAACGAATCGGTGGTGGCACACGCTCGGCTGAATTGACGCTACCCGGTTTCACGCACGATGTATGTTCTGCCGTTCATCCTATGGCAGTCGCGTCTCCATTTCTGCGCACGCTGCCACTACACCTGCACGGTCTCCAGTGGATCTATCCGCCCTACCCGCTTGCCCATCCTTTTGACAACGGCACCTCAGCAATTTTGGACCATTCCATCGAGAAAACGTGCCAGACACTTGGCGTGGATGGACAAGGCTATCGAAGGCTCGTCGGTCCACTCGCGGCACAATGGAGTCTTCTTGAGGAATACATTTTGGGGCCGATTGGTATTCCGAGGCATCCGCTCGTTATGGCCGGGTTTGGGATCCATGCAATACAGCCTGCGAGTCACTTGGCCAAATCTAGTTTCAAATCGGAATCGGCCAGGGCTCTGTTCGCGGGTCTGGCCGCGCATTCCGTTATGCCGCTCGAGTCTTGGGGAACGTCTGCAATAGGCCTCGTTTTAGCGGCGGCACATGTGAAAGGCTGGCCGATTCCGAAAGGGGGTTCGCAACGAATTGCAGACGCAATGGCATCTTATCTGCGATCCTTAGGTGGAGAGATTCTCACAGGGGTACGTGTTCGTTCCCTAGAGGATCTGCCGCCTTCTAGGATCATCCTCTGCGACCTCTCGCCGCCTGGACTCCTGCAAATTGCAGGTGAGAGTTTTCCGGCGAGCTACCGTCGCGCTCTTAAGAAATACCAATACGGTCCTGGTGTGTTCAAAGTAGATTGGGCGCTTCGGGGTCCCATCCCTTGGATAGCGCCGCATTGCGACCAGGCAGGGACAGTTCATCTTGGCGGCAGGATGTCAGAGATAGCCCGCTCCGAGCGAGAATGCTGGAGAAATGAGATTTCCGAACGGCCGTTTGTACTTCTCGCGCAATCGAGTCTCTTCGATCCGTCGCGCGCGCCAGCGGGTTGCCATACAGCATGGGCCTACTGTCACGTTCCGAGCAGCAATGAATTCGACATGACGAATCGCATCGAAGAACAAGTGGAACGCTTCGCACCGGGTTTCCGGGAGTTAATTCTTGCTCGCTCGACAAGATCACCAGCCCTGATGGAGCGCGACAACTCCAATTTGGTCGGAGGGGATATTACGGGGGGAGCAAACACCTTGCGTCAACTCTTTCTGCGACCAACCTCGAGGCTCTACGCAACTCCGGTGAGAGGGCTGTTTCTCTGCTCGGCATCCACGCCTCCCGGCGGCGGCGTACATGGAATGTGTGGCTACCACGCGGCAATGCGGGCCTTGGCGAGTGCCTCTTCTACTTCCGCTCGATCCTTATGATGCTCCCCGCCGATTGCGGATGGATGACGGCACATCAGGAAGTTGAGACGGATGGACTTGGTGGAGCTCCAATGATCTTGCTGGGCGAAACGGAAGCGGGCTCTGCGGGATACAACCTTGCTGAGACGTACCCCGCGAGAGCACCTCAGAACTGCCCGGCGCGGTCGAGCTTCTTCTGTTCCTCGGGGTCGTGCATTTCTGAGTCGAGATAAATCTGGGTAACCTCTAGCGACTTGTGGCCGAGCCAGTTCTTGATCTTCATCAGATCGAAGCCAGAGCGCAGCCAGTTGGTAGCCGCCGTTTTCCGAAGCCTGTGAAGGTAATGCTCCTCGCATACGGGACGAGTCTCGCACGTTACCTCGACTTCATGGCGGTTGTCGTATCGGCCCTCACGAATCGCAACCTTGCACTGTCCACAATTCAGCCCCGCACGCTTTGCGATTGCTTTGAACTTGCGAAGGAAGTGGCCTTCGGGTTTGCCATCCTCGTTTGTGAAGACCCAGCGGTCGGACACGGCGCGCTTCTTGTGATCGGCCAGCAGCGCACCCAGCTCAGTGGTGAGCGGGACCTGCCGTTCCTCGTGGTTCTTCGGAAGGAAACCAACATCCGACTTGCCCTCGCCGCTCACCGTGAAACGGAGTCCCTTCAGGTCGAGGTCTTTCCAAGTGGCGTACTGGACTTCCTGCTCGCGGCATCCGGTGCGGACAAAGAAGAGATACCGCAGATATTCCTCGGGCGTCATCGCCGCGAAAAGTTTGGATAGTTCGTCGGAGTTGTACGCCTTCGTCCGGGTCCGCTGAACCTTCGGTAGCTTGATTAACTTCGAAGGCTTTTCGACACCGTTCGCCTTAAGGAGAGAGAAAACAAAACCCATTCGAATGGTGATGGTTTTGTTGCTGTAGTCTTGCCCGTGTAAGAACTCGACATAGGAGTTCAACACCCGAGATGTTGCCAACTGATCGATGAACCTCACGCCTCTGGGCAGGTTTTCCAGCAATTGGTCGAACGCATTCTCATAAGCGGCGATAGATCGTGGGCGTCCGAAACGGCGGTCCTGCAAATAGTTCTCGACGGCGGTTTTGATCGAAATACGATTGGTATTCGCTTCGTTCGTCAGGTCGTCAACAGTCAGGCCGAGCTCGTGCGCTTGCCTGGCGATCGGGGCCGCCTTTGCAGCTTTAGCCGCGGCCTGTTCCGTTTCGTGCTTAACCCACTGATACTTCCCAGCGCTGTTGCGAATACGAATGAAGTAGGGGCCACTTTTGGCCGCTTCAGGCCGGCGGCCCACCGTGATCGGGCGATATCGCCAGCCTGTTCCCGCGATCTTTTGCCTGTAATAGACAGTTTGGATTGCCATCTGTTTTCCTCGCTGCAAGGCTGTGCAAGGCTCTACAATTGCCACGAAAAATGTAGCATTCTGTAGCACGGATGGGAATAGTACTAATGTACGGGGCTAAAATAGATATGGCGGAGAGGGTGGGATTCGAACCCACGGTCGAGTTTCCCCGACACACGCTTTCCAAGCGTGCTCCTTAAACCGCTCGGACACCTCTCCACTGGACAAAGCCGAATCAGATTAGCACAGTCTTCCGGGTAGACGTAAATGGGGGGTATTCCGAGTATCTGGGAGCAATTGCTTAGAGCGAACCTCGAAGGCCTTTGGAGTTTGTTGCGGAAGTTCCGAGCCAAGCCAAATCCAAGTTTCCATTTCCGAGGCGCTACGAGTCCAGGATCGTCCTGATCTTCCGGGCCAGGGTGTTCAGCGAAAACGGCTTGGAGAGGAATGCGAAGTCGGTTCGGTGGAGGTCTCCGTGGACGAGAGCGTCCGCTGTGTAGCCGGAAACGAATAGAACTTTCATATCCGGGCGGCTGGTGGCCAGCCGGTCGGCCAGCTTCGGTCCGCTGGCCCCTGGCAAAACTACGTCGGTCATGAGCAGGTCGATGTGCCGCGAGTTATTTTCAGAAGCCTCCACTGCTTTCTGGAAATCTTCGGCGACGATGACCTGATAGCCCTTATTCGAAAGAAATTCCTGCGTGACGCTGCGAAGCGATTCCTCGTCCTCGACCACCAGAATCGTCTCCTCTCCGCGCGGGGCGACTCTTTCTTCGGAGGGAACTTGCGCCTGGTTGATCTCTTCTTGGGTCACCGGCAAATAGACTTTGAAGGTGGTGCCTCGTCCCACTTCGCTGTACGCCGAAATGTGTCCGCCGCTTTGCTTCACGATGCCGTAGATCGTCGCGAGACCCAGGCCCGTGCCTTTTCCTTGCTCTTTGGTGGTGAAGAACGGCTCGAAAATGCGGGACAGGACCTCCGGGCTCATTCCGCAGCCGGAATCGGTCACGGCCATCATCACGTGGCGGCCGGGGCGGGCTTCCGGGTTCCGGCTGCAATACTCGTCGTCGATATCGATTTCGCTGGTTTCAATGGTAAGCCTTCCGCCTTCCGGCATGGCGTCGCGCGCATTCACCACAAGGTTCATGATGACCTGTTCGAGCTGCGTGGGATCGACTTTCACGCGCACCCTCGGGTTGCCGGAGAGGATCTTAAGCTGAATGTCTTCTCCAATGACGCGCGCCAACATGTCCTTTACGCCCGCCAGATGCTCGGAGATGGAGATGACTTGCGGCTCGAGGACTTGCTGTCGGCTGAACGCCAGGAGTTGTCGCGTCAGCGTTCCTCCGCGTTCAACGGCCTTGGTGATAGAGGTCACGAGCGGAGAAAGTTCAGTGTTGTCTCGCAGCTTCTCCACGAGCATTTCCGAATAGGCGACGATGACCCCCAACACATTGTTGAAATCGTGGGCGATGCCGCCGGCGAGGCGTCCGATCGCTTCCATCTTTTGCACGTGGCGAAGTCTCTGCTCGACTCCCCGGACGTGGGAGACATTTTCGGCGATCACCTCAAAATAAAGAACCTTCCCCTTGTCATCCCGCACGGCACGCCCGCTGATCTCTACGGGAATAATCTTGCCGTCTTTTTGTTTCCAATGCGTTTCTAACTTGGCGAACTGCTTTCGCGTGCCGGGCTGGTCGAACATGAGAGGGGTATACTCACCCTTTTCGAAAACATCGGTTGCCAGGTTCAGAGCCAGCAATTCCTCGGCGGTTTCGTATCCGAGCATTTTCACCATCGCGTTATTGACCACCAACAGTTTGCCTTCCGGCGTCGCTCGATAGACGCCGTAGGTGCCTTCGATCATGGCGCGGAAATTGGCTTCGGACAGGCGCAAGGCATCATCCACGCGCTTGCGTTCGGTGATGTCGCGGATGGTGCTGGAAACCAGAATGCCTTCGTCGGTCTGCTGGGGACTCAGGCTGATTTCCACAGGAAACTCCGTGCCGTCTTTCTTCAGACCGTACAGTTCGCTGCCGGCTCCCATGGCGCGGGCTTGCGGATTGACCATGTAATTGCCGCGATACGTCTGGTGGTGGTTCCAGAATCGTTCCGGAACGAGCACCTCGACGGGCTGGCCGAGGAGTTCTTCGCGATTGTATCCGAACAGTTTTTCGGTTTGCGTGTTGACCAGGACGATTCGGCCGTCGTTTCCGGCGATTACCATGGCGTCCGGCGCGGAATCGAGCAGGCGGCGCAAGCGTTCTTCGATGCGCTTGCGATCGGTAATGTCGCGGATCGCGGCGCAAACGAGAGAACCGTCGGCCGTCGGAATGGGGCTGAGACTGATTTCGATCGGGAACTCGGTCTTGTCTTTGCGGAGGCCGTAGAGTTCGAGGCCGGCACCCATGGGCCGCACTTGCGGGTGGCCCATGAAACCGGCGCGATGGCCGCGGTGCCTGCCCCGCAATCGTTCCGGCACTAGAATTTCGATCGCGTGGCCCAGCAATTCTTCGCGGCCATAGCCGAAAAGTTTCTCCGTCTGCGCATTGACGAGGATGATGCGCCCCTCTTGATTCACGAGCACGATCCCATCCGGAGATGATTCCGTGAGCGCGCGGAAAACAGCGTCACTTACTGTTTGAACGGCTAACGTCATAAACGACCTCGATGATTGCGGTCGAGACGAATTCCTTGTTCACACGGATAGCAGGGGGAAATTCGCTTCAGGAAGGGGGAATTACAGGCTGATTATGAGGTGACAATTTGACAGTGTCAATCAAGTTGCCGGACTCCCGAATCCAACCCGTAAATGGATTCCAGTATCGTGGATGCGCCCTTTCGGCACAGCACGGCGCGGATCGTGTTCTCCTAAAATCCGTGCGCGTCCTGTAGAATCCCTTTGGAGGGCGGCATGAATCACTGGCAAGGCAAGTGGGCGCTGATCACGGGCGCAAGCGCGGGGATTGGCGCGGCTCTGGCGCGGGAACTGGCGGCGGGTGGCACGAATTTGGTTCTGACGGCGCGGCGCCGCGACCGGCTTGTGGGCCTCGCGGCGGAACTGAGCGCCAAGAACAACATCCGCACTCTTGTCTGCGTCGCGGACCTGGCGCTGCCTTTTGGCCCGCAGCAGATATTTACCTTTACCGAAGAAAAGAACATTGCGATTGATCTCCTTGTGAACAACGCCGGCTTTGGGGCCTACGGCGAATTTCACAAAGTGGCCGTCGACCGGCTCATCGAAATGACGCAGGTCAATGTGACGGCGGTCGTGCATGTGACGCACCTCTACTTGCCTGGAATGATCGCTCGCGGCAGCGGGGATATTCTGATCGTTGCTTCCACGGCGGCGTTTCAGGCGGTGCCTTACATCTCAACGTATGCCGCCACGAAAACGTTTGATTTGCATTTCGCCGAGGGCCTCGCGGAAGAGGTGCGGCAATACGGCGTCCGCGTGTGCGCGCTTTGTCCGGGTTCCACAGAAACCGAGTTTTTTCAGGTTGCGGGGCAGCGCAATCACACGCGGCGGGCGCCGGAAACAGCCGAGAAGGTCGCTCACGTGGGGCTTGCGGCGCTCGCGGCCGGGAAGACTTCTGTGATTTCCGGATTCAAGAATTGGTTGGGCGCGGAAACGGTGCGTCTTGTCCCGCGCCGGACGGTCGCGCGAATTGTCGCCGGGATGTTCCGCCCGAAGGAGAAGCAGTCGTAGGGGTTTCTTGCTTGCATGAGGAAAATGGCCGCAGATCAAAAATCGTTGGAACGCAAGCTGCACGAGGAAGGATTTCTTCATACGTGCGTCTGGCAGGATGGACCAAACGCTTTTTATCCCGATCACACGCACGCCGCAGAGACGGCGCACATCATCCTCGACGGCGAAATGACGCTGACGCAGGGCGGCGAAACGTGCACGTTTGGCGTCGGAGAACGCTGCGATGTTCCCGCCAACTGGGTGCACTCCGCAAAGATGGGACCGCACGGTTGCAAGTATTTGATTGGGGAGAAGTAGCGCAGCCACCGTTGGCTGTGCGGTTTTTCCAGAATTTAAAAAAACTCACAGCCAACGGTGGCTGTGCTACTGAGAAACGCGATCTAAGTTTTCTTCACCAACGCTCGGTCCAACAATTCCATGACGTGCACGACTTCTTGCCCGGTCGAGTGAATCTCCGCCCCGGCGCGCATTTGCAAGAGGCAGCCGGGATTCGCGGTGACGATGACTGGCGCGTTGGTGGCCCGGGCGTGCTTCATCTTTTCCGCTAAAAGCGCGAGCGAAGTTTCTGTCTCCGTTACGTTGTACGAGCCGGCGGAACCGCAGCAGTAATCCGCCATGACCATTTCAACGAGTTCCAAACCCGGGATGGCGCGCAACAGCTTGCGCGGGGCTTCGCGAACTTTTTGCCCGTGGAGAAGATGGCAGGAATCCTGGTAGGTGACGCGCATGGGCATTACCGCAAGTTGCGCGGCGAGTCCGAGATCGGCGAGGAACTCGGTCGCGTCCCGCATTTTCTTGCGGAACGCGTGCGCCTTGTCATGTTCTGAAGACCCATCCGCAAAAAGGTGCTCGTACTCCTTTAGCGTGGACCCGCATCCTGCAGCGTTGGTAATCACGGCGTCGAATTCATCGCTGAGGAAAACGTCAAGGTTCGTCCGCGCGAGGGACCGCGCCACATCGCGAACGCCGGCGTGCGCCGCGAGCGCGCCGCAGCAAGTTTGCCCCGCGGGGACGACGACTTCGCAGCCGTTTGCGGTCAGGACGCGGATGGTCGCTTCGTGCAGCGCAGAAAAACTTACTTGGGCCACGCATCCGGCAAACAGCGCCACGCGCGCGCGCCGCGGGCCCACGGCGGTGTAGGTGCGTCCTAGCTTCGAGAAGAAAAAGTTCTTGTCGATCGGGGGCAGGAGTTTTTCTCTGTCTGCCAGGCCAAGCAGGCGCAGAATTCCCGTCGCGCGCGCGAGCGATTGAAGGCCGGAGCGCTGATAAAAGTAAAGAACGCGCGCCAGGAGGGCGATGCGTTTCGGGTGAGGGAGGAGGCCGCGGAACACGAAATCACGCGCCAGACGCGAGAAAAACGGCCGCCGGTAATTCTGCGCAATCTGCGCGCGCGCCGCTTCCACCAGCTTGCCGTACTCGACGCCCGAGGGGCATGCCGTTTCGCACGCGCGGCAATCGAGGCATTGATCGATGTGCTTCACGAAGGAGTCGCCGAGCGGTAGGCGGCCCTGATCCACCAGTACGATCTGCCGGATTCTTCCGCGCGGGGAGTCGGCCTCGAGGCCCCACAGTTTGTAGGTCGGGCAATGATTGAGACACAGGCCGCAGTGAACGCAGTGCGCGTAGTCGTCGTACGCGGGAATGTCCGCGCCGGAAAATCCGCTCCGCGCTTTTGGGCCGGGGGTTTGTTCCACGGTTGCGGCTTGGTCGTTCATGGTCTCATATCCCGCCCGCGAAACGTCCCGGAGCCAGGACATTTTGTGGGTCGAAAGAATGTTTCACTCGGCGCATCAATTCAAAATCCGGACGTGACGGTCCCCACACGACGTCCGCAGTCGTTTTAATTCCTCTAGGGCACCATTCCAGCATGGCTGAAGCGTGCATTTCGGCCTCGCCGCAGGTGCGAAACACTTCAGCGATTACTTGAGGCAGAGACTGCGGCGGCACCGAAGTTTCTTTCTGAGGCAGGAACGCGACGTGGAAAATCCCGGACGCCCGCCCGAGAGAAACAAAGTCGAGTTCGTGCTGCGCGGCCAGCACGCGCAGTTTCCCGAGCAGCGGCGCCATCACGCCAGGCACGGCGCTTACTCGAAAAATCGCGGCTGCGGGCGCTCTTTCCATCATCAGCTTTGGAAATTCGCGAATTTGCGCATGGACGGAAAACGCTTCGGCATCGGCCAGAGGAAGGAACTCTTCTGCATCCGCGGCTCCGGCGAGCTGGCCGAGTTCGCGCTCGTGGCGGTCCACGACGGCCGGGTTGCCTGCCGCGGACAGAACGACGGTCCAGCTTCGCGGTTCGATGCGCGCCGAAATTTCTCCGGAAAAGATCAGCGCCGCCGCGCCGGGATTAGCGACTTCAACCATCTGCAGCGTCAGGACGGAGTAGGAGACCGCGCGGCAGAAATCAAACGCGGCTTCCGCCGAAGAAAATGACGCAATGAAGGTTCCCTGCGCCTGCGGCATTGGAAATGTGCGGAAATTCACACGCGTGATTACGGCGAGCGTGCCCAGCGATCCGATCAGCAATTTGTGCAGGTCATAGCCGGTCACGTTCTTCACGACGCGTCCGCCGCTCTTTGCCTGCGCTCCTTCCCCGGTCACAAATTCCATGCCCAGGCAGAAATCGCGGACCCCGCCGTAGGCGTGGCGCAGCGGGGAACTTGAATTCGCCGCGACGATCCCGCCAATCGTCGCGCGGTCCGAGAATGGAACCGCGAGCGGCAGAAATTGTTTTTTCTCCGCCAGCGTGCGCAGCAAATCCTCGATTCGCACTCCCGGTTCAACGCCGAGCGTGAGGTCGTGCGGGTCATACGCGAGGACGCGATTCATCCGGGAGAGATCGAGCGCAATGTCGTACCGTGTGGGCGGCGAGCCGATGCCGAGCTTCGTGCAGCCGCCTGTGGGAATCACTGCCAATTTTTCCGCAGCGGCGAAACGAAGAATTTCCGCAATTTGTGCGGCATCGGCAGGCCGGACGATAACGGCAGGGCGCACGCCGCAAACTTCGCGCGCGGCAATTTCCGCGGGATCCGTGACGACAGATGCGCGGCCGGCAATTTCCTCAAGGCGTGTAAAGGAAACCTGCGCGGGCCGGCTCATGTGGGAATCGCCGCGGAGGCCGGCGTCGGTGGCACGCGGATTTCTCCGCAGGCCTTTCCCATGGGAAGCACTTTGCCGGGATTCAATCTACCGGCGGGATTGAACGCGGCGCGAACGCGCTCCATCAGCGCGAGATCGTCCGGTGTGAAAATGAGCGGCATGAGTTCGTTCTTTTCCATGCCGATGCCGTGCTCGCCCGTGAGCGCGCCGCCAACTTCAACGCAATGCCGCATGATTTCGCCGCCCGCCGCGACCACGCGCGCGAATTGCGCGCGATCGCGCTCGTCGAACAGGATGAGCGGGTGCAAGTTGCCGTCACCCGCATGAAAAATATTTCCAATCTGCAAATCGTACTTGCGGCTGATTTCCTCGATCCGCCGGAGCGTTTCCGGAAGGCGCGTGCGCGGGATGACGCCGTCCTGCACGTAATACATGGGCGAAATGCGCCCCATCGCGCCGAACGCTTCTTTCCGCCCCCTCCAGAGGAGATTGCGTTCCTGATCGTTGCGCGCCGCTCGCACTTCGCGCGCGCGGTGCTGGCGGCAAACATCGGTGATTTCGGCGGCCTGCGCCTCCACGGCTTCCTTCAGCCCCTCGACTTCGATCAGCAGCACCGCCGCGCAGTCCTTGGGAAATCCCGCGTGGACGTAGTCCTCGACCGCGCGAAGCGTGAATCCATCCAGCATCTCGCACGCGGCCGGAGTGATGGCCCGCACCGTGATCTCGACGACGGATTCCGTAGTGTCGTCGAGCGTGTCGTACACAGCGAGCAGCGTCTTCACCGCTTCCGGCTTGCGCATCAGCCTCACGGTGATTTCCGTGACGAGCGCGAGAGTTCCTTCAGAGCCGACGAGCAGGCCGCACAGGTCGTATCCCGAAGTCTCGATGCTTCTGCCGCCGATGCGCACAATTTCTCCGTCCGGCAGAACCAGTTCGAGGCCCGTGACGTGATTGGCCGTCACTCCGTATGCAAGAGTGTGCGGGCCGCCGGAATTTTCGGAGACGTTTCCGCCGATGGTGCAAGATTTTTGGCTGGAAGGGTCGGGCGCGAAATAAAGCCCCAGATGCTCGACCGCGCGGGACAAATCAAGGTTCACGACTCCGGGCTGAACAACCGCGCGAAGATTTGCCGCATCAATTTCGAGAACGCGGTTCATGCGCGAGAACGCGACCACGATGCCGCCGTTGCGAGCAATCGCTCCGCCGGAAAGTCCCGTTCCCGCGCCGCGCCCCACGATCGGAGTCTCATAGCGATTGGCGAGGCGCACGATCCCGGCGACGTCGCGCGCGGAGGCGGGAAAAACGATGCACCGGGGAGATCCCATCTCCACCGACCCGTCATATTCGTACAGCATCAGATCTTCGGGGGCGGAGAGGACCGCCTTGGGCCCGAGCAGTGCTTCGAGTTCGCGGATGAGTTGCGGTTGCATAAATGTGATTTTCAGATCCCCGGGCCACTATAGTCTGTGCCTTTGGGAAGAGTCAACGCGCGGGCCGGCCTGGCGTGTGAAAGCCATCACCGATCGCGCATCCGGCGGGTCTAGAAATGTCCCGAAATTGGGATCGATCGGGTTAAGATTGTCCGCACGGATGCGGCGAGAATCGGCAGCCCGGCTACCCGATGATCGTTGGCGGAGATTCATTTTTTTCAAATGAACTGTATCGCAATACGATACAAATTAGGATGAGGGTCCATGGGCCTGTTTGCAAAACTGTTTGGCTCAAGAGATGCCGGGAAGAACGGGTCTTCCGCGCAGGAAGTCGAAATAGACTTCGAGTATGGTTCCACCAACTTCCAATATGTGTATGCCCTCGGAGACCAGATTCAACTCGCTATTGTCGAGGCCAAGGTCGGGGAGTACGACGGGCACGCCATCCCCGCCGACGGCAGCGAAGGCCGATACTTCATTTATGGTCCGGATGCCGAGGCGATCTACAAAGTGATCGCTCCCGTGCTGGCGGCGTCTCCGCTCATGCGCGGAGCTACCGTCACGTTGCATTTCGGGCGCCGCGGCTGGAGAACTCCCAAGCGAGTCATCAAGCTCCCTCAGTAACACGGAAAAGTGGCACAGGCTTCAGCCTGTGGGGGTTAGTCCTTGCAAGCACCAAATTCCACAGGCTGAAGCCTGTGCCACTCGCCATCGAGAAATCCCGCTTCCAGCTGTGTTACTCTCCCCAGTTGTTTTTCAATCGTCGAGGCCACGAGTGAGTAAGCCGAAATTGTTTTCCACGCATGTCTTGTTTGAGGAGCCGCGCAAAAAACTCGCGGAGCATTTTGAAGTCGAATACTGGAGGGGTGAGGAGCGCCCGCCTCGATCGGAAGTTTTGCAGCGCGTTTCAGGCAAGGGCGCGCTGATCTGCCTGCTCACAGAAAAAATCGATCGCGAACTGCTCGACGCGGCCGGGCCGAATTTACGGATCGTTGCCAACGTGGCCGTCGGCTTCGACAATATTGACGTGCCCGCGTGCACCGAACGAAAAGTCGCTGTGACGAACACGCCCGGCGTTCTGGACGAGACGACCGCCGATTTCGCGTGGACGCTGCTGATGGCCGTCGCGCGGCGCCTTGTCGAGGGAGACCGTTTGGCGCGGTCCGGCGCCTGGACGAAATGGAACCTGGACCAGTTGTGCGGGACCGACGTGTGGGGAAAAACGCTGGGCATCATCGGACTCGGCCGCATCGGACGCGCGGTGGCGCGGCGCGCTTCGGGATTCCGCATGCGCATCATTTACAACAGCACGACGCGCGCCCCCGCGGAAATCGAAAACGAACTGCACGCCGAGTACATGTCGCACGACGCGGTATTCGAGCAGGCCGATTTTCTGTCTCTTCACGTTCCGCTCAATGCCGCCACGCGAGGATTGGTTGGCTCCGCGGAACTCGCGAAAATGAAGCGCACGGCGTTCCTGATCAACACCACGCGCGGCCCGGTCGTGCAGGAAGCGGCGCTCATCGACGCGCTGGAACGCGGCCTCATTGCCGGCGCGGCGCTCGATGTGTTCGAGCGCGAGCCGATCATCCCCGACGGCCTGCGTCGCGACAACGTGGTCCTCGCGCCGCATCTTGGATCGGCGTCGGTCGAAACGCGCACTCGGATGGCGCTGATCGCCGTCGAAAACGCGATCGCCTTCTTTGCCGGCAAGCGTCCGCCAACGATTCTGAATCCGGAGGTGCTTCGACAAAATTGAAATCGCCTTGCGGATTGAGGCATAACATACGATGTGGAAATTCTTGCAACGAATCACATAGGGGGACAGCAAATGCCTCACGTATCGCTCAACCATCCGAAACTCACTCTCGAAGGGGCGGAGGCCATACTGGCAGCGGCCAAAGCCCAGGCCGCTCGTATCGGCGTGCCCATGAATATCGCCATCGTGGACGATGGCGGCCACTTGATGGCGTTCGCGCGCATGGACGGCGCGAAGCCCGCATCAATCGACATCGCGATCAATAAAGCTCATGCCGCAGCCATCCGCCGCCAGAACACCGGCCCGGCTCGCAGCGGCGACGAAGTGAGCGTGCTCCTGTCGCTGGGTCTCGCGATCGGCAGCCGCGCGCACCAGACGCCGATCCGCGGCGGACTTATGCTCGAAGTGAGCGGCCAATGCGTGGGCGGAATTGGCGTGAGCGCGGGCACCGAAGACGAGGACACGGAAGTAGCGCGCGCGGGAGTGGCCGCGTTTTTGAAGGCGTAGCTCTAAGTAGGACAGGCTTCAGCCTGTCGGTTTTTGATGCTGTCGACCGAACAGCAGACAGGCTGAAGCCTGTCCTACCAGACCGAATGGCCGACCTCAAACAAGCCGCGCTACGAATTTTTCGCGAGACCCTCGCGGCGATCGATATTCCCCTGGTGATGCGCCGCAAGCTAGGCCGCGCAGGCTCGCAGATTTTAGTAAATGGCGCGCCTTTCGATCTTGGCGCGTTCGAAAGGATTTGCGCCGTCTCCATCGGCAAGGCTTCCATGGCGATGGCCCGCGGCCTGGCCGAATCGCTCTCGCCGAATTTCCACGCCGAAGGCATTGTAGTTGCACCAACCGCCGCCTCCAGCTTGCCTGAAGGCTTCCGCGAGATCATTGCGGGACATCCCGTCCCGGACCATGGCAGCTTCACGGCAGGACGCGCGATTCTCGATCTGCTCGCCGCTACAAACAAGCACACTCTCATTTTCTTTCTCTTATCCGGCGGAGGCTCGGCGCTCGTCGAGCTTCCGCTCGATCCGCGCGTTACGCTCGAAGACATGCAGGCCCTGAATCGCGTGCTGGTCACCTGCGGCGCCTCCATCGATGAAATGAACGCCGTGCGGAAGCATCTCTCCGCGGTGAAGGGCGGACGCCTTGCCGTCGCAGCGGGTGCCGCGATGAAGATCACGCTCGGCGTAACCGACGTGCCCGAAGGCCAGGAATCGGCGCTGGCATCCGGCCCGACACTGCCGGATCCGACCACGGTCTTAACGCGTGCGGCGTGATCCGCCGTTACGATTTGCTTTCGAAGCTGCCGACGAGGATTCGGACGCAGTTCGAACACCCGGAATCCATTCCCGAAACTCCAAAGCGGGGAGATCCTGTCTTTGCGGCTCGCAACGCCGCATTTCAGATTCTGCTCGGTCGCCACGATTTGTTTCACTCCGCGCACCACGCGTCGGAATCCGAGGAGTTCGTCACCATTTGCGACAACACGACCGACAACTGGCCGGTCGAAAAGGCCGTGGATTTTTTGCTGGCACAGCTTGGGTCGCTCAAGCGGGCCAATCCCGGAAAGTCCGTGGCCGTGATCGCGGACGGCGAAGTGAGCTCGCCGGTGACAGGCAACGGAATCGGCGGAAGAAATTTGGCGTTCGTGCTCGACTGCGTAAAGAAAATTGCGGGCTGGAAAATTGCGGTTCTGAGCGCGGGGACCGACGGCGTGGACGGTTCCAGTCCCGCAGCGGGAGCCGTTGCGGACGGCGAAAGTTTGGCGCGCGCGCAATCCCTGGGACTCGACCCAGCCGATTATTTCCGGCGCAGCGATTCCTACACTTTCTTCCAAAAGCTCGGCGACGCAATCGAAACCGGCCCTACGGGAAATAATCTGCGCGACCTGCGAATCCTGCTTGCGGAATGAGTGGCACAGGCTTCAGCCTGGGGGTTCTAGTCCTTGAACATACCAAACCCCGCAGGCTGAAGCGTTCGCCACTTCAATCGCTCTTGCTCCCGGGCAGCGATGCTTCGATCCTGCGCAGCCGGTCATTCATGTCCGTGAGCTGCTGCTCGAGATGTTCGAGCCGGTCGAGAACCGCTTGATTGTTGCCTGAGGCGGCGCCCGCGGCATCGCCATTTTTCTGATCTGTCGCGGACGGTTCCTTTTCCGGCGCGCGCTTGCCCTTTAGCTGCTCGATCAAATCTTCCACGGCATGCGGAACGCCGATCGAAAGCTGGCCGGTCTTCAGTAGCGCCTCGAGAGGCTCGATGGCCGTGGGATCGCCGCGGCGTCCCAGCGCAAAGATGGATGCAAACCGGATGTCGAAAGAAGATTCATTCAAATAGGAAATCAAGCGCGCGGTGATGTCGTGATTTTTCAGATCCGCGCGGCCCAGCGCCCCGATGGCGATACTGCGCAGCCTGGACGGTTTTCCCGGCGATGACCATTCGAGAAGCGCGGGAACAACGGAATTGTCCCCCAGCGAGCCCATGGCGCGAAGCGCAGCGCTCCGCAGCACGTCGTCCGGCGAAGAAATCGTGAGCGCCCTTTCAAGGGTGGGCTCGGCGTTGGGAGCCTTGTCCAGGGCCAGGGATTGCAATGCCGCGCCGCGCACGGAGTACGCTTTGTCGTCCTTGTAAATGTTTTGCAGGCGCTTGGCGATTTCCTCGTCACCGCGGTATTTGCCCAACTGTTCGACGGCGACGGCGCGCACCCACGGCTGGTCGTTGGAAAGCGCGGCGAGCACTTGCTTCCGCGCCGGCGACGAATTGATGCGCCCGAGCGAGCGCAACGCTTCTTCGCGCACGCCCCAGAATTTGTCGTGCTGCGCCGCCTCTCCCAGGGCATTCGCCGCCGCTTCGTTGTCGCGGAGGTTGCCGAGCGCAAACGCCGCATCGGCGCGGTCCGGCACGTCCGTCGCGGTTCGCAATTGGCGAATCCATTCTTCCGGCGTCTTCTGGAAATCCACGGACTTCAGAATTTTGTCGCCCTTGTCGAAGAGCACCATCAGCGGCGGTCCATCAACTGAGAAAGAAAACGTTTCATCGGCCTTGGAGACTTCGATAGGGAAAAGTGTCTCGCCGCTCGCAGTGGTAATCGACACATCGACCGGCACGCGGAACAATCCGACGTGTCCTTCCACTTTTTGCGTTTGCTTGACGCTGAGGCTGAGCTTCCTTGCCGTATCGTCGTAAGTGGAACGCACAGTGAAGCGCGGCGCCCCGGCGCCGTAAATCCATTGGTCGAAGAACTGGTCGACGTTAGTGCCCGACGATTCCTCGACGGCCTTGGCCAGATCCGCGGTGACGACATTCTGCAGGCGGTTGGCTTCGAGGTAATGCTTGAGCGCGCGGAAGAATGCTTCATCGCCCATCTGCTCGCGCAGCATGTGAATCACCCAGCCGGCTTTGTCGTAGACGTTGCCGACGTATTCCACCGAATCGTTGATGTCGCGCGTGACAATCGGGATCGGGTAGAGTTCCTTCGACTGCATCCAAGTATTCTGTTCGCGCCAGTAGCGGTAGCTGGAGGCATCCACGCCGTAGTAATGCTCTTCCCACAGCGTGCCGCCAAACGTCGCAAAGCCTTCATTGAGCCAGGTGTTGGTCCAATCCTTGCACGTGACCAGATCGCCGAACCACTGATGCGTCATTTCGTGGGAAATCAGCCCGTCCGCCGCTTCGGGCCTCTCCGAGGCGAGTTCCGCGTGCACGATGTCGCGCGCCGCGAGCGTCGTCGCGCTCACGTTCTCCATGCCGGAAGCGACAAAATCATCGACAGCCGTTTGCGCGTATTGCTCCCACGGATATGCCACGCCGAAGCGGTCCGAAAAAAAATCGAGCATTTCCTTGGTGTGGCGGAACGTGGGATCGATCGTGTCTTCCATTCCGCGCGGGACGTTGTACGCAAGCGGAATGTTGCGCCAGGTGTCCTTCTTTTCCTTGAATTCACCGGCGACAAACGAAATCAGATACGTCGAAACCGGCAACGATTGCCGCCACGTCCAGGTCTTCTGGCCGTTGGGCGCGTCCTGCACGCCCAGCAGCTTTCCGTTGGAAACGGTGAGCCAGTCGCCCGGCACGGTCAGAATCATTTCCGAAGTCGTGCGGTCGTTGGGATAATCGTAGATGGGAATGTAGTGGTGCGTGTCTTCCGCTTCGCCTTGCGTCCAGATTTCCTTGGCGCGGCCGGGATCGTCCTTGTCGGGAAGAATGAAATAAAGGCCGGAGGTCGGCTTGCCTTCGTACTTCAAATCGACTTCGAATTTTTCGCCGGATTTTGCGGGCTGCGCCAGTTGCACATGCAATTTGTCGTCGCGAAGATCGAATGTGGCGTCCTTGCCGTTGACGCGCGCGCTCGAAACCGTGAGTTCCGCGCAATCGAAATCCAGATGCGTCACGCCGTCGCGCAACGTGGACAGCGTGTGCGTGACTTCGCCGATCACTTTGCGCTGGTCGAGGTCAAAGTGCAGCGACACGCGCACGTTCTGCAAATGGTAATCGCGGCTCGGCGCATACGGCCGGTCCGCGCGCGCCGCCGCCCCCAGCAAAACGGCCAAACCAAGAACCGAGGCCGCCAGGGACACGCGCGGGCGCAGTTCTTTCCAGGTCAATTTCATTCCGGCCTCGCAAGGGAGCATGCGGCGCTTAAATCCATCCAGCTATTATACCTGCACGTGGCGCGCGGCATCAGGGCAAGCTTTATTTCCATTGTCGTTAGACGCGCCCCTGGGCAAAGAGTTGCCAGCCGAACTCCCGCACCGGCAAGCCTACTTGCGAAGGTAGGAATCGTCCTTGCGAATCCAGTCCTCGCGGCGCGGGGCGAAAATATCGACATCCACGGTGTCCTCGAGCGCCACCGCCGAGTGTGCCACATTTGCCGGGATCAGCAGGATTTCACCCGCGCCGACCAGAATTTCCCGGTCATCAAACACAAATTTCAACGCGCCGGAAATGATCCACGAATATTGCTCGTTCACGTGGGAGTGGCGCGGGACCACAGCGCCTTTCTTCAGCAGGAGTTGGGAAATAGTTGCGTTCTCCCCGGAAATCATCTGGCGCGAAAGCTTGTCGTTCAGTTGTTCGACTTCGATGGTTTTCCAGGATGACTTTTCAAGCGTGCTCAAAGGTTCCTCCTCGAGTTGGCCAAGCTGCGCCAGCATCGTCCCCGGAAATCCGCGCGGCGTCAACCCGTCTTACTGAGGGGTCCCTCGGACGCAAAAGCAAGCCAAGCGCATGAACATCTGATAAGATGCGTAGCGCTGGAAATCGTCAAAGAGGCGAGGTCATGGATGGCAGCGGAGCCGAACATCTCGGGGATGGCGCGTCTTCTGTATCTCGTGGCGGGCGCTGCCGTGGCGAGCTGGGGATTGTGGGGCGCGGACCAGGGCTGGACGCAGTGGACCTGGCTCGCTGCTGGGAGGCGCGCTTCTGGTTCTCGGCCTGATCGGCTATTCGCCTCTGCACGCATTGCTCGTGAAAAAAGATCAGAAAGCGAGTTGAATGCGTTTCCTCCATGCCGTCGCCGGATTTGTTCTTTTCTTTGAACTGCCAATTCCAATCTACTGGCTGATTCTTCATCCGTTCAATTCATTCTGGCGAACTCGCGTTCGCGCCGCGTTCTTGTTTGCGGGGCTCACGGCGTGGACCTGCGGCGGGGTGCTGCTTTGGTATTTCCGGCACGCACTGCTGGCCGCCACGCGCCCGCCCTGGCTCGCGATCGCCGCTGGCTTTGTTCTGATCGCCATCGAAGGATATCTTTTCGTGCGCGTCGAGCGCGAACTCGGCAGCCGAAGACTCGTCGGCCACGCGGAACTTACCGGCACAGGCGAAATGTTTTCAGGCGGGCTTTACGCGCACGTGCGCCACCCGCGCTATGCGGGAATGTTCAGCGCGGTCCTGGGCGCCGCGCTTCTTGCCGGGACGCCGTTGCTTTGGATCGTCCTGGCGATTTGGTGGCCCTTCGCTCTGCTGGTGATTCGGATGGAGGAAAAGGAACTATCGGCACGCTTCGGCGCCAGCCTACGAGGCATACCGCAAGCGCGTCCCCGCCTTCCTGCCGTTTCGCATGCGCGCATCAAGCAAACTGTAATTTCTGAAGAAGCGGCTATCCGCAACATCAGAGCGGCCGGCGTTGCCGTACCGTCGCGGCTCCGTTAGAATGAGCACACAACTCGCGGAGAGGTGTCCGAGCGGTTGAAGGAGCTCGCCTCGAAAGCGAGTGTCGGGGAAACTCGACCGTGGGTTCGAATCCCACCCTCTCCGCCATATCTATTTTAGCCCCGTACATTAGTACTATTCCCATCCGTGCTACATAATGCTACATTTATTGTGGCAATTGTAGAGCCTTGCATAGCCTTGCAGCGAGGAAAACAGATGGCAATTCAAACTGTCTATTACCGGCAAAAGATCGAGGGAACAGGCTGGAGATATCGCCCGCTCACTGTGGGTCGTCGCCCTGAAGCGGCCAGGAATGGCCCATACTTTATTCGGGTTCGCAACGGCTCTGGGAAGTATCAGTGGGTTAAGCACGACACGGAACAGGCCGCGTCGAAGGCTGCAAAGGCTGCCCCGGTCGCCAGACAAGCGCACGAGCTCGGTCTAACTGTTGACGACCTGACGAACGAAGCGAATATCCATCGTATTTCGATCAAGACCGCCGTCGAAAATTACTTGCAAGACCGCCGTTTCGGTCGGCCTCGATCTATTGCCGCCTATGAGAACGCGTTCGACCAATTGCTAGAGAACCTGCCCAGGGGCGTCAGGTTCATCGATCAGTTGGCAACATCTCGGGCGTTGAATCCTACGTCGAGTTTTTACGCGAGCAAGAGCTACAGCAACAAAACCATCACCATTCGAATGGGTTTTGTTTTCTCTCTCCTTAAGGCGAACGGCGTCGAAAAGTCTTCGAAGTTAATCAAGCTCCCGAAGGTTCAGCGGACCCGGACGAAAGCATATAACCCCGATGAACTATCCAAACTTTTCGCGGCGATGACCCCCGGGGAATATCTGCGGTATCTGTTCTTTGTCCGGACTGGGTGCCGGGAGCAGGAAGTCCAGTACGCCACGTGGAAAGATCTCGACCTAAAAGGGCTCCGTTTCACGGTAAGCGGCGAAGGCAAGTCGGATGTTGCTTTCCTCCCGAAGAACCACGAGGAACGGCAGGTCCCACTCACCACTGAGCTGGGTTCGCTGCTGGCCGATCACAAGAAGCACGCGGTGTCCGACCGCTGGGTTTTCACAAACGAGGATGGCAAACCCGAGGGCCACTTCCTCCGCAAGTTCAAAGCGATCGCCAAGCGTGCGGGGCTGAATTGTGGGCAATGTAAGGTTGCGATTCGTGAGGGCCGATACGACAACCGGCATGAAGTCGAAATAACGTGCGAGGCTCGCCCTGTATGCGAGGAGCATTACCTTCACAGGCTCCGGAAGACTGCGGCTACCAACTGGCTCCGCTCTGGCTTCGACCTGATGAAAATTAAGAATTGGCTCGGGCACAAGTCGCTGGAAGTTACCCAGATTTATCTCGACTCCGAAATGCACGACCCAGAGGAACAGAAGAAGCTCGACCGCGCCGGAAAGTTCTAACCCGAAGATGACACATCCCGACGAGAATTCCCGCCCGCGCCAGGCAATCGATATCAGGGCCGTGGGTTCGATCCCCACCGCCCCTACCAATCTCATTCATTCCACAGCTTTTCTTTTTGCATTTGACACCAAATCACCGTTTGACACCAATTGAACTAATTCACTGCGAACTTTTCAATTCTTGCCGAACGGTGTTCAACCGCTTCGCGCTGCTGGTTACCGATCACGTGAGCGTAGACTCCGAGTGTGATCCGAGGGTCACTGTGCCGCAACTGCTTCTGCACTAGAGCCGGGGTTGCGCCGTCTGCCAGCAGGGCACTGGCAGCACCGTGCCTCATCGAATGAAACCCTCCACGTGGTATTCCCAGTCTTTCAAGAAGCGGGTGCAAAACCTTCTCCCGCAGCTTATTTGCTGAGAACGGGCGGCCATGTCTGTATACAAAGAGCAGGTCAGCCTTTTCCATCGTGGGCCTGAAGGTGCTTGCGAAGGCGCATTTCTAAGCTGTGAAGGCATCGGAACGTCTGCACTGCTTGCTGTAGACTTCACCGCTTGAATTGTTCGTGTGGCAGCGTCAACGCTCGGCCGAACCTAAGTGCGCAGGCAGCACGACATCTTTCCGCCCATGCCCCCTACGTGATTTCACAAACTCTGAAAAATTTACATTCTCAAGTGTTCCGCCAAAGTGGAGATCACCTCCCCGCTTTGTCACGTACTTCGCAACGTAGGGGAATCTCGTATCCTTTTGCGTAGGACGCCATCTTGAATGCCTGGAAAACCTTGAAGTACGACTTTCGAGCTTTCACTGGCAGAGCGCAGGGGCTTGCTCTAGCCGAGGCCAGCCTGTGCATTGTGCGCGCGTCTCCGAGATTAAGGCTAAGAGTTGTCGGCACTTTCCGAACAGCTTCTTTATTCAATTTGGTGAGTTTCTTGTCCTTAGCGATTCGCAGAATATCGGTCTGCGGGTCGTTGAGCGGGTAGATTCCTGCCGGATCGAACTCGCCAAGATCCCCTGCTAAGTCGATGCAAGGGGCGTCTCCATCCGCGTTTTTCTTCAGTTTAGGTGCCAAACTCGTAGAAGATTAGTGATGTTGTAATATTACATTATCTGGTATAGGATCGCATTCGTAAGCGCAGCCTCAAGCAAGAGCAGACAACAGCCATTGTTGCTGACAGTGAATGATTCTAACTCCAAGCGCGGGTGAGGCAACATGCCCGGCCAAGATGAATTCGAATGCATGTACTCTAGTGGAGAGCCGCTTGCCCCCAGTCAACAGCACTTGAGGAAAGCCAAAATACCGACGCCATCGATACTGGTTGATAGCGTTTCAATTGCGCCGACGAGCGGCGATATCGAAGAAAGTTCTGAGGAATAAGCGGTGGCTCTGGATTTGTCCACAGTGAAAAGGCAACTTCAGGACCATCTTCAGGAAGGCCTGCTCATTGTTGTTGGCGCTGGCCTTTCGATGGCAGAGGGTATTCCTGGAATGTGGGCCCTGGCAGAGCACCTGAAACGCGAGCTTCCGTCCAAGTTGGTGGCAGCGCCAGATCCGGCCTGGGCTGTTGCAGCAACTGCCCTAGAGGCTGGCGATAATCTCGAAGCCGCGATGGGAAAGGTCAATTTACTTCCAACAACAGTCGAAGTCATAGTCACGGAGACAGCGCGGTTGATCTCGACCTTCGAACGCAAGGTCTTCGAGCGGGTCTTAGCTCGGAAGAGGGAGCTTCCGTTAACTCCCTTTGTGAAGCACCTGTTCAAGGCAGGGAAGAAGTTTCACCTCATTACGACCAACTACGACCGACTCGTTGAATTGGCAGTGGAAGCGGCAGAGATCGGTGTGGACTCCCGTTTTTTTGGCTATCTCCATGGGAGACCTGATCCACGGCGGTCTGCGGACTCTCATCGCGAGTCTTACATTTCAGGTAAGTATTCCCTTTTTCGTAACCTGCCATGCTTGTGTGTTCACAAACCCCACGGCAGTCTCGACTGGTTTGAAGTTGGAGACAAGATCGTCAGGTGTCCGATAGCCCCCGGAACGGTGCCGATCATCATCACGCCTGGCACAACCAAGTACCGGGAAAGTTTTCGGTGGGCGTTTGACGATCAACGCAACGCAGGGAATCGGGCAGTCTCGACTGCAACTAGGCTCATGTTCATTGGTTACGGCTTCAACGACGATCATCTAGAGCAGTACCTGTGCCCGAACCTCAAGTTGACTAAGCCGACGGTCATAGTCGCGAAGCAACCTACGGATAATGCGTTGAAAGTGATCAATAACAGCAAGGAGACGGATGTTCTTGCTATTTGTGCCGTGTCCGACACGGATCCTCGAACGCGGATTGTCACTCAATCCGGCGAGGAGCTCGTCGTCGACGAACAACTTTGGAACCTAGAAGGATTCACCCAAGGAGTGCTCTGATGACTGCTGCCATCATGTCCTTCGAGTCAGATCAGGCCATCGGTCGGGTTATGTCGGTTGACACTATGCGCGTGTTTATCCATGTGGACGACCATGAACTGCTTAAGACCGTGCTGGTTGGGAACTTGATTGCGGTGCAGGGTGCCACTGGCCATCAATTTCTGATCTCAATTGTCGAACGCATCACGCGCCTGCCTGCGGACTCGATAGGGCCGATCGAGACCCCGGATGACGATACTGCTCCGCAACCAGAGGATTTACAGGACACGATTCGCGCCGTCCTCGTAGGCACCTATCGTTCCAAGGACGGTGATGCCGGCCCGTCATTCAAAAGAGGCGCGGATTCGTGCCCGCAGATTGACCAACCGTGCTTTCTCATTCGGGGTACGAACTTGACCGCGTTCATGGGCGTGCTGTCCCAGGAAGTCACGTCGGAAACGGCACTTCGTCTTGGGCACTTCGTCATCGACCCGACGGCGCAAGCGGTTGCGGACGGCGACCGGTTTTTTCAACGCCACGCAGCGATATTAGGCAGCACGGGCAGCGGAAAGAGTTGGACGGTAGCCGCACTTCTTGAGAGAGCCAATACTCTCGGTCATCCCAATATTTTGCTGCTCGACATGCACGGGGAATATGCCTCCCTGGCAAAGGGCCAAAAAAACGGCTTCACAGAGTACTTCAAGATTGCTGGCCCAGGAGATCTTGCAGTTCCCGCTAAGCATATCTTCTTTCTACCTTATTGGCTTTTGAACCGAGAAGAGATGCTATCGATGTTTCTCGACCGAAGCGACGACAACGCCCCCAATCAATCAATGCGCTTCACCGGCTTGGTCTCCGATTGGAAACGAGCGTTCCTTGAAAAAGAGAAACGTAAAGACGTACTCGCATCCTTCACGGTGGACTCTCCGATTCCGTACGACCTACCGTCGCTTGTCGAGGCACTCCGACAAGATGACAAGGAAATGGTGGCAGGCAGTTCGGGACGAGACAAGCAAGGCCCTTGGCACGGGAAGCTCACCCGATTCATCAGTCGACTGGAAGCCAAGATTGCCGATCGACGCTATGGGTTCCTCTTTCAGCCTCCGACCGAAAGCACCGCATATGAGTGGCTTCAACAGATGGCCGTGACTTTTCTTTCCACCAATACAAAGAAGTCTTCGGGGATTAAGGTGATAGATTTTTCCGAAGTTCCATCTGATGTTCTCCCGACAGTGGTGAGTGTCTTCGCTCGGGTATTATATGACATCCAGTTCTGGATGCGCTCAGAGTCGCGAACCCCGGTCTGCTTGGTTTGCGACGAGGCTCATCTCTATTTGCCGGTTCGATCCGATACTGATGCCGCTGCGAAACGTGCTCTTGATACATTTGAACGGATTGCCAAGGAAGGGAGAAAGTATGGGTTCTCTCTCCTCGTTGTTAGCCAGCGGCCCTCCGACGTAAGCAAAACCATTTTGAGCCAATGCGATAATTTCATCGCGCTAAGGCTCACAAACGAACAGGATCAATCTGCGGTCAAATCAGTAATGCCTGATAGCATGGCTGGGATCGCCGAAGTGCTCCCCCTGCTGGACATTGGTGAGGCGATCGTTCTCGGGGATGCCGTTCTGCTTCCTTCACGAATCAAGTTGGATAAGCCTACGGCTACTCCCTTAAGCCTAACGAAAAACTTCTGGCGAGAGTGGGCAGAAAAGGCTTCCAACGCGGACGAGATCCGAGCTGCAGTCGAGAACCTCCGGCGCCAGAGCAAGAGTTAGGTTTACCGCCCTAGGGAGCATGGAAGTCCTAGACCAATCTTCTAAGGAGTACGAGCGGTGACAGACGTTCGCGATCGCAATGTGTATATTCTGGGCGCTGGCTTCTCGGCCTCAGCAGGGGCTCCGTTGATCCACGATTTCATCGACCGATCCCGGCTCTACTTCGATGATCCGTCTTCCAACCTCGACAAAAGTGAACGACAACATTTCGAGCGCTTTTTGGAATTCAAGCGAAGAATGTCACAAGCCCGCGAGAAGGTGAAGATCGATCTCGATGACATTGAGCAATTGTTCGGATTGGTGGAAATCTCGCAACGACTTGAGCCTACTAGTAGGGACACGAGAGACAGCACTGTCTATGTGATTGCCAAGACGCTTGAGATCGCAACAAGGTCAAGAATGCGTAGACGTCTTGGCTTTTCGCCTGCCCCAGGGTCCCGCCAGACATGGGCTCCGCCCCCAACCTTTGAAGCAACCCCTGGATATGACCCTCCTGCTTATGGCGCTGGCCTGTACGACTTTTTTGCAGCCTTGGGTAGCGGCTTACTCGATGATCCAGAGCGGAGAGCGTTCAGAGCCAATTCTTTTATCACGTTCAATTATGACCTTGTGCTTGATGATGCTCTCCGGCGCGTCGGAGTCGCACCGGATTATCATTTGCCACCCGAATACACTTTGACTGAGGACACTCACCCCTCGCAATCATCTTGTTCTGTTCTCAAGTTGCACGGCTCAACAAATTGGGGAATCTGCTTTAACTGCACCAAGCAGGTCGTAGTTCTCGACGAGAAGGTCACTGCATCGCCCGCAGAATTCACAGCACGCATTTGCACACGCTGCAACGAACGCAGGTTCCAGCCGCTGCTAATTCCTCCGTCTTGGGACAAGAGCGAATACAGGGACATTATGAAACCCGTTTGGAGCAGGGCCGTCGAGGAATTGAAGCGTGCCGCGCGAATCTGTGTGATCGGCTATTCGATGCCCGAGGCCGATTCTTTCTTCAAGTATCTAATCGCGCTCGCCCTCTCAGAAAATCACAACCTGTATAGGTTCGTGGTTGTAGATAAAAATCCTCAGATCGCTGCGAGATACAACGACATCCTGGATCAAATGTTTAGCCAAAGAAGACTTTCGCTACATGTGAATGAAGATGGCTTCGCTAGATTCGTGCACAGTGGGTTATTCCGTCCGGAGCTTGGGCGCGGAGAAATTGTCAGTGGCAATATTTGGATGACCTAGTCATTTCAGGCCTTAGTCCAAAGAACTCGGGTACGTGAGAATAGGAGCACAAATCCCTCTGCGACAAATCAGAACAAGCTAGGGAGTCTATATGCCACCTTCAGATAAGAGCTCGAAACTCATTTGGGGCCAATTTGCAGCTAGGTGCGCGAATTGTCGCAAACCGCTCATTCGGGAAACTGGTTCTAAGAAATCTTCTCTCGTGGGGGAAGTTGCTCACATCATTGGAGAGACGAAAAAAGCAGCGCGTGGATCTAATCCGATGCCTCTAGATGAACGCAATGAACCCGAGAACTTACTTCTGCTTTGCAGGGAGGATCATAAGATTATCGATGATGACGAGCTGCTTTACACGGCCGCAAAGGTCCATGAGATCAGAGAGGAATATCTCCGATGGTTAGCCGAGCAGCTCCTCGGAGCTAGATTGATCGGTTATCAATATGTTGCACAGCCCTTCATCGCCACAGTGAATGAGCACAGTCAGAAGACTTGCTAGACAAGCCCCAAATCATCTGTATTCGGAACCGCTCAGGGGGCTTAAATGCCTCATGAGGAATCAGCGGATTAGAGGCAGGAATTTCGAGGGGTTTTCGGAACGTCCTACCACTAGCTGCTAGTTCCCCAGTTTGCAACTTATGAGTCTCCCCAAAATTGCAAATGCCGCTCGGCTGTTCTCCAGCCACGGTGTCTTTAACTGAATATTGTATGATAGGCAACACCTGTACCCTCGGGCGAGTGGTCAGATCGTCGAGCGTGTGACTTACTTGAATGTATGGGAACATACTTTCAACGAAAACCGCAACGGCCGGTTCCTGGAACTCGGAAGCCCGTGACGTGGCCAATTCAGCCGAAGGACGTCGCTCCTGTTTTGGGATCAAAACAACAAACGCAAGGAAACTTGACCGACGAAGAATGGCTTGAGCAGCTCATCAAAATGCGGGACGGTTTGCAAAGTGGGCCAGGCGCAGTTGCAGTTCCCAGTTCACTTGATGAGGCAATTCGTGCTCTTAGAGAGCGCATAGAACTTCAACGGCGGCTGAAACCGAAGCGCAGGGTAAGAAATCAAAAGAACACGGAACGGCCGAACCGGCGCTGACCTATGAAGTTGGTGAATAAGGGTTGAAATCAGTGGGGACAACCTGAGCTAACGGTTCGCCTCGACGAGGGCCATAATCTTCTATGGTGCTCCTTGAAGCTTCGTGTCATGCATTCCAAAAACCTTTTCCCGCGTTTTGGAACGGGGTACAGACGTGCGATGCAGCGTGGCAAGCCCAATGCCTATTCTCTTCGCGCCTACCCATCCAATTCAATGTCGCGGAAGCGAATTGATCCCTTCCCACACACAACTAGAACCTACACAGTTTTGTTCACCATCGGCCCGATGACATGATCCATTGCGTCCCCAAGCCCTACTACGTGAAAATGGTTCCCGCCATCGGCCGTCATCGAATGTCGCTTTTATCACCCGCTGCAAAGAAAGGATCGCCTTGTCGTATAGCCGCGTCTCATCTCCGTATCGATGTGAGCCTCATTGTGTGGTCGTCTTGGTGTCGGCATAGCGTCCTACACCTTAAAGAATAGATGCAACAGGGCATTCCCTACTTCCGTGCTGTCCGCGGCTTTGCCAGCTCGCCCGAATGAATTAGGATGGACCCGTCCGTCTCCGTGTCGCCGGCAGCGTATTTCTGCCGGGCGCCCTGCTGAATGGCAGCGCGGTTTTCCCGGAACACTTCGACTTTGTCGCGGTCGTCACCCCGGAAGTCATCGTCCAGCGCTTCTCTGCTGATAGCGCACCGCACGCGGCTCTCTCCATCCTGTCCGTAGAAGAGGACAATTTCACGGTCAAAATCAAATTTCTCTTCGTGCTCGGGAAATTTTAGGTCGTGTCGCTCAAGGGACCAGCGCACGCGCTGCGCTATGAGCGTTGTGAACGGCGTGATGTCCATGTCCATGCTGGCGCGGTCCAGTGCAGCGAGATACGACTTGCGATCTCTCACGCGAATGACTGTCCACGGATAGCCGCCGGACGCCAACATCACGTTCATCAGGAAACGGGCCATACGGCCGTTTCCGTCCGGGTACGGATGGATGTACCCGAAGAGCCAGTGCCCCAGGACGGCGCGAACGGAAGGCTCCGTTTCTTTTTCCAGGAGATCGAAGAACACCGGCATGGCGTCGCGTACCGCCTCCCACCGCGGCGGTGCATAGCGCGACGTTCGCAGGTAAACAGCATTGTTCCGGTATCCTGCCAGATCTCCCGCACGCAGCAGGCCTGCAGTCACGCAGGGCTGGAACAATTCCCCATACCATTCCTTATGCGCCGCGCGCGCGAGCACGCCGGGATTTTCACCTGCGAGAACCTTGCTCACCGATTCTTTCACGACCTCGAATGCCTGCCAGTAGCCCCGCGCCGCCAGCGCGTCGCGGTCCTTGCGGTCCTTTTCATTTCGGTCCGGGTTCCACCCGCCCTGACGGACCTTTTCGATCAGATCCGGCGTGACCGAGTAGCCTTCGATCGACAGCGAGTGGTAGGCGTCGCTCTGGTAGATTTCATCGACGTTCCGCAGATATGCGCCGCTGTCCTTCGGCACCCCCGGCGCCTCCGGGAAATTCTTGAAGACCGTCCCGCGCGTTGCCTGCCACATCATCTCAAGGCGGCCCACGATCGGGGCGGCGCCCGGTCGCGGCCTTCCAAACGTCTGACCGGCTTCGAACGGATCGCTTTCACGCACATCGTATCCTGCGCGCTTCATCGTGCGGACAATCTCGTCCGCCAGATCGGTGCGCCCGATGCGGCGAAAAGCGCCTGCGAGATAGCCCGCCTTTGTCGAGTTGCCGCCGTCGAGCAGGAGCCGCAGCAGGTCCGATGCATCGGCGAGGCTCGCCAGCACCACTTGTGACTCGACCGGATTGCGTGCAGAAAAAAGATTCCCCCACTTTCACCAGCGCCGCCGCCCGCGAGAAAAGCCGCAACCCGTCCCTTACCACGAGATCCGCTGCGGCCGGCATTTCCGTCACCTTCAAATCGTATAGCGACGTACCGAACAGAAGCCCGATCGTATGATTCGTGCCGTTCGGGCTGCACACCACCACCTGGTCCGGGATGACCGTTCTCTCGCCCTGCAGCCAAAGCGACTGCTCCGCGGAAAGGTGCCACTGGTCACCGAAACGTTCGTCGCAGTAACGGGCGCAGAATTCCCAGAACGACGCATACCAGGGTGTGCTGTCGCCGTCCTGTGCGTTTGGGCTAGAGGAGATCACCCAGCCTTTCATCACCTCTTGCAGGTAACCGTTCTCCATGAGGCGTTCGCGATGAACGCGGCTGATGTCGTCGGATCGGAACACACGTCTTCCGCCTTCCTGAAGCGCCTTGAGCACATCGAGGGATTCAGCCAGTTTCTCGTGCGGGGTCGCCATTTTCTCTCACTATCTTCTGCGACATTACAAGCTTATTCTGCTGTGCCAATTCGAGCTTATTATGCTGTGTCATTACAAGCATATTATGCTGTGCGAGTACAAGCATATCATGCTCCTTATGACCAAACAACAAAAAATACAACAGGTTATGGGCATCACGACGTACTACCAGCGCAGGCCCTCATCTGGCCGACTAGCATATTCCTATTGACATAGTACTAGTACTATGCAATACTGTGTCTGCTGGACCTGTTGAAGAGGCGAGTACGACAGGAATTTTCAGACTAGCAAATGCGTAGGATCGAGTTTCGACCCTGTTGAACGCAAAGGAAGCCTCGCCAGCCGAGAGGGATGTTCCTCACGTCGCAAGATGGAGGAAAACCCGCAGTTCTCAGGCAAAGTAGATTGAAACCCTCCCGTTAGTTTTGGGATGCGGCTCTGAAGAAAAAAGAGCCGTGTCTCATGTCTTTAAACGAACCAATACTCCAGAAAGAAGCACTCGAAGTACCGTATCCCCCTCGACGCTGTTTCAATATCTACTCAGCCGCCCAGTATTGCGCCTGTAAGTGTGCTGCTATCGAGCAGGCGATTCATGATGGCGAGCTCAAAGCAATCCGTCTAGGGCGTGGCTACGTCATAACCCGAGAGTCCCTCGATAGGTTCATCGATGCCCGTGAAGCGGTCCAGCCACATATTCCACCGTCGATTCTGGCTCGGCGTGCTGCTCGGGCGGTGAACGCTGTGCCTGCTCCAGTTCCCAAGAAGCGAGGGGTGCTATGACCGTGTAATCCAAGCCCACGGATTTGCTCGTAAACGAATGCGATGTATTGAATTTGCTCTCGTGGAAACTCCTAAAGAACCGCGATCGAAAAATGCGGTTTAGGTTGAGACGATATATACGGGGACAGCCCGGGCGCCCAGGGACACAAGTCCTGGTCGCGACAGTTGAGAGGAGATGAGATGTTCGACAACATCCCCGAAGAGATGCGGCGTTTGCCTCACTGGATCTGCTGGCAATTGAAAGATGTGGCTGACGGTAAGGGCGGTAAGAAACAAACCAAAGTGCCGTTTCGGACTGACGGCAAACCCGCATCCACGACAAATCCGAAGGATTGGGTCACTTTTGATGCTGCCATACGCGCTCTGAATATGAGCGATAAATTTTCCGGAATTGGTTTCGTATTCACAAGGGATTCTGGACTTGTCGGAATCGACCTGGATAAATGTCGCGATTCGGAAACCGGTGAGACCGAAGAATGGGCCAAGGCGATCTTATCTGAGTTAAACAGTTACACGGAATTGTCGCAGAGCGGCCAGGGATGGCACGCGATCGTGAAGGGCTCGTTGCCGGAAGCTGGGAATCGCAAGGGCCGTGTCGAAATGTATGACCACGACCGATATTTTGTGATGACCGGGAAGCGCGCAGCAAATTCTTGCGGAGAGATTCAAATGCGGGACTTGACGAGCCTGCATGCTCGTCTACTTTCCGGACAGTTGGATCCCAAACTGGCGGAACGTGTAGGTCGTCGGAAAGCAAGAGGCACTGACAAGAGCCCATCGGGAAAGGATTTCGCCCTTATCGGCTCGCTGGCTAGAGAACTTTGTACGAATGATGCAAGAATAATCGATTCCGAGTTGCGACAACGATATCCAGATTATTACGCGAGCCGCGAGTTTGCGAAACGCCGACAACGTAGTTACTGGCTCTATTCGATCGAGCGCTTTTTGAAATATAGGCGAGACCAGACATTTCGTAGACCTGCAAGTATTGATTGCTCTAACGCCCCTTAGGGTCGTTGGGTTGGATCGGTTTGTTACTTCGGTGCCGAGCCGGCTTCAATATGGATCATGGGCAAGATATCCGGGAGATTGATATGGACTCAATACAAAACGACATCATGCCAAAAGATCATGGAACACCTTACGGAGATATAAACGAGCTCGACCAAGTCCAGAAACTCATGACAGCATTGCTATACAGCAATGTAAAAGATCGGATCGCCCTGGGATTACC
Source organism: uncultured Acidobacteriota bacterium (assembly GCA_963740035.1). Taxonomy (GTDB): domain Bacteria; phylum Acidobacteriota; class Terriglobia; order Acidiferrales; family UBA7541; genus Palsa-360. Next base: position 129,321 of record CAVUDA010000028.1, read on the forward strand.
CGCGTCGAAAGACGAATGCATGAAACTCGCCGGGGAGGCAATTTGCAAAAACATTAAAGGACGCGGAGCTCTATATAACTGCGATGGGGTCGGGTACATTCTTTTGTGTGGGCAAGAAGCCAAACCTATTCGCATAAGCCCGACCGATGCGCGATTTGCAGATTTGCTGCTTAAGTACGGCATCGGAGCAGGGATGGAAGCGGAAAGAAGAATCGGAAAGTTTCTTGGTGTTCGGGCCAATCTAGACGGCCGAAAGACGTCGATTCGGCACTATTTCTACTATGACCAAGCAACCGAAGCGGCTTATATCTGCGAACAACTGGGGCAGTTATTACGGGTCACGAAGGATGGAATTGAAAGGGTCCCCAACGGCACCGGTGGACAGTTGTTCGAGTTCGACGATGAATATCAAGAGTATAGGGTGGACCTAGAGAACTTGGCTTTCTTCACTGGCGGGATCTCCCGTGCTCTCGTGCCGTCTGACATGCTCGCAGAGGTCTTCGATGGTGTTCAGTTCGAGCAGAATCGCCTCACTGCGGAACAAAAGAAGATTCTGATCTCGACATGGATTATTGTGATGATGCTGCCCGGTCTGATTGTGGAGAAACCTATTCTTCAAATCGCCGGGCCGTCTGGCAGCGGCAAGACTTCCATGCTGGAGATCATCGGGCGAACTTTGTTTGGCCCAGAATTCCTAGTCGAACGATTATCCGAAGATGTAAAAGAATTCGAGAACGCAGTCATCAATAATGATTTTCTCGCCATCGACAACACTACCGGAATTCCGAAGAGGATTCGCTCCTTGATTTGCCAGACTGTGACGGGTTTCCAAGTCACTAGGCGAGAGTTGTACACAACCGCGGGGCAAGTTAAACGCAAATCGACGGCAACACTTGCCCTGGCGGGCATAACGAAAATGCTGAATGAGACTGAAACCTCAAACCGCACCATCGATATACAGATTAACGAGCGACCGGATAATACTAGCGAACAAGATTTACACAACAATATCGACTGGGGACGTGCGGACCTGATTGGTGAACTTCTCGTCCGCATTCGGATGGTTCTGAAGGCCCTTTATGCAGAGAGTGACTACACACCGAAGACCAAGTTGCGTTTGGCAGGCTTCGCCAGCATCCTCTTGCGGGTAGCAAGGCACGAAGGCTGGGAGCCCGAGGCCAGAGATTTGATCGACACCTGGCATGAAGAGCAAATAGAGTCTGCTCTTGAAGGGGAAGATGTGGCGCAGGCTCTTTCGATCTGGATGTCACGACCAGGATGGAATCCGACAACGATAACGGCCGAACTGCTTAATCGCGAACTGGTCAACATCGCCCGCTCCGACTTCATAGGTGAACCGAGTTGGGAAGGCAAGGCTCAGTATTTGGGGATCCGTTTACTACGCTCCATCTCCTCCTACAGGCGCCGCTTTGGGCTGGAGATCGTGCCTGATAAGCATGCCAAGAGCAATCGATATCGCTTTGCGCCCTCGAAAGAACAGCTGGCACTCCTTCGCAACGAGGAGCCGGCCGCCGTGGAACCCGAACCTGAATTGGACAGTCAGGAAGACTTGTTCTGACAGACTAACGGGGTTCCGCGGGTATTGCGGGGAGATATTCCCATCTATTGCGCGCCGAAAAAGGGATAGTACGAGTGTATTAATAAATATAGAAAGAAGCTGCTGAAAGGTCCCCGCAACCCCCGCAGCATTGAGTTGGATTGAAAAGCCAACCGGTTTTGCAATTACTACTGGAATTTTTTACTCGATTTTCGACTTTGTATTGCGGCAACCGATGCCTTTTATATTCTTTCACGCGCGATCTTCGGCCAAGGAAAAATTAACTCACTTTTAGCGTGGAAATGTAGCAGGGATTATGTAGCAAGAAATCAAAGGCCGCATTTTCTGTGCATTAGCTGTGTGGACGAGAGTTTGAGATTCTCAGCCATAGCAAATCCCCCTGCGCGCTTTAGCGCGACCGTCCATCTGGGCCTCCGGAATTTCAAAAATAATCTATTCTTATTGAACAAAAGAAAAGGAATAGGGGGATCCTTTTAGAACGGGGTTTGGAGCCGCTAGCCCCAAGTACCCTTGTCCACTGGGGGAAGCTTGATTACACTCGGCGTACAGTGGTTATTAAAAGTCGTTACGGACATTCCAATTCCAAGGCGTGCGTAAGCTCTTGACCATATGGACGGTATGAACGAAAGCTTCATAGGAAATTGACCAAGCGATCGTGACTTCGTAACGAATGATCAGCCGGCGGCGAGCGCCTAGCTAGGCCACGAAGCTAGCTAGGCATTCTTAGGCAAAGTCAGTCGAGAAGGCGAGATCCTTCTGCGCTTCTAGAGCCGCAAGACGCTCGTTCAGCCTGAGAGAAATCAGTTCGCTTGCCGTCCGTGCGAACCTAGAAAAGGCTCAGGAAGCCCGGCGCAAATACCCACCATGCCCCCGTTACAAAAACCGGAGCCATCGATTTTCGCCTGTGACGGGACGCTGCCCGTGCGGATACGTTAAGCCTGTGTCTGGAAATTGACCGCAGAGGCATTTACTCTCTTCCATAGTGGACTGTAGGGAACGAAATTGTTGAGCAGTTGAAGACAGATGGCTCAGCAGCTCCGGTTCCTCTCGGCGACCTGCTGGCCGATGCCCTTCACAGCTGGAACCAAAACAGCCCGTATGCCAAATCAGACGAGTGGGTATTCCCGTCCTTGAAGCTGAAAGGCAAGACGCCGCTGAGCGCGAGCATAATGGCAGCAGATAAGATTCGCCCCGCAGCCCTCAAGATCGGCATCCGATTGGAACTTGGGCAACGGTTTGGGTTCCATGACTTTCGTCATAGCCGTGCGACGTTTCTGGTAAGTCGTGGCAAGGACGTAAAGACGATTCAAGGCCTGTTGCGTTACGCGAAAGTGACGACGACTCTGGATCTGTATTCGCAGTCCATTGATACCGCCAAGCTTGAAGCGCAAGAAGAAATCGCCCTGGCAATAAGAAGCGCCGCAGCGGTGGATTAGCTCGATTACACCGAGGAGAATCTTCGTGGTGCCATCTTCCACCAATCCAATACGGCCCGGCTCTGAGGAGGACCACTCGACGACCAAAGGCAACTACAAAACCGACTTGACACTAACCGGCCTTCTCATGAAAGGACTTGGCCGTGGCAACTGTCCCATCTCGCAGGGAGCTGCTCTTGTTGCAAGGCTTTTGGGGCAGAGCCCAGTAATCTGACGCCGCGCGCTATTTGATGTTGTTTTCTCTGCCTTCTTTCACGTAGGCAAGGGCTGAACCGACGTGGTTTTGGTTATGGATTGCCTTCTGCTTGGCGAGGTGCGCGAACATTTGAATGCCGAACCCACCGTCCAAGTCATCCGTGATTCTCTTTTTCCAGGGACGCCGGATGATTTGTGTGGTGAGGCGGCGGGTGATTCGCGGCTGCGACATGATGTAGTCAGCGAGCCGCCATGCACGTTCCAAGAGCTTTCCCTTCGGTACCACCTCGTTCACAAGCCCGTATTCCAATGCCTTCTGCGCATGGATCGCCTGCCCGGTCAGCAGCGCGTATGCCCCACGTTTGACGCCGAGCAGCTCCAGGAAACAGCTGTGAATGCCGTCACCGGGCACCGACCCGATGGCGTAGTGAGGATCGAAAATTATCGCGTCTTCACTGCAAATCGTGATATCGCACATCAGACATATTTCTGAATGAAATCCCGGCCCATTCAGAACCCCGATGGTCGGGATCTCCAGATCATTGATCAACGAGCTGACGTTGATTCTTCCGTCTTTGTAGGCGTGCTCGTAGGCCCAGTACTCCAGGTCCTCCTGTTCTAGTTTGAAACCCTCAGGATCTGCTTTCATCATGAAATCTTCGCCGGTTCCCGTGAAAATCATGAGCTCGTTTTTCGGATCAGCCCCGATGGTCTTAAACAGCTGACCCACCGACCGGTGATTTTCCACGCTCAACTGGATCGAGCCGCCCGCGGTGTGGGCTTGAGCCAAAATAGCGCCGTCTTCCCTGCGTTCGAGTTTGTAGTGACTCTTGAACCGTTCCTTGTACTCCTCGAAGTCCGGAGTCGGAATGAAATTCACTTGCGACATGATGGGTCCTTTCTTTTTAGGTGATTCAGTCAACCGAAACTACCATCTGCAGGCCTCGGTCGGGGTTACCCAGCCGTGTCGGCAACGGATATCTACTCCAAGCCCGACTCGTGTCTGGTGACCTCATACATTGCGCTCCAATCAGATTCGGCCATGCCTGCCTCGATTCCTTTTTCTAGCTTTCGCTCGACGATTGTCCCAATCTCGAGTCGCGCGCCGACCGCCTCAGCGGTGGAAATCATCAGGCGCACGTCTTTTAGGCCCCCCTTCATGACAAAGCCTCCGCGGCCGCCAAAATCGCGTGCCGCCAGTTTGCCCGCGTACATCTTTGCGGCAGGATGCGCATACAAACTATTCTGGAAGAAATTGCGGACATGCTCCAGTGGGAGGCCGCACTTTTCCGCGAACACGTAAGCCTCCCCGATGAGCTCGATGTTCGAAATCGCGCAGAAGTTAATCGTCAGCTTCATACAATTGGCGGTGCCCGGTCGCTCAGAAATTACGAGCACCTCTTTGGAGTACGCCTTACACACCGGCTTTATTTTCTCGACGGCGGCGGGCTCGCCTGCAAGGTAAGACGCAAGTTGACCGCTATGCGCGGCATCAGGACGTCCCACCACCGGCCCCGAGACAAAGTAACTCCCGTGCTTTTTGTGGATCTGTTCAAGCTCGTCCGCGCAGCGCGGTGAAATTGTAGACACGCATAGATGGATAGCACCAGGTTTTAAGCCCGCCAGGATTCCTTGGTCTGCCTGGAGATTTTCGAGAACGGACTGATCGTCCATGAGGCAGGTGATCACGACGTCGGCGCCGCAGGTGGCTTCCTTGGCCGAGGTAGCCGCCTTCGCTCCCAGATCAACTAGCGGTTGTATCTTCGATATGGTGCGGTTCCATACCGTGAGATCGAATCCTGCCCTTAGGATGGATTGAGCAATGCCCGCTCCCATATTGCCAAGCCCGATGAATGCGATTCTCATTCGTACCCTTTCTCTTCCAAGCGGTCCGAGACCGGGGGTCGCCGCGTTGATACCGGGGCTAGCGTTGTCTGGTCCCCAGACTTCGCGTCTGATTTCCTCGCCCACTATCCATCACCACAAATTCCCATGTCAGCCGCCCGCAAAAGCTCTGGGCGCTTACGGCGTCTGAATATTAGAGCAGCATAAGTTCGGGTTGACTGAGCAGTACCGTCAGGTGCTTGGCGAGCCGCGCCGCCGGCTCCCCATCAAGTGCCCGATGATCGAAAGTGAGGCAACAGGGGAGAATACTGCCTGCGACAATCTGCCCGTCCTCCCGTACTACGGGCTTACGAACGGGGGCGCCGGGACCAAACGCTACCACCTGCGGCAATGTAAGCAGCGGAGTCCCGACCATCCAGCTTCCCGATTTTAGGCGATCGCCGCTCGACAAGGTGACCGTCGCGTTTGCCATGTCCTGCACGCTGAGAGTTCCTTCCCGAGCCCGCGCCACCAACTCCCGGATCTCACGATCAATTTCCCGAAGTCCTTTGTCTTCCACATTGCGCACCACCGGGACTACCAGTCCTGAGTCGTATTCGTTCCGGCCAGGTAGCGCCACACCGACTCCAATGTTGACCTCGTCCCAGAGCACGATCTCTCCATCGATCAGAGCCGCGTTGCAGATGGGCACTTGTCTGCACGCCAGGGCAAGAGCCCGCGCGTAGATGGCAGTCATCGACACACGTTCGTCAGGGTTCTTTTCGCGTTCGCGTTGAGCCTGTCGCAGCGACACCAATTTGGTAACGTCGATCTCGAAGATGATGTGGGTATGAGGCGCCAGGTTCTTGGACTGCGTCATCCGCTCGCCGATCGTGCGGCGCATGCCTGTGAACGGAATGCGAGTTTTCTCCCGAATTCCAGATGGGCGGACAAGCCTCGCCGATGCCGCCACAGCCGGCAGCGGAAGCGGCAACGCCGCGCCCGCACGCGCGTTGGTTAACACTGGCTCCAGGTCGCGCTTGACAATCCGACCGGAGGGACCGGTGCCCGCCACACTGGCAAGGTCGATGCCGTTTTCCTTCGCGAGTTTGCGCGCGAGTCCCGATACACGGATGCGCCTGATTCTTGCTTGACCCGCACTCGTCGGCGTCTGTATTTCTGCGGGTGTTTCCGCAGGCTCGGCACTTTCGGACGAGGCGGTGCCTGCGAGCCGATGGTATTCTTTTTCGGTTTCAGCGATCTGGGCAATCGGCGTCTCAATCGGAACCGTAGCTCCCGCATTGACAAGGAGATGGACGAAGCCCGCGTAGGGCGAAGGCAGATCGGTAACAACCTTTTCCGTTTCCACGGAAACCAGTGGCTGCTCGCGGACGATGGGCTGCCCTTCCTGGACGTTCCATTCCGCGATCGTGCCTTCGGACATTCCCATTCCGAGCTGCGGCATTATCACTTCGTGGATCATGGCAGCCTCCTAACGGCACACGTCACGGATCGCAGCTTCCACGCGCTCCGGAGTGGGCATGGAATATGCATCAATGTAACCGCCGGGCACGGGAAAATTTGGATGGCAAACGCGCTCGACAGGCGCGTCGAGCAAATCGTAGCCGTGCTCCATGACCTGCGCACAGACCTCCGCGGCAAAGCCGGCGCGCTCGAAGTCCTCGTCCACGATCACCAGACGCGTTGTCTTCTCAATTGACTTGAGCAAGGTCGGAAGGTCGAAGGGCTCAAAGCTGCGGGAGTCGACCACCTCGACTCCGATCTCGTCCTTGAGTTTGTCCGCAACCTTTAGGGCCGTGGCCACTTGATTCCCCGAAGCCAGCACGGTAACGTCGCGGCCCTCCCGCTTGACGTCCGCGAGCCCGAGCGGCACAACGTAATCGTCTTCCGGCACTGGCCCCTTGTTCATCATCATGCTGGTGTGCCACAGATAGAACACCGGATTGTTGTCGCGGATCGCGGCCTTCATCAATCCCTTGGCGTCGTACGGCGTGGAAGGCATGCACACTTTGATCCCCGGATGATGAATCAATGCTCCGTAAGGGAGGATCGCATGCTCGTTACCTACTCGCCGGCCGACGCCACATGTGCCAACGAACACGATTGGCAACTCCAGTTGGCTTCCATGTTGGAAGTGGTATTGAGATGCTTGCAGAAAGATTTCCGACGCCGCGTAATAGGCAAAGCCCGCATACATGAAGTCAGCAATTGGTCGCAGTCCCTCCTGTGCGGCCCCCATGGCAGCGCCGGCCGTCGCCGCTTCGGCGATAGGTGTATCCAGAATGCGTGCCGCTCCAAACTCAGCACACAGATCCTTGGTATGAGGAAAGGTCGGCGTTTGAATGCAGGTGCCGAGCATAAAGACCCGCTCGTCCCGGCGCATCTCCTCGACGTACGCCTCCCGGATCGCTTCGCAAAGGCTGATTACTCTTTCATTGCCCATGGTTCTGTCCTCTTTGCTCCTATGTGGCGTACACTGCGGATAGCAACTCCTCAATGCTCGGCATGGCCTTGGGGCTCGCCTCGCTGAAAGCTTCCATCTCGTCGGCTTCCAAATCAGCTTTGGCCAGAATGGCGTCAATTCCTTCCTGAGTCAAAAGCCCCTCCTTGATGAGCCGCGCACTTGCGAGCTTCAGCGGATCGCGATTCGCCTTCCATTCCTGCATCAGCTGCGGGTCGCGCGCTACCGGTCCCTCGTAATTCACTCCGCCCACGCTGTGTTCCTGAGCACGCAGCGTCTTACACTCGACGAAGAAGGGACCCCTGCCTGCGCGCACGTGGGCGATGGCTGTGAGCGCGGCTTCGCCGCAAGCGAAAAGATCCTGGCCGTCGACGATTAGCGCGGGTATGCCGTATCCGGCGGCCAAAATCGAGATGTCAGCGCCGGGGAAGGCGTCCTTCATGTTCGTGTGCTGCATCATGCCGTTGGACTCGCACCAGAATATGACGGGCAGCTTCCAGTTGGCCGTCATGAGCATCGCCTCGTGACAACGCCCTTCTCCATACGAGCCGTCACCTGAGCAGTTCATCACGATCTGTCCCGAACTCTTGTACTTCGCGGCTAAGCCGTATCCGACACATATGCCAAAATTGGCGCCGATGTTTCCCGACGAACCGAACACATGGTCTCCGGGAAATGAAAAGTGATAGCTCGAACGTCCCTTGCAGCACCCGTCTTGGCGCCCCATATGTTCTGCCACATAACGCTTAACGTCGATGCCCTTGGCGAGCGTGTGTGCGATTCCGTGACCCCGGTAGTGCGGCCACAGGATGTCGTCCTTGTGCAGGAAGGTACCCGCTGCGGTACCAGGAGCCAAGGACAGTCCGCCCTCGTGATAGAAACCGGTCATCCTCCCCGCCCGGATTATCCGCATCATCATCCGATCGAGCGCCATCGCCCGCGAGAGATTGCGGAATAGCAAAAGCTTCTGGTCTTTCGTGAGCGTCTCCCGATCTCTGTTCATTCACTCGTCTCCAATCTCTTGGATTTCGTCGTTATTTTTTTCCGCCAAGGTCTCCGCCATCAGCGCTAAGGAGAGCGGCTGGGAGTCAAACTTAGCGGTGGCTTGAGGCATCCAGTTCATCGGCTGCTGAGGTTTCGGTTGGCTCACAGCAGCGTTGGGATAGTTGATGCTGGGCGCTGCGAGCAACTATGCTGCTCGGCTAGCACGATTGTACTCGAACCGCTCGAAGAGTGGCTTTTTTTGCTCTTCCCGCGGTGATGCTTGACCTCGAAAAAAATTTAGACGAATCCGGAGTTTGTCTCAGTAGATCCTGGCACTCATATAATAGCGATGGGACAGCCGGAAGTGGTGCTTCCGCACTCGCAAAATTCAGAGAGAAAGTCGATCGGAAATTCAGGTTGCATTGAGCGCGCAACAGATTCAAGTTATCACTAGGCAAACCCTGAATGGGGTTTCCGCCTACCGAGGGGAGTATGAGTTCAACCGCGTTCACTACTGTCCTTCCGGCCACGGGTGAATCAATCGAAACGTTTGCCACGTTTTCTCCGGGTCAAACCGACGCAGCGTTGAAAAAAGCAGAGAGTGCATTCGGCAACTCCCGAAAGACGTAGGCGTAAATTAGTAACGAGAAACGCGCTTGCATTGCCTGGTCTGCCAACTTCCGGGTACGCCGTGATCTGGGCAGAACTCGCGACAGCAGCGTCTGGTCCCTTGTTCACGACCAGTGGGAAAAACGCCCGAACACTACAAATCCTGCCAGCAGGAAAAGGATGACGGGTACGGCCACCGACTCATGTCGGCGCGCGTGAAAGCCAATCGCCAGCAGCATGATGATCGCGAGTCCGATTGCTGCCCACGGGCTCAGCCACGGAGCGATGTTGGTCGCCATGGGCAGGACGATGCCGAGGCTCCCGGCGATCTCAGCCATACCGATAAAAGTAATTAAGCCGCGTGAGGAACCAGTCGGACCGTTTTTCTTCTCCGACATTGCTTTGTACTTTCCGTAGGCAAATACCTTCATCCCGCCAGAGGCGATGAATGCTAACGCCAAAAGTCCCTGGACAATCCATAGGGCTACGTTCATACAATTCTCCTTTTCTTCTTCAATTAGACAGTTGATAGCGTTATTCAGCGACAACGTGTCCGATCTGTTCTAGCATGGCTGCACCTTAATCAAACCCTATCCCGGAAGACAAATTCTTACATCGAGCGGTTTGACAGCTGCGGGGCCGCTTGCTGCGCAGCCCCACCGTGACGAAGCGCCGCCACTGTCTACTTCTCAAGTTGAGCAGCCGCTTTTTTCAGTTGCGCGGCGAAGGTCGGGCAGGACACGTATGTTCGTGGCGGGCCTAATTGTCCAGTCCAGCGACTCGCATGCGGAGAGCGTCGAGCTCTTCGTCGGTTTGTTCGTGGACGGCCTTCATGAGTTGTTCGGCGTCCGGTCCGATCGGTACGCGGATCGGCGCAGGCTGTTGCTGGGCAACCTGGATGACGCGTGCCGCTGCGGTGGCGGCGTCGAGTCCACTGGTTTGCATGCTGTTGAACGTGGCGCTGAATGCCGCGAAGGCATCGCCGTAGAGCGCGCGCTCCTCGGCCGTCATGAATTCGGCTGTCTTCTGCAGCGCGCGGGCGGTGGCCGCCGGCCCGCCCGTGGCCATGTTGCCTGGCTCCACGATCACGAAGTGGACGCCGAACGGCTTGAGCTCGGCCCGGTAGACGTCGGCGAACGCCTCGAGCGCCGCTTTCGATGCGCTGGACGGGCCGTTGAACGGGAGGGGGAATTTGCCGGTGGCCGAGCCGATTTGGACGATCCGTCCTCGGGCCCTGCGCAGAGCGGGGAGGAAGGCGGCGATGGCCGCCAGGCTGCCGAACACGTTGACCTCGAACTCGTGACGTATCGCGTGGAGGGGCAGCACCTCGAGTGGGCCTGGGGTGAGGATGCCGGCGTTGCTGATCAGCACGTCGAGCCCGTGGTCGCCGAGCTCACCGGTGGTCTGCTCCGCCCAAGAGTGCACCGCTTGGTCGTCGGTTACGTCGACGATCGTCAGTCGCACGGATCCGTCCGACGCCAGCCGGAGGTCTTCGATCTCCTCGGCGGACAACGCGGTGCCGAACACCCGGTAGCCTTGTTCTGCGAGGCCGAGGGCGATCTGTCGTCCCAACCCTGCTCCCGCCCCGGTGATCGCGGCGGCGGGGCTTTTGTTTCTTCTCACATCGGTCATCTTCGACTCCTCTTTTACGGGATGATGACGAGCTTGCGGGTGGCGGCGACGACCTCTGCCACGTCATCGCCCGTCGGATCGGCGAACTCCTTGACGATAGGGACGCCACCTAGGGCATCAACGACTGCTGCACGCATGCTGCCCTCCTTCTGCTTGATTGAGCCCCGCGCCGGATGTGCCCGCCGAACACGTGTGTCGGCGGCAATGCCGAGGTGATGGTCTGCCGGGCCGGAACTGGAGGCGATCGCCGCCTCTTGCTCGGTCCTCTTGACCAGAACCGTTCGGCCCCGGTCGGGGCAGTCGGTTTACAATTCGTCTGTGCCTTCGACCATGCCGTTGGGGTTCTGGGCGGGAACAGGCTTTCCGAAGACCGCAGGCCCGAAAGGCGGAGCGACGTTGGACTTCGGATCGCCGACGAGTTGCAGCACGTCCCAGTGCTCAGCCGCCTTGCCTTCGTCGTCCATCCGGAAGATGTCGACGACTGCCATCCCGTGGTCGTCGGGATCGTCGTCAATGAAGTTGTAGAACACGCCGTGGGTGTACACGTAGTCACCGGCGGCGATGGCGCGGTGGTACACGAGGCGGGCGTTCTTACGCTCCGTCGTGACCTTCGTGAAGTAGTTGATGATCCCCTTGGGACCGTCCACAAGCAGGGGATTGTGCTGGATGTAATCCGGACGCGTGTACTTCTCGATCGCTTCCTTCGGCCGCTTCTTGTTGATCATCATCTCGTTCCAAGCGATGACGTTCTCCAGGTTGCGCACGGCTCGGCTGTCGCGGGGGTCGACACTCTTGATCATCTCCATGAGAATTCTCCTTTAATGAATTTAGACAGCTTGAATGGCCTTCGGCTCCGGGAAAGCCTGGTGAATAGCCGTCCCAAAACCGATCAGTGATGCACCGTCACAAATCAAATCAACACCAATCGCGAAACCGATGAACCAGACGCTCGAAACCGGCATTTGCGCCAGCAACATGATCCCCAGCCCCAGCGAAACGATTCCGGAAAACACAGACCAGCCCCAACGCGGGAACTTCAACATTCCTGCCCCGATGGCGCGGAACACGCCACCGACAATGAAGAAGGAAGCAAGGATCAGAGTGATGCTAGCTGCCCCAGCGAGCGGATACCGGATCAGGAGATATCCGGTGAAGCCCCGGAACAGCGCGCCGAGCAGAGACAGTAAAAAACCCTGCCAGTTGTGAGTGCGAAAGGCATGCACCAAACCGAAGATTCCGCTGAACAGCAGCATCCATCCGAAGACCAGAACCGTAGCGAAAGTAGCGCTCACGTCGCCGATCACGCATACCGCGCCAAGAAGAATGAACACGATTCCAAGAGCGAGAAACCATCCCCACGAACTGCGAATTTCCTCAATTCCCGCTGCGAGCGGGTTGTCTGCAAACTGCTTGGCTGTCATCTCATTTCTCCTTTTCTGTGAATTGACCTTGAGCCCCATAGGTCCTGCGAGATACATGGATCCGGACTGATTCACCTTCCTCACGTTTCATGAGCTCGGGATGCCCTCTTCGAATCCATTCACGAACAAACAGCGGACAGTTTCGAAGTTCTGTGCCAGCCGCTTCTGCCACGGCCAGGAAGCGCACAGCGTCGGCATCCACCAGCGTCACGTCACTAAGTTCGAGAGCAATGGGCGAAGGGTGAATTTGCATTTGCATCTTCAACTCCGCAATGTTCTCCGCGTCGATACGCCCACTCACTCGGAGAAGGTGTGAGTCGCGACTTTTTTCAAGTCTTAGCATACGGACCAGAACTCACAGCAACTACGCTTGGTATCAATGCAAATCGGAAACCATTCGGAAGTGACGGACAGGATTGAGGATGATGAGAGTTTCCTGTCGCGAGATCTCGGGAATTATCGAGTTTTCGACAGCGATGACCGGGTCGCTGCTTCGGACGGAACGAATTGAAAACTTCAGCTAGGTAGACCGGAACCGGTGCTTGTTAATGTCTAAACTTTTGATTCGAGATTCAAGAGTTGAAGGGGGGATGCTCAGGCGGGCCGCTGCACCTAGGGGACCGGATACCTTTCCTCGGCTCTCGGTCAGTGCCTTCTCAATCATTTCCTTTTCCCGATCGGCAAGAGAGGCGAGAGCATCTCCACTCGGGGCATGTCTGGGCGATGCCAGCACGAGCCAACTCTCATCTACAGCAAACGTTCCTCCGTCGCACAGGATGATGGCTCGTTCGACCACATTTTGCAGTTCCCGTACATTTCCAGGCCAATGATAGGCCTGAAACAGGCCCAGGGTTTTCTTATCGATCCCGTCGATCTTTTTGCCCATTTTGCTGGCATAGCGCCGAACAAGGTATGCGACGAGCAGGGGAATGTCTTCGACGCGCTCGCGCAGCGATGGCATGCGAATTGGGAACACGTTCAATCGGTAGAACAAGTCGCCCCGGAATGAGCCCGCCTCCACCGCCGCCAGCAGATCGCGGTTGGTGGCGGCAATAACCCGTACGTCAATCGGCACCGCGTGGGCGCCACCCACTCGCTCTAATTCACGCTCTTGCAACACTCGCAGTAAAGCGATCTGGGTCTCAGCTGGGAGGTCACCCACTTCGTCCAGGAAGATCGTCCCGCCATCGGCAACTTCAAATCGCCCTAAGCGCCGTTGAGTAGCGCCTGTGAAGGCTCCTTTTTCATGGCCGAAAAGCTCAGAAGCAATTAGAGAGGGCGGAATGGCAGCACAATTGACCGCCACAAACGCGTTCCGTGCACGGCGCGAGCGTTTGTGGATTGCACGGGCTGCAAGTTCCTTTCCGGTTCCCGTTTCACCTGTGATCAGCACGGTGGAATCAGTCGGCGCAACCTTGCACAGAAGGGAGAGAACTCGTTTGACTGCTTCCGATGCTCCCACAATCTCTTCGAACATGGATGTCTGATCAATCTCTTCCTTGAGCGCCAAGTTCTCCTTGTGCAGTTGGTCTTTCAGCTTTTTGATTTCGTCAAATGCTTTCTTGAGGTCCTCCTCTGCACGCTTCCGATCATCAATCTCGATACTGGATCCATACCACATCACGATGTTCCCTTGGTCATCCCACTGGGGAACGTTGTGATGGAGAAACCAGAGATATTTTCCGTCGGCACGGCGCACGCGGGTTTCGTACTGGAACACTTCTCCGCTCGCGCGGCAAGCATGCCACCTTGTCAACATTCCCTCTAAATCCTCAGGATGAATGAAAGCAGTCCAACCCCAGCCCTGCAGATCCTCTTCACTGACGCCGAGGTATTCAAGCCAGCGTTGATTGAAAAAACCGAGTTTGCCGTCAGGGTCAGAACTGTGTAGAAACGCAGGAGTAGTATCAATGACGCGCCGCAGTAGATCTTCGGCGGGACCTGTTGGGTGAAGCTTACCTGTATCGTGTGTCGCCGTATCGGCCTCGTTTCAGGCGGACGTTGGCAGCTAATTTGCAGGATACTGGGCCCATCAGTCAAGCGAGACCTATGGGTCGTGGGTTTCTTGGACCCAGAGGTGGACTGCGTGAAGGTGACGACTGCTGGATAGAACGCCGCGCACACTGTGCAGGACAGCTTTTACCGTCGGTTGCTCGACCATCGCGGTGGAGGCGTCGAGCAACGCCCGGTACCTGCTACCTGTCGGGACTGGCCTGCCTCAATTGCCCCTGGCTTCCTGCAATAGCGCGCGGATCTCATATTCAAACGTTTTGATCTCCACCACGCTGACACTTTTCGGAATGACTCCAGAGATGTTGGCAATAAGCGCGACTATGATAGTGTTATTTACCGCTTCGAAGGTTGTTTCCATGCGACCGACAATTGGTGTTGCACTCGGCAGTGGCGCAGCGCGCGGATGGGCCCACATCGGCGTGTTGGAGGGACTCGCGGCCTTGGGAGTCGTGCCGCAGGTTGTTTCGGGCACTTCTATTGGCGCATTGGTTGGAGCCGCCTTCGTGACCGGCAAACTTGCCGCGCTTAAAACCCGGATGCAGAATTTCGGCCGGGGCGATGTTGCTGCAATGCTCGACGTGCATCTCGCGACCGGTGGTCTAATTGAAGGCAGGCGTGTAGAAACTTTTCTCGATAGCTTGGGAATCGCTGGCTCGATCGAAAAGCAGGGTCCCCGTTATGCTACGGTGGCAACCGATCTTGCGTCGGGACGAGAGATTTGGCTTCAGCAGGGACCGATCGGGCACGCGGTACGCGCGTCAATCGGTATGCCGGGACTCTTCAGTCCGACGAGGCATGACGATCGGTGGTTGATCGACGGCGGTCTGGTCAATCCCGTACCGGTCTCGCTCGCGCGTGCTTTGGGCGCCGACATTATCATTGCTGTGGACCTGAATGTGGAATTGGTCGGGCGGCGCTTCGGCGAATCCGATATCGACCTGACCGTGTCAACCACAGCGCCTGCCGTTCCGGCCCAAGCGCCTAAGTGGCTGAAGGACGCGGTCGGTCCAATTCTTCAACGCGTGCTCCAAGCCGGACCAGACTATCCGAGTTACTTCGAAGTTTTGGCAAATTCTTTGAACATCATGCAGGATCGTATTACCCGGACGCGACTGGCTGGCGATCCTCCCGATGTCCTTCTATGCCCACGACTAGGGGAATTTTCGTGGCTCGATTTTCATCGCGCAAACGAAGCCATTGCCGAAGGATTGGCATGCGTGCGGGTTGCGGAACCGATGATACGGCGAGCATGCCAGGACGCGATAGCTAATGCGTAATGTATATCCTAAGAGAGTGGGCGGAACAGGACCCGAACTTGTGACCCCCGGCAGCGATTTGTGTGCCATGCTCTCACAGCATCTGGACGCAAAGAAAGTGCCAGTCGCGATTGCTGCATTTCTGGTCATAATTGCCATTGCCGCCCTGTCCCCCTTTGCTCAGTCGACTTCTGATTCTGACCTGCAATCCTTTTTCCGGCAAGACATTGGATTGAGCCAGGATCAGATTGCCGCCATCCGAAACGGGCAGCCGGTCACGAAGGCCCTACCGTCCCGTACGCCGGCCGAGGTGTTCTTGTTCGGCACGATCTACATCCATGCCACCCCGGAGAGCTACCTCCAGTTTGCCCGCGATTTCGATCGCCTTCGGAAGCTGCCCAACTATCTGGCGCTTGAAGTATTCAGTAACCCTCCGCAGCCTTCTGACTTCAAGGGTTTTTCGTTCGACAGTGATGACATTAAGGCCTTGAAGAACTGCAAACCTGGCGACTGTTTGATTCAGTTGCCCGGGAGCCCCATGGAAGAGCTTCAGCGATCCATTAATTGGTCTGTTCCCGACGTGAGCGAACAAGTCAATCAGCGCCTTCAGACTGCGGCCGTACAGCGTTTGCTCGCTTACCAGCGCGAAGGCAATCAAGCTCTGGGCATTTACAACGACAAACCGGATCCAACCGATGTGCCCAAACAATTCGCCTACTTGCTCAGCTATGCGAAGGCTTTGCCAGAGCGCCTGCCCGATTTCTACCGCTACCTTCTCGACTATCCAAATGCGAAGCCTGCGAACGTCGAAGACACCTTCTACTGGGCAAGGGTGAAGTTCGGTTTGAAGCCCACATTGCGTGTCGTGCATGTCGTAACCATGCGCGGGGACACTTCGGACCCGGTGGCGTATGCCGTTGCCGAAAAGCAGCTCTATTCAAGTCACTATTTCGAGACGGCGCTGGACCTTTCCTTTTGTATCTGTGAACGGAAAGACACGAAGCAACCCGGCTTCTATCTAATCATGATCATGGGTTCCGAGCAGGCCGGTCTAACGGGTGCCAAGGGATCGATCGTTCGAAAAGTCGCAGTGGGGCGGTCGGTCTCAAATCTCCGAGATGCCCTCACGACCATCAAAAACACCCTTGAAAGCGACCAGTAGGTCTCCGGAAATCGGCCAATACGCGTCGAGGACTCGAAATGTACTAGGCTCACTTAAGGGAGGGCCACTTCGCGTTAAGGGCAAGGAAGGTTTGCCCGTCAGACCTTATTTTTCGGGTTTCGATCGAGACCGGATGGGCCGCCGCGTTTCGGAAAACTGCCTAAAGCGCTCTGACGGGGATTCCCAATTCCATCGAGAGGAAGATGCAGGCGCTCACAGACGTCGATGGCATAGGATGTGGTCGCAACGAACTGTGCTCCCAAGCGGCCCAGAAATGACAGGACCGCTTCCCCAAGAGCGTCGATGAACACGACTTCGGTCAGGTCGACGACCAACCCCATATCGGTGCCGCGTTGTACGGCGGCTTCTAGGGACGAAATGAGTATCCGAGCGTGCTCGGCATCATTGCCGGCTAGTCTGCCTTCCAGCTTGATACGCAGACTGTCGGCTGAATCGACTGTCTCGACCCGCAGCATTCGTCTCCTTACTGTATGTGAGCCATTGAGAAACAGCTGTCGGGCTGCCGAGTCAATTGAACAACGGCCTGCAGTAATGAATTATCGTTCGAGGAGTGACGACGCCCGAGGTTAAAGCAAAAGAGTCTATTCACGCGTTCACCAAACCTCCTCGTTAGCGGTTTCCCGACGGGGTGGGAGCTTGCAGGTCTGTTACCACCTGCCGATTCTGGTAAGTTCTTATACTTCAATAAAGAAGAACAACGATTTCAAAAGCCAAGGTGCCCACCAGTGGGCAATGCCCTGATGTGGGCACAAGGGGGGGAGTTCGGTAGCCTTTGATGAAAGCTGAAATAGACGCTGGAGCAGGAGAAGCTAAGTGCGGGAGCTCAGTTGGAATAATCAGCTCGAGTGATGTTTAACTTGCGCATCTTGTTCTGGAGTGTTGTTCGCTTGAGTTGGAGGCGCTCTGCAGCTCCGGTTTTGCCAGATATTCTCCCGGACGCGTCTTTCAAAGCACCGATGATTGCCTGCCGCTCAGTTTCTTCGAAAGTTGAGGCTCCTGAGGCAACGATGCGGCTCGCCGTTCTCTTCAACTCGGCTGGCGCGACGCTCAACTCATCGCCCTGCGTGAGTATTACGCACCTCTCCACGAAGTTTTCGAGCTCGCGAATGTTCCCTGGCCAATCGCCATTCATCAGTGCCTCCATCGCCGGTTTAGGGACGGACCTAATGCGCTTTTGCATTTGGCGGGAGAAGCGCAAAACAAAGAAATGAACCAGCAATGGAATATCTTCACGCCTTTCGCGTAGCGGAGGGATTTCAATCGGAAAAACGTTCAACCTGTAAAAGAGGTCTTCGCGAAACTGGTTTTTGCTGATCATGCTCTGCAAGTCGCAATGGGTTGCTGCAATCAGACGAACGTCAACCCGTATTGTTTTTGTACTCCCCAGTCGTTCAAATTCGTGTTCTTGCAGGGCACGCAAGAGCTTCGGCTGTAGGTCCAGACTGATGTCACCGATTTCGTCCAGAAACAGAGTACCGCGATCGGCGAGCTCAAATCGGCCTCGCTTCTGTACCAATGCGCCGGTGAAAGCCCCTTTCTCATGGCCGAACAGTTCGCTTTCCACGAGGCCGGCAGGTATGGCTGCGCAATTCAATCGAACGAAAGTTCGCTCGCGACGTGGGCTACGATTATGAATCTCCCGTGCAAACAGTTCCTTGCCTGTGCCGGTCTCACCATGAAGGAGCACAGTCGAACGGGTAGGGGCGACAATAGCAACCTGATCCAGCACTTTACGGAGAGCGGCGCTCTTGCCAACGATGTCGCCGAAGTTGTATTCAGATTTAATCTCCGATTCTAGATAGAGCCGTTCTTCTTCAAGGCGAGTGGCTGAAGCGTTCAGCCGGCCGTAGGCGAGGGCATTGTCCAAGGCCAGAGAGATCTGAATGCTGATTTGCGACAGGAGATCCACATCCTGTTCTTTGAACGCATGGAGCTTGCGGCTGCCTATGGCGAGCACGCCCAAGAGCCCGCTGGCGGTGGCTAGAGGGGCAACGGCAACTGACATGATTGACTCGGATCTTAGGTTGTCGGCAATGTTTGCAGGAAGTTTATCCACGTCCTCGCTTGACCAGATTCCCAACTGGCGAGTGCGCAGCTTCTCGTAATCCGTATCAGTTAGCTCAGTCGAATCGGCCTCAGCCATCAAGCCCTTGCCATCGGGAAAGTCGAGCATTACGTTTTGAAGCCGCCTAGAATCCTTGGCCAGCACCCAGAAGCCGGTGAAATCATTGCGAAAATACAAACGAATTGAGACCGACGCCGAGCGAAACAGGTCGTCAATTTCCAGTTTCGTGACGACGTGATTGTTGATTTCCAGCAGCAGCCGAAGGCGGTCGCGCTCGCTGGCAAGCTCGCGCTGGTAACTCTCCGCCCGAGCTGTCGCCAGCGCCGACTCAAGGGCCACAGCGACATGCCCCGCAAGTGCTCCCATCAATTCCACATCTTCCACGCCGAACTCCCGGCCCTGCTCACCGGTGAAGCCTATGAAACCGTACTGTTTTCGCGAAGTCGCAAGCGGGAAAAGATAACAGTGATGCCCACGAACTCTGGATGCGAATGGTGCAAGCTGCGGGAACTTCAGCATCTCCTCCGCCACGTCGGGAAGATATACAGGTTTGCGTGTCTGCAATACCTGGGCGGCCACGCCCGTACAGGCAACCTCGGTCCCTAACGGGATGGGCGTCCCCTCGGAGGCGCGATCCAATCCAATCACTTTCAAGGCCTTGCCGTCGTCCGTCAGCAGGTACAGTCCGGCCGAGTAAACACCAGAGATCTTCGACAGAACGCCACGTACACTGTGCAGCATAGCTTGGACCGTGGGTTGCTGCACGATCGCGCTGGACACATCGAGCAGGGCTCGATACCTGCTATCGGTGGGGACTAGCCTCGCGTTGGTTTCTCCTGACATAGCTGCCCACTAGCGTTAAATTACTCGTCTGTGCCGTGCTGCTTCGGTGGTTCGGTCCACGGCGATCGCTGAGTCTGAGTAGGTTACTATCGAGACTCGGAGAAGAAAAGCGTTTCATTCGCGGGTAGTCCGGCAATTCATGCTTGCCTAAATTGCACAACATGCGTGGAGCAGTACGGTTTGACCAAAGAGGGCGTCTTGTAGATCGTCATTGATGCACTTGGCCGAGAACGCGCTATCCGTTCCAAATGGCTAGTCGGCATCTCAATCCGAACTGCCGTGCAATTGCTGAGAAGGGTGGGATTGAGGCGTAGTCGGAAGGTCTTGGCTGCAGAACAGCGTGCGTGCGGAGGACGCACCGTAAACGCCCGTATTGCATTGATGCGGGCAGCGAATCGTGTCAGCTTCGAAATCGACACACCTTTAGATGTTCAAACCAGCAGTCTTATTTACCCTGAGTTGGCCGCCGGCTCTTGACCTTGCTGCAGAATTGGTCCAACGACGTTTTAGCTTGGCCACTTCAGCTTCAATCTCAGCTTTCAGTTGCGCGGCTTTTGCTTCTGCCGATCTCTGCAGTTCTTGGCTCTTTCTTTCGATTTCGCCTCTCTTAGTTTTGAAGCCATTGATCGCATCGATCTCGGCCTGAGCCCACTTCCCTCTGGAATGAGCTTCGATCTCGTCGATTCTTGCCTTGGCTTCCTGCCATCGCGCGCGGACCTTATCTACAAACGCTTTGATCTCCAGCGATTGCAGGTTCAAGGTATTATCCTGTTCAGTGAGTTGGGGTTGCTGAGCCTTAAAACACGCCGCATTTGCCGCCAGCGCTTAGAAGATAGCGCGCGCCGAAACCATAGTTGCTGATCACAGAAACGGCGCAGTGACGTGGGTCACACACAGCGAACGCCTCGTCGCGGCGGCAGCTTCTATTTCCGCATCACCACCTGCATTGTTCTGCGTTTGGCCCTCACGCTACTGATGTGGATCATCAATTTCTTCCGGCGCTAACGAACTGGAAGCCTGAAGGTGACTTCCCGCACGTGCCGGCGGAGATAAGATTGAAGCGAAGCTCGGCTCGTGCAAGCATGGACTTTTCATTCCCGATACCCATACCGCGTAGCTGAAGAAACGCGCGATTTGCTCAGTCCCTTCGACTGAAATCGCTCTCTTCAAGAATCAATAGGGCTTTTTCACGAACTTCGCGAATTCGCGGAGAGATCGCGACTCTGTGATGCGCAAGTCCAAGCGCTTTGAAAGGTTTACGTGTGGCGCTTGGATTGCATTGATGAAGTCGAAGGACGAAAACAAAAAAGGAGCAAAACGATCATGGACAGAATGTTGGTAGTTGTCTTTAACACGGAAGCCAAAGCATACGAAGGAAAGAAGGCGCTTCTACAACTGGATGGCGAAGGCAGCATCAGCGTCTACGGATATGCCGTCGTTGCGAAAAACGCAGATGGCACCACTACGGTAAAGCAAGGCGATGACTATGGGCCGCTCGGCACCCTTGCTGGCACTGCCGTTGGAAGCTTGATTGGCCTGCTAGGTGGTCCGGTAGGTATGGCCATTGGCGCGACCGCAGGGCTTACGGTTGGCGCGGCAGTGGACCTCAACAATGCCGGGATCGGTCTCGACTTCATCGACGATTTGGCAAAGATTCTATTGCCAAACAGATACGCTGTGATCGCCGAAATTGAAGAGGATTGGACGACGCCAGTGGACAATCGCATGGAGGCGATCGGTGGGACCGTATTCCGGCGTGCGCTGTCAGACGTGAAGCAGACAATTCACGATGAGCACATCGCCGCCATGAAGGCCGACATTGCGCAAATGAAAGCAGAGCATGCCCAGGCTCGTGCTGACCGCCAAGCAAAGCTCCGCGAGAAGATCAACCAGCTTGACTCTAAGTTGCAAGCCCAATTACAGAAAGCCAAAGAACAGCGGCAGGCCGCCGACCGTCAGGCACAGGCCAAAGTCGACATACTGAAGGCCAAGGCCAAAGCTGCGGCGGCCAAGGCCGGAGTGTAGGTAGCCAAGGCACACCGCGAGTAAGTTGGCATAGGCCCCGAAGGACATCGGCATCGAGGGATGCAGCGCTTGCGTTTTGTGTGTATTTCCGGGTGTACGGGTGGGTCCAGACCGAAGGGGTTGAATTGTGGCGGTCAAGCTAACTTACGATGCGAGGTAGACCATGAGCGAATCGGGATCGTCACCAAAAAAACACGACCGCGAGGATGAAAAGAAGCGCCAGGAGCAAAGTCAGCGTCGGATTCGTTTTGGCATCAGCTACTTTATCACCAGCCTGATTCTCTTGTGGCTGTTCCAGCTACTTTTGACTCCGAAGAGCGAAATTCCTTACAGTGAATTCAAGAAAAAACTGGCTGATGCTCAAATCGTAGAAGTAACCGTCAGCGAAAGAAGCATCGTTGGTGAAATGAAAAACCCCAAACCGGACGGGTCTCCTCCGGCCATCCCATTCAATACCATACCTGCGCCTGCCGGCGACCCCAAGCTGATTGAAGAGTTACAAAACGCAAATGTAACTTACCACTTCGAGCGCCCACCGAGCCCCCTGGGTGGCATTTTGCTGAATCTTCTGCCGCTCGCGCTACTGGGCGGTTTCTGGTACATAGCCTACCAGCGAGCAGGCGGGGCCGCCGGCGGAGGGATGGGCGGCATTTTTGGGGTCGGCAAGAGCAAAGCAATCGAGGTCAAGCCCGAGGACGTTACGGTCACATATAAAGATGTAGGCGGGGCGGATGAAGCCATAGCCGATCTCCAGGAGATCATCCAGTTCCTAAAGGCACCAGAGCAATTCGCTCAACTCGGTGGACATATCCCCAAGGGTGTTTTGATCGTCGGGCCCCCGGGCACTGGCAAGACCCTGCTGGCCAAAGCAACGGCGGGCGAGGCCCGGGTTGAGTTCTTCGAGACCAGTGGCTCCGAGTTCGTTGAGATGTTTGTGGGGGTCGGTGCCGCTCGCGTGCGCGACCTGTTCGAGCAGGCGCGCAAGGCAGCTCCTGCGATCGTTTTTATTGACGAGATTGACGCAATTGGTCAGAGCCGGGGAGGTGTAATGCGCTTAGGTAGCAACGACGAGCGCGAGCAGACCCTCAACCAATTGCTGGCCGAGATTGATGGGTTCAAAACCGACGCCAGCGCCCCGGTAATCATCATGGCTGCCACCAACCGTCCGGAGGTGCTCGACCCGGCACTCTTGCGTGCAGGCCGCTTCGACCGTCAGATTGCCATCGGCAACCCAGACCTCGTTGGCCGAGTCCAAATCCTTCGGATTCATAGCAAGAACGTAAAGCTGGCGGCAGACTTTGATCTGGAGCGGGCCGCCCGGATGACAGCTGGCTTCAGCGGCGCCGATCTGGCAAATGCCATGAATGAGGCGGCACTACTCGCTGCCCGGCATAAGGCCACGGCAGTCACGTTGGATGATTTCGAGGCTGCTATCGAACGCGTGATTGCAGGTTCCGAGAAAAAAAGTCGCGTGATGAACGAGCTGGAACGAACCACGGTTGCGTACCACGAGTCTGGCCACGCGCTGGTGGCTGAATTGGTGCCGCATGGCGAGCCGGTGAGTAAGATCAGCATCGTTCCCCACAGCCGGGGCGCCTTGGGCTTCACCCTGCAAATGCCAACAGAAGACCGCTACCTGCTCTCGGTCGACGAACTGAAAGACAGGATCGCCGTTATGTTGGGCGGGCGTGCAGCCGAAATCGTGGAGTTCGCGACTATCAGCACTGGGGCCAGTGACGATATTATGCGAGCGACTGAGCTAGCCCGCCGTATGGTCACAGAATTTGGCATGAGCGATAAGCTCGGCTCGGTGCGCTACGCAGGTCAACAGCTTCAATACTTGGGCGGATCGGTCGAGGACAACAGCCAGATCAGTCCAGAGACTCGTCAAGTGATCGATGGAGAAGTCCAGCGTCTCGTGACCGAACAATACAAGCGTGCCCAGGAACTGTTGAAAGCGCATCACTTGGCCCTGAAGACGTTGGCCCAGCAACTGCTAAAGCAAGAGACGGTGAGCGGTAGTGTCGTGAAAGAAGCACTGGAGCATGGCCCCAGCTCAGAATCTCCTACGGATGACGCCCATCTCGAAGGTAGTCCCGCCAAGGGATGAACGGCTGAGCTTATGGGCTGGGCTTCTCTCTGCGTCTGCCCCCGAAGAACGGGAGTCAAGGGAAAGAAATGCAGAGTGATCTTGCATCACAGCCCGAGGCGCCGCACGCGAACACGTAGGAAATCCGCCCCAATTAGCGGTTCAATCCCGTCCCGATGGACTTGAACTCAAGACAAGGAACTCTGAAGGGGCTCGCAAGCATATCCTTGCCGGCAATGACGGGTGACTTCCACGAAGCTGCGTCGCGTTGCGCTGCTGTTCTCCTGATGGAGATAGCAGACCTTGCAAATGTTCCTGGGGCGGCATTGCCCGCATACGGGCAACACGGCTGCGGGACGGTCCGTTCTGCCCCCCTAAATCCAACAACTTGCAAACGGCACCAGTTGGCACGCCCCCTGCATTACTCACAACCGGGAACCATAGTCCGCGGGGGGAGTTATGCGCTGTCCGTGGTGCAACCAGCCAACCGAGATTTACCAGACGCGAACGTATCCCGCAGTCGTGTGGCGGAGGCGTCGCTGCAAAGTGTGTAAGCGCACGTTCCGCACGACCGAATCGGCCATATCTGTCCCGCCGGCTACTAATAGCCTGAAACCGCCTCCCAAGCGCTGATTCGCAAGGGTGTGTGACCTGTGTCACTTGATAGACGCGATTCCGGGAGTAAAAGCAGCACTCTGGCTCAACAGACTGCGGAGATGAAGGCATTTGAAGAGAAGGTCAGTGCGCAATTGTAGGAAGCCAATGCAAAGATCGACGGGATCGAAGCTCAAGTCAAAGGAAAGTTGGCCCAGGCGGAGATCGATGCGATCAAGTTTTTCAAGACTACAAGACGGGAAATTGATAAAAAGCGGCAGCATCTCAGAGCATCCAGCGAAACAAGAGCGGCGCAACTCAAAGCCGACATCGAGGCGGACGTGGCCAAGCTCAAGACCTCATTGGAACAATTCAGCACAAAGGTGAAGAGCCAGGGTGCCAGCATAAAGTAAGAGGGGGGGGCCGGGTCACCTTTTAACAGAGGATCCAGGCCTCAGTTGCTCTCAAACAAAAGTGTCGGATCAGCGGGGCCGCTCGGGAAATCTTATGGTGAACGGCGAAATCTCATGAACAAAAAATATTGTCCGCTCGGGGTTAAACCTTCCCCTGGGGCGATCGCCCCAAATTGACCGGCATTGCGGAGTGGCATCGCGGGTTGAAAGTTATTTCTTCGGGAGGTCGCTATGAACTTGACCGATGTTCCGGATCCCGACAATGAAGTGTATTTCGATGAACAAATCCGTCCTGAGAGAGGCTTTCCGAGAATCGTAGGGCAGAGTACAGCCCTGCTGGAGGTCCTGGATCTCGTCGATATGGTGGCCCCAAGCGATTCCACCGTTCTCCTTCTGGGAGAGACAGGCACCGGCAAGGAACTCATCGCCCGCGCCATTCACAACCGTAGCCACCGGAAGAGCAGGACATTTGTAGAGCTTAACTGTGCTGCTATGCCCAGCGGATTGCTCGAAAACGAAATCTTTGGCCACGAGCGAGGCGCCTTTACCGGCGCTATCGCTCAGAAGATTGGTCGGCTCGAGCTAGCTGACCAAGGCTCGCTGTTTCTGGATGAAATTGGAGATATCCCACTGGAGCTGCAACCGAAGCTCCTGCGGGTGTTGCAGGAGCGGGAATTCGAGCGGTTGGGCAATGCTCCGACGAAGAAGGTTGATGTTCGGTTTATCGCTGCGACCCATCGCAACGTGGAAAAGATGATTCTGGAAAAAGTGTTTCGCAGCGACCTTTACTACCGACTTAACGTCTTTCCGATTTCCATTCCTCCTTTGCGCGAACGCCCGGAAGACATTCCGCTGCTCGTACGGCATTTTGTCCAGCAATTTGCCCAGAGGATGAATAAGACCATTGATGCGATATCCTGCGAAACGATGGAGGCGCTGACTCGATATCCGTGGCCCGGAAACATCCGTGAGCTGCAGAATGTTATCGAACGATCCGTAGTTGTTCATGACAAGGGGAAACTCTCGGTCAAGAAGAGTTGGCTCTCTCGCGAATACTTTCACACCGAACCAGTAACACAACCGGCCTTCAGGAGGTCTGCGCTGCAGGATCGAGAAATAATTGGCGCTGCTTTGGCTGAAACAAGGGGCCGGGTTTCGGGACCGTCGGGTGCGGCAGTCAAGCTCGGAATTCCGCCATCAACTTTGGAATCGAAGATCAGGTCCATGCATATCAATAAGTATAGCTTCAAGGCCTCGGCGTGAAGTTGCTCTCTTCAAGAACTCGAGCCAGTTTTTCACGAACTTCGCGAATTCGCGAAAACATCGGGAGTTTATGAGCTTCTCCCTGACGCATTTTAAAGGGCTTACGAATTGGCGCTTACATTGCGCGTATGAGACTGAAGAACTCAGAAAAGGAGGCCCAAATGGAGAGGGGCGAAGTCATGATTGACAGAATGCTGGTAGTAGTCTTTGACACTGAAAGTAAAGCGTACGAAGGCAGGAAGGCTCTTCTTCGATTGGAAAACGAGGGCAGCGTTGGAGTCTACGCCTCTGCGGTAGTTGCCAAGAATGCCGATGGCACCGTAACGGTGAGGCAAACAGATGAACCGGGGCCAGTCGGGCCTCTGGTCGGAACCTTTCTAGGAAGTATTATCGGTCTTCTGGCCGGCCCGGCCGGCGTCGCCATTGGCGCAGTTGTGGGATTAACTGGCGGTAGCGCAGCGCAACTCAACAACGCCAGGATTGCTGTCGACTTTATTGATGACGTATCCAAGGAACTGCGGCCAAACAAGTTCGCAATTGTCGCGGAGATTCGAGAAGGCTGGACGACTCCGGTCGACACTTGCATGGAAGTGATCGGCGGGACTGTATTCCGGCGGGCATTGTCAGACGTGGCGGACACGGTCGACGATGAGGAAATCGCGGCCATAAAAGCCGACATCGCGCAAATGAAGGCAGAGCACAAAAAGGCTCGCGCCGACCGGAAAGCAAAGCTTCAGGAAAAGATCAATCAACTCGACTCCAAAATACAAGCTCGGCTGGAGAAAGCCAAAGAGCGACGCCAGGCTGCGAAGCAACGGGCAAGAGCCAAGGTGGAGATCCTTAAGACCAAGGCGGCCGCTCTAAGAGCCAGGGTGGAGGAGGCCGGCGATGTTGTCGAAGACTAATTACTCGCATCATTGGTTATTTCCTGGCTTCGGCAACGCTCGGGGAGATGATCAAGCCAATACTAGGCGGAAACTCGGAATGTGCCAGGTACAGTGAATGTTGGTATTCGTAAAATGAACTTGGGCGTGGTCCAATGCCCCTAGAAGCTTCGGACGGAGAGTTATACTGTGCCCCTGAAGAAACTGGAACACGGAGCGCTACTTACCCGCGAAGCCTATTCTCGCTACTGAATCTCAAGACTTTGGTTGAACTGGCCGTCACCGAGGCGTACACCGCGAGCAATCGCCTACCAGGGGCGTCACGGCAGCTTCTATTTCCCCATCACCACCTGCATTGTTCTGCGTTTGGCCCTCACGCTACTGATGTGGATCATCAATTTCTTCCGGCGCTAACGAACTGGAAGCCTGAAGGTGACTTCCCGCACGTGCCGGCGGAGATAAGATTGAAGCGAAGCTCGGCTCGTGCAAGCATGGACTTTTCATTCCCGATACCCATACCGCGTAGCTGAAGAAACGCGCGATTTGCTCAGTCCCTTCGACTGAAATCGCTCTCCTCAAGAATCAATAGGGCTTTTTCACGAACTTCGCGAATTCGCGGAGAGATCGCGACTCTGTGATGCGCAAGTCCAAGCGCTTTGAAAGGTTTACGTGTGGCGCTTGGATTGCATTGATGAAGTCGAAGGACGAAAACAAAAAAGGAGCAAAACGATCATGGACAGAATGTTGGTAGTTGTCTTTAACACGGAAGCCAAAGCGTACGAAGGAAAGAGGGCGCTTCTTACAATGGAAAACGAGGGCAGCATCTCCGTCTACGCCTCCGCCGTCATTGCAAAGAATGCAGATGGCACCGCAACTGTAAGGACGACTGATGAGGAAGTGCCCCTTGGGACTCTCGTCGGAACCCCACTCGGAAGCCTCATCGGTCTTCTCGGCGGGCCAACCGGAGTTGCGATCGGCGCTGCCGTAGGTTTGCTAGCCGGCGCCACGGCGGACCTGCACAACGCCAGGATCGGCGACGACTTCATTGATGACGTGAAAAATGACCTGCTACCCAACAAGTTCGCAGTAGTCGCGGAGATTCAGGAAGAATGGACCACTCCAGTAGACACCCGCATGGAAGCGATCGGCGGGACCGTATTCCGGCGGGCGTTGTCGGAGGTAGAGCACACGATTCACGAAGGAGACGTCGCGGCCATGAAAGCCGATCTCGCGCAAATGAAGGCAGAGCACGCTAAGGCTCACGCCGACCGAAAAGCAAAGCTCCACGAGAAGATCAACCAGCTCGACTCCAAGATACAAGCTCATCTGGAAAAGGCTAAGGAGCGACGCAAAGCGGCGGAACAACAGGCAAAGGCCAAAGCTGAAGTTCTTAAGACTAAGGCAGCCGCTTTGAAGGCCAAGGCAGCAGCGATACACAACTAGCACGCGATGCTTGAATGAATGCGTCCTTCAGGTGAGGCGATCGAACTTGATGGCCTTACTCAAATCCAGCATTGGTGAAGGAGGATTCCGTGTCTGCACGAGGGAATTTGACCGGCGAGACTTAAGTCCAGGGAGGGGCGAGGGCCCTCATGGGCAATTTGATCGCCGTACTGAATCTGCTCGTCATTGGTTATCCTCTGGTCTCGCGACGATGGGGACGATGCTGCTCGGATGGATGATGATTGCAGTCGGCATCACGCAGTTTATTTTCGCGCGTCAGTTTCTGTGACCGGATGCACGGTCACGTGAAGGAGAGTGCCCGTACGGTCGACGGTGCGGCGTTACCGGTAGCGATTGACACCCAGGAATACTTGCGGAGAGGAGAATAACCATGACTACGTACAAACCAATTCGATGGCTACTGATGATGGTTTGTTGCAGTTTGGTTGTGACCATGGCTCCCTCGCAAATCGGTGCGGCCGGGGATACGTTCAAACGATCGGCGGAGCTAGCAAAGAGAATGTCGAAGACGTCCAAGGATGTCGACAAATACATTGCGCAGCTCGACGCAACCGAGCAGGCACTCTCATCGGTGAGCCAAGCCCAGGGAAAGGACTTGAAGAATCGCTACGAGTCTTTCTCCAAAGAAGTAGATAACCTCGAAAAGGCGCAGAAACACGCAACGACTGACATTGATGAAATGAAATCGACTGGTGCGGAATACTTTGCAGCCTGGGACACATCGATCGCCGAGATGTCAAATCCAGAGCTCAAACAAGCCAGCACGGAACGGCGGTCCAAAGTCATGAAAGACCATGACGAACTCGCCGCCACTCTGGGCGAAATCGGAAGCCAACTACAGCCCTTTATGAGCAACCTTCACGATCTCAGGGCGTTCATGGAGACCGATTTGTCAACCGAAAACGTTGGCAAAGCCCATGGAATGATTCAGAAATCTCAGGATGACGCGCAAGCTTTGAAGCAACAAATCGCAGGCGTGCAAACGACGCTAAAGCAGTTCTTGAGTGAGGCGCCCAAGTAGATGTTGTCCGAAGAGCAGGGCTGAGATGTTTTGGACTGGCCAAGCAACAAACTTCGAGATAGCGAGCTGAATTATGGACTACATCACGGATATTGAGAGTCATCACAAATGCGCTTATGAGCAGTGCCAATGTGAGGTTCCATCCACCCAAGAGTACTGCAGCGACTACTGTTCGGACGCCGATGACATCGATGAAGTCGAGCTCCAGTGTGAGTGCAAGCACGCGGCGTGCGCGCTGAACCGAGCAGGTGCGTGAGCGGGAGTATGTAGCGGAGCCCGCTTTTGGAGAGACGGACGATGAATGCATTCAAACTACTTCGAAAGGTGCTTTCGTATACCATCGCCGTGGGGTTGGTTCTCATGGGAGTTGGAAGCGTAAGGACCCCCTTGACGGCGCAAGAGAATAATGCTGCTCAGGAAAGCAATCAGGACGAGGAAGTACAGATGGGCCAGCAGGTCTTCGACGACCTAAAGGCCAAAGGGGAAATCATCGAATCCTCTCCCCTTTATGACCGGTTGAAACCGATAGCGGACGCCATCACTCGAGCGGCGCAGCCGCAATACAACCACCCGTTCAAGTTCTATCTGGTTCATGAAACTCAACCGAATGCGTTCGCGACGCCGGGCGGTAATGTGTATGTTGTCGATTCGCTTCTATATTTTGTAAAGAACACTGAAGAGCTCTCCGGAACGCTATGTCATGAGGTGTCCCACACGATTCACCACGACACCGTGAGGCTGATGGAGGAGCAGGAGAAAATCGTGGAGCGCACAATCGGGATTGGCGTCCTTCTGGGTGCCACTCGCGGCCAAATGTTGGCGATCCTCCTGGCCGGAAAACTGCATTCCCTCCACTACTCCCGAGATGCGGAATCCCGAGCCGACCTCACCGGCTCAGACATTTGCGCTGCCACCGGATACAACCCGTGGGGTTTGGTGTGGCTCTTCCAG
This sequence comes from uncultured Acidobacteriota bacterium, assembly GCA_963740035.1. GTDB lineage: Bacteria > Acidobacteriota > Terriglobia > Acidiferrales > UBA7541 > Palsa-360. The sequence continues at coordinate 159,547 of CAVUDA010000028.1, forward strand.
GATTTCCAGAATGCGGACACGGCTCAGGTACCACAACTGTTGTCGGACCATCCTGGTAATGAGAATCGCGTCAAAGCGCTGGAGAAACATTTCCGCGACAATCCAAAGGGTTTTGGAAATTTCAATTCTGATCCAAAATCGGCGACCCCGATTTCAGTTCCGAAGAATACTCCCGAGGTTTTCTTACACTGAGAATCGATTCAACCGTGCTGCCCCAGATAAGAGGGAAGTGCGCGAAAGGAGAACGACAATGACGTATGTTTCGGATTTATTCGCCGCTGGACTCGAGCAGGTCAGAAAATCATGGGGCTGGTTTCTCCTGTTCGGCATTCTGCTGACGATTCTGGGCGTGATGTGTGTTGTCAAAGCGCAGGCCGCAACCAGTTTCTCGATTCTGGCGTTGGGCTGGGTACTTGCGATCAGCGGAGTGCTGTGGCTTGTAAACTCGTTTTGGGCCTTCAGCTGGCAGGGATTCTTCTTGTATCTGCTGAACGCGCTCATCCGAGGGGTGACCGGATACCTCCTGATTCGTCACCCGGACGCAGGCGCCGCAGGTGTGACCATGCTGCTCGCCGCACTCTTCGTCGTGGGAGGCCTGTTCCGCGCAGCCGCGGCGAGCGCCATTAAGTTCCCCAGGTGGGGCTGGACGGTCTTTTCGGGAGTAATCTCTGTCGCTCTCGGCGTGTACCTTCTGAGCACTTGGCCTACAGCGAGCGCCTACTTCATTGGCATAGCGATCGGCGTCGACCTCATCTTCGATGGTGCGGCCCTAATGGGGTTCGCCGCAGCCATTCAGAGCTTCCCCAAGGCGGAGGCCAGAACCGCCTAACGACGCGTGGAGTCAAGGCTGGAGCTATTCTCATGTCGAGCCAAAATCCGGACCCGCAGCGCAGTTCGTGGACGCTCATATGGACCGGTTTGTTGGCATTCGCCTTCGGGATCGCGGCGGTTGTCTTCCCTGCGAATATCATATTTGGACGGATCCTGGATGTGATTCTGGGACGAGCCAAGCCCCTGTCCGGAAGCATGACCGCCGTCGCCGCCTTGCTCGCGCTCGTGGCGCTAGTGGCGATCGATGGCCTCTTAAACCTGTTCGGTGCAGGCATGATGAGCCAACGCGCCACCAGACTTCGCGGCGTAGTAGGAGTTGCAGTGGCCATCGCCGCCATCTTTTGGCCGGGTATGACCGCATACGTTGCCGTGAATCTGATCGGGGTCTGGGCCATCCTAATTGGATTCTTAGAGCTTGATTCGGCCCGCCATTCTGCGAAAGACCGGGCACTGCTAATCATCGCCGCGATTGCGTCGATTGCAATTGGTGTTGGCCTGATGAGGTGGGTCTTTGCTGGAGCGGTGCTGATCAGTGCAATTGTCGGCATTGCAGCCGCAGCTCGTGGGGTCAGCCTGATCGTGAGCGGTGTTCACGAAGGAAACAGCTTGGCGGCAGAAAGAAATGGGTAAACACATTAGGCGCCCCCTGAATCCTGCTCTGCGCTTCAGCGACCCATTTGTCTGCGGTCGCGAAAACCGAAAACCTGCGAGCTGCCTAATCGCCCACTGGACAACTGGGTTGCAAAGCAGTGGATAGTGCAGATATCGGATATCGAGAGTAGAGCAGGATGTTCTCACTTGACGATCGTGCTGGAAATGTACTCACCACCGTAGCGCTCTTCATGGTGGCGGCGGCTATTTTCTACAAGGTGCGCGGGGCTTTCCTGGTTTTGCTGCTGTCTCTTCTCTTTGCCTACTTGATCGAACCCGCGGTTGCTTGGGTACAAAACCATTCGCGGCTGGGCCGGAAGAATCGCACGTGGGCGATTGCCCAGGTCTACTTGATCGGGGCGCTCGTGCTTGGCAGCTTAGGGTACACGTTCGGTCCGCGCCTTGCAGCGCAATTAAGAAACCTAAGTGCAACTGCGCCTGGAATCTTGGAAGGCATTTCGAGTGGAAGGGCTGTGGCTGATCTGGGGAGCAAGCATGGCTTGACCGCCGCTCAACAACTTATGATACAAGACGCACTGACTCGCCACCATGACTCCATCACCCGTATTTTCGAGCAGTTCGTTCAGTTCGCAACGTATGTCGCCGCGAGCGCGATCTGGCTATTCGCCATTACCATTCTGGCCATCTTCATCTTGCGAGATGGACGGCAGATGGCGGACGCGATTCTCAAAGCCGCTGAAGGGCGGGGAGACCAAACACGCGTTAAGCGAATTCTGCAGCGGGTTGACACGATGCTTGCCAAGTTCATGCGTGCACAGCTCGCCCTAGCGGGGCTCTCGTTCGTCTTCTATAGCGTCTCGATGCTGGTTCTGAGATTCCCGTATGCAATCGCGCTTGGCTTTCTGGGTGGTATTCTGGAATTCCTTCCAGCGGTGGGATGGATCGCTTCGGCCGCGGTTATTCTTACGACCGGCTTCCTGACAAACTCGCACTGGATCTGGATGGCGGTATTGCTGATTATGTGGAGGGTTGTTCAGGATTATGTGAACTCGCCTCGCATCATGGGCAAGAACCTGGAACTACAGCCTCTCACGGTCGTGTTCGCGCTCATGGTGGGAGGTCAAGTAGGAGGCATTGCTGGCGTGTACCTCTCGGTGCCAGCAGTTGCTGTGTTACGAATCGTGTGGCTGGAATGTTTCCCGAGTGGAGACTCCTCGACCGCCCTATCAGATCGGCCAATGATCCAAGTCGCGGCACCGCAGTCACGGAGCTGACGTGCTAACCATAACACTCGTGGGTCCTGACAAAGTGGAATCGAATGTGCAAATAAGCGAGGACACAACTGCACGTGACGTTGCTACTTCCAAGTACCACTTGTTTTGGCGGACGGTGAAAAGAAACGGCGTCAGGGTCGTTCCGTTTACTACGAGGGTTATGGACGGTGACGTCGTAACCGTAGAAAGCAAATAGTTCACACACTGCGGGGCTCTTGATCCAAGGCGCGTCGGATGAAACAGAAGAACTGCTTTGAAATCCTATCAACGAGAGAGAACGCTGTCCGGATGAGTTGCAAAAAGGACCTTACGCTGCCGTGCTTTTGCGGAAGATCACAATTCTAATTGCCGTTTTCTTCGCGACGAATCCTTGTGCATCGGCCCAATCCATCCCGTCTGGCCCTATAACTGGGGCCAGTCAATCAGCGCTTTCGGGCCAGGCGCACGAGTCCAATGATCCCAGTTCCCCTTCACCATTGAGGCCTGTGGTGCAGCAGACGCTTGAGGCACCCGGTCAGCAGATCACGTTCCGTCAAAATATCAATTGGTTCATCGCGAGCAAGTTTGGCCCGCAACATCTGGCAGGGGAAATTTTCTTGTCCGATTTTGGCACTGCTCTTGATCGACCGAAGGAGTATGAGTCTCACTGGAAAGGCTTTGACGACCGCTATGGAATACTTAAGACGAGTACCATCATTGGGAATGACATTGAAGTAGGTGCCGGCGTAATCCTCCGCGAAGATCCGCGCTATTTTCGCGCGCCGGACCGGGCCATTAAGGTTCGAGTCAGGAATGTACTTTGGCTTAGGATTACTGCCCGGGGCGGCCACAGCACGTTGGGGCCCGCCTACGGGCGCTACATGGCGATTGCCGGGATTAACTTCCTCTCAGACACCTGGCGCGTTTACAGCAAAGCCAATGCGCGGGACGCGCTCCTCCGAACGTCGGAAGGCTTCGCTGGACGCATGGCAGCTAATGCATTCGAGGAATTTTGGCCTGACGTCAAGAAGCGAGTGTTCCACCTCCGAAACTAATAACGGCATGTCTGACAGAAACCGGACACCGAGTGAAGCGCACTTTTTGAACCTTCACAAAAATAAACATGGTTTGGATTTCTTTCCGCCTCCGACCACGGGTTTTGCACCAACTAGGACCATAGCAGCCAAGATCACCTCGTTTCTTTTTGCGAGTTTCGCGAATTCGCGAAAAGATCGTGAGGTCACCTTTCGCACGTCGACGTATTTTCATGAACTTAGGATTGGCCTTCGTATTGCATAACTAACCGGGAAGGATCGTGGATGAAAGTCACTTACGTGGCAAAAAATTCACGATCGCATGAACTGGAACAACACTGAAAGGAGAACAACCGTGCCTGAACTGATTGTGGTTGGTTTTAAGAAGGATATGTACCGCGCATCAGAGGTACTCAACGAGTTGCTGCGGCTGGACTATGATTGGGTGGTTGATTTGCATGACGCCGTCGCTGTCTATCGTGACTACGGCGGCAAACTGCGAGTCGATCAAAGCTATCAGATGACCACCGGTGAAGGTGCGGGTTGGGGCGCCTTGTGGGGCTTGATGATCGGGTCTATCCTCGCGATTCCCTTCACTGCAGGGGCTAGCGCGGCTGCGGCTGGTGCGGCTGTTGCCACGGGGGCGATCAGCGGGACCGCCATCGGTGCGGGGCTCGGTGCCGTCGACGCATCGTCGTGGAAAGACTCGTTTGGCATTCCCGAAGATTTCGTCCAACGGGTCGGAGCCTTGGTCCAACCAGGTGACTCCGCGATCTTTGCGATCCTTCGCGTGGGCAATCCCGACGTTATGGCCGATCAGTTCCGCGGCTACGGCGGCACGATCCTCCACACTACGTTGAGCAAAGACCAGCAGGCGAAAGTGGAGAAAGTCCTCAGCGCAAGTGCGCGGTGAGTGCATCTTCTCCGTTAGTACTGAGCATTGAGGTCCGAATCCAAGAATGAAAGCGGAAAGGAGCAAGACCATGGGTGAACAAACTGCGGAGATCAAAGCATTTGAAGAGAAAGTCAGCGCGCAATTGCAGGAAGCTAAGTCAAAGATTGACGGGATCGAAGCTCAAGCCAAAGGAAAGTTGGCGCAGGCGGAGATCGATGCGATCAACAGTCTCAAGGCTAAGAGGCAGGAGATCGAGAAGAAGCGTCAAGATTTGAAGACGTCCGGCGAAGCAAAGGCGGCGCAAATCAAGGCTGAGATCGAGGCCGACTTGGCCAAATTCAAAGCCTCGTTAGATCAATTCGGCACGAAGGTCAAGAGCCAGGTGGCCACGAGGTAAGCGAATCTCCGTGTCAACAGGAACGGAGAGAAGCAAGCTTTTGGTTTCATTTCATGGCCCAAAAGAATATCTGTTTCGGATCAGCAGCCGCCCGCGGAATGATCGGACCCAGCGTCAAGGAGGCGGGAATCCTCCAGCGGTGGGATAGGCACTCCCGGGCGGCTGCGTTTTACTTGTGCTCAGGACTCTTGGACTTCCCGAGCAGCCAATACAGTGGAAGGTATGAAAAGCGGTGCAGACACGAGCAACGGAAATGAATAAAGGATCAAAAGCGCGGGCGCAAATGAACAAGTCCGAAACACGTACGCGGCTTCAAACAACACAGAATCAAATCCACAGGAGGATTCAGTCAAAGCTGGATGAGCTCCGCACCGATTTCAGGCAGCTTGAAACTGACATGCGTACTGCGAACCAGGCCGCTTCACGGGCGCGAAAGGATCGGATAGAAGGATTCAAGCGAGCGCTTCGAGATCTGCTCGAAGCCGCGGACCGAGCTGACAGGGAGTGGCATTGAGACTGAAGAAGATCGGCCGGAGTATTCTCCTTGTCCTTGTTGGATTGTTGGTGGCCACAGTGACGGCACGCCAACCCGGGACCTTGCCTTTGGGGATTGACGCGCTCCCGATGGATATACAGACACTCTACGATGCAGGGCAGTATCGCCAGGCTGCAGAGGCGCTGCAAGCCGAAGTCGAACGAAATCCGAAGGACGCCGGACTTTATTTTTGGCTCGGCCGCTGCCTCTTCGAGCTTCGGGATTTCTCACGCTCGATTTCAAGCTTCGAGCGCGCCGTCGCTTTAGACGCCGGCCGCTCCGAGTACCACGATTGGCTTGGCAGGGGGTGTGGCCGCAAAGCCGATAAGAGCCGCTCGAATATGGGTTTGGCTCTTTCCATGGCGCGCCGGACCCACCACGAATTCGAGATTGCAGTCCAGTTGGACGCCACCAATATCAATGCCCAGCGAGACCTAATTGAGTTCATGGCGAATGCTCCCGGCGACCTCGGAGGCGGCGAAAAACATGCACTGGACCAAATTCGCACTCTGTCAACCGTGGACCCGGTTGAAGGGGCGCTGTCCCTGGCTGATCTATACTCCGTGCGGAAAAAGTTTGGGCAAGCTGGCGAAGAATACCAGAAAATCCTTGGGTCCGCGCCGAACCGCATCGACGCTTATCTCGAAGCTGCGGATTACTATCGCGACCGAGGCGACGCCGACCATATGGAACAAGCCGTCGAGGCCGCCGCGAAAGTTGACGCTTCAGACCGCCGGCTCAGCTATTACCGCGGTGTCGCGCTGGTGTTAGAAGAGAAAGATCTGGCGGTTGCCGAGAAGGACCTTCGCAATTATATCGGTACCGTGCCCGACAATTCCGAAGTCCCCGCGCACTCCTCTGCCTACGAGTGGCTTGGAAAGCTTTATGAAAACGAGGAAAAGCCGGACATGGCGGCCGAGCAGTTTAAAGCTGGCCTGGCGCTCGATCCTCAGAACAAGACCCTGCAGGAAGCGTTAAAGAAACTGCAGAAGAGATAGCTAACGCCCTCCAAATGACGGCTGGCGTTGCTGGGCGTGAGGCTGGCTTCCGGGACGATGCCTAAGCAAACGGAGAAACACGATGGGCACCCCGCTTTCTAATAAATTTATTAGCCATGTTCCATTCCCGGTTGAGGCCGGATCTCCCCATCCGTTGGGGGCCACACCTACGGCTTCCGGAGTGAACTTCTCACTCTTTTCTTCAAATGCTACAGGCGTCGAGCTACTTCTATTCTCAGCCCACGACTCGCTCGAGCCATTCCAAACGATTCAGTTCGAACCACAGGTAAATAAGACTTTCCATTTCTGGCACGCCTTTGTACGAGGCCTCACAGCGGGCGTGCACTATGCATACCGTGTTAATGGCCCGTCGGACTCAGCCGGGCACCGATTTAACAGAAACAAGGTCCTAATCGACCCCTACGCCCGCGGCAATAGTCATTATCTTTGGGATCGCCGCAGCAGCTGCACGCCGGAGGATAACGTGAGGACGTCCATGCGCTCCGTTGTCATCGACACCTTCGGCTATGATTGGGAAGGCGACAAACCTCTTAACCGTCCGATGGAGGACTCCATAATTTATGAGGCGCATGTCCGCGGCTTCACGGAATCTCCTACATCGGGCGTCCGGCACCCTGGGACTTTCGCCGGCCTGGTCGAAAAGATTCCTTACCTCAAGGATCTCGGCGTTACTGCCGTAGAGTTGCTTCCTATCTTTGATTTCGACGAGATTGGGGTGCTCCGAGTCGTCGATGGGAAGCCCGTGCACAATTATTGGGGATACAGTACCATTGGTTTCTTCGCGCCCCAGTCCTCATATTGCGTCGATCCCGAATCCGGCGGCCACTTGCGCGAGTTCCGGGATTTGGTCAAGGCGATGCACAAGGCGGGCATTGAAGTGATCCTTGATGTGGTCTTCAACCACACCGACGAGGGCAACCACCACGGACCGACGTATTCCTTCAGAGGACTCGATAATCGCTCTTATTATTTGCTGGTCCCTTGGGCGTTGCAGTACTACATGGATTTTTCCGGGTGCGGGAACACGTTCAATTGCAACCACCCCATTGGACAAAAGCTGATCATCGAGTGCTTGTTGTATTGGGTTCGGGAAACCCACGTGGATGGCTTTCGCTTCGATGAGGGGTCCATCCTTTCGCGTGGCGAAGATGGAATGCCCGCCGTTCACCCCCCGCTCGTTTGGATGATTGAGTTGGACGAAGACCTAGCTGATACGAAGCTGATTGCGGAAGCATGGGATGCCGCGGGGTTGTACCAGATCGGGCATTTCCCTGGCGACCGATGGTCCGAATGGAATGGCCGCTATCGTGATGACGTCCGTCGCTTTGTTAGAGGCGATCCCGCGCTAGTGGGCGCAATTGCATCGCGCTTGGCGGGAAGCGCGGATATTTATCAAGAACGCGGCGGGTCACCGTTGAATAGCGTTAATTTCGTAACCTGTCACGACGGTTTTACCCTCAACGACTTGGTCTCCTTCAACCAGAAGCACAACGAAGCAAACGGCCAAAATAACTCTGACGGCGCTGACAATAACCTCAGCTGGAATTGTGGCGCGGAGGGTGATTCCGACAATCCCAATATCGAGTCGCTCCGCGACCGCCAGATTCGCAACTTCGCGGCAATCCTGCTGCTGTCGCGTGGTGTCCCGATGTTTGCGGCTGGCGATGAGGCACGACGCTCACAGAAAGGGAACAACAACGCATATTGCCAGGACAACGAGATCACCTGGTTCGATTGGAATTTTGTGAACAAGCATGCCGACCTGCTTCGTTTCTTCAAATACATGATTCGTTTCCGCAAGATGCATGCTGCAGTCCGACAAGGTCATTTCTTTGACGGCTCAATGAACGAGCGCGGCCTAAAGGACGTATCGTGGCACGGAACTAAACTCAACCGTCCCGGTTGGGACGACACCGGAGCCCGCGCTCTGGCGATGACCCTAGCAGGCTTCGACGGAGACGCCGACTTGCACGTAATGCTCAACATGTTTTGGGAGGCCCTCGATTTTGAACTGCCCATTCTATCAGGCAGGCATTGGTGCCTTGCCGTGGACACCGCTCAGCCTTCGCCTCGTGACATCGCCGACCAGGATGCTGAGCCGGACGTGCTCGGAGACATACATCGGGTCGCGGCGCGAAGTGTGGTAGTCCTAGTGAACCGCGCCTGAGATGACCTTTCGCCCGGAGTGCCAACACAGCCTCAACGCCGCTTCAAACTCGTCAAGCTAACCAGACTTGTTGCCCCTGATTACCGCAACTCCCTTTTTTGCGAAGTTCGCGAATTCGCGAAGGAATCTTGGTCTTACCGCCCGTACTCTCAAGCATTTTCAATAGCTTAACTGTGGCCTTCGCATTGCTATACGACAGCGTGTCGTTTCAGAACAATTGCAGTCAACCCGATATGACAGGCGAGGAGAACAGCATGAGCACCGATGTGAAATTAGCCAAGCAGGCGATCCACGACAAGCTCGAATCCCAGATCAATACCGCCGAGGCGAAGCTGAACACGCTGAAAGCGCGCGCTCAGACGGCGAAGGCGAACGTCGAGCTCAAAGCAATCACAAAGCTTCTGACCAGGAAACAAACGATCGCTAAGAAGCTGAAGGATCTGAAGAAGTCGGGCGGAGATCGGTTCGAGCAGGCGAGAGCCGATATCGAGGCACGGATCACAGATCTCGAGAAGTCAGTGAAGGGGATCAAATCCAAGGTGAATTCGAACTGAGGAGCAAAGGTGCGCGTGATGTTAGCCGTCGAATCGAAGAATCTACCCCCTTCGTACACGAAGAGGGCCAGGAGGGTTGTCGTGCATCCTAGAAATCAGAAAAGAGTCCTCGCCCTTGCCGCAGCGATACTCGCGATTGCAGTGTTCATGTTAGTTACACCGTCGGCAAGCTTAGGCGACGACCATGCGGAAAAAGTCAAGGAAGCGGCTGCGCAATCCGCCAAAGCTGGGAAAGTGTTCGATGCAATCATGCAGGTCCCCGACAAATCCATTCCACGGGATCTTCTAGCGCATGCGAAGGCAATCGCCGTCTTCCCTCAGGTCATCAAGGCGTCATTCGTTATTGGCGGCGAGGGCGGGCGGGGCGTCGTGAGCCGTCGCACGAGCGCTGGTTGGAGCGATCCCGTGTTCTTTCGCGCTGGCGGCGGCAGCGTGGGATGGCAGATCGGCGTATCGGCGACCGATTTCGTTCTTGTATTCATGAACGACGAAGCCATGAGCGGATTGATGAAGGACAAGTTTGAGATTGGAGCGGACGTGGGTGTCGCCGGCGGACCCGTTGGGCGCGAAGCAGGGGCCGGGACGGACGCGCTGATGCATGCAGAAGTTCTGTCCTACTCGCGCAGCCGCGGGCTGTTCGCTGGGATCAGCTTGAAGGGGATCGTTGTTCGGCCCGAAGACGATCTGAACCAAGCCGTTTATAGCAAGAGCGCCCGCGAACTGCTGAGCGAAGACAACCGTGCTGCCGCTAACCCGGGCGCCGGCCTGCCGGCGTTCCCCCAGGCGATTGCGCGATACGCGCCGGCCTCTGCTGCCGATCACTAACCAACGGACTGAAGAAGCGCGTAGGGGGTAACCGTATGGACCGGATGTTGGTAGTAGTTTTTGATGACGATGACAAAGCCATTGAAGGATCCCACGTCCTCCACGAACTCGATCGCGACGGCTCTATCGCTGTATATGACGCGGCGATCGTTGCAAAGGATGCCAATGGCAGGACGACGGTGAAGCGTAGCGGCGAATACGGGCCTCTGGGAACTCTAACGGGGCTTGCGGTCGGCAGTCTCATCGGTTTACTGGGTGGCCCAGCTGGAGTGGCAGTGGGTTTCGCCGGTGGCACGCTGATCGGAGCACTTTCAGATTTCGAGAATGTTCGTGTCGGAACCGACTTCATAGAGGATGCCGCAAAGGAACTCGTTCCCGGCAAGGTGGCCTTGGTTGCCGAGATTGAGGAGGAAGAAATCACACCCATAGATGAACGAATGGAAGCGTTGGGTGGCCGCGTCCTGAGACGTTCCCTTCGCGAACTTAAACATGCGGAAAACGAACAGGACATCGCAACGCTCAAAGCGGAAATCGCACACTCGAAAGCCGAACACGCGAAGGCCACGACTGAGCGCAAAGCAAAACTGGAAGCCCGAATTGCCGCGCTCAAAGCAAGTCTGCAGCAGAAAGTCGATCAAGCAAAGTCCAAGCGTGAATCTTTCCAGCGCCAGGCCCATGCCAAGATCGAACTGCTGAAAGCAAAGGCAGCGCATGCGAAACAAGACATCAAGGTCAAACATGAGCAACGTCTGGCCGCACAAGAGAAAATAGAAAAGGAATACGACAAGTGGCTGGAGCGGCTCGGCAGTTGAACAGCTGTAGGGATGTCAGGACCTGTGCGCCTCCTATCCCGCGGAACTTTATATAAGGAGAAGAAAATATGAACGGGCAAAGCACCGCGGGCGTTTTCAAGGAAGCTGCAGGGATGTCCATCGGATGCTCCATCGTCATGATCGTGCTGGGAGTTATGGCTATTCTGATGCCCTATTCGACGGGCATCGGCGTCTCCATTTTCGTCGGCTGGATCATGGTCTTTAGCGGTTTCGCGTATTTGGCCTATGCCTTCGTGGCCCAGCGGGCCGGATCATTTCTCTGGCGAATGCTTGTTGGGATCGTCTACGTCGTTGGCGGCGGTTACCTTGCATTCCACCCGGGAATCGCACTGGAGTCTCTCACATTAGTGATGGCGGCGATTTTCTTCATCGAGGGCGTTACGGGGATAGTCCTATTTTTCCAGTTTCGCCCCTTGTCGGGTTCCGGATGGATTCTCTTTGACGGCCTCATCACTCTCGTTCTGGCATACCTGGTCTGGCGCCCCTGGCCGTCCAGTTCATCGTGGGCCATCGGAACATTGCTGGGCATCAACCTCATTGTGAGTGGTTTCACGCGGCTTATGTACTCGGTGGAAGGCTGGAAGGCACTGAAGGCGATTGCCTGATGAGAGTAGACACCCGCGTGCTCGGAATTGAAGCAACACACTTCTTGGTCGCGGCCACTATCGTGACCGACTTGAAGAGCACGCGGAAGGCAGTGGGGTCCATGAATTAAACCGGCCCTGGGGAGAATCCCAGAATTTGCGAAAGGAGAACTGAAAATGTTTGGTCCAATCGAAGTGTTAATAATTAAGGCTACCCCGGAGATGATTCATAACTGGGGATGGTTCCTAGTGTTTGGGATCGTGTTGGTGTTACTCGGCGTCGCTGCAATTGTTCGATCCGTGACGGCCACGGTGGCCTCGATGGTGTTCTTCGGATGGCTGCTTTTGTTCGCGGGCATCGTCGAGTTTGTCGATGCGTTCATGGTTGGGAAATGGGCAGGATTTTTTCTGCACTTGCTGGCGGCGATTCTGTTCGGAATCACCGGGATCCTGATGGTAGCGAAGCCGCTGATTAGCGCCGAGGGGTTGACGTTTGTAATGTCAATATTTTTTCTCGTCGCGGGCCTGTATCAATTGGTTGCCTCGTTGTGGACCCATTTGCCAGGGTGGGGTTGGCAAGCGCTGAATGGAATCCTGGCATCGGTTATGGGGGGGCTCGTCTTGGCGGAATGGCCGGTCTCAGGGCTTTGGGTGATCGGCCTTTTCGTTGGAATCCATTTGATTTTTGCCGGTTGGTCGTGGATCGCGATGGCGCTTGATTTGCACAAGATCTGATCAAAAAATGGAGAAGGGGCCAGCCTAAGTTACTACAGGTAGGGTGCCCGAAGCCGGACCGATGGACACATCAGAGGAGGGAACTATGTATAGAACTTTCGTCGGCACAATGGTAATGGCACTTTCCTTGGCATTCTTGCCGGTAGAATCCTTTAGACAGCAGGCGGATACGGCGTCACCGGAGCAAGCCAGAGAGGATGCGCGGAAGGCGGCCAAAGATGCGAAAGATGCGGCCCAGAAGGCGGTCGACAGCGCGAACCTTGCGATAACAGCCACAGCGAATGAACACTCTCAAAAGTCGGCGGAGAAGGTTAGAGCCGCGGCGGCGAAAGCCAGTGAGGCCGCCAATCGCGCGGCCGACAAAGCAGACCAAGCCTACCAAAAAGCACTCGCAACCAACAAGGATCTGACCTCACGCGCGAAACAGTCCGCGAAAGACGCGGCAGAGGCTGCTACCGCAGCCCTGCAGAAGGCCCAAGAATCTACCGCCGCGGCATCTCAGTCAAATAAGGAAGCCGCTCAGAAGGCCGCGGATGAAACCCGCGCGGCTATCCAGAAAGCGACGACCGCTGCAAAGGACGCCCTCGACGCGGCGAAAGCCGCTTGGGAAAAGGACATGGCGGAGAGTAAAGCGAAGTAGTCGGAAATGTGAAGATCCGGGCTGTTGAAATGCGCTAGAGCAAGCAGGCAGGTCTGGAAAGTTGGCGGGGTAAAGCCGGAGGCGGATTTTTTAGGTGCCGTATTCTTGAGCAGACTTTCAAAGAGGGAAAGGAGCCCCTTATGGGTGACTTGAGTTTGATCGTATTGACTGCGAATTCGAAAGAGGGAGCGGGAGAAGCTCTCGATGTGGCGAAAAAACTTGATCGCGATGGTTGGATTGAGCTGATGGATTATTTCCTTCTCACGAAGGATGATAAGGGCCACGGCTCGAAACGAGAGATGCACGATGAGTTTGCGGAGAAGGCGACTGCCGCAGCCGTTGGCGTCGTCGGTGGCGTCGTCGGCGCGACGCTAGGCGGTCCTGCTGGGGCCGTTGCCGGAGTCGCCGCTGGGGCATTGGCCGGAGCAGGATCGACCCGGCTCATGGAAAAGTTTGTTGACGACACAGAAGTAAAGGGATTCCCTCAGAGCCTTGAGCGCGACAGCTCTGTGCTCGGGGTGGTTGTGGAGGAGCGGTACGTGGAGCGGCTCGACGAAGAACTTCAGAAACTGGGGCGCACCGTTCGCAGGGAATTAAAACGGGCTGAGCGCGAGGCCGAATTCGATGCCTATATGCAGCGGTCGAAGGATAAGATCCGGTCCATTCAGGATGATATCAACGCACAGTTGGCGAAGGCTCAGGCTGCCACAGGAGCCGAAAAAATCAAGATTGAGGCGGATTTGGCCGCCAAGCGGGCTAAATTGGAAGCCAATCGTGAAAAGCTGGAAGATCAGATCAAGGAAATGAACTCCGATTTGAAGTCCGAAATACAAGAAATGAACTTTCGATTGGAATTGGCCAATCGCACTGCGAAAGAGGGAATCGCGACGGGTATCGACCATCTTCGACGTCAGCTTAATCACTATAATGACGAACTGGAGAATCTCGTCGAAGAGCAGATCGAAACGTTCAAAAAGGAGACTTTGGAGCTGAAGACGAAAGCCGCTGAGGCGACCGGAGTGACGAAGGTTGCCATCGAGAGTCATCTTCTGGCCGTCGAGTTGCGGCTGCGCAAAGAGCGCTCCAAGCTGCAGGATAGTTTCGAGGAGCGCCTGCTACAGACGAAACAGTGGTTCGACAATCTGCACGTCCGGTCCGCTTTGGCACAGGCCGACGTACGAGACAAATTGCAAGCAAGCATCAAGGCAGCTCAGCATGCTTATGCCGAACTAAAAGCTAAGGTGCGCATGAGAAACCGCGAGGACGAACGAGCCTCGAAGGACATCCGCCAGGGCTTCAAGAAGGCATGGAAAGACCTTGAGGATGCGTTTGATCGGGCGAATCGCGAGCGGGTCTAGCATCTCTGGCATAAAATCTCGGGGCCAAACGGAAATCAAAAAATAGAAGGAGAAACTAATGAGCACCACATCACCAGCTACATTTGTGAAGGAGTCGGTAGGTTGGTCCATTGGACTCAGCGTGCTTATGATAATGGCGGGGATATTAGCGATCGCTTCGCCCCTGGCTGCCGGAATCGCCGTCAACGTAGTGGTCGCTTGGCTGCTCGTTTTCAGCGGATGCGCCCATCTGGTGTTTGCCTGGCGCACGCGAAGCAGAAGCGCCGGAGGCTTTTTCTGGGAGTTGCTGGTCGGGATTCTATATATTTTCATCGGGGCATATCTGCTCGTGCATCCGGTGGCGGGCTTGGCGTCACTGACGATTGCACTGGCGATCTACCTATTCTTGGAGGCGATCCTGGAATTTGTCTTGGGGTTCACACTTCGCCCGCTTCCGGGATCAGGCTGGCTCCTATTCGACGGGATCGTCACTCTTGTCCTCGCGGTGATGATTTGGAGGACGTGGCCGTCGAGCACGGCATGGGTCATCGGCACACTGGTGGGGATCAGCATGTTGCTTAGCGGCACTTCTCGCCTGATGCTTTCTCTGGCCGCGCGAAGCGCCACGAGCAACTTGGCATAGGCGTCGAAGCACATCCGCACAAGCGGAGGGCATGTGCGCTTTGCGGGCATTTCCGCGCACGCGGTTGAGCCCAGCCCGAAGGGATTGAAGTGTGATGCCGATCGTCCTAAGCGTCAATCATGAACGCAAGGAAGTCGAGGCAGTCGCCACCGGACCGATCCGCTATCCCGAAGTTGAGCATCATCTCTGCACGGAGTGGTACGTTGGCGGTCTGGCATATAGGGAATTTATCGATGCCCGCGGTGCCGGTGTCTTGTTCACTCCAGGCGAAATCCGACAGATCGTAGGGTTGCTCCGAAGATTGGGGCAAGAGTCGAAACTCGGCCCCACCGCTGTTCTCGTCTCCACTGACGTTGCCTTTGGTTTAATGCGCATGTTGGAGATACTCGTCGAGGATGTTGCTGCAGTAGGGCCTTTCCGCGACGAAAGAGAAGCAAGAGCATGGTTGACAAGCTATAGCTGGTCCTAACTCTGAAGTTCGAAAGATACACTTCAATTGATAGCGAATGTCGCTGCTTTTGTTGGTAGCAGTGGTTTGGCAGCGTGGACACACCGGTTCTAAGCCTTCAAGTGGAAAAATTCAGCTTGAAGGGGTGAGACAGTTCGAAACTTCGGTGAGCCCTGCCGCTGAAACGGATGTGCATCCGATGGAATGGAGGAAGACACAGTGGGAGGCATGATCCCGTTAAGCGACGCATCTCGACGCCCGCTGCATTTCCCGGTCATTACGATCTGCATCATTCTCACGAACTTCTACGTTTTTGTACTTGAACTGAGCGGTGGTGATGCGTTCGTGCTCAAGTGGTCGGCGATCCCAGCGAACATTATTGCTGGCCATCACTGGGTTACCATTCTGACGGCCATGTTCATGCATAGCAGCTGGTCGCACATTCTGGGCAACATGGTCTTCTTGTGGGCCTTTGGCCCCGAGATCGAAGACGCGATGAATCCGTTGCGATATTTGGCGTTCTACCTCGCCGGTGGCCTGCTCGCTATGCTGGCCCAAGTCGCAGTCAGCCCGAGTTCCACGGTTCCTAACCTGGGTGCGAGTGGCGCAATTGCCGCAGTCATGGGCGCATTTCTGGTGACATACCCTCACGATGAGATTCGCACACTCCTGATCATTTTTCTATATGTGCGTGTCACCTTCATCCCTGCCGGGCTTCTAATTGGTTTCTGGTTTCTCACCCAGCTCTTTAACGTCGGGTCGGTGGCAGCGGTCCAGACGGGCGGAGTGGCTTACGTAGCTCACGTTGGCGGCTTTGTCTTTGGGGCTGCTACCGCGCGTCTTTTTGAAGACCCACGGCGGCTCGCCGACTAAGGCGCTTACCATGCAGCCTCATGCTGATGAAATCCACGTCGCGATCGTTGGCCTGACGGCACAGGAAGCTGAGGTGCGGCTGGACAAGTTCGGGCCGAATGAGCCGGCGGCGACACAGCAGCGTTCCTTTCTCTCTGATCTCCTCCATCAGTTCACGAATCCGCTGGTATTGATCCTGATCATTGCCGCAATCGCATCGGCTTTCCTGGGCGAGAAGGTAGATGCGGGAATCATTGGCGTCATTGTCCTGCTGAGCGCAGCTATTGATTTAACTCAGACCTATCGTTCTCAACAGGCCATCGAACAACTGCGCAAACAAGTTGCCCCGACGGCGACCGTCCTGCGCGGCGGGGAGTGGAAAGAAATTCGCCGGCGTGACGTGGTGCCGGGAGACATCGTTCGGCTTTCTGCCGGAGATTTGGTTCCCGCGGACGCGCGCCTCTTGGTTGCGCGGGACCTCTATGTCCAGCAAGGCGCGCTAACAGGCGAATCGATGCCCGCAGAAAAGGAAGCCACCGGGGAGCCCGCCTCTACCAAAGCGGATGTGCGCAACATGGTTTTTCTGGGCACATCCGTCGTTAGCGGAACGGCAACAGCAGAAGTCGTTCAGACGGGTGCTCTAACCGCCTTTGGCGATATTGCGGCTCGCCTCGCCGCAAGACCGGAAGAGACTGCCTTCGATAAGGGCTTGCGAAATTTTAGCCACCTCCTTGCGCGAACGGTCTTCTTTCTTGTTCTCTTCTTAGTTGTTGTCAGCATCGCACGCCACCGCGATGTGCTTCAATCTTTGCTGTTTGCGGTTGGGCTGGCGGTCGGCTTGACGCCTGAGTTCCTACCAATGATTACGTCGGTGACGCTTTCCAAGGGCGCCGTTGCTATGGCGCATAAGAAGGTCATCGTCAAGCATCTCTCCTCGATTCAGAACCTTGGCAGTTTGGATGTGCTTTGCAGCGATAAGACGGGAACGCTTACCGCTGGAACAATGTCGCTCGATCGCTCACTCGATCCCTTCGGGAATCCATCGCCCCGCACACTGGAACTTGCCTATCTCAACAGCAAGTTCGAGACAGGTATTCGCAGTCCACTCGATGACGTCATCCTCCATCAGCCTGCACCGAAGACAGACGACTACACAAAGTGCGATGAGATTCCGTTCGATTTCGAGCGGAGGCGGCTCTCAGTTGTTGTGGAGCGCCAGTCTCAGCGTGTTCTCATCACGAAGGGCGCTCCGGAAGGGATTTTCCCACTCCTCACCGGTTACGAGCTCGAAGGCAAGGTGGAAGCCATTGGAGGGGATGTTGCCAAACGCTTCCAGCAGACTGGCAATGAGCTGAATAGCCAGGGATTCCGCTCGCTTGCGGTGGCCTACACCGATGTTCCCTTGCGCGCGAACTATTCCGTGGCGGACGAGCGCAATCTGATCCTGGCCGGTTTCTTGACCTTTACGGATCAGCCGCTGCCTGACGCCGCCCAGGTTCTGGCTTCCTTAAAACAGGATGGGGTTGAGGTCAAAGTCATTTCCGGCGACAACGACGTCGTCACCGGCCACGTTTGTGCGCAGGTAGGAGTCGAACCCGGCCAAATCATCACAGGCGATGCGATGGACCGGATGACGGACCCGGCGCTGGCGCACGTCGCCGAGGGGACGCGTGTATTCGCGCGCATTTCGCCGGCGCGGAAAAACCGGATACTCCTGGCTCTCAAACACAACGGCCACGCGGTGGGCTTCATGGGTGACGGCATCAATGATGCACCATCGCTTCACGCGGCCGATGTGGGTATTTCCGTCTCCAGCGCGGTGGACGTCGCTCGTGAGGCAGCCGACATTATCCTTCTTGAGCCAGGCTTGCGAGTCCTGCATGACGGAATTATCGAGGGACGAAAAGCGTTTGGCAATGTGATGAAGTACTTGCTGATGGGCACAAGCTCGAACTTCGGGAACGTGCTCAGCATGGCCGGGGCGTCGCTCTTCCTGCCGTTCTTGCCGATGCTGCCTACGCAAATTCTACTGAACAACCTTCTGTACGATTTAGCTCAAATCACAATTCCAACGGACAATGTAGATGACACTTATATCCAAAAGCCTCAGCGCTGGGACATTGGGCTGATTCGCAATTTCATGCTGCTCATTGGGCCCATAAGTTCGATCTTTGACTTTCTGACCTTTTATGTCTTGCTCCATTTCTTTCGTTCGAGCGAGGCTCAATTCCATACCGGTTGGTTTGTGGAATCTCTCGCGACCCAGACGCTCGTGCTGTTTGTCATCCGCACATCGAGAAATCCGTTTCAAAGCCGCCCGAGCGGTCCCTTGATCGCGTCAACCCTTTCGGTTGTAGCCATCGGAATCTATCTGCCGTTTAGCCCGCTTGCGAGCGTTCTTGGCTTCACGCCTTTGCCGGCGAGATTTTTAGCCTTTGTGGCCGTGGCGACAGGGCTCTATCTCTTACTGGTAGAAGCCGCCAAGCGGCGGCTTCTACACACGGAAGACCAAAGAAATGCGATGAAGTCTAAAGAGACTCTTGCGGTCGCAACCTAGGATGAGCCGAAGGGATGGCGGAACGAAACTCGAGAGCTCTTGCGTTTGAATTGGTGATCTTGAATTGAAGATTTTCCAGGACCACATGCGGAGGAAACGCTCAAGAAAGAGATGACGCGGAAATGAATTCAACGGCTGTGCCCAAGAAATCGGAATCGTTCTTAAAAGCAATCGGGCAGTCATTCATGTCCGCGCTTGGCTCAATCGTGTTTGGCATGGAAGATGGCACAGTTTCGATATTCGGATTGGTTTTCGGCGTTGCCGCCAGCGCCACCAATAGTCAGACGGTGCTGCTGGCCGGTGCGACCGGCGCGATCTCGGCGGCAGTGTCCATGATGGCGGGCACGTACCTGGACGTCTCGACCGAGCGCGACCAGGCGCAGGCCGAGATCGCCAAGGAGAAGCAGGAAATAGAACAGAAGCCCGAGCAAGCTCGGCAGGAGGTGCGCGACCGGATGCTCCAGGCAGGATTTTCACCGACAGACGCGGACACAGTCCTGACCATTCTTGAGCGCACGCCAGGGGCAATGCTGACGGATGAGACAGCCTTCAAACTGCACGTCGGCGCATCCGCTGACCAGAATGCCTGGGTGCAATCAATCTGGATGTTCGTGACAGATCTGTTTGCCGCCTTCGTGCCCGTGTTGCCGTTTGCGTTTTTGCCGCTCGGACGAGCGCGCACACTCTCGCTCGTAGTCACAACAGCATTGCTGTTGCTGCTGGGCATTGGACGCGGCGTCATCGGTCACAAGAATGTGGTTGTAACTGCACTGCAGACATTGGCGATTGCGGCGGCTGCCGGCGTGGCTGGATTGCTGGTCGGCTCGCTGATCACAAGTCACTTCAATTGAAAGGAGACTCCATGCGCGATCTAGCGAACAAAATCATGCATAAAGTTGCAATCATCCGCGGAGTGCTGCCTGCAGCGGCGTTGCTGCTCTCGTTTGCCGCTGCCGCACAGCTCACCTATTCTCAGTTGAATCCTGACCTGCAAACATTCTTCCAGCAGAATATCGGCCTGAATCAGGATCAAATCGCCGCGATCCAGAAGGGCGAGCCTGTCGCGAAGAATCTGCCATCCCGGGAGCCCGCCGAGGTCTTCTTGTTCGGCGCGATTTACATCCACGCGGACCCGGAAAAGTACGTCCAGTTCGCCCGCGATTTCGACCGCATGCGTAAGCTACCCAACTATCTGGCGCTCGGCGTATTCAGCGATCCACCGAAGCCTTCCGACTTGAAGGGCTTCTCCTTCGACAAAGATGACATCCAAGCCCTGAAAAACTGCAAGCCAGGCGATTGCTTGATTCAAATGCCCGCAAGCTCCATCGAGGACCTCAATCGATCCATCGATTGGTCCGCCGCCGATGTGGATGAACAGGTGAACCAGCTCTTGCGAAAGACGGCATTACAGCGTCTGCTCGCCTACCAGCAGGATGGCAATCAAGTTCTGGGCGTTTATAACGATAAGCGCGACCCGACTGACGTGCCCCAGCAATTCGCCTATATGCTCAGCTACAGCAAGGCACTTCCGGAGCGTCTGCCGGATTTCTATCAATACCTTCTCTCCTATCCCAACGCAAAGCCTGCGAACGCGGAAGACACATTTTATTGGGCCAGGGTGAAATTCGGATTGAAGCCAACGTTGCGTGTCGTGCAGTTGGTGACGATGCGCGGAAATCCCGGAGACCGCGTGGCCTATGCCATTGCCGAAAAGCAGCTCTATGCGAGCCACTACTTCGAAACGGCGCTGGACCTCTCTTTCTGTGTGCGCGGAAGTAGCGACTCGAACCAACCTGGATTCTTTTTGATCATGGCCATGGGTTCCGAGCAGGCAGGACTGACGGGAGTCAAGGGTTCAATCGTTCGAAAGGCCGCGGTGGGCCGGTCGGTTTCAAATCTCCGAGACGCTCTCACGGCCATCAAAAACACGTTGGAGGGCGGCCAATAGTCCATCGACCGAATGTACTGGGACTTGCAATGCGCGAAGAGTGTTTCACTGGTATTAATAGAATCCACCGGCGTAATCGCTCTTCAATCGATCTTCTTGTCGTTCAACACTCAGCTAGAATCAGGATGCGCACAGCGCATCCCCCGGAAGGCACAGATGACGCACCCCTGGCATGATCTTAGTCCTGGTGATCAGGTTCCACATCAGTTCAATGCTGTGATTGAAATTCCTTTGGGTTCCAACATCAAATACGAACTCGACAAAGGAAGCGGGCTAATCCGTATGGACCGCGTGCTTTATTCAGCTGTCTTTTACCCCGCGAACTACGGTTTCATCCCTCATACGCTGGCAGAAGACCATGATCCTCTCGATGTGCTGGTGCTCTGCCAATATCCTGTGGTGCCATTGACAGTGATGCATGCGCGGGCGATTGGCCTGATGACCATGATCGACTCGGGAGAGAAGGACCACAAGGTCATCGCGGTTGCGACGGCGGACCCGGAATACAACGCCTATCATGAGGCCAGCGAATTGCCGCAGCATAGGCTAGTTATGGTCCGCAGGTTCTTTCAGGATTACAAGCAATTGGAGCGCAAAGCGGTGGAAGTGGACGAAATGCTACCTGCAGCGGCGGCGTACCCTATCATTGAGGATGCCCTTGCTCAGTACGCAATAAAATATAGGGACAGAAGTCATTCTCCATCAAGCGCCTAGGGGATTTTATGGATAACACCCAAATAGATCTTCTTTCTGGATACCGGATTCACTATCTAAGACGAACCGGCCAACGCCCGGTAAAGCCACTTCGCCTCCATTGGGTTCCACCTATTGGGATGGTTCACAGCACGAGTTCTCTTGATGAATCTTGCGTACATCGGCGCAGTATTTCTTGCTGCTGCCGTTCTAAGCCTCGGAGTGGGTCTGATTCGCGCGGCACAGCGCATGGAACGATGAGACGCGTAGCCGCGCTAGGCCGATTTCAATTCAGGAGGCGAAATGCCAGAAATTCTGGGATTACACCATGTGACCGCTATTGCATCTGACCCTCAGCAAAACGTTGATTTCTACGCGGGCGTCCTCGGATTGCGGCTGGTGAAGCTGACCGTCAATTACGATGATCCAACGACCTACCATCTTTATTACGGGGACGGGCAGGGACATCCGGGAACGATTATGACTTTTTTCCCCTGGCCCGGCGCCGCGGGCGGCCGCATAGGCACAGGACAGTTGACGGTCACATCTTTTGCCGTGCCCGAAAAATCGCTTGGCTATTGGAAGGACCGCCTGACAGCAAACGGTACGCCAGTTCAGGAAACGAGATCGGATTTTGACGAAAGCATGCTGTTCTTCACCGACCCGGACGGGCTCCAACTCGAACTGATCGCAACGCCGAACGCAAATCCTGATCGCGCATGGAATCGGGGTCCGGTGCCGTTGGATTTTTCCGTCCGCGGCTTCCATCACGTGACACTTTCAGAAAACGGCTACGAACGCACCGCATCCTTGCTCACCGATACTCTTGGGTTTAAGCGGATTCAAGAACAAGGGGCGCGCTTTCGGTACGCCGCGAGCACCGGCCTGCCGGGAACGATGGTTGATCTGATCTGCGCTCCTGAGGGACGTCCTGGCCGAGTTGCGGTAGGCACCGTCCATCACGTCGCTTGGCGCACGGCCACGAATGAGCAGCAGTTGAAGTGGCGGGAGACTGTGCGAGACTTGCAATACAATGTCACGCCAATTATCGACAGGACTTACTTTCACTCCATCTACTTTCGCGAGCCAGGTGGTGTTCTGTTCGAAATAGCGACGGATCCACCGGGCTTCGCGATTGACGAGCCCGCTGATAGGATAGGCGCTTCGTTGGTCCTCCCGCCCTGGCTCGAAAGCGAACGCAGTGAGCTGGAACGAATTCTTCCGCCGATCCGGCTGCCCAAACTAACAGGAGGTCAAGCCGATGCCGCCCATTGACGATCTGGGCTTCGTCCACAAGTTTGTGCCTGCCAGGCCGCGTGATTCTCATCCGGTGACGCTCCTCATGCTGCACGGTACCGGAGGCGATGAGAGCGACCTTTTGCCTCTTGGAAATGAACTCTGGCCTGGCGCTGCACTCCTCGGGGTGCGAGGCAAAGTCTCGGAGAATGGCATGCCCCGTTTTTTTCGCCGAATTGCAGAAGGAGTTTTTGACGTTGAGGATCTTAAGTTCCGGACTGAAGAGCTGGCGCAGTTCATCATGGCGGCTTCCAGCCGATACGGTTTCAGCACGGAGAAACTGATAGCCGTTGGCTATTCCAACGGAGCGAATATTGCAGCTAGTCTGATCCTCTTGCACCCCCATTATCTCGCGGCAGCCGTGCTCTTCCGGGTCATGGTTCCGTTCACGCCAGAAATAATTCGGGATTTCAGGAATCTTCCGGTATTCATCGGCGCAGGTGATCGGGATCCAATTGTCCCCCGAAGCCAGCCAGAAGAACTCGCCGAAATGTTCGAGAACGGCGGCGCCAACGTAACACTCTTCTGGCATCGGGGAGGACATGAACTCGGTGATGATGACGTCAAAACCGCAAAAACATGGCTGTCTGAAGTGAAGTTTCGAAAGAGAGCTGGGGCATGAATTCAAGCGTGGTGTTGACAAGCAGGAGATTCAAGGGGCCTCTTTTCGGAAGAGGAATCGCGTGCAGAATCATTGACTGACATCCGCGATCTTGGCGGTTTCCACGCTCCTCTTGGGTGCCAGTTCGATTCGCGACACAGCGTTGTGCAGGATGTCCGCGCTGCGCAGGAATCCCTGCAGCTCCTCCTCTGACATCTCTGGCTCAAGTATTTGGCTCACACCTTGCCGCCCGAGCACGCCTGGGAGAGAAATGGTGACCCCGTATTTCGGGTTGTACGTTCCAATCGGAATTACAGCGTGTTCGTCCCGCAGGATTGCCTCGGCGATGCGCGCCGTGACCATGCCAATCCCAAGCTGGCTTGCGCCGGTTCCTTCGATAATCGTGATATTCGCGAAGCGGACATCCTGCTCCACACTTCGGCGAAACTCGTCCAGGGGCTGACCACTTTTGTCGAGCAACTCCGCTATGCGTTTGCCCCCGACGCGTGCTGAAGACCACAAGAAAACCTGGGACGTGCCGTGCTCTCCGACGACCAGCGCCTCGACATACATAGGGTTCACTTTTAACCTGCGGGCTAGATGTAAACGAAAGCGCAGCGTGTCCAGGAAAGTGCCGGTGCTCAGTACGTGCTCATGGCCGGCGAGCTCGCGAGCAAGGTCAGCCAGAGGATCGGGCGGGTCGGTGACGACAAGGATCAGCGCCTGTGGCGCTACCGCGACGATTCTGGGAACAATATCTCTATAGACGCCCGCATTAGTATCGAGAAGTCTCAGCCTTCCGGCTGGATCACTGCGGTCCGTGGCCCCGCCACTTTTTTCGTTGACGCCCGCTGTGACGATCACGAGCACGGAGTCGGCAAGTTCGGCATAGTCGCCGGCGAGGAGTTCCACTGCCGGAGAGAGGGTCGCGCCATATTGAAGATCGGCCACGACACCCTTCGCGCGCTCATGGTTCTTGTCCAGCACAACGACCTGGCACGCAATTCCGCGCATGACAAGAGAAAGAAGACAAGCGGAGCCGACGCCGCCCGCTCCGACGATACCCACTTTCATGAAGAATCTCCTTTGATGCTTTTGGGCCGAAATCACTTTCTTGCCCCCCGTTATGTCATCACAGTATACAACCCGTTAGCTCGTAGGATGGGCGCGACACAACGAGAAGGCGTGCGCGGCGGGAGTCCTCCCGCATTTCATCCTAAGTTTCATCCTAAGATATCGGCCGATTTTTGATGTTTCGGAATTCCCAATGTTGTTGGGTTTTCGATTTTCCACAGATCGCACGATTGACAGCATTAGTGTTAGCTTTTGCCATTTTTTGTGGGATTTCTGATTTGCTCTTCGATTGAGTCCAGGCCTCCCAGCCAAATTTCGAAAGGTAGCCGCTCACGCCTGTTCTTAGGCGCCACGCTTCACACTACCACCCGTGTACTCGCCGTGTACCTCACTTAGGCGTTTCTAGCGTTTTTGATGATTTTGTCGAGGCCTAGAATGAATAACTTACGTGTTTGCAGAGGGCTTGATAGTTCGATCCCCACTGCCCCTACCAACATCTTCCTGATAGGTCCGGACTTATAAAAAACGAGGGGGGCAAATAAGTCTGATGATCTGGTTCGTGTGACCAATCGGCGGCACGAGTGACAATCGGATTTTCATTCACGAGTGGAAATTCGATGTTCGCTGCGGCCCGCGTTAGAATTCGCGCATGTTTCATCCTCGCCTTGACATGGGTGTGCGACAGCCTGATTGAAGAAATCGCATCCGCACCTCAGTTCGGGCGGTACGGTTTCCCGACTATTTTTTCGTAGACTTCCCGTCGGAAGCGATCCTGCTGCGCTGGGCTCAGTTCTTGAAACGACTTGGCCAGCTGATTCCCCATGCCTTTCCGTATTCCATTCGTCAGTTAACCCACGCTTTAGCTGCAGCCCGTGCGTCGGGCCAGTGTGGCTGCGAGAGATGCCAACCTTCACAGCCCGGTTTCAAACACAGCACCGGGATGTCCCCGCGATACGTCGGCCAGTTCGCAGGGTTCTGGGCGAACGCCTCGGCTTCTTCTTGGGTCGCAAACCAAGCGCGTAGCGTTCCGTTCGAGCGGCGGCAACGGGTTATGCTGTCCGATTCGGGGACGCCACGGTCAATACCATGGTCTTGCCAAAACTTTCGGTCAGATTTGGAGAGTTTGCGCATCAGCATTCATCCTCATCGTCTTCCTCGAAATCGGGGTCATACACTTTGCGAACCCATCGCGGCAGCTCGGATAATATTTCCCCATCGACCTCACCGACAGCGGGCGGATTTCCGCAAAACTGCGAGCGCATCCAATTTTCTGCGGTGACCGGAATTCCAAATTTCCGCAACATCAACACCGTGTCGTCTTCGGGTATCCCAGGCGGCGTATGCTTGGCGATCCTCCGCGCCAGTTCCATGCGCTGCTCGGCGAACGTCGGCTCGAAAATCTGCTGGCATTCGAGACGACACTCACGGGCAGGGCGAAGTCCCTTGGTCTCGACGCCGCACGATTTTAGGAAACTTAAATCAGATTTCGTGAATCTTTTCATGATTGCCTCCTGTGCGCATCGCGCGTCGAGTCAACAAACACCATAACGGTCCCATGTTTGCAGTCCAGAGTATGCTGCTCGTATTTTTTTGCACCACAGTTGCGGCATGGGGAAAGGTTCCTGTGAAGATTTTCGCGCTGCCAGGCTAGCCAGAGCGTTTCAAGTCGAAAGTTCTCTTTATCCGCCGCGATGCCAACCGACTTCAAGAAATCTAAATCCGCTTTGGCGAGCATCATCGGCGTTTTCCTCTGGCTGAATCGGGCTCAACTTGAATCTCGCCATCCGATGGGACCGTGACTGTGATCGAAACTCCCGGCAAATCGAGGTCAAAAAGTTTCTTTCCTGCCCCGCTTCGAAGCACAATATGGGCTGCAGCTTTCGTTTTGACTCGCAGAACCTTGGCGGTTTTCATGCCTGCACCTCTTGATGGGTATACTCGACGGTCTCGCCACGGACGAGTGCTTCACAGGCATCGCTCGCGTGCAGATAATCACACTCGAAATAGCCGCGATTTAGAGAGCAGAGTTTGCTCAGAAAGAGAGTGACGATGGGATGGGTGTTGACGTACTCCGTGCCTTTGCCGAGCCTGCGTGCTTCCGGCCAGATTACTTCATGAACGATTTCCTTGAACGAAGCGAGGACGCCGGACAAATTGCACGCATCCTGGCATTCGATTGCCGTCTTTGCCGCTTCTTGTGTGGTCATCGCTTTCTCCTCTTGCGAGACTTCGACAGGTCTATGACTTCGTCATCCAACGGAATTTCAGACTTGGTTTCCCGAACACTGAACACCGTCTCTATCGACTCCGAGTCGCGTTGGATGCGTAGTGCTTCCTGAGCCGCCGCGCGAGGCGATTTCGCGTCGATATCAATTTCCCAAGTCACACGATATTTCATAGACCCTCCAATCTCGCCGTGATCTGTTCGATTTCCGCTTGGTGTGCGATGATTTGAGAATCAAGCGCCTGCCGTTCACGCAACACCGCGACGTATTCGCGCCGCGCCTCCGCGTGTTGTTCGATGGCGTTCAATTGCTCACCGTACTCGTCTTTCTTGTATGGGTCCCACGGTCGATGATCGAAGGGTTTTTCCGCCATCACGAGATATCGCGGGAGATTTTGCAAGTAGGCTTCACGGTCAGGATAGTCAGCCAGCCCATGGCGATAGCGTTTGCAGGCGTGAACCCGGCTATATTTCTGATTCTCTTTGACTGGTCGCCCTGTGATGGCTTCCGCTGCCCGATAGAAGTCTGCCCAAACGGATGGCTCGCCGTGGAACAATTTGCGCGCGGCAAGTGCAGCCAACGCCTGCCGCATGACTTTATTGGAGGTCCATGCGCGGGCGTAATCGCGTTCGGATTCGGAGACTTCGTGTTGATAGTCCGAGGGAATCAATGGGTTCACAGGACGCCGCAGATAGATTTTGTCGCGCTGCTTTGTTAATTTCGCGACAGCCTCGCGCAATCGGCGGACGTAGACACCTTCTTTGCCGAGAGCCTTGGTCGCTGTGCGTCCTCGTGCGCCTGAGCGTTTGCCATTCGCCCAAGCGGAAAGTTGTACCCGAATATCCCAACGGGAAATTTTTCCTTGCCCCAGCAGGTCATTCAATTTCCATTCGCTGCGCGGTGTTCTGAAGGTTATTGTTTTGGTATCTGAGTTGTAGATGATGCGGTTGGGTTCTGTCGCCAGTGCGGCCTGCAGATGTCCGCGCCGGAAAACAATCGCGCCGATGCCGGGCAAAGGAATTGCAGCGAACGGTGCAGAGCCGCGTGCATAGCGTTCGACGGTGGATCGTTTCAGATTCATAGCCCCACCGCCAAGCCATCGTTCTGAATACCAGCGACGATGTCAGCGATGTATCGGTGTTCGACTACAACTGTCGGGAAATAAGGCTGGTATCCGTTGTCTTGGCCGATGTGATCTTCGATCCAAGAGATTGCCGAAGGTGTGAGCGGCTTGATGAGGAAAATACTGCTGTGGTTTTCTAAGACAAAGTCAGGCTGAATTTTTTCCGAAAGAGTGGGAGAATTTCCAGAAGCTGCAAACGAATCACGCGAAGACATCATTCCTCCAGTTAAGAAAAGATGCCTTCGAAAGTTTGGGAGAGGACTAAGGTGGTTTTTGCCCCTACAGGCCATATCCCTTCATTTCGAAGGTCAGCACCGTGGCCCTGTCTCTGGCTCGGTTGCCGGGGCGTTTTAAATTCGCCCTCTCTTGATACTGGCACGAGACTACACGATCAATCCGAATTTGACAACGGTACGGACGTACTGGTGGTTTTCTTATCGGATGTCCGGCGTTCACCAACGTGGGCATGCAAGATGCGTTCTATTCGCCAGGCATGAAGCCTGCCGACTACTTGAGCGTCTACGTAGAGTGCTTAGACTCGGTAATGGTGGACCGTACCATTTGCCGGACGCCATCGAAGGCCCGCCTCGACTAACAGAATTCCTGTGCCACCATTGAAGTTTGAGTTATGCTCTCCTGAATCCAGCCCAAGCTTGTTTTTGAGCTCGCTCACATACAGTGGAGGAACAAACCGTGATTATCGGAGACCGATTGCGTGAATTGCGCGAGGCAAAGAAATTGTCTCAGGGCGACATTGAGAAGCGGACAGGCCTGCTCCGTTGCTATATCTCGCGCGTCGAAAACGGGCATACCGTGCCAGCCGTTGAAACACTAGAAAAATTCGCCCGCGCCCTCGAAATTCCAATGTTCCAATTGTTTTACGATGGTGAAGAACCTCCAAAACTGCCGAGTCTGCTGAAGCGGAAAGCTGATTCCAAGTTGTTCGGAGATTCGGGTAAGGATGCGAGGATGCTGGCGAAGTTTCGTAAGTTCCTTAGTCAAACGGATGCGAAAAATCAAGGCATCCTGATGCATATGGCCCAGAAGATGGCGAAGCGGAAGGCTATTTGAACTGAATTGTCTTGAGGTTGCGCACTCCAACATGAGTGGTTCGGTCCGTCTTCCCATTTCAGTGAGAGGCGAGAATGTCCTGCCGGAACGCCCTAGAGCCAGTTTATAACTTCCGCCCACAAGGATTACAAGGTTGCGATCCTCAACGAAGGCAGAGATTCCATCCCTGGTATTGGCCACATTCCGATAAGACCTGGCTGTCAGCCTGGATGGTGATGCTTGCAGCGTGACGGAGTGATTCACGCCTGGTTCAGGCGTCGTGCTAGCATGGTGCGAAACGGCGAACGGAAAGGAATCCAAGCTCATGACTCAAATCTGCGAAACCTGTGGAACTCAATTTCCACCCTCGGGCGAGACTCCGCGCAGCTGTCCCATCTGCCAGGATGATCGTCAATTCATCGGACCCCACGGGCAGCAATGGATCACGCTAGATGAGCTGCGGAAAACGCATCGGAATGTCTTCTTTGAAGAAGGCTGGTGCCTTTGGGGGATTCACACAGAGCCGGAGTTTGGAATTGGACAGAGGGCGCTGCTTTTGCAAAGACAGGACGGTGGATTCCTTTGGGACTGCGTCAGCTTGATCGACGCCAGCACGGTCGGACTTGTGAAGGCCCTTGGCGGGCTATCGGCGATCGCGGTTTCCCACCCGCATTATTACTCGTGCATGGTGGAGTGGAGTCGCGCATTTGGCGGCATTCCAATCTATCTGCACGAGGCGGACCGCGAATGGGTGCAGCGTCCAGACCCCGCGATTGTGTTCTGGAAGGGAGAAACCCATCGGCTGAGTGACGATCTCACGCTGATCCGTGTGGGCGGACATTTCAGCGGCTTTCAGGTGCTTCACTGGGCTGCCGGCGAACATGGCAACGGTGCGCTGCTGAGCGGTGACATGCCCCAGGTCTGTTCGGATCGCCGACATGTCAGCTTCATGTACAGCTACCCCAACTATATTCCTGTAGACGGCGCGACTGTGCGCGAGATCGTACGCAAGCTTGAGCCTTACAAGTTTGCCAAATTGTATGGCGCGTGGCCGAATTTCGTCGTCTCCGGCGATCCGAAACTCGCATTGAGGCGCTCGGCCGAGCGCTACTTACGTGCTATCGGCGACCGCGCGCCTTTAGAAATCAGCCAGCACTCGGTGGCGTGACGTGATACGGTCCGACAGCAACTGCATGATGCCAATGAAACAAAGGTGCTGTAAACGATTCGTTCTTTGACATCTAGCGCATGCTTTCGCAGTACCTATTCGAATACGAAGTTCGGGCGCACGGACACGGTGACGTGCGCTATCATAATGCAATCGAACAAATGTCCTCGTCGGAAGCCACTACAAGAAACATCCGGGTACGTGTCCAAGCGCAATATGACCCGAGGAGGTCTAATCCACAGCAGAGTCAGTGGTTTTTTCTCTACACCGTGAACATTACGAACGAAGGCCATGACACGGTACGGCTCATCAGCCGTCATTGGGTTATCACCGATGGGATGGGAGAAGTAGAAGAGGTCCGAGGTCCTGGCGTCGTTGGGAATCAACCAATGTTGGCGCCAGGCAAGAGCTTTGAGTACACCTCAGGCTGTCCCCTCACAACTCCATTTGGCTCGATGCATGGCACCTACCAGATGATCAATCAGGGTGACGAGCAGTTTGATATCGAGATTGCGCCCTTTACGCTGACGGAACCTTACAGCACCGTGAATTAGGGTCTGGCAAGTCATAATTCCGGTATGAGTCAGTGATCGCAGGGCAGCATCCCTTCTTAGTGTTCGCTGGCCACATTCCGATAATCCCGTATCACAGGCCCTATCTTGTCCGTGTGGGGGATTACTTCCGGCTAACCCGTTATCCTCTATGCAAGTCGTCCCAGGTAGAGATTCAAATTCCGCCGTAGCGTTAATACCCGCACTTTGGCCAATAGTCCGGTGGTTCCTCCTTGGTATAGGTAATCCGCGTAACCGCCTTGATGTTCTTCAGACCTAGTTTCACAGATACAACGAGTCGCAGCGGAGTTCCGTGCTCCACTGTGAGAGGCTTTTCGTTCAGGTGAGTCGCAAGCAGGGTCTGCGGATGACGGACCGTCGACAGATCAAGCGACACGAAGTATGGATCGGGATTTCCCCAGGGACCGAGATTGACCAATGATTCTATTCGGGCCCATTTCGCCTGGGACATTGGCGGGTATCCATATACCGACATCCGCAAGAGGATCGAAATTCCCAGTCAGTGGATCTGGTTTGTGCTGATAGACCGGGGATGCCCAATAAATGGACGCGCCCCTGAGGATGAGACCCAGAAGGGTTGGCACGTTGAGCCAGTGGCCGCACCGCACAAGCAGGTGGTGCCTGCGAACTACATGCACGCCGGCTTGAGACTCCGGCGTGCTTGTAGCGATTCATTCGTTATCGAGCTGCATAGAATGTGACACAGGTATTCTCCACGCTAGTTGTGAGCGGTCATGCCGTTAGGCGGCGCGGGCGCAAAATGCGTGCGCCCATCTTCGATCTGCCATCGATCGCCGTGCCGGACGGCCACGTAGAGAAAATTGATCGGAATCATGGGGATGATCGTCCCATCGGGACCGTTGACATTGCGCACGGTAAGGAGCGCGTCGACGACCGCGACATCAGGCTTGATGAAGCGGACCCGGTAGTTGGAGAACGCCGCTTGCGTGGTGCCGTTGACAGCTTGTTGTGCCTCGGGACCGAAGTCCTTCACCATTGCGACCCGCCCTTGCAGAAAGTCACCCTGCGGCGTCACGAAAGTTCCGTCTTCGGAGAATATAGATGCTCGGAGTTCGGCATCCTTCTGAATGAAAGCCTTAGCAAATGTATCTCCGAGCGCACGAACGCCTGCTTCGTCTCGAGCCTTGTCGGCACTCGCGGAGCCAATCGCACCGATAACGAGCGCACATGCAAGAAACGCTAAGCCGAGACGGTGCGCCAGGTTCCGGAGCGGTGAATTGGGCTCCCGGGAGGCGGAATCAGATTGGTACGTTTGTGAGATTTTCATATCTTTCTCCTTGGTCATTTCTTTTCTCTTTATTTTTATTTCCCTCTCCTTGTTGTCGTTCCTTATAATCAGAAACCTCAATTGTTCCTGGTTATAAGGAGACATTCGCTCACACTTTTAGGGGTGTGTTTGCAAGGACCTCCACGTTTGCCACCTGCGGAGGAACCGCAAATAATTCACTGGCCCGCGCCGTCAACGCCTTGGCGATCTCGCCACTCAAGTGGGCATCGCGGCCGGCTTCATTTGCAAAGGTGTCGAAGAAGCCGAACTTCCCCGGACCGAGTTTGATCGCGTACCATTTCAAGGTCGCTTTTTCATCGAGGGCGAGTGGCTGAGCTGACTTTACAAATGCCTCGGCATCAGCCTCCTTGCCTGACCGCGCTTCCAGCGTGACTAACAATCCGATTGCTTCCATTGAATTACCCTCCCATGTTGAATTAATCCCGATCGACTTCACTGCGGATTTCCTTCCGCATGAGCTTTTGCCAACTTCGCCTCGCTACCGAGCGGCCTAAATCCGTCCTGAAAAATGGGAGCTCCAAACGGGGCACCCGTAGCTCCGCCATCCACCATCAGCTCGACAGCGTTGACATACGAGGAATCGTCCGACGCGAGGAAGAGCACGGCTTTGGCAATTTCTTCCGGCTCGCCCCAACGGCCCTGCGGAACCGCAGAAGAGAAGAACTTCGCCAACTTAGCGGAATCTTCTGCGGAAGCAGAGGCGCGGGGCCCGCGCTTCCAAATGGGAGTTTTGATCGCGCCCGGTGCGACGACATTCACGCGAATGTTGCGCGGTGCAAGGTCGGCGGCGATGGAACGCGCCATCGAGACGAGACCACCCTTGGTGGCTGCATATGCGGCGACGAGAGGTTGACCGAGATAGTTATGCACCGACCCTGTAAAGATGATGCTGCCGTTGTCGTTCAGCAGAGGGGCCGCTGAATTCACCGTAAAGAAAGCGGCATTAAGGTTGGTGTGGATCACGCTCTCAAAAATGGCCTCGTCCGTCGAGCCGGTAGGAGTCCGGCCGGAGATGCCGGCATTGGCGAAGACAATGTCGAGCTTCCCGAAATCTTTGGCCAGGGCTGCGAAGAGCCGCTTGCGATCTTCCGCAATGGTGACGTCAACGCGGTAGCCACGCGCGCTCGATCCAAGTTCGGCGATTGCTGCATCGAGCGTTTTCTGGTCGCGACCAGTAATGGCGACCTGCGCGCCCTCCGCAATGAAAAGTCGGGCTGTGGCAAGACCGATGCCACTGTTGCCGCCGGTAATAAGAGCCTTCTTCCCTGTGAGTTTCATAACGCCTCCTTTTTTCAGGACTGGTATCAAATGCCCGTCATACATGGCCTTCATCTCGCGACCGCGCTTTCCCCACTTGGCCGCATAAAGCCATGCGCGTTGAGGAACTTTTTCATCGCGGAAGCGATTTCGGCGAAGTGTGTCTCGATCGCAAAATGCCCGGTGTCCAAGAATTGAATCTCGGCATTGGGAATATCGCGCCGGTAAGCTTGCGCGCCGGCAGGGACAAAGAACGGGTCGTTCTTTCCCCATACCGCAAGAAGCGGCGGGCGACTCGTGCGGAAATATTCCTGGAACTTAGGATAGAGCGCGACGTTGCTGGCGTAGTCCAGAAACAGATCGAGTTGAATCTCTTCGTTGCCGGGACGCGCCAAGAGAGCGGAATCCAGTTGGTATGCTTCAGGGGCAATCAGCGATTCGTCCGGTGCGCCATACACGTATTGAGACTTCGTGGCCTCGGGTGTGAGAAACGCCCGCAATGCCAGGCGATTCTGCTCCGTCGGCTCCTTCCAGTATTTCTGGATCGGGTTCCAACCCTCGCTGAGACCTTCCTCATACGCGTTGCCGTTCTGCGAGACGATCGCCGCGATTCGCTCGGGATGCGCAAGAGCCAGGCGAAAACCGACAGGGGCACCATAATCGAAGACGTACATGGCGAAGCGATTGAGGCCTATCGTTTGAGTGAAAGCCGCAATTGTCTTCGCAATCTGCTCAAAGGTGTAGAAGTAGTTCTTGCGATCCGGAGCGTCTGAGAAGCCGAAGCCGGGAAGGTCGGGCGCCACCACGTGATAGTTATCCGCGAGCGCCGGAATCAAATTGCGAAACATGTGTGACGAGGTAGGAAAACCGTGAAGCAAAAGAATGGCCGGAGCATTGGCCGGACCGTCTTCACGGTAAAACACCTTGATACCATCCACAGAAGCATGTCGATACTTGGTCATTTGAATCTCCTCCTGAAAAATGGCTGACGCTGGGCGAACCGGTCAGAATCGTTCTAGCTTGGCTACACCAAACACGGCGTGAAATCGCTCGCAATAAATGACCACAGAGTCATATTTTTGCAGGTCGACCGAATTGGGAAGATCGTAGTTCTGATCGCCTTGATTCGCCTTCAGAAGGCCCAACTCAATGCTATCGGGTCACCCTTAACAAACTCTTTCGTTAGGTTCTGGTCGGCGCTCTGCGCGAGCAGGACGTGAACGTCCGGACCATTTGAGGTAGTGAAATCGGTCAATCGGAGATCCCGCTTGCCGTCGCCGACCTGATAGATTGAGGCGCGCCCGCTCGTCGGGTGCGCTTTGCCCATGAGCAGCCCCGTGTAGAGAGGTTGAGAATCGCTGCTTGTGGCAAACGGCGCCGGCTCACTGACCTGCTTATTGATCCAAAGTTTCTCGGGGCGGAACGCCCACCAAGCCGCAACGAGGACGGGCACACCGATGCCTGCCAAGATCCACTTTTTTCTCGAGAGCCACGACCTGGCGCCGGCAATCATGGTTTGCTCCTTTCCGAAGTTAGAATCGGGCAGTTTCAGGCTGCCCGATCCGCGTGCAATCAACTTTCCCGCTTCAGAAATTCTCGAGAGGCGCGGCGCCAAAGTTCGCGTCGAACCGTTCGCAATAAATCGAAACCGTTTGGAATTTGCTTAGGTCCGTGCCGCTTGGTATGTCGTAGTTCTGGTCGCCCTCATTGCCCTTCAGCTTGCCGAGTTCCACCCGTTCGGTGTTGTTCTTGAGGAAATTGGCGTCGTCGTCTGCGTCCTTGGCAGCGATCAAAATCACGTGGACATCGGGCCCGTTGGACGTCTTGAAGTTTGTGAGACGCAGGACCAGTTTCCCGTCTTGCTCCTGGTAGATCGTCGCGCGGCCCGAAGTGCTGTGCACTTTGCCGTGGAAGGTTCCGGTTTCCAAAGTCTTCGGCTTTGTTTTCTTGTCGCGTGCATCGACGGTTGCCATCCGAAGGTGAACGCCAGCGCAGTGAGCGCCAACGTAGTCGCAATCTTTTGTAGCATCTTGATTTCTCCTTTGCGTCTTAGCCATTCCGTGAGCGCCCGCGGGCGCTCAGCTCCACCGGGCGATAGGAGTCGTTTTTCGCGCGAAAGTTGCATCATTTTGTAAATAATCGGCGTACCCCGGCGATATTTAAAATGTGTTGTCGCAGGAATGGATCGCAGCCAATCTTCTTGGGAGAGAGGGAAACATAGGAAGGAATTTAAAACGATGTGCCTTTCGCCAGATTAATCCTGCGATTGTAAAACTTCATAAGGTATAGCAACGAAGCTTTGGAAGCCTTGTGATTACAATGCGACTGCAGTTAGATCAGCCGCGATCCTCTCGCAGCTTCGCCATGATGCGTTCTACGATTGGGTCGGAAACGCTTTGCGGCAAATCGAATGAACTGCTCTCGGTCACGATCTTCACGGTCTTGCAGCTGGAATCGTACAACACATGGCAGGCGCGGCACTGGGACAGATGCAGTTCGAGTTCCTTACGGACTTCCGGCGACACTTGGTTCTCAAGGTATGCCCCGAACTCAGCGAAGAAATCTTCGCAAGTAATCATTGGGTCGCACTCCTTACGCTAGTCGAGAAGTGAGGCGAGAGCCACTCTCGCAGCATGAGCCGACCCCTAAGGAGCCGCGTCTTTACAGCGGGGACGCTTAGCCCCAACTCCCGGGCCACCTCATCTGTCGAAAGCTGCTCGATATCCCGGAGCATCACCACAATGCGATAGCTTGCGGGAAGCGCCAGGAT
The DNA here is from genome assembly GCA_963740035.1 of uncultured Acidobacteriota bacterium. GTDB lineage: Bacteria > Acidobacteriota > Terriglobia > Acidiferrales > UBA7541 > Palsa-360. The sequence goes on from CAVUDA010000028.1 coordinate 195,384, forward strand.
CCCTTTTTCAACCAGCTGCCGCATTTCTGATTTCGAATAGCTCTGCTCCGGGTTGTCCTGCCAGGCCTTGACCTGACGAGGGCGAAAGTCACCCTCATCGTTGCGTTCACGTTCGTCCAGGCTCTCAAAAACTTTCCCGGGTCGCAATCGTAGCAGCGCCGTGTTCCTGGCGATACTAACCAGCCAGGTCGAAAACTTCGAGCGGCCCTGGAATCCGCCGAGGTGCTTGAACGCCCTCAAGAAAGTGTCCTGCATGGCATCCTGCGCATCGGCCGGGTTGCCCAGGATCGCCGTCAGCGCGCGATAAATCAACTTCGTATGGCGTCGAACCAATTCTTCGAAAGCCTCCAGCCTTCCGCTCTGCGCCTGCGCGACCAATTCGGCGTCTGCGTCCTGGGGTGAGCCGACGAGCCGCACACCTCCACTCGCGGAAATAGGACTCTCCGTCGCACCAGGAAGATTCACTTTATTTTTTTCAAAGCCCGGAGGCGGCTCAAAATCGGGCTCGATCGCGAGTCCCATTTGCAGGGTATTCGAGAAATTATTGAGGGCAGTAACCACCTCACATTCCAGAATTTGTTCCTCGGTGAAACCAAGTGATTGAAGCTTGAGCACGTCTTCGCGGGAAAAGTCTGAAACGCGTGTTCCCAATTTGATGGCGAAGTCTATCAGCGCCCGATCGGGTTCCGACAGGTGGGACTCACGATGGTCTACAGCGATCTGGTCGCCTTCCTCCGCGGACATACCCAAACCTCGCAACATGTTGCAATGCACAGCAACGCAATAAGAATTGAGGTTCGCCGCCGATACGGCCAACAGAATGCATTCCTTCTGGACGCGTGTCAGCGTATCTTCAGGCAACAGAATCTTGTCGACTGCCTCCAGCTCCGCTTCCAGCAAGTCCGGCCGTAAAGTCTGAGCGCGGAAAAAGTTCGGAATGTATCCGTGACTTCTCTGAACGATGGCAAAAGGTGTGAAGGTCTTGGGACTCAGGTATGGAGCCTGCACATATGGTCCCTTTCTGTGCGCCATCACATGAGGGTCGGGTATCAAGTCGCGTGGAGGCGCACCGCGAAGCGGATCCGTTCCCGTGGAGACAGGTTTGCTCGGCCTAAAATCCGGTTCCGGACCCAGACCGGCAGACAGCGTGCAGCGATACGCAGCCAGAGCGGTCAACACAACGGCTTCAATGATCGCTCTATCATCGAAGCCGCTCGCCCGCAGCCCCTGAATGTCCTCCGGACGCACCGAGGGGGCGTAACGCGCTAATTTGAGACAAAATTGAAGGGAGGCTACGTCAGGCGAGGCGAGATCCGCTTGACGGAAATCATTCAAGAGATTATCAATTTGACGCTGCGTTTCGCCGAGCGAAGACAGGACTTTACTTTCCACAGCAATGCAATATGCATCTTTCCGGTCCGCTGCAATGCAAAGGAGAATTCGCTCCTTCTGTATTCGCGAAATGGCCCTTTCCTTCAATCGGATCGCATGTTCAAGTTTTGTCTGGGCCTCGATGACGCGAGGCAGCAAAGTCTGCGCATGGAGGAGGTTGGGAACGAATCCAAGAGCTTCTTGAAACGCGACAAAGGGACCGAATTTCTCGTCGAGTTGAACTTCGCTGAGAAAGCTCATTCGCCCACCCTCGGCTCCCGAGGATCAACAGAATGTGAGTGTACTTCTTCGCCTTCCCTGAGTCCAACATTAGGTTGGCCCCCAATTGAAGGAGCAAATTTTCCGCATCTTTTTCCACTCCTCCAAGTCCTATAAAACCAACACGGCTATGGAGTCACCAGGAACGCCAATAGTCCGTCCAATATTCCGGTATTCGGCGGCCGGCTCGAGCGCCCAGTCATCATGTGAGACGACGCGTGGAAAATTCACCACACAAACGGATACTCATTCTCGGAGGCGGTTTTGCCGGGCTCACTGTCGCCATGGAACTCGAGAAGAAACTCGCTCGGGACCCGTCCGTCGAAATTACCCTCATCAATCGTGAGAACTTTTTCTTGTTTACGCCCATGCTTCACGAAGTGGCGACCAGCGACCTCGATCTCACGACGATTGTGAATCCAATCCGCAAGATGCTCCGGCGTGTCCACTTCCTTGCAGGGGAGATCAAGCAAGTCGATATCGAGCAAAGAAGAGTCGTTGTCTCCCATGGCTTTGATCATCATCAGCACACGCTGGAATTCGATTTTCTCGTCCTGAGCTTGGGATCTGTCACGAATCTCTACGGCATTCCGGGTCTCCAGGAACATGCCCTAACGATGAAGACGCTGGGCGATGCAATGCGATTACGAAACCACCTGATAGCCCACTTGGAAGAAGCTGATAGCGATTGCTGTATGGTGAAAGAGCCCCTGTTGACGTTTGTCGTCGCAGGCGGTGGTTTTGCCGGAGTCGAGACTGTCGCGGGAATCAACGACTTCGTCCGGGCAGCAATTCGCTCTTACCCTCATTTAGCCGAGGACATGATGCGAATCGTCCTTGTTCATTCTGGCCCAGTCATCCTGCCGGAATTGGAAGAAAAGTTAGGCGCTTACGCTCAACGAAGACTCGCGGGGCGGAATGTGGAATTTCGTATGAATACAAAAGTCGAAGGGTTTTCAAGCGGGATGGTCCGATTGAGTGACGGTACGGCGATTCTTACAAATACTCTTGTTTGGACCGCCGGAACTTCACCCAATCCGTTGCTCGAAACCATTCCATGCGAAAAGGAACGGGGTAGACTTCTCGTTACGGAATCTCTTGAGGTTCAGGCTAGGCCCGGCGTCTGGGCTCTAGGCGATTGTGCGGCTGCACTGGATCGCCGGACGGGGAGATTTTATCCGCCAACCGCGCAGCATGCGATGCGGCAGGCCCAGGTCGTAGCGGACAACATTATCGCAGCGGTTCGTGGGACTCAGAAAAAACACTTCCGCTTCTCGACTATCGGACAACTCGCCGCAATTGGCCGGCGGACCGGCGTCGCGGACATACTGGGAATCAGCTTCTCGGGGTTCGCCGCGTGGTGGCTCTGGCGAACGATTTACCTGAGCAAGCTTCCGCGATTGGAAAAGAAACTGCGCGTTGCCTTTGACTGGACGCTCGACCTGATCTTTTCCAAAGATCTCGTTCAATTTCTAGATGTACGCGCCCCCATGGTTTCGCACCCGGAGGCCGATCCGTCTGAGCCATCCCATAAGCCCGAAACCACATTGCGATGAATCTCGAATTGTCGCTGGTTATGCTCGGATGAGATTTGCTCGCCGGTAAGTTATAAATTTACTTAGAAATTCCGGAATCACTCGTGACACACCGCATCGCAGGACGGCCAAGTCCCGGGAAGTCGTTCCAGCTCAACCGGTCGCATTCAATCCGACAATACTTCCTTCCAGGAATTGGTCTGCCCGGCTGTACTCTGACTCAGGGCGCATGCCGCACCCCACGGAAGCCGGGGGAACGTTGCCCGTCGATGGGACGAGGGTGTACGCTATCAGCCGGCCGGAAGTCGATACGAGGCTCCAGGAATAAGTTGGCCTGCAGTGACATTGGAGCGAACAGTTGCCGAGTGACTCGACCTCGTCCGCGGAAAAACAACCAGCGCCCCTGAGCAGACGCAGCAGACTGATAAGATCGGGGGGAATTGGCGTAGTTACTCTGTGCGTTGCAGGAGGATTTCTCTATTTGGGCGGCTGGTTCAGCCCAAACGCGCTGACGCCCGCGCGATTCGCCGATGCATTTGAGCGGACCGACGGAGTCCATTCCGGTTTTCGGCGCAATCATGCCAAGGGCGTCGGCGTCAGCGGTTATTTCGAGAGCAACGGCCAGGGAGCGCACCTCTCAAAGGCCGTAGTCTTCAGACCGGGGCGCGTGCCCGTGATCGGGCGGTTCTCTTTTGGCGGCGGCGCTCCAAATGTTGTCGACGGGCCTAACTTGGTCCGCGGCTTGGGGCTTTTGTTCTGGCTCCCGGATGGCGAAGAGTGGCGGACGGCGATGATTAACCTGCCCGTATTTCCGTTCCAGACACCGCAGGCCTTCTACGACAATCTGGTTGCATCGCAGCCCGACCCCAAGACTGGAAAGCCCGATCCGGAAAAAATGGCGGCGTTTGCCGCGAGCTATCCCGCAACGGTGCGGGCACTTGGTATTATCCAGAGCCACGCACCGTCGTCTGGTTTCGACAACACTGCGTTTAATAGCCTGAACGCTTTCCGGTTCATCGATGCCGCAGCCAAGTCGATCCCGGTGCGCTGGACACTGGCGCCGGTGCAGCCGTTTACAGCAGCCAGCGCGGCGGCGACGGCTCAGACAGAGAAGAACTACATGTTTGACGAGCTCATCGCGAGCCTCCTGCAGCATCCGTTGCAATGGCATTTGATCATCACGATCGGACAACCGGGGGACCCGACCAACGACGCCACCGTGGCGTGGCCTGACGGGCGGGAGCAGATGGATGTGGGAATGCTGACCCTCAATCATATCGAGAGCGAGGAAACCAGCCCCGCCCGAGACATCAATTTCGATCCGTTGGTTTTGCCGAGTGGTATGGCGCCGTCCGACGATCCTCTGCTCAGCGCAAGATCGGCTATTTATTCACAGTCGTTTACACGGCGGGCGGGCGAAGCAAAGACGCCGAGCGCGATATCGCCTGCGGAAGTGCGAAAGTGAACATGGCGAGTAAGCAGACGCAGTTCACAGTTCTCATGCGGATTCTGCACTGGCTGATGGCCGCGATGGTCCTGACCATGCTGGGGATTGGCGTTGCCATGGTCGCATCGCTTGGTGACTACCATCGCCTGGTTTCCATTCACCGCCCGTTAGGGATCGCCATCCTGATTGTGGTGGTGATTCGTTTCGTGAATCGACAGTTCAGTACTCTGCCTCCATTTCCCGCCAGCATGTCGTCCCAGGAGCGCTTCGTCGCACACGCATCCGAAGTATTGTTGTATACGCTGCTGTTTGTGCTGCCGCTGATCGGGTGGGGGATGTTGTCGGCGGCTCGCTTTCCGATCGTGCTGTACGGGCCGCTGCATCTTCCCCCGATTCTTCCGCACAGCGTGACGCTGTACGCGTTTCTGAGGAGGACGCACACCGTTCTCGCTTACCTTTTGTTCCTGGCGTTTATCGCCCATTTTGGAGCGATTTTGTTTCACACGCTCGTCGTGCGAGACGGGCTGTTCAGCCGCATGGCGCCATGGAGAGTTCGCGCGCGCTAGGCGTATTCTGCACAGGGGCGTGCCCAAGAATCTTGACCAGAATCCCGTATCTCAGGACTTGGGTCCCTTGTCTGACTCGCCGTAGGATGGCGCGTATTGCGTGAAGACGAGGTCACGAGAAGCCTTCGCGTGGCAGGGGAAGCAGGTTTTCATCAAATCGTCGTTGCCAAGCGAGCCGTCTTTATTGAAATGGCCGAAGCCCCAGCCGCCCGTCGCGGCGTACTTTTTTGAGTCCTTGACCTCAAACTGGACATTCGTTGCGGGCCCCGCAACAAACGACTGGGCCTTGCCAAAAATCTTATTGTTTTCCTCAGACGGCACGTACGCATAGTGAATGGCGGCGATGATTGAGCCGTCCGGGAACGGAAGCTTCCCTTCGCGGTACGCCTTGATCGCCACATCGTTGCCTAGAACGGCGCCGATGCTATTGATGTTCCCTGCCTCGTGGGACACGGAGATAACCGTCCAATCGCGGAAACCGGGCGGAATTTTGGTCACGAAGATTGGCGCCGCCCCTTTGTCCGCCTGTCCGGACGCGCGGACCATCGAGGCGACAATGCCAGCCAGAGTTGCAACTGCAATCAGAACTAAAGCAAACCTCTTCATACGATGCCTCCTTAGTGTGGATGGCCGCCTAATTACTGGGCAAATCCCTCATCATCTACTGTGGCAGCGAAGGCTCTCTTGAACTTCGAAGATGAACTGCGGCGCTTCCGAGGAACGGCTCAACTTTGGTGAGCTGGACCTCGTTCTTCCTCGCCATGGGCTCCAACCGACTCAGAATTTGCAGAGTATAACGCCATCTGGCTGTTCTAAGGGAGTGTTACGGACAATTACCGACCCAAGTCCTGTGAAGCCGGCACGTCTTATCGGAATGTGGCCTGCATGCCGGATTGACCAAAATCCTATGTTCCGATTATCCCGTCTATCACGACCTATCCGTGCCAAGTGGCAGAGACCTGTGTTTGATTAGGATTTAGAAGCGTATCCTACAGATCAGGATTGATTTCTCATGGGAGTCCCGACCTTGAATCGTCGCCGCGCTCCACGGGCGAGAATCTCGTTACCCATTTGAACATGTCGCGAAACGGACTGTATTTTGTGACATCGTCAAGGCATTACCTGGAGCTTTACTTTCGCAACATGAAGGTTCGTGTGATGCGCAACTTCCAACCCAATGATCCCGCGAACCAAGAGGAAATTGGTGATGTCGTGAGGCTAGAGGGGCCAAAAGACGGCAAGTGGGGCGTCGCCATCTGCATCGCCACAGCCACCAAGTCCGGAGCGCGCTCAGGTGCCTGATGCCCCTTCGTCCCTAATTCCGAACGGCCCAGCCACATTCCGATAATGCGTTTCTCGGGACTTGATATCTATGGTTTCCGGATAGGCTGTCAGGCCCAGTGCTTGTCCTTACAGTTGCGACACTGGTGTGTCCAGGGCACGGCGTTCAACCGAGCCTTGGAAATTAGGTGCCCGCAGCTTACACAAACGCCATATGTGCCTTGCTTCGCGCGAACTAATGCCTCCTCGATCGCACGCAGGAGAGGACCGTCAGTTTGATGCAGCCGGATCTGAAGGTCAGCTTCGGTGTCGGAGTTCGCTTGGTCAGCGAAATCGCCCTGCCAGCCGCCTGCTCCTGGCACAAAGGCCTCTCCACCTCTCGTTGCCGACAACTCATCCCGCTTGGAGAGCAACAATCGTTTGTATCGCTGTAGGTTCCTTGCATCCACGATGTCTGGCCCCAAAGAACACACTTTCTCAGGTAGTCGAGCATTTTACATCTGCGCCATGCAAGCTGTCCCGTGCCAATGGGATTTCCTTTCGACATGCCGCTTGGCAAGTGAATGTAAATGCCATATGGTCGTTGCAATGCAATTGCTCAAAAGCCTCACAAATGCCTTTTGGATTCGAGCGTTGAAAACGACATAGTGATGAAATATTCAGACGCACCAACCCCTCGCGCCACAACGCACATCCCCATGGTGGTCGAAGAGACCACGCGGGGCGAGCGAGCGTACGACATCTATTCACGGCTGCTGAAGGATAATATCCTGTTCATTGGCACGGAGATTGACGACCACGTCGCCAACCTGGTGACGGCGCAACTGTTGTTCCTCGAAGCCGAGGACCCCGCGAAGGACATCCAGCTTTACATCAATTCGCCGGGCGGATCGATTACCGCTGGCATGGCCATTTACGACACGATGCAGTTCGTCCGGCCTGACGTGGTGACGACCTGCATTGGGCAGGCCGCCTCGATGGCCGCCTTGCTGCTGACCGCAGGCGCTCCCAAGAAGCGCTTCTCCCTGCCCAACTCACGCATCCTCATCCACCAGCCCTTGATGTCCGATCTTTCGGGCCAGGCGACCGATATTGACATCCACGCGAAGGAGATTCTGCGGATGCGGTCGGTGATCAACCATCTCCTTGCTGACCACAGCGGGCAGTCGATCGAAAAAATCGAGAAGGACACTGAGCGTGACTTTATCATGTCAGCTCAGCAGGCCAAGGAGTACGGTCTGATCGATGAGATCATTCACAAGCGCGGCTAGCGCGTACCTAGAGGTCAGCAGCAAGTTGGACCCGCGGTACCGCGGATGGAAAAAGGGCGTTAGTCATCCTCGCTTGCTTTAGGCAAAAACAGAGTCAGACCTTACAAGAAACGTTATAAATGGGGGAACTTGGGAGTGCAAGGTGAAAGAGCTCCTGGAAATGATCGCAAAGGCACTCGTGGAGTATCCTGATCGGGTTCAGGTTCGTGCTGTGGAAGGCGAAGAAGTCATCGTGCTTGAGTTGCGCCTCCATCCAAGTGACCTCGGGAAAGTGATCGGCCGCCAGGGGCGAATGGCCGAATCTATGCGCATCATCCTGGGCGCGGTGGGCATGAAATTGCGAAAGCGTATCACGGTGGAAATCCTAGAGTAGAGCCATCTCATTCGAGGTCGCTTACCGGCTAAGGTGGTATTCGATCAACAAATTTGTGAGTCGCGTCTAACGGCACACATCATCGAAGACCGAGCCCTGGCTGGCAAGTAGTATGAATCGGTCAATAGCGTCTAGCTCTTCTGGATTGAAGCGGGCTTGAACTCGATTCCTCAACTGTCCAGAAATTTTGGCCCATTCTTCCTTCGACGTACCAAGTCGATTTTTAAAACTATCTGGTTGCATACCACCATGCTGGAAAGTACTTTGTTCCGGGACAAACCTACGATGAGCCGACTGCATGTGATCGCGCAATTCACTTTCCGAATTGTACCAACCGTTGCATTGAACACAGATAATTCGAGCTGCTTGAGGTTGTGCCATGAAGGTCTACCTCCTGGATCTTCGCTTGCACCCTTTAACAGTGCGACTTTATTCGAGGATACCCCAAGCGGGGAGCAATGGGAATCGATCTTCCAGGCTGTGGGAAATCTGATGGCTAAAAAGACTCAGGGTGAGGCCAAGGTCTCGTCTGCAACGAGCATCGAACTGATTCGAAATGGGCGGTGAATCTCAATTTAGAGCCACATTCCGCTTATCAGGACTCGAGACTCTTGGTCCGACGTGAATACTGCAGGAATTCTCGGATCTACTTGGATGTGAACTGCACGGCGCGGATGACAAATGTGCGGAACGAACCAAACAAATGCGTAACGCTCAAGAATACTTCCCGCTCATGCCATCGTTTGTTGCCGGCGTTTTCACGTTCCCCTTTTGTCCCGACGCGGAATTGAGACCGCTCACGAACTGCACCGGAAAAAAAATATTATTCTGACCGCGATACCAATTAGGAGGCGGCACTGCGATGCTGGCGAATGCCTCTGCCCACCTGCTCTCCACACCGAGCGCCATCGCATAAGGCAGGTATTTCTCAAAGAGCTGCGGAGAGTCATCCAGTTTCTCGAGACGCCCTTTTTCCACACGCGCGAGGAAATCCCTAAACCCCCGAACCTTACCAAGCACCCGCGCCCCTGCCACGGACCTGGCCGGCATGACCATGCCCGCCCACCAAATCATCATCGCGGTTATCAGGGCGCTCAGAATCCAGGGGAGCACTTCCCTCCCCGCCTTCCCCAGGTAGCCTCCTATAAGCGCCATCACGAGCCCAGTCATGAGCGCTGCGACGGTATATACGAGATGAATCTGGTCCGGGCGGCGCGCGTAGTATCCGTCCGACTGAAGCGCATCGAAGAGAGCCTTACGGATCCTGGCGAGATGCAATGGGAAATGATTCCGTAATTCGGAGAGTCCGGCACTGGGCTGAGGTGTATTTGCCGCTTCGGAAAGTTCGCGGAGGGCGGGCGATGCCGCCAACGCCTGGAATTGAGCAAACTTAGCCGCGAGCAGTGGGTTGCTCCCCCCAGCCTTTTGCATCTCGGACATGGCCTCCGATAACATTTGCAAGGGATTAGTGGGGATGAAAATGGCGCTGGCGACCTGCCACTCGTGCTGCTTCAAGTTCTTCCATTCGCTCAGGGGCTTTGTGAGATGAAAGTAATAGTCCCCGTCATCGTTTTGCTCGCCGGGCGTCCTCCCAGCGCTGTTGTGGTCAATCGTAAGATATCCCTTCACAGAAAGATGCACGATCGTCGCCGTGATAACGCGCACGTCGACCACGTTCTCTAACAGTGCGCCACACTCGCCGGGTGTGAGGTTTTCCGGCGGTTCGTATTCAATGGTGGCCGAGTCTCGGTTCGGCTCGCTAGGCCGCGTCCAAAGAAGCCACAACAAATAGAGTCCGACGCCAATCGGGATCAGAAAGGCCGAAAAATCCTCTATGCCAAACATGGCAGCCACCTGGAAAAGCTTCGTAGCCTATTGACCCGCAGCTTGGGGAAATGACCTTGGGTAGCGCCTCGGGCCGGATGGGCTCACGTCGCCTGATTGATGAGGAAGCATTTCAAATCTATCTATTTCAGTTTTTAAGTAGCGGCTTTCTTTGGAACAGGCGTCACACCTCAAGATGAAGACCTGACACCTACGTTGCAGTTCGGCACTCGTACTACCGGAATCGATGTGGGCGAGTTCAAGCATCCTCGTGGAAAGCGGAATTGGCCTCGAACAATAAAGGCAGCGAACCGCTTGGTAGGATTTCTCCGACATTTCGCCTCTCATTTGCATCTCCCTTTCATAGTAGGGATACGGAAGGACTGGGGCAGGCAGACATACACCCAGGGGGAGTGGTTTGTCTACAAGCTCTGTGAATAACGGTCGGAAAGATACGGATGTTAAATTGCGCGTCAAAGGGAGCCCTTTCGGACGCAATCCCAATCCGTGGACCGAGCGAACCCTTTGATACAAGTAATGGCAGACGCCGATTCGGCCAGACATTTCTCCTGCGCTCGTTTCGGTATTCGTCATTTTTCAAGAGAGGTAAACGCGTCGCCCGAGCATCGCATGCGTTTGCATATCAATGTTATGGTAGAGTGGCAAACAATGGTGCTCCATTGAAGGGATTTCCGACGATCCAAGAAGTCGAGAAGGCCGACAAAGAACAGTTAGCCCGATGGTATCGCTTCCTGCCCTCCGGCGAAACTGCAGCGGACCAGAAGATCATGAAGCGGATCGCTGAGCGGTTCGAAAAATTGGGCGGCATGACTCCGGAACTCAGCAAGAAAATTGGGATGTAGCTTTGCCACGGTCCCCGTGCTACATTTTAGTTTGCTTTGCTACATCCCCCGTGGGAATTAGCCCTCAGAACAGGTCGATGATATCGAGCTGAGACTTAAATCCAGATAAGTGCTTTGTTTCCCGTGCCCGAACAAGGCCATGCAAGCCAGTACAAGGCCTCGCATTCAATGCTTCGAATCCCACCCTCTCCGCCATCCAAAGCGGGTTTGCTTTCATACGGTTAAACATTTGCATTTCCTTTTGTGTCGCACATTTGTCGCACATCGACAATTTCCGGGGCCCCGATCCATTGCCCCGCCTGAAACAAAGGCTTGCCCTCCTGATGTATTCCAGTAGCACGACCTTCAGAACTCGGTTCAACTGATCCGTATGGAGTGCAACCTCTCGAATTGACGATCGCAACCTTCAGGCGTAGCTTGATCAAAGCTCGTGGAGGTCTATCCAAATGATTTACACCATGATCGTGCTGCTTCTTCTTGGTTTCCAGACGCCGAGCACATCACCGCTGAGTCACTTCCTATTGACGATGGTTCGCCCGGACGCCATCGCTGCCCGCATGGCTGCAGCAAACGAATTTTTCACCGAGCAGCAAGATAATGGACATTCGCCATTGCGCGCGGTCCGCAAGCACACCAAGGATGACGCCAAAACGCAAACCCTGACCGGAATTGTGGAATGGGAATATAAACCGCTGGCGTGGGACTGCGATGTCCCGAATTGCGATCATTTCGCCCTATACGACGATGCAACTCACTTGAATTATGAGCTCGATGATGCGCGCGCGGCGCTCCCCTACGAAGGAAAGAGAGCCAAAGTGACGGGAGTCGTGAACACCAAGGACAGCATCATCCATGTCATCTCCATCGAAGGCGCGAAGTAACAATTGGAAGCTGACACTTCCAGACCAGTGGCGCAGGGTTCCAGCCTGTGGGTTTTAGGCCTTGCGAGGACTAAACTCCGGAGGCTGGAAGCCTGCGCCACTAAATTCAATAAGAAAGAGTTTGCTAGGCAACTCACTTGGCTTCTATTTCTTTGGAATAATCGGCAGAAGTAAAAAAGGCAGGCGGCATTTATCCCCTAATAAATAAGCGCTTGCCTCGCCCTTCGTTTGGTGAAACAAAGATACATCCGCAAACGTAGTCGTAGGCAGGCTATCCGCGTGCTGCTCACTGTTGAGCCGTGCGCACGCGTTGAATCGCCGCTGGTCTGGAGGTTCGTGTGAAAAAACTGGTCATGTTTCTTGTGAAAGCGATCGGCGGGCTGGTCGTGCTGATTCTGCTGGCCATCGTCGCGCTCAATATCTACTTGTCCACGCGCCCCGCGGGCAAAACGATGAAGGCCGCGGGCATCATTTCCATCCCCACGCCATTTCGATTGGGACGGCCCTTCATTGACTACATGGCGATCAGCGGCTCGCGCCTTTATGCGGGATATGCAAGCAATGGCCTCGTCGGCGTCGTGGATACAGCCACGAATCAGGCGGTGGCTACGGTCGATGGACTCACCCGGGTCCACGGAATTGCCATCGTCGCCGACCGCAACCTCGGCTTCGCCTCCTCGAGCGGCGACAATGTGGTCGGGGTATTCGATCTGACTACCAACAAACTGCTGCAAAAAATTCCCGCGGGCGATGGCCCCGACGCGATCATTTACGATGAGCGGGCGCATTTGGTCTACGTCGCCAACCATAACGGGAAAACGGGCATGATGATCGATCCCGCGACGCAGAAAGTGGTCGCCACAATTCCGCTAGTGGGAGAGCCCGAATACCCCCAGGCCGATCCCGACACGGGCCTGATCTACCAAAATCTCGAAGACACGAGCGAACTCGTGGTGATCGATCCGTTGAAAGGCGCCGTGGTCAAGCGCTACAAACTCGATCCCGGCGAAGGCCCGACTGGCCTCGTCCTGGACGCCGCGCACCACCGCCTCTTCAGCACTACCAGGAATAAGAAGCTGATCGTGATGAACGCGGAAACGGGAGCGATTGTCGCAGTTCTCCCCATTGGCGCGGGAGTCGATGGCGCGGGATACGATCCCGTCCTGCGCCGCGTCTACTCAGCGAACGGTGTTGGCTCCATGACCGTCATTCAGCAGGATTCCGCCGACCAATATCGAGTCCTCGAAAACGCTCCAACCCATTTCGGCGGCCATTCCCTCGTCGTGGACCCCGCCACCCACCGCGTCTTCGTGGCCTATTTTGGATCGATTGCCGCGTACGATCCCGTGCCCTGAACCAAAGCGCATTGTGGTTACGAAGCAATTGTGGGGGCTGAAGCCCGGAGGATCGCACGAGTTTTCGAATCGAACCGGGGGACCTCCTACTAACGCCGTATTGGACTGAACCCACCAGTTACGCTAATCTGTCATGGCTCTAAATTATTCCGGGGTAGTGCAATTGGTAGCACGCCAGCCTTTGGAGCTGGTTATCCTGGTTCGAGTCCAGGCCCCGGAGCCAAACCTTTTGCGATTGCCGCCACGATGAATACACCTGACCTGGCCCTGGGCGCGATCTGGTACCTCGTCTTTCTGTTCTCGACGACGTGCCACGAAGCCGCGCACGCGCTCGTCGCCAAGCTTGGCGGCGACACGACCGCCGCCGAGGGCGGGCAGGTGACGCTCAATCCGATTCCGCACATTCGCCGCTCGCCCTACGGGATGGTCTTGGTACCGATTGTTTCCTACCTTCTGGGCAGCTGGATGATTGGCTGGGCGAGTGCGCCTTTCAACCCGGAATGGCAGCGGCAGTACCCGCGCCGGTCGGCATGGATGGCGCTAGCGGGGCCGGCGACCAATTTCCTTCTGATGCTTTTTGCGGGGATTGCGATGCGGACTGGCTTGGCGGCGGGCTATTTTCGAGTGCCGGAGTTAATCCGATATTCCAACCTTGTGTCGCCAGCGAATGGATCGGATCCGACATTTCTCACTTCGGCTCTAAGTATCCTATTCGTCCTGAATCTGGTATTGGGCTCTTTCAATTTACTGCCAGTGCCTCCGCTCGACGGCCACGCAGGAATCATGTTGGTCATGCCGGAAGGCGCCGCCGAGCGCTACATTGATTGGGTGCAGCACTCTGGGAACTTCGCCCTACTTGGTTTGGTAATCGCCTGGTCCCTTTTTTACAGAATCTTCCAGCCCGTATTTTCCTTTGCGCTGCGCGCCCTATACTCTGGGGTTCACATCGGCTAGGATGCGCCAGGCGAAACCTATCCGTTGAAATGACCTGATCTCGTTACCCCGCAGTTTCAAAATTGCACAGGTGTCTCAATTTGTTCCTTCATCGCCGCTTTCGTCCTTAAGCGCAATTGCATAAATCCTTCCCTTTCAATGCAAGCGAATATCGGAAGTCTGGCCCGTCGTCTGCATTAGATAGAGGCAGGAGCGTGATTTCGATGGGTAACTCATTCAACTCACCCGGCGATTACCGGGTTGAAATTTCCGGCTGGGGGCTGGATAACAGCTTCTTTGCCGAAAGAACCGATTTGCGATGGACTTCTGAGGGTGAAAAACAAGTGCAATTGCACCGTGCGCTGCCGGAGGGAGCCATTGTCTTCGTTCGCTTGCTGTCCTCCGAGCCTTCGAGTGGGTCGGTTCCTGTTGCGTACCGGGTTCTAAGTGTGGTGCCGATGGATCGCAACGGCCGCTGCGAGATGAGGCTGGCGCAATTGCACCCGCGCTCTAGGGAATCTCTGGGAAAGAAACGTGCATCTAATGGCTTAGAGGATCGAAAAAGGGTATGCGACGTGCAGGAATTCGAACTGGAGCTGCAACACGAGGAGATCCTCCAATGAAACCCGAAACGATGAACAAGACGACTCATGACCGGCTGGCCACAGGCGAGGAAATCCGGCGCGCGACCTCTTCCACGGAGGACCGCGTCATCGAGCTTTGCCATGTCCAGGGCAATTTCTGCCAGATGGATTCGGACCTTGGAGGAATCATCCGATACCCGGCGGAGGAGTTCGAGTTTTTCGCCTACTTGAGCGAGATGGACGAAAGCCTCGTGAACTAAGTCGCTACTAGCCAGGGGCAATTCGCCTTTGGCACAAGTCAGGGGCGATTCTCTCCAATTTGGAACGCGGTTTTTGGCTCGAGGCTTGAATCACATGACAATTTAGTCAGGCTTTTCTCCCCGGCAAAAAAATAGTTTTGCTGCCTCCCTCATAATTGCTTGTCGGCAGAACACTTATAAGAAAATCGCGCCCGGGTGAAAACCCGGAAGATGAATTGCCAGCCCGGACCTCTTCCAGTGTGTTTTTGGCATTGGCCTTGCCAGTGATTCATCATGAACACACTGACTGCACCTCCCAAGGTAGGGCACTTCATTCGCGGCAGCTCCGACGATTCCATGACGGTATGCGTCTTGGACGATGAGCCTGGCATGGTTGAAATGCTGCAGGAATCGCTTCGCTGCCTCGGCTTCAGTTCCATAGGCACGAGCGACCCGCACTACGCGCTTGAATTGATCGATCAGGGGCGCGTGCGCGTGGTGATGTCCGACATTAAGATGCCGGGTATGGACGGCCTGCAGTTCCTCGAGCAGGCGATGCAGCGCGACCCGGGCGTTTACGTCCTCCTCATGACCGGGTACTACTCGCTGGACAATGCCATTGCGGCCGTCAAGCGCGGCGCGTACGACTATGTCCCTAAGCCCGTTGACCGGTCGCGCCTTAAGAAATCCCTGGACGAACTTGCCGAGTCATTCAACAAACGGAAGCGAATCCGCGGTCTGGAGCAGCAACTCCTGAGCGACCTGGAATTTCACGGCATCGTGGGCCGCAGCCCGGCCATGGTGGAAGTATTCGAAATGGTCCGCAAAGTCGCGCGGCACTACACCAATATCCTGCTGATTGGAGCGACGGGCGCCGGCAAGGAATTAATCGCCAAATCGATTCACCAGATGAGTCCTGTTGCGCAGCAGCGGTTCGCGGTGTGCAACTGCTCGGCGATGGTCGACACGCTCCTCGAAAGCCAGCTTTTCGGACACATGCGCGGCGCCTTTACGGGTGCCACCGAGACGCGCCCCGGTTTGTTCGAATACGCAAATGGCGGCACTGTCTTCTTGGACGAAGTGGGGGAAACTTCGCTCCCCATGCAGGCCAAACTGCTGCGCGTGATCCAGAACCGAGAAATCCAGCGTGTCGGCTCGCCGGAAGTGCGCCACGTGGATGTGCGGCTCATTGCCGCTACCAACCGCGACCTGCGCGCCGAAGTTCTGGCCGGGCGGTTTCGCGAAGACTTGTTCTATCGCCTCAGCACGATCCAGATTCGCGTGCCCAACCTGGCCGAGCGCCTCGACGATATTCCGCTGCTCATTCAATTCTTCCTGAAAAAATATAATGAAGCCTACAGCAAACAGATCAAAGGCCTTACGAGGCGAGCGCAGACTGTCTTGTATCAACATGGCTGGCCCGGCAATGTTCGCGAACTCGAAAATGTGGTTTCCTGCGCTTGCCTTACCTCGGTAAACGATTTCATTGATGTGGACGATTTGCCTGAGAATCTGCAGAAGCCTGCCGCCCAAAACGGCCGCGCCGGAGACACCTGGCGCCCACTCCCGCTGGAGGAGGTCCGTCGGCAGCATATCCGCCGTGTCCTCGAAGCCTGCGAAGGCAACCGCGTCCGGGCGGCTCAAATGCTCGGCATTGGGCGCACCAGTTTGTATCGATTCCTAAAACGGGCTGAAAAGAAGCCGGCGAACCCGGCCGCGTTGCAGTAAGCCCAAGGGTTTCATGTTTCGCGAGCGATCGTAATTCCCTGTTTTAGTCTCGAACAGATTTCATATTCTGGCACACATTGCGATTCGCTTTCATTCATAAGCCGCTTATTTTGTGCGGCCGAAATCGATCTTCATTGGCACGGCAGTTGCACTTCTCTAGACGTCTTCGCTGAAGACAACAATTTGAACCTGACCAACACACCTACACGTCGCCCCCCAAATATCCTGCCCAGAATCCGCAAGTGGCGCGCTGGTTTCGATCTTTAAACTGGCGCGCCGCACCTCACTTCAAGAGGCCTGAGCAATTCCACCGAATAGCGCGCGGCCAATGCGAGCCGAATTTCATGCGTCCCTCTTCGGCACAGGATTCTCTTTATGGAACGCCAGAGAAGCAAGGTCCGGGAGTAAACCGTGTATTTTGGGATTCAAACCGACATTTTTTTGGCACGGCGCGTGCCCCAACAATTTGGAATGACCGAGGAACCATAGTGCCCGAAGAAGAAAGCAATCATGCGCTATTTTTGATCGAACGCAGGAGGGCTGAAAGGCGCTTCCTAGTCCACGTTCCCGTGGAGGTTACTGAAGTAGATGGCGAGGGGCGCTCCTTCACGGAGCGAACTTTCATTGAGGATGTGAGCGATTTCGGTTGCCGCTTCTCTACCCGCGGACTCGTCCAACAGGGGGACACCGTTACGCTGAAACTACTCGGACCGGATGGGAATAGCTTGCCGGGTGAGGAGCCACGGCTCTTTGAAATCATGTGGGCCGCCCGGAAGGAGCGCGGTACTACGGTTGGCGCCCGGCTAGTCCAGGGCGAAAAGCTCGACAAGATTAAGTCCCTGCCGGAAAACGGCGGTCCTAAGCGCGATGCCAAATGATCAGCGACCGCCGTGCCTACAAACGCATATTTCTGCATTCTCAGGTGGAGATTACCGGTGTGGATGAATCGGGGCTCCAGTTCGCGGAACGAGCGCGCGTGGAAGACGTCAGCGATTTGGGCTGCCGCTTCTCAATGCGAGGCGCGGTGCATGAGGGCAGCATCCTTGGCGTTGAGCCTCTGGGCCCTGAGGGCGAGAATCTTTCGGATGAATTTCCCCGCCTGTTTGTAGTCATCTGGGTGAAACGCAAAGAAAACCGCCTGGCAGTCGGCGCGAGAAGCCTCCGAAAAGAGGAACTTTCCAATTCGGACTTCCACGCGAATTGTTCCACTTCGAAGCTTTCCGCTAAGTGAACCCTCAATGGGCTGGTTGCGCCGCGCTCTTCGTGGTCATAGCCAGCGCGAAGTTCTTCTCTTCAAACCTAGCCAGCCGACTCATCCCATATGCGATCTGGGCGCTACCTTGAAAGTATGCAGAGGTGTATCGAAACGCCAGCGTAGGACGATGGTGCGGGATTGTATGTGGCGGCGCGGGAGAGTATATTGCCGCCTTGTGCAGAAACCGATATATCCATCCTGATTGAGGAGGATTTGACATGGAATCCAACCCCACAATGAAGTACATCACGCGACGCGAAATGCTGCGAGCCGCGGCTGGCTTGACTGGCGGTGCGCTGGCGGCTGGTTTCTTGCCTGCGACATTCGTTCGTGCCGCAACTGCGGCCTTCCCGCAGCAAAAGTCAGCGGCCGAGCAGGTCGCGGCCATGCGCGCGCAATTTGGCGGCATGCCGATTCAGACAAAGCCGCTCACGGACAGCATCACGCTGCTGTCGGGTCCCGGCGGAAATGTAGTGGTGCTGAATGGCGCGGACGGAAAGCTGATGGGCGACACGTTCGTGCAGCCGGCGTGGCCGGGGCTCAAAAGCGCGCTGGATACCATCGGGAAAGCGCCGCTGAAAACCGTCGTCGACACGCATTGGCACTTCGATCATTCCGACAACAACGCGAACGTCCGCGCCGCGGGCGCCACCATCATCGCGCATGCGAACACCAAGAAACGCATGTCCGAAACGCACACACTCGCCGTGTTGAACCTGACATTCCCGCCCTCCCCGGCAAATGCCCTGCCGCAGCAAACTTTCCAGCAGAGCCATAAGATAACGATGAACGGGGAAACCGTGTCGCTTGTGCATGTCCCGCCGGCCCACACGGATTCGGACATCTATCTTCATTTCGAGAATGCTAACGTGATTCAGACGGGCGACGTGTTCTTCAACGGCATGTTTCCCTACATCGATGACGGGACCGGCGGCAGCGTCAGCGGCATGATCGCGGGCGCAACGAAACTTCTGGCCGTGGCCGACAACAATACTAAAATCGTTCCGGGGCACGGCCCGCTCGGAAGCAAGGCGGACCTCATGAAATTTCGCGACATGCTGACGACAGTGCGCGACCGGCTCCAGAAAATGAAATCCGCCGGCAAGACCATGGACGAAGCGGTCGCCGCAAAACCTCTCGACGATCTCGATCCTGTCTGGGGCAATGGCTTGTTTAAGGGCGCCGCGTTCATTCAAATCGCATATCCGGCGCTGTGAAAAATCGCGTGGCGCAGCCATCCGCCGCGGCGGATGGCCGTGCTACCAAGGCGCCTCGATACCGAAATTTCCCACAAGCTGTGCGGCCGTGACACACTTTGAATTCTGGTTGCCACGCAGCCTGTAAAGACCGTGCGCGTAAAACTGCGGCTTGCCGGCCGCATTCCCTACAAAAATCACTTTCAGAACTCATGTGGTTTTCTTTTTTCGCACGCGTCGCTGTGCTAGACTGCCTTGGCAGCCGCTTCCGAGCGGAGCGACTGCCGATGCGTGGAACTTCGGGCTCCGTGCGACGAAGTCCCGCGAACCCCGCCAGGCCCGGAAGGGAGCAACGGTACCGGGATCGCTTCGTGTGCCGCGGAGTACCCGAAGTTCCTCTCATCTGAAACGCGCCACGTTTTTATTGCGCGCTATGCGATTCGGATTGCAGCAGCGGTTTTCTCTGTGACCCACTGCTCTCCTCCGTGTTCTCTGTGTTAGGTTTTTGCTTTTCGGGTTTCAATGAGCATGAGCTATCAGGTCATCGCGCGAAAATGGCGTCCGCAAACCTTTGCCGACGTGGTCGGGCAGCAGCACGTCACGCGCACGCTCTCCAACGCCATCCAATCCGGGCGCGTGGCCCACGCCTACATTTTTTCCGGCGCGCGCGGCGTGGGCAAAACAACGACCGCGCGCATACTCGCCAAGGCGCTCAACTGCGCGAAGGGTCCTGCCGCGGAACCTTGCAACGAGTGCGATTCGTGCCGCGAGATTGGTCTCGGAAATTCCCTGGATGTGATCGAGATCGACGCGGCCTCCAACCGCGGGATTGATCAGATTCGCGAACTGCGCGAGATGGTGCGCTACGCGCCCGCGGGCGGGCGCTACAAAGTCGTGATCCTCGACGAAGCGCACATGCTGACCGATGAAGCCTCGAACGCTCTGCTGAAGACACTCGAGGAACCACCCGACAAAGTTATTTTCGTCATGGCGACGACCCAGCCGGAAGATCTGGCCGATACGATTCGATCGCGCTCGCAGCATTTTCATTTTCGCGCGCTGTCGTTCGCTGAAATTTCCGACGCGCTGGTGGACATTTGCGCGAAGGAAAACCTGACCGCGGAACCGGGCGCCATCGCCGTGATGGCCCGCGCCGCCGAAGGCAGCCTGCGCGACGGACTCTCGCTTCTCGAACAGGCGCGCGCCTATTGCGGCACGAATATTTCGGACGCGGCGGTTCGCGAACTGCTCGGCGTCGTCCCCGGAGAGATTCTGGACGAGTTGACCGGCGCGATCGAGGAGCGGTCGGCCGAGCGCGTGCTCACGCTCGTGCATCGCCTGCTCGCAGAGGGACAAAATCTCCAACATTTCTGCCGTGAAGCCATCGGGCATTTTCGCAATCTGCTCGTCGCGCGCGTTTGCGGTGCGGATTCCGAATTGATCGCCGCGCCCGCCGACGAGCGGCTGGGGTTGAAGAAAGCGTCGGAATTTTTCAGCGAGGAAGATCTCACCCGCTTTTTCCAAATCCTTTTGCACACCGACGAAGATCTTCGACGCAAGCCGGATGCGCGTCTGCACCTGGAGATGGGCCTGTTGCGCATGGTGAACGCAGCGCGCCTGGCGCCGCTCGAAGAGGTTCTCGCCGATCTGGAGGGCGGGGCCCCCGCAACTCCCACGCAGACTCGGTCCTCGAGCGCCATGCCCCAAGCGCCGCCTATCGCGCGCGCCAGCGCTCCGGCTGCGTTCGCCGCGGCAACATCGCAAGGCGCGGGGACTGCCGCTGCGCCCGCAAGAATTCAGAGCGCACCCCCGCCGCGCATTGAAAATGCGGCTCCTGCCGCTACCGTGCGTGAAGAGCCAAGTCCTGTTCCGGCGCGAATGGACGCGGCGCCCGCTCCTGTCGCGATGCCTGCTGTGATCGCGCGATCCGCGGCCGTGGGCGACGGGCTCGTGGAAGCTCAAGTCGATTCCATCCGGAGCGCAATTCTTGCGCAGGAAAAATTTTTGGGCGAGCTCGTGGGACACGCGTCGCGCTGGGAAATGAGCGGCGGCGAGGTGCGATTATTTTTCCCGACCGAGAGCCGCGCGCTCGCGGAGATGTTGCAGGCGCGCGACCCCATGGAACGTTTACGCAACGTTGCGAGCCGCATCCTCGGCCACACGGTGCGCGTCTGTGTTAAACTGGAAGCCGTGACGGTGGGAGGGGGAACAACCTCCAACGGCACGCGGGAATTGCGCGCCAAGTTCGAGCAGGATCCGATCGTGCGCGCGATGCTGGAACGATTCGGCGGCCAGATTTCCGACGTGAAACGCCGGGGCGAGGAGTAGACCATGGAAGTGAAAGCGCTGCAGCAGATTCTCACGCAGTTTCGACAGATGCAGGAGGGCTTGCAAAAGCAGGTCGAAACCGTACAGGTGGAAGCCTCGGCCGGCGGCGGCATGGTCACCGTCAAAATGAACGGCCAAAAGCAACTCACCGATATTCACATCGATCCCGAAGTGTTTTCCGGGAAAGATCAGGAATTGCTGCAGGACCTGGTGCGCGCCGCCGTGAACGAAGCCAGCCGGCGCGTCGATGAAGAGCTCACCAACCAGATGAAAAGCCTGACGGGCGGAATTCCCGGGATGGCCGGACTGAAAATTCCCGGCTTGTTTTAAGCCGCGCCCATAGTGAACTTTTTTGAAGCGAGCATTTCGAGTGAATCTGGATTTATTGGCCCGCCTCACTCCATCACGGAACAATTCACATGCCTGATTTCGCCGAGCCCGTCGAGCGGCTGATCGATCAACTGAAACATCTGCCCGGCATCGGCGCAAAGACCGCTCAGCGCCTGGCGTTTCACATTCTCCGCAGCGATCCCGAAAGCGCTCTGGCGCTGGCCGACGCCATCCGCGACGCCAAACTCAACATGCGAATTTGTTCGGTGTGCAACAACATCACCGACGTGGACCCTTGCTTGTACTGCACGAGCTCGACGCGCAGCCGCAAAACCATTTGCGTGGTCGAAGAGCCGCACAACATCATGGCCATTGAAAAAACGCGCCAGTACGGCGGCCTGTATCACGTGCTGGGCGGAGCGCTCGCGCCGCTGCGCGGCATCGGGCCCGATCAACTGCACCTGAAAAGTTTAATCGAACGGCTCAAGGGAGGCGCGGTCGAGGAAATTATCATCGCCACCAACCCGAACGCCGAAGGCGAGGCTACGGCGATGTACCTCTCGAAGCTCCTCAAGCCGCTCGGCGTGCGCGTGACGCGCATCGGCGTCGGGATTCCCGTTGGCGCCGATCTGGAGTACGCCGACGAAGTCACGATGATGAAAGCCATGGAAGGCCGGCGGGATTTGTAACAGTGCCTGCAATTTTGATTTTCTTAAGTTTTTTAAGCTTTGCAAAAGACCCGCCAGGGCGCCTCTCGGAGACTAGTTCCGACCGCGGACCCCATGTCAATTCTGAAAGCGCCAAATCCGTAGGCTCGACTGACATCTTTTCTCTTTAGCCCTTCCCTGACCTGCTTTTTGACAAGAAATTCTGAATGGCTTTATATAGGTGCCGAGACGCGACCTTGCGGTAGAGGGGAGAAGAATTGAAAGCCCCGGAGTTCGAAGAATTCAAGCGTGAATCGATCCACAACCTAAAGGATCTGAACGATCAGTGTGCACGCGTCTATCGAATTTCTGCCTGGCCGCGCTGGAATTACGATCTGGAAGACGCAACACTTGTGTTCTCTGAAACAGGCATTCCAAGAGTGGTTACTTCCGTGCAGGTGGTAGGTACAACGTCGACGAATCAAAAGAACTGGCTCTGGGGTTGGGCCAATGGCCATTTACCCCAACAAGTTGTGTCCCGGATGGAAGAAGTGCGGAGATTCGGCGAAACCGAAGGCATTCGAGAGCTTACGGAACCAT
Source organism: uncultured Acidobacteriota bacterium (assembly GCA_963740035.1). Taxonomy (GTDB): domain Bacteria; phylum Acidobacteriota; class Terriglobia; order Acidiferrales; family UBA7541; genus Palsa-360. The sequence continues at coordinate 218,270 of CAVUDA010000028.1, forward strand.
ACTGGCCTGATGACGAATATTTCGGATGGGCAATGAGCGCAGTCGTCGCTCACGTTGTCGGCGCAAAAGGAGCGTATCGGATCCCCAGCAAGAATGGGTTTATGTATTTCGTGTTCACAGACATTCGCCTTGCAACGAGGGAAGAGGAACTCAACCCCCATGCAGCTGGCAGAACGCGGATTGGGTGTGGCGAACATAGCGAAGGGTTTGCAACCTACATTTGCGAACATCTTGTTGCAGATCCATCTCAAGAATGGTTTTCGGCAACTCCCTCTGAATCGAACCCCTGGCCAGATGCCTGGTGCGCCCGCTGCGATGAGGTATTTCAGAAACAAGGGGAATGGAATGATAAGAATGAGATCAACGCGAAGATCAAACTGGTCTGCCATCGTTGTTACGAGGCCATGCGGAACAAGCAGATTTAAGTCTTGCGAGGTTTTCTCATTGGAGCCTGAACTACTGTCTTCGCGTATCCTTTGTACAAGCACCGCTCAATGGTAAAGTTGAGTCCCGTGGAAAATCAGAATTCAGAGAGCGAACAACAGAAACGGCTGCGCGCAGCGCGCCGCGCGGTGATCAAGCTCGGCACAGGCATCGTGACCGGAACCGACGGTCAGTTCAACGCCGAGCATCTTGCGCCGGTCGCCCGCACCATCGCCCGCCTGAAGAAGGAAGGCAGGCAAATCGTGCTCGTGTCTTCGGGCGCTGTTGGGCTGGGGCGCGGGAGGCTTGGGCTGCACCGCGACCGGTTGAATGACATGGTGATGCGCCAGGCGTGCGCTGCGGTCGGACAAAGCTTGTTGATGCATGAATACGAAAAATTATTTCAGGCGCATGGCGTACAACTCGCGCAGGTGCTGCTGACTGAGGGAGACTTCGTGGACCGCACGCGGTATTCCAACTTGCGGGAGACGATGGAAGCACTGCTAAAACTTGGAGTGCTGCCCATCGTCAATGAGAACGATACGGTCTCGACGGCCGAGCTGGACTACCTGAACATTCGCGCGGGCGAACGCATCTTCAGCGACAACGATCGCCTGGCCGCGCTGGTGATGAGCCACGTCGAAGCCGACTTGCTCGTCCTGCTCACCGACGTGGATGGATTAATGCAACTGGGGCCGTCCGGATCGAAAGAGGCGGGCGCAAAAGTGATTCCCCTGGTGGAGGAGATTACGCCGGAAATAAAATCGCTCGCGCTCGGCCCTTCCGAGGGAGGGCGCGGCGGCATGCTCACGAAACTCGAAGCGGCGGAAATTGCCATGCAGGCGGGAGGCGTCGCTGTGATTGCGAACGGCACGAAGCCGGATGCGCTCGGGCAAATTTTTGAAGGCGAGCCGGCGGGCACGGTTTTCCTATCGAAGACGCGCATGGCGGGAAAGCGGCGCTGGATTGCGTATGCGGCGGGGGTTCGCGGGCGCGTCATCGTCAACGCGGGAGCGCGCGAGGCGCTCACTGACGGAAAGGCGAGCTTGCTGGCTACCGGCGTCACGGGCGTCGAAGGGGAATTTGATGCGGCGGAAGTCGTGAGCATCGTGGACGCGGAGGGCCTCGAATTCGCGCGCGGAATTTCGGATTATTCGCGCGGCGATGCGCAGGGCCTGATCGCTGAGGGAAAAACCGGCAACGGCTCGCACACGCCCGAGGGCGGCGGTCGGACGAGCAAGCGTGCAACTGTGCTCGTAAAGCGCGATAATATTGTTTTGCTTGATCGCAAATGAGCGTCGTGCAAAAACAACTCGAACCTTCCGACATTCATCATCTCATCCGGCGGGCGCGCAAAGCCGCGCACGTCCTGGCGACGCTTTCGGGCGACCGCCGGAACGAGGCGCTGCATGCCGCGGCAAATGCAATCGAAGCGCGCGCAGAAGAAATTCTGGCGGCGAACGAAACAGACTGCGCCGCTGCGCAGCAGGCCGTCGAGCGCGGCGAATTGTCCCGCGCGATGTTTGCGCGTTTGCGAACGACGGAGCGAGGCATCGCGGAAATGGCCGCGCGCGTGCGCGATGTCGCGCGCTTGCCCGATCCGCTGCACCGGCGCCTCTCGACGATGGAGCTGGATGACGATCTCGTTCTGCACAAGGAGACGTGCCCGCTGGGCGTCGTGGGCGTGGTGTTCGAGTCTCGCCCGGACGTTGTTCCCCAAATTTCTTCCCTGGCGCTGAAGTCGGGTAACGCCGTGTGCCTCAAGGGCGGCGCGGAAGCGGCGGAGACCAACGCCGTGCTCGTTTCGATCTGGCGCGACGCTCTGACTGCGTTCCCTGATATTCCAGCCGACTCCGTCGTCTTGATCCATACGCGCGAGGACGTGGCGCAGATTCTCACCCTGCACGACGAAATCGATTTGATCGTGCCGCGCGGATCGAATGAATTTGTCCGCTACGTCACCGAGCACAGCCGTATCCCCGTGCTCGGCCACGGCGAAGGCATCTGCCACGTGTACGTCCACAGCGATGCGGATTTACAGAAGGCGATCGATGTGGCCTACGATTCAAAGGTTCAATACCCTGCCGTCTGCAATGCCATGGAAACTTTGCTGGTCCACGAAGAGATCGCACCGGTTTTCCTGCCGCTCATGATCGCGGAATTCCGAAAAGCCTATGTCGAGGTGCGCGGCTGCCCGAGAACTCTGGAATTAGCGAAGAGCCAAGAAGTGATTCCTGCGACGGAAGAAGATTGGAAGAAAGAGTATTCCGACCTGATCGTTTCCATCAAAGTGGTGGACGGAGTCAACGAAGCGATCGAACACATTAACCGGTACGGCTCGCGGCATACGGAATCGATCGTCACGGAGAGCCATGACGTCGCTGCCCGCTTCATGGAGTTCGTCGACGCGGCCAATGTTTTTCAAAACGCGTCCACACGATTTTCCGACGGTTTCCGATACGGACTGGGAGCGGAAGTCGGGATCAGCACCGGAAAATTGCATGCCCGCGGACCCGTGGGTCTCGAAGGACTCACCATCTATAAGTACAAGCTGTTTGGCAAAGGCCAGACCGTGGCGAGCTACAGCAAAGGCCAGCGCACGTTTAAACACCGCTCGATCTGATCCACTAGCCGGGATTACAAGTTGCTCCTGCCATGAAAAACACAAGGATTAGTGGGCTTTTGTTCTCTCTGGTAATTTGTTGTGCGTGGCTGCCATCTTGTCGTCAAAAAGCAAAGGATGACTGCGCCAAAAACATGGCACAAACGATTCGCCAGGGTGATTCTGTAGAAGAAGCGCAATCGAAACTGAAAGGCTGTGGGTTCAAGATTACTATTGATATTAAAAAGTCCGTCTTATACGGGGACAAAGTGATAGAGGGAATTCCGGTCGTCGAGCGGACACAAGTCCTGATTCAGTTTGATTCTAATAAGAAAGTGACCGAAGTACAGGTCAACAGCGGACTCATCGGGCCTTAGGGTCATCAGGACCCCAAGGTCAACGAGGCATCATCTAAAAGGGCCGGGGAGCGCGCCGGCTTCGCCAGAACTACCGCCAGCGGAAAAGCTTCAGCGCCAACGCAAAGCAAATCACCAGCCAGAATGCGATGATGCCGACTTGCGGGGCCATCTGCGCCAGATTCGCGCCCTGCAGCATGTTCGCCCGCAGCGCATCGATGACGGCCGTCAAGGGAAGCGCCTTGATGAACGGCTGCATCATGTCGGGAAATTTTTGCGAGGAAAAGAAAACGCCGGAGGCGATCCACATCGGCATCATCACAACATTCATCAGGCCGGAAGCGGCTTCGATCGTTCTCGCTCGCGAGGCCAGCAAGAGTCCCAAAGCGCTGAAAGAAAGCGAAGCGAGGAGACACACGACTCCGAGGTCCAGGAGCGACCCTCGAACGGGCACGTGGAAAAGCAAAGCGCCGAAACCAACAAGCACTCCGACTTCCACCACAAGCATCAGAATCCTCGAAAGCAGAAACGACAGCAAATAGTAGGGCCGGGGCATGGGGCTGGCCACCAGGCGCTTCAAAAGTTTTTTGCGCCGCGCATCGACAATCGCGAATCCCATCGACCAGATCGCGCTGCCCATCAGGTTCATGCCGAGCAACCCCGGGATGAGAAAATCGATGTAGCGCGAACCCGTCTCGCGCATCAGCTGGTCGGTTGTAGCCACCGGATCGACTCGCCCCGCCGCTTTCTGGATCGCCCGATCCGCGAGCAGGCGCGCGGCGCGGCCCTCGGGATTGGTGTCGTCATACCTATACTCAACCGCGCCACTCGATCCCGGCGCGGCAAGCAGCGCCACTTTCCCGGTACGCAACGCTTCTTGCGCGGCTTCCGAGTCGAGCTGCTGAACTGCGAGGAGTTTCTCTTGCCGCAGGGATTGAGCCAGCTCCGGAGAGACCACTGCGATTCGGAGCACTTCTGGCGGGCGATTGCGGAAAGCGATGCCCAATCCCGCCGCTAGAAGAACGGGAAACACGAACACCCAGAACAACGCTTCCGGTTCTCGTATGAACTCGCGAAAGCGCACCAGCGTCAGTTGCACGAGCGCGTGGTCCGCGAGCGAACTCGCGCGGGGAAGCTTCTTCCCTGCCACGCCGGCGCGAACGTCGGAAATGGTGTTGTCACTCATCTCGTAAATGGCGTCCAGTCAAGGTTACGAAGACGTCCTCCAATGTCGCCGAGTGAGTCCGAAGCTCGGTGAGCGGAACATTCTGCCGCGTCAATTCAGCAAGCAGAGCTGGAACGGAAGTGTGGAGTTCGGCCACTTGCAGGAGCACAGCGCCGTTTTCCGATCGAACTTCACGGACGCCTTCGATGCGGCGCAAGGCAGGCATGTCGAGCGCCTGGGAAACGCTGCCCGCCGTGAATTCCACCATTTGCTCCGCGCAGGTTGCGGCGATCAATTCGCGCGGCGTGCCGAGCGCGATCTCCTTGCCATGGTCCATTATGGCCACGCGGTCGCAGAGACGCTCTGCTTCGTCCATGTAGTGGGTGGTGAGCAGAATGGTGCGGCCGGACTCTTTGAATTCCTCGATCAATTCCCATAGCTGGCGGCGGGCCTGAGGGTCCAAACCCGTGGTGGGTTCATCGAGAAAAAGAAAGTCGGGATCGCCGACCAGGGCGCAGGCCAGCGCCAGCCGCTGTTTCTGGCCGCCGGAAAGATCGCCCACACGCGAATTTTGTTTTTCCTCGAGTTGCACGCGCGCGATGATCTCGGAGGTGCCGGCCCCTTGGCGAAAAAAGCTGCGGAACAGGCGGACCGTTTCGTGCACGGTGAGTTTTTCGGAGAGCTGCGTATCCTGCAATTGAATGCCGAGGCGCTGGCGGAGCTGCGCCGCGTCCGAACTCCATCGCAGGCCGAGGACTTCCACTTCTCCCGAGTCCGGAGGCGTCAAACCCTCGCAGATTTCGACGGTCGTCGTTTTTCCGGCGCCGTTCGGCCCGAGCAGTCCGAAGCATTCACCCGCTTGCACTTCGAGGTCGAGGCCATCGACCGCTACCACGTCCTTGTACGCTTTTCGCAGCTGGCGGACGCGCAGGGCTGATTTGGATGCGATTTCCGGCATGGCGCCAGTATCGCGTCACATGGCCGGACATTCAAGGCTCGATTCGAGGTGGGCTCAAGTAGCACAGGCTTCAGCCTGTGGGGTTTGGTCCCTGCAAGGACGAACCCCCACAGGCTGAAGCCTGTGCTACCAAGACCTCAGGCATCACTCGATCGAAAGCTGAGCCAATCCGAAACAATCGCGGCGGAAAAACCGCCGGCCAACTGCGCGGCGAGAAAGGCGGGAACGTCCACCGGGCGAATTCCGGCGAACGTGTCGCTCAACGAACGGGCGATGGCCACGGCAGGATTTGCGAATGACGTTGACGCGGTAAACCAGTACGCGGCAACGATGTAGGCTCCCACAGCAAACGCAAGCCAGTCGGGAGAAGATCGCGCGACGGTTCGGATCACCAGCAACAATCCGAACGTCGCGACAAATTCACTGAACCAGATCGGCGCGCCCGTTCGCTCATGGTGCGAAATGGAAAATGCGGGCAGTGCGAACATGATGTTTGCGCAGGCCGTTCCCGCAATGCCTCCGCAGACTTGCGCCGCGACGTAAAGCCCTGCTTCCTTCCGCGTGATTCCGCCCCGGAATGCCTCGGCGATCGACACCACGGGATTGAAATGCGCGCCGGATATTGGCAGGAAAGCCAGAATCAGCACGGCGAGTGCGGCCCCGGTCGCAATCGTGTTGGCCAGCAAAGCGATGGCGACATTTCCGCCGGAAAGCCTTTCGCCCATGATGCCGGAGCCGACGACAGCGGCCACGAGAAATCCTGTTCCCAGAAATTCTGCCGCGACACGCCGCGAGAAGGAAAATTTCATTGTAGACCTATGCGGTCAATTTCCTTCTTGATCGCCAGTTGGCTGAGGGTGGAAAGTGGCAGGCACAGAAAGAGCGAGATTCTCCGGTCGAGAATCATGAATGCTTCGCGGAAAGCGCGTTCGATTTGTTGGGGAGACCCCTGAACTGCGGCCGGGTCAGGCACTCCCCAATGCGCGGTCATCGGTTGGCCCGGCCACACAGGGCAGACCTCGCTGGCGGCGTTGTCGCACACGGTAAAAACGAAATCCATTTGCGGCGCGCCGGGCTTCGCAAATTCAGCCCAATCCTTGCTGCGAAAACCTTCTACGGGCATGCGCCCTAACTCAATTTGCCGTAGCGCCTCGGGGCGAACCTGCCCTGATGGATGGCTGCCCGCGCTATAGGCGACGAAGTTGGGCCGGCCCTTCCGGTTGAGAATCGCCTCGGCCATGATCGAACGCGCGGAATTTCCAGTGCACAAGAAGAGGACGTTGTATCGCTTCTTCATGGAGATTCCTTTCGAGCGAATGCTCCGCTGCTCAGGGAGCTACGGGCGCGCAGCAATCAGGAGCGCAACATGACTTTTCAGCGACCGGCTTTTCAGGAAGGTTGTCCTCGAGGACGGCGAAGACTTCCCATTCGTTCCCATCTGGATCGCGGACCCACGCCTTGTCCTGCAGCGCGAAGCAGCACTCCGTTTTCATTTCATCGCGAGGAAGCAGGCCTCTTTCCAGCCAACTCTGGCGGACAGCCAGAACATCGGCCGTAGATTCCACCTGAATTCCCAGGTGGGAAAGTGCGCCGTGCCCTGCCTCAGTCGTTTCGTTCAAAGTAAAATTAAGCGGCGGGTTTGAAACGTCAAATTTTGCGTATCCGGTTCGCACCTTGCAGGGTTCAATCCCAAAAAGTTTTCCGTAGAAATCCATGCTCGCGCCCACGTCTTTCACGTGGATCGCAACATGGGCCTTGCGCGCTCTTACGGATTGCGTTGCCATAGGTCCTCCCAGCCGAGAAATATATATACGCTCATGCGTATGTATGCACGATACGCCTTCTTGCTCACATCTGTCAAGCCATATATAATGTGGGCATGCCCCGGAAGGAAAAACCGTTCCCGCTCGATCTTCTCTTTCGCGCCCTGGCCGATCGCACGCGCCTTCGTCTCCTCAATCTCATCGCGGACAAGGAAATTTGCGTCTGCTATTTCGTGGAGATCCTCAAGATCAGCCAGCCAAAAATCTCGCGTCATCTGGCGTATCTGCGGCGCGCCGGCATCGTCGCCGCGCGGCGACAGGGGAGGTGGATGCACTACCGCCTCGTTGCACCTCGCGACACGGTGGCGTCCGCGATCTTGAAGGAAACGTTAGCCCACTTGCGCCAAACACCGGACATGCAGGGAGATTTGGAGAAGCTCGAGACCAGCTGTTGCAACCCGGGTTCTTCCGAGCTGCCCCGGCAGGCCCCGCAACCGTTGATCCTTCCCGTCTCCGCACAGCAAGCTATGGAAGGCACGCAGAAATAAGAACCGATCCTTCTGGTCAACTGCCAGCCTTTGTAGTACATTGCCCCTTCGGAAGGCGCCCAGCCTCTCCATTCCCCGCAAATCAGTGTGAAGATGCGTCGTCCCGGCACAGTTCTTGAACGTGCCTGAGGGGACGACGTGGATTTGGCATCGCCGTTTCAGGGCACGGGCGTCACGAAGCGGCCAGAAGGGGCGTAACCTTTACGAAATCGGCCTTCCCTGCGCCTCGACGCCTGAGGGCCGCGGTGTTAGGCTTGAAAATTGACTGTGGGGAGCTATCGTGGCGGAATCGAATCTTCATCCCGATCAGGAAGCCCAGAAGCGGCGGACGACTCGAATTGTGCAAGCCGTGCCACTTACGGTGACGGGTGTGGACGCGCTCGGCCGTCCGTTTCAGGAACGCACTTCTAGCCTCATCATTAATTGCCACGGCGCCCGCTACCAATCCAAACACTACGTCCTGAAAAATATGTGGGTCACCCTGGAGGTCCCCCATAGCGAACCGGGCCACCCGGCGCGGACTGTACGCGGCCGCGTCACCTGGATTCAGCGCCCCCGCACCGTGCGCGAGCTGTTTCAAGTAGGCGTGGAGCTCGAAGTTTCAGGAAATGTTTGGGGAATTGCTTTCCCTCCCGGCGATTGGTTTCCCTTCCCCGAATCCGGGGTTGCGCCGGACCTGGTCGCCACGCCTCCATCCGAAGCCATGGGGCATCCTGATCCCGATGATGAAGACTGGTCCACACCAGAAGAACTGTCCGCGGCTCATACGCCCCGGCCCGAGCCCGTGGAGGACAACGTTCGCGTGCTTCCGCTGCCCTCCGGTGGCGGCGATACATCGCAGCAACTGTCGCTGCAAGTGGCGCGACTGGTTACCGAGGCCAGGCAACAGATTCTGAGCACTGCGCGCGAGAGCGCCAATGAGGCCGTGGCTGCGGAGACTCGCATGCTGATGGCCGACCTGCACGCGCAACTGACGGATGCGGCGAAAAAGTCGGCGGCCGCCGCTATCGCGGAGCAATCCGAGGAGATCAAGCAGGAAGCACAGCGGCAAAGACAAAACGAGCGGGAGGCCGTCCTAGCAGCCCTGCGCGAGGAAATGGCGCGCGAGCTGAGCCAGCAGATCGGCGAAGCCCGGCAACAGATGGACGCTCAACTCGCCGAAGTGGAGCGCGCGCGGCAGACCGATTTTGAGCTGCGCATTCAGGAACAACTTCACGCCGCCATGCAGAAAGTGGAAAGCGCGACGCGAGCCCTGGGAGCCAGTGAAAACGAGGCTCGAGTGGCCGTGGAGCAAATGCGACTGAGCTCCGAGCAGGCCGCGACGAACGAACTGCGCCTTTGGCAGGAGCAGATGGACCAACGCTCCGCCGAAGCTCAAGCACGCCTGGCGCAGATGGATCATGCAGCCAAGACCTTGAAAGACCAGATCGCCGCCGCGTCCGCGATTGGAGAAGCGGGTTGGCGCGGTGCTCTCGATGCCGACCTGGAAGAGGCTTCCGAGCGATGGCGCCAAAAAACGGAAACGATGATCGAGGAGGCGTCCCGGCTTGCCGCCGAGAAGTTCGGGAAAAACGCCGAGGCCACCGGGCGCCAGTTGGAAAAGCTCCTCCAGGAGCGGATCGCCCTCATCGGCGACTCGCAATCCCAGGTCGCCACCGACGCAGAGGAAACGCTGAGCATGCTTCGCGCGGCGATCAATCAGGAGATCGCCCGGGGCGAAGCCATCTTCACGCAGTTGCAACAATCGGCTGCGCAGCTGGAGGGGAAACGCCGTGAATTTTCGACGCAGCTCGAGGCGGCCTCCGAGGATTTGGCGCAACACGGCCAGGCGATCCTCGAAGCGCAAAGCGGCGAACTAAACCGCCAGGCGGAATCGGTCGTGACCGGGATGGCCGAACAGTTCCACTCGGTACTGCAAGCCACCGGCAGCCAAACCGTGGATGAACTGGTGAGCAACCTGGAACAGCGGCTTTCGCCGCAATTGGCCCGCATCGAAGATGCCGGCAACAAGCTCATGTTCGATCGCGAGGAGGCCGAGAAGACTCTTGCCGAGCATCAAGCACGCGTCTGGCAGGCTTCCGACCGCAACCTGCAGGACACCGTAACCCGGGGCAAGGAGTTGTTCGCGCGGATCGAGACCGAGTTCGGCGAATCGGCGCGCGAAACCATCACCAGGTGGATCAACGAGCTCGAGACCAAGGCCACCGAAACCACCCAGGGCACGTTTGAAGCGCTTTACAAATCCGCCGATTGGTACGAGAAAAAAGTTCAGAACCAGATGCAAACGATCCTGCAGAAGGGCGCGGATCAGGCCGCGGCGCAGTTGCGGGAAAAAGCCGCGGAATTGTCCGGCATGTTCGCGCGGGAACTCGACAACTGCAGCCGGAGTTATGTCGAGCACGCTCAAGGTCAGATCCAGGAAAGCGCCACGGAGGCCGCCGAACGCGGCAGCCAGCAAATCGCCGAAGCGGGAAACGCCGCTGCTTCGCATTTCACAGAGCGTGCCGCGCAGCTTGGACGCGAACAGTTCGATGTCTACGCCGCGAAAACGAAAACGGCGTTCGAACAGAATATCGCCAGCATGGAAGCCAACGGCGCGCAAGTCCGTTCCAAGCTGGAAAGCGACGCCCGCGGCTTCGCTGTGGAGTTTCAGCGCGCCCTGTCACAGCACGTAAAACAAACCCTGGCTCAGGGCGTTCAGGATCTGGAAGCTCGGATCGACGAGGCCAAGGAAACTCTCCAGAACGAATCTCAATCGCTGCAACGCCAGTTCCGAATGGCGCTCGACCCCGTCGGGAACGCTGCCATCGACGAACATAAGAAACGGCTGGAAAACGCGTCGAACGCCTGGCTCCTGACCACGGTAACCAAGCTCACCCAGCAATCCGAAGCCCGCATCGAAGAGCTGGCCGAATCCACGGACAGGAAACTGAAGGCCGTGTGCAGCGCCGTGATTGCCGAGATGGGCGCGACTCTGCGCCAGCGCCTCGGTGGACTCATTTCGCCGCCTTCGCCCGGACCCGAAGATAAGAAGTAGCGAGTACTTTCACCCCAATTATTCGAATCCTTTTCAAATTCAAGAAAGTGGCACAGGCTTCAGCCTGTGGGTTTTGGTCCCCGGAAGCACTAAACCCCACAAGCTGAAGCCTGTGCCACTAGATAGCAAAGTATTGGGGAGAAACGCAGGTCAGCCGGCAGCCAAAGCGGATTTTAGCAAGGCGGCGACGGTGGCGTCGATCTCCTTGGCCAAGCGGGCAATCAATTCGGCCGCGGATTGGCGGCGCGCCAGCCGGACGCCTTGTCCGGCCCAGAGAGACAGGAACTCCGCCCGTCCCTGCTTGGCAGCTGCCGTCCGAAGTGGACGTGTCAGCGTGTTCTGCAGCGGGAATGGCAGAATCGCATCGTCGTCGTGATTGAATTCGACTTCGGTCATGAAGCGGTTCTCGATTCCTCGGGCAGGGCGGCCGGAAAACGCGCGCGTGATCCGGGTTTGATCTTCATGCGCACTCAGGATTGCATCTTTGTACGCATCGGAAACGCCGCTTTCGTGGCAGACTAAAAATGCAGTGCCCATCTGCACCGCGGACGCGCCAAGTGCCAGCGCGGCCACAACGCCGCGGCCATCCATGATGCCTCCAGACGCGATGACGGGCACGCGGACGGCGTCGACGACTTGCGGAACGAGAGAAATGCCTCCCACCATGCCGGCACTAAAATCGCCGCCGAAGGTGCCTCGGTGACCTCCTGCTTCGCTGCCCTGGGCCACGATTGCGTCCGCGCCTGACTTCTCCAGCGCGATCGCTTCTTCCACGGTGGTCGCGGTGCCGATCAAAAACATCTTGCGGGCTTTGATCGCGCTGACGGCATCCTCCGGCAATTTTCCGAAAGTAAAACTGAAACATGCCGCGCCGCTTTCGAGCGCCGCGCCGAGTTGCTCGTCAAACGGAATAGCTGGCGATTTCGGAAGAGTGGGAGCGGGAAGGTTTAGTTCCGCGAAATACGGCGCGAGACGCGCGAACATTGTTTCGGGGTTTTCTTGAGGCGTTCCGGGCGGGAGCGGAGCGAAAAAGTTGATCCCGAACGGTCGCGAGGTTCGCGCGTGCACTTCGGCCGCCGTGCTTCGGATTTGCTCGGGTGTTAAGTAGGTCGCGCCAATGGAACCGAACGCACCCGCGTTCGAGACAGCCGCGACGAGATCTGGAGTGTCCCCGCCGCCGGCCATCGGCGCTTGAATAATTGGATGTGCGAGTCCCAGGCGTTGCATCAAGATCGTGTTCATGCTCATCACGGCCCCCAGCATGTGTCTTCGATATCTTATTCCAATTGTGTGAAGACGCGCGACCGTCGATGCGAACGCGCACGCAAAGTTCTCAAATTTTAGATCTAAATTTGAAATTTGAAATATTTTCAGGCCACAAGATGCAAGCACGCGTCCGTGCGAAACCCCGCCCACGGGAGCGCGGTTTTTTCGGACCATCCAATTAGCGCGGATCGGCAAGAATTTGAATTTTTCCGTACGCTGAGGTATGGACCAGAAATCACCCGCGGGTTATCGTGAGCAAATGGACCTTCGGCGACTTCCCAAAATTGAATTGCATCTTCATCTGGACTGCTCGCTGAGCTACCAGGCGGTTTCCGCTCTGGCGCCCTCCGTCACGCGCGAGGAGTATCAACGCGATTACATCGCGCCGGCGCGCTGCGCGAACCTGGCGGACTTCCTTTCCCGCGCGCCCAAGGGTTTTCAGCTCATGCAAACCGAGGATTCCCTGCGTTTGGTTACCGAAGATGTATTCCGGCAACTCATCGAAGACGGCGTGATTTATGCCGAGATCCGGTTTGCGCCACTGCTGCATACCGAACTCGGCTTGAGCCCTGAGCGCGTCGTTACGGTGGTGGAACGCTCCGTCGACCGCCTGATCCGGGAAACCGGGATGCAGGCAGGCTTGATCCTTTGCACGCTGAGGCATTTCACGGAAGCGCAGAGCTTGCTGACCTCGGAGTTAGTGGAAAAGTTTCGCGGCAGCCGAGTCGTGGCGCTCGATCTCGCAGGAGATGAAGCGGGATTTCCTATGGACGCTCACGTGGGAGCGTATCGCTACGCGCGGGAGCATGGCCTGTTTCGCACCGCTCACGCCGGCGAAGCGCTTGGGCCGGAGAGCGTGTGGGAAACGTTTCGCCTGCTCGACCCGCAACGCATCGGCCACGGAACGCGCAGCATCGAGGATCCAAAACTGGTGGAGCATCTCCGCAGCAAACGAATTCACCTGGAGCTTTGCCCAACGGCCAACGTCCAGATTATTCCTTCAATTCGCAGTATGCAGGAACATCCCATCGATCGCCTCTACCGCGCCGGTGTCTCTCTCAACGTCAACTCCGACAGCCGCATGCTGACTCCGACGACGCTAACCAAGGAATATCAAAGCCTTCACCGCGTTTTTAATTGGACCGAACAAGATTTGCTGCGCGCGAATCTCATGGGTTTGGAAGCCGCGTTTGTTGACAATGGTGTGAAACGGCAGCTGTGGAAGTGTCTTTCGGAAGCGTACGGCGGGGCAAATCTCTCCGCTTGACCAGGCCCAACTCGGTCGGGGGGCGGCTTCCGACAACCGGGTTTATAGAGCACTGAGATTCCATCGGTGCGATGGGGCCTACTTCCACAGTAACCCTCGTGTAACAACCCGGCTCTGTGAGCGGCGAGCTGGCGAAATGGAGCCTCATAATGTGAGAAGTGCTCAACTGATGCCGCAAATGCGGAATACCGAATAAGGTGAGGTTATTCCAATGGTGATATTGCTGGCCGTTTTTCTATTCTTCGCGGGCGCGGATTCTGAGTCTCAACACACGATTACAGTGCCCGTTCTCATTGGGCATGACAGGATAACTTTCAACAACGGCCGCATGACTGAGAAGGAAGTGCGCCGCTGGATAAGGTTGTCGCCCAACATTTCTAATTCGAACGGCTACTTGGTTCCCGAGTCTCTCCAACTTTGCGTTGAGAGTTATCCCGAGTATAGCGAGTGTGGCACGAGAGATTGGACGGCTAAGAATTTCACCTTTAATGCGAATGTCAATCTGCAGAAGATGCGTGAGAGAATAAAGGAGCTAGATGAAGCATCTTATCCGCGAGAATTACGGCGCGTCGTCTCATACCTGAAAACAATCCAAGAAGATAATCTCTTCTTTCAGAGCCAATTGCTAAAGTTCGTTCAGGAGTGGCGGGCCGAAAACCTAGCGACACCTTTCGACGGGATTGACCCCGGCCAGCAATGTTCTGCTGAGATTGTGAGAATACGCACTGCGCTGGACAAGGATGCCGCCTATAGGATTGCGTCTAAGGAATGGTGGAACTGTGTCAATCATGTCTTGCGGGCAAAAGTCGGCAAATACCCCGAAGCGGACTGGAAGGAATTTCTTCAACGATATTCGATCCGTGAAGAATTAATTGATGAGGACGTCGATTAGCGTCAGCTGTCACTCGATGAACGGGACACGTCGGTCACGGATCTCCAAAATGCGCGAGACCAAAAACGTAACATCCTCTTAGTGGGCGAATTGTCGAGCTACCTGAAACACACTCATCTACAGTCGCCCGTCTTTTCGGTCCTGTGGGCGGTTGCCTGTATAATACCCGGATGCCCAACCGTGCTTATGCGAGCGTCTGGGTGCGCGACTTCAGCGAGGAGAACATGCTCTCGCACTTCGAGCATTTCCTCGCCACGGTGCCGCTTGCTTCTTCCCCGCCGGGATTTACCGGCCTGACGATTCAAGCAGTGGATTTCGCCGAAACGCCGCTCGAAGAATACGATTTGCGTGGGTACTTGACGACTCCCGAGGAGATCGTCAATCTGGCGAAGGAACATCACTCGGGAGATGTCGCGTACGAAGTCGCGGCACGATGGGATTTGTGGATTCGCGACAAGGAATCCGCAAGCTGGAAATCGCAGCCCGAGCGCATGGACATATTTTGTTACGGGCCCGAATACGATGGGGGCGTGTTCGCCGAATCGGGGCACTTCCTGGCCGATCTCGGATTCGAGCATTTATTTACGGGGCACGCGGGACTGCTCGCCGCGGATAGCGGGCGCGTCGCGGAGCCGCAGCATCCCGAAGAGGCGCGATTTCTTATGTGGATGTCGCAGCCGCAGAATTTGCGCGAATATCAGGAGAAAACGAGAGAGAATATCCAGAAACTCATGGGCTGGATGCGCGCGGTGGAAGAAGCCCTGCCCGTGGAGCGATTTCGCCTGTGGTCCGAGGGAGAGGAAAATTTTGAAGCGCGGCTCGATGAAATTCTGGCTGTGCGCTAGCCTGGCGCTCGTTGCGGCGAGCGCTGTGGTGGTGGCGGCGGGCGCGCGAATCTCTCCTCCCGGCGCGGGGCAAGTAGCGGTGCGCCATACCAATGAAACCTTGCTCGCGGGCTTAAGGCCCGGGCGCGACACATTCGCCGTGGCAGAAAAAAGATTTAAAGGCAAGAGCTTTTCCGAGGAGCCGAATTCGGGATCCAGGGAATGGCGCGACGATTGTTCGGGGCGTTCGATCCATTTGGAAATCGATGCCAAATCCGTAATCCAAAGCGTCACCATCACGACGCTCGGCACACAGGCGGGCAAATGCAGCGACCGGCGACCCGATTTTCTGGACCCCAGAAATTGGCTGACCGGACTGGGCCTGCGCATGGGCGATTCGCAGGATCGCGTGGTAGCTTTATATGGCGAGCCGAATTCCAGCGGCCCAGCATCTAAAAACAAGGAAGAACTGGAGCTCATGTATTATCAATTTGATTGGGCCGGCTCGGACGTTCCGCAAGTGATGGAAGTCCTGTGCGCCCGGGATACGGGGCGGGTGGTCGAAGTTACGCTGGCGTTCCCAAGCCTATAGTGCGCTGACTGACGATGAGGATACGAAGACTGCGCACCATTGTGGGAACGCTGTCCTGGACCATGGCGCTATCGCTGGCAGGGTGCCGCTCGGCACAGCAGCCGTCGGCCGCTGAGGTGAAGGCGGCTGCCGAACGCGCCGATGTAGCCGATGAGGCGCGCGGGGTTGCGGAAGCAGTTTTGGGCAAACAAGCGGAAATTCTGGCGCGCGGGAATCTTGCGTTGAACGGGAGAGAGCAACTGCTGGTCGTCAATCGGATCTCGAAGCAAGCAGCATCAGGCGGCGGGGCAAACTCGCCGATTCTCGTGACGCGGGCGGCCATCCTCGAACAGAATGGCGCCAAGTGGTCCGAGGTTCTATTGTGCGACGAGCATTTGAAAAATCCGAGTGGTTATCTCGGAGGCTCGGTCGTGGGACGCGCTTCCGGCTGGCGGCTGGAATACACGCAAGACGCGAAAGAAGGGTTGGAGATGAAGTTCATGCCAGCGGAAAGCTTCGCTAACGCGAATGCGGATCACAGTTCCGAGGAAAAGTTCCCGGCTTTCAATGTACGCTGGAACAAAAACGCGAAACGCTATCAATCGTTCGACCAGTCTCATGAAAGGTATCTGAGCGAGGTCCCGTCACTGGAGACTCCACAGTCAATTCTGAAATGAGCGCAGCGGCAAATACACTGTCAGGATCGGTACCGAAAACAGCGCACAAGCGCGTCTCGGGATGGTCGCAGCTCACCCGCTTGTATCCGTATGTGGCGCGCCACAAAACGGAAGTAGTAATTGGCTTCATTACGCAGGCCGGCATGGGAATTACCGGCACGCTTCTGCCGTTGATCCTCGGCGTGATCACGGATTGCATCAAGGGCGCTGAGGTCCCACTTGCGCAACTCGGTCGTCTGACTCATATCACTCTGGGTTTCCTTCTCCCCTACTATCACCCGAAGGATCCGCACACGCTGGCGGTATTTTGTTCGGCGCTGGTCATCATCTGCGCCGTTCAAGGCGTCTTTTCGTATTGCACGCGGCAAATTCTGATTGGTCTTTCCCGCGACATTGAGTACGACTTGCGAAACGACCTGCTGTCCAAGCTCGTGCTCATGGAGCCGGAATTCTACGTGCGAAACCGCACAGGCGAGCTGATGTCTCGCTGCACGAACGATTTGAACTCGGTGCGCATGGTGCTCGGGCCGGGCATCATGTACAGCGCGAACACGATTGCGACCATGGTACTCGCCGTGATTCTGATGTTCTGGATTTCGGCGACTCTCAGCGTGTACGTACTGCTCCCCGTGCCCATCGTGGCCGTGAGCGTCTGGGTGTTTGGCCGGCAGATTCATGCGCTGTACGGAAAAATTCAGGCGTCGCTCGCCGTGCTTTCCGCGAAGGCTCAGGAAAATCTGGCCGGCGTGCGCGTAGTCCGCGCCTACGGCCAGGAGGAAGCGGAAATTCAAGGATTCGACGCGCCCAATCGCGAATACATCAACCGCAACCTGCGCCTGATCTTTTTCTGGAGCTTGTTCATGCCGTTGCTCCAGATGTTGTTTGGTTTGACGTTTATTCTCGTGCTGTGGCAAGGCGGGCGCCTTGTGGTTTTGAACCGGATTACGCTCGGCGAATTGGTCGCGTTTTACACGTTCATGACGCGCCTTATTTTCCCCATGATTGCGCTGGGATTCGTGACCAACATCTTTCAGCGCGGCGGCGCATCGATGGGCCGGCTGAACTACATTCTCGACTCGGAACCAAAGATCAGCGACTCGGCAGTCCGCGACAACGCAGGCGAAATCCGCGGCGAAATCGAGTTCCGAAACCTGACCTTCACGTATCCAACCGTGCGAAGCGACGCCGATGGAGCGAAAACGAACGGCAACGCCGCGACCAACAAACCCGTGCTGCAGGATATTTCCCTGCGCATTCCGGCCGGCTCCATCCTCGCCATCGTAGGCCCCACGGGGAGCGGGAAATCCACGCTGGCCTCGCTGATTGCGCGGCTTTGGGAAGCGCCGCCGGGAACGCTGCTCATCGACGGGCGTCCGATTCGCGAATGGCCGCTTGAAACGCTGCGGCGCGCCGTGGGATACGTGCCGCAAGACACGTTCCTGTTCAGCGAGACGCTGCGCGAAAATGTCGCGTTCGGCGTGGATACCGCGACGGACGAGGAAATTCGCGATGCCGCCGACGTGGCCAGCATCGCCGCCGAAATCGAAGAGTTTCCCGCGCAATTCAATACGATGGTTGGAGAACGCGGAATTACCCTTTCGGGCGGACAGAAACAGCGCGCCGCCATCGCCCGCGCCGTGATTCGCGATCCTAAAATCCTGATCCTGGACGATTCCCTTTCCAGCGTGGATACGGGAACCGAAGAGCGCATTCTGAAGCGCCTCGATGCGATCCTGCGGCAACGAACGACCATCTTGATTTCCCACCGCGTCTCCACCGTGCAGCACGCCGACCAGATCGCGGTCCTGCGGGATGGGCGCATCGTCGAACGCGGCACGCATTCCGAACTTCTGGCGCGCGGCGGATATTACGCGGATTTGTATCACAAACAATTGCTCGAGGAAGAGTTGGCGCGCGAATGAGCGACTTCCGAGAAGAGGAAGCACTAGGGAAGGCTTACGACTCGCACCTGTTGCGGCGGCTGATGACGTATCTCCGGCCGTACCGGTGGAATGTGGTCTTTGCAGTCTTCCTGACTTTGCTCGTCGGCCCTCTCACCGTAGTCGGTCCTTACCTGTTTGGATTCACCGTAGACAACTACATCGTCCCCGGTCTGGATCAATCGATTGCCCGGACAGTCGCCCTGCGCGGCGTCACCATTATTTCGCTGCTGTCGCTTGCGGCATTGCTTCTGAGCTTCGCGGTTCAATATCTGCAAGTCCGGATCATGCAGAACGTGGGGCAACAGACGCTCTACGATCTGCGAAAAGAAATCTTCGAGCGCATGCAGCGCCTGCCGATGAGTTTCTTCGACCGCAGCCCGGTCGGGCGTCTCGTGACGCGCGTGACGACGGACGTCGACGCGCTGAACGATTTGTTCGCCGCCGGAATCGCGGCCATGGCCAACGACGCGATCGTGCTGCTGAGCATCGGCGCGGTGATGATGGCGAAAAACTGGCGGCTCGCGCTGGCCACATTCGCGGTCCTGCCGCTGATCATGATCGCAACGTGGATCTTCCGCGACCGCGTGCGCGACGCCAACCGCCGCATCCGCACGGCCATCGCGCGCATCAACTCGTTCCTGCAGGAACACATCAGCGGCATGAGCATCGTGCAGATCTTCAACCGCGAGCGGAAATCGCAGGAGCAGTTCGCCGAATTGAACCGCTTCCACATGGAGGCCTACAAGGACGCGATCACGGCCTTCGCCGTCTTCTTTCCCGCGGTCGAACTGTTCAGCATGACGGCCATCGCGATCGTTTTCTGGTACGGCGGGCTGCTCTCGTTTGCCGGCGCGGTGACGGTCGGAACGCTGATCGCCTTCATGCAATACGCGCAGCTCTTTTTCCGCCCGATTCAGGACCTAAGCGAAAAATTCAACATCCTGCAGTCGGCCATGGCCGCCTGCGAGCGCATCTTCAAGCTGCTCGACGAGCCGCTGCCAGCGCCGCCGGCGGAAGCTCCTCTTGCTCTTTCCGCGCCGCGCGGCGACATCGAATTTCGCAATGTGTGGTTCGCCTACCACGGCGGCGCAAACCCGAAGGACGATGACTGGGTGTTGCGCGATGTCTCCTTCCACATCGCGCCGGGGCAAACCCTTGCCATCGTCGGCCACACCGGAGCGGGAAAGACCACGCTCATTCAACTGCTGCTGCGGTTCTACGAAATTCAGCGCGGCGAGATTCTGCTCGATGGCGTGGACATTCGCCGCTACGACGTGCACCAATTGCGCCGGCAATTCGGCATCGTGTTGCAGGACCCGTTCCTATTCACCGGCACTTTGGAATCGAACGTCCGCCTGGGCGATGAAGACATCAGCCGCGCGCGCGTCGAAGCCGCGCTGCGCGAAGTAGGGCTCGGCTCCTTGCTGGCCTCATTGCCGGAAGGCGTCGAAACAAACGTCAGCGAACGCGGCGCGACTTTTTCCGTGGGGCAGCGCCAATTGATCAGCTTCGCGCGGGCGCTTGCGCACAATCCACGGTTTCTGATTCTGGACGAAGCAACATCGAGCGTGGACACGAAAACCGAAATTCTGATCCGCGAGGCGCTCGACCGTCTGCTCGAGGGCCGCACCGCCTTGGTCATCGCGCACCGGCTCAGCACCATCCAGCATGCCGACCGAATTCTCGTTTTCCACAAAGGTAAATTGCGCGAGCAAGGTTCGCATCAGCAATTGCTCGCCCTGCGCGGGATCTACTATCGCCTGTACCAGCTCCAGTACAAAGATCAGGAGCTGCGCGCGTCCTTCGAGCCGGCGGAGAGCGAAGCAGGCACGTCCGTTCCGGGAAATGATTAGCTGAGACACCTTTGTAGCGCCCGCCTTCAGGCGGGCAGTTTGGATCCACGCACAATGCCCGCCTGAAGGCGGGCGCTACACAATGCCTCCCACACAAATCCTCATCTCCGCGGGCGAAGCGTCCGGCGACATGTACGCGGCGCGGCTCGCGGAGGCATTGCGCGCGCGGGCCGACGTTCAACTCTTCGGCATGGGCGGGCCGCGCATGCGCGATGCGGGTGTCGAACTCGTTGCCGACTGCTCCGAGGTTTCCCTGGTAGGAATCGTCGAAATCGCCAAGAAGTATCCCGCTCTGAAACGCGTATGGAAGCGGCTGCTGACCGAAGCGGCGCGGCGCAAGCCGCGGCTCGCGATCCTCACCGATTTCCCGGGCTTCCATTTGCGCCTGGCGCGCGCGCTAAAGCGCCAGGGCGTGCAGAACATCTACTTTGTGTGCCCGCAGTTCTGGGCTTGGAGACCGTGGCGGGCGAATCTGGTGCGGCGGCGGTTCGTGCGCGGGCTTTGCATATTTCCGTTCGAACAGGAATGGTACCGCGAACGCGGGGTGAAGGCTGATTTTATCGGCCATCCGCTCGTGGGAAATGTGGTGGCGAAGAGAACGCGCGCGGAATTTGCCGCCGCCTGCGGACTGGATGCGAGCAAGCCGATAGTTGCGGTCCTGCCGGGAAGCCGCTCCGGCGAAATCGCGCACCACATGCCCACACTGATGCTCGCCTGCCGTCTGATCCAAAAGGATCGCAAGGTGCAATTCGTGTTGGCCCTCGCGCCAGGAGTGAAGCAGGCCCAGATCTGCCCACTATCTGGCGCCCGACGTGGCCATGCACTTGGTGGAAGACGCAACCTACGACGCCCTGGGCGCTGCCGATCTGTCGATCGTGTCGAGCGGCACTGCGACTGTCGAAGCCGCGTTGATGGACGCGCCCATGATCGTCATCTATCGCCTCGCTCCCCTCACGGCGGCGATCGCCAGGTTGCTCGTTCGCACGCCCTTGTTCGCCATGGTCAATCTGATTGCAGGCAAGCGGGTTGTGCCGGAACTGGTGCAGAAGGATTTCACTCCGGAGCGGCTGGCGAGCGAGGCGGTTCGCCTGCTCGATTCGCCGGACGCGCGCGCGGAGATGCGCCGAGGCCTTGCGGAAGTTCGCGAAAAGCTAGGTCCTCCCGGCGCGGTCGAGCGCGCGGCCGACCTGATCGCGGGCATGTTGAATGCACCGTAACGCGGGTTGCGGTAGCGCTAGTTGGCGTAACGGAAGCTGGGACTGGCAACTCATCAGCCCAAGTTGGTATCCTATTAGCTTGGATGGCCTCCGCCGGTAAGAAAGGCACCTGAACTTCATGTCGAAATTTCGACTCCTCCTATTCTTGGCAGCCCTCCCGGGTTTCGCTGCGTCCGGCTGGGCTCAATCGCCGGGAGCGCCGCAGGGGCCGGGCCGCGGCGTCGCGCCGGTCCAAAGCATTCCCACTGCCGCATTCCGCGCCACCTACTATGAAGTGCGCGCTTCGCTCGACGCAGTCGGGCAAGTCATGAATGCGCAAGCGAAAGTCGACTTCGCGGCAAGGGAGGCCGGGCGAGTCGTGGAAGTGGAACTGAATCAAAATCTGCGCGTCAACTCGGTGCGCGACGTCTCCGGCAGGCCCGTGTCCTACGATCGGGACGACAACTCCAGCCTGAAACTGCATGTCACGCTCGACGATACCGTTCCCGCCGGCGGAAAGGTCACGCTGTTCTTCGATTACGGCGGCCCACTCTCCAGCCGCATGAACAATCCCGATCAAGGCGTGCGGATGGCTTACATCGCCAAGGACGGCGGATACCTGCTGCTTCCCTCGCGCTGGTTTCCGTTGACCGATTTTCCCTCCAACCGATATACCGGCATTTTCCAGATCGAAGTGCCCGGAACCATGACCGTGGTGGGCACGGGGAAATCGGCGGGAGCGCCGGAATCGGTCACTCCCAAAGTTGCGTCATCTCCCGCTCCGCCTCCCATGCTTGGGAACGCGCGGCGTGGCGCGCCGGTTTCGCCCATGAGCGCCCCTCCGCCTCCCTCCATGGAAAATGAGCGCATGCTGTACACGTATCGCGTGGATAAGCCGGAAGCCGCGGGAACATTCGTCATCGCTCCGCTGCAATTGAGCCTGGAGCGCGCGCAAGGCGCCACCTATTCCATTTACACGCCGCCAGCATCGGCAAACACAGCGCCGGCTTATGCGGACGCGATCTCGCACGTCCTCGATTTCTACAATGATGATTTTGGCGCCTCTGCCGGAGCCCGGCTTGACGGTCGCTCAACTCCCGGACGGGACTGTCGACGGATTTGCGGCGCCGGGCCTGCTGCTGGTGAGCGCGCGGCAATGGTCGGCAAAGCCAAACGAACGATTGCTGGCCGATCTCGCCGCGCATCAGTGGTGGGGCGCGCAAGTCACGCCTGCCACCACTTCCGACGTGTGGATCACGGATGGCCTGTCGCGCTACTCGGAGGGGTTGTTCGTCGAGCAGTCTACGGGCAAGGATGGGCTGAACAAAGCGCTCGAGGATTATGCGGTGGGCGCGCTGATGTTCGACGATTCCGCTCCGATCGCCGACGCCGGGCGGCTGGAGCCGGGTTCCGAGGAATATCAATCGGTGGTCGTGAACAAGGGCGCGATGGTATTTCACATGCTTCGCGCGATCATCGGCGACGCGAATTTCAGCGCCCTGCTGAAGGATTTTTATTCGCGGTATGCGGGCAAGTCCGCGCGAATTCAGGATTTCGAGCAATTGGCGGAGACGCGTCTGTCTCAGCCGGCGCCTGCGGAATTCAAGTTGGGCAACGCGCCTGCCGCTTCCGCCGAACCGGCCAGCTTGCGGCCATTTTTCACGCAGTGGCTTCATTCGACAGGCGTCCCGGAATTCAATTTGGAGTACGTGATCTACCGCACCAAGAAAGGATTCCGGATCGTCGGCAAAGCGAAACAGAATCTCGACGTCTTCCACATGGACGTGGAAATTGAAGTCCAGACCGAGGGAAATCCCGAATTCAAGACCATCACGATTTCCGGGAAGGAGTCTCCCTTCACGGTGGAAACGTTCGGGCGGCCGAAGCCCAACGGAATTGTCATCGACCCGCACGACTACATTTTGAAATCGAGCCAGAAGCTGCGCGTGCGCGGCATCATTGCGCGCGGCGAATCCTTCGCCGGGCTGGGCCGCTACTACGATGCGGTGCAGCAGTATCAGCAGGCGCTCGAACAGGACCGCCAGAACGCGCTGGCCGACTTCCGCATGGGCGAGGCGTTTTTCTACCAGCGGAATTACGCGGCCTCCGCGCAATCCTTCCGTGACGCGCTCGACGGCGCCACCGACTTGACCACGAAATGGACCGAGGTGTGGTCGCACATCTACCTGGGGCGGATTTACGACATCCAGGGCGACCGCACGCGCGCCGTCAACGAATACAGCAAGGCCAAGCAGACTGGCGACGACACCGGCGGCGCGCAAGCCGAAGCGGAAAAATCCCTGAAGAAAGCCTACAGCGAAACCGGCGCCTGAGTGGCGAATGATTTGAGTGGCGCAGGTCTTCAGCCTGTGGGGTTTAGTCCTTGCCAAGCATCCAATGGACACCCACAGGCTGAAGCCTGCGCCACTCAAACCTCAATACCCGGACAAACCCGTGAGCCGCGGCGAAGCAATTCCCTTGTGCTGAATCAGGACCTGAAATTTTTCCCCTAACCCTTCCGGATGAATGAGGTTTTTCAGCAAAAGGCGGGCGCGCAATTTTTCCATTTCCGTTTGCCCCGGCTCGTACAAATCGGCGAATTCATTTCCCCGCCCAAGCGCGACCAGGAATTGCGATTGCGTAACGAGACCCGTGCGCACAAGTCCGGCCCGGCGTCCCCACAAATCCAGCGCGGTGAAATTGACGTGCGAAGTCAAATCCTGCTCACCGGGAGCTTCGAGAAGATTCTCCGTAACGGTGTGATCGCGGTACGCGAGCAGCGTGCCGCGGTTGTGATGCTCGCCGTACAATGCGCGGGCTTCGTGGCCATAATCGATGGTCAGGACAAACCCGCGCTCCAGGGCGCGCCCCGCGCTCTCGATCCAATCGCACGCTTCAAAGCACACTTCCGCCTGCTGCCCTTCTTCGAGAGTAATTCCCTGCTCCTGAAAATATTGCTCCAGCGCCGGCATGGATGGATCGCTAAGCACTTCTGTAAATCGCCCGCCCTCGAATCCCACGTAGATTTCCCGCAGCGCGCCATTTTCCACGGCAACGCGGTGCACGGGCAAAGCGTCCAGCAATTCATTTGAGAAAATGCATCCGGCGGAAATCGCGCTGGGAATTTCGGCGGCGCTGGAGACGCGTCCTGCCGCCGCGTGATCCGCAAGGCGCGCCGCATGCTCGGCGCGTCGCGCGCTGGAGCGCTCGACCGCGACATATTCCAGCGCCGCATAAAATTCGGGGAGCGCCCGCGCGCTGAAATCCAGGATGTGTCCGGCCAGGCGGCCGACACCCGCTCCTGACTCGGCCACGATGAACGGGCGAGGCGAGCCGAGCAGTTCCCACATTTCCGCGAATTGCCGCGCCAGGAGACGCCCGAAAATCGGATGCACATCGACGCTCGTGTAGTAGTCGCCGAACCGGCGCGCGCTGGCGCGCGAGTAATAGCCGTGAGCGGGATGATAGAGACACTCGCGCATGAATTCGGCGAAGGAAATAGGGCCGCCGGAGCGAATGCGCCCGGCAAGAATTTCGGTAAGCGCACGCGCGTGTTCTCCCGGCTGGGATGTTTCGCCCGGGGCGCCGGATGCGGAGGAGGGGCCGGCCGTCATACGTCCTGGCGCTGCGGATTGCAGGTAAACATCTCGATGATGAAATCGTGCAGGCAATCGTAGAGCTGCTTCTGAAAAATCCAGGGAAATTGTTTGCTCTCAATTTCGCGCGGGCGGAGCAGGAACACGTAGGTGTGCACTTGCGGCTCGGGAGGAGAATACCGGATCACCACTTCGACGCCTTCGGCGGCCGGCAGCGCGTCAAACACGAAGAGCGGGTGCTCGTATTGGGTCAGCTCGGCGCGAACTTTTTCAGCGAGCGCGTTCATTTCCGCCCCGCCTCGGATGCGGCTTGCGATTCACCGCTAGCCGCCATTTCCGCCAGGACTTTTTCAAATTCGGAAAGAGCCTCGGCATCAAACAGAACAAAATGGATTTTTTCGAGGGACGTGGGTTTCTTCAAATGTTCCACAACTTCACGCAGCATGATCCGGGCGCATTCCGGTATTGGGAAACCTGCGATTCCGGTGCCGACGGCGGGAAACGCTATGGAACGCAGCCCACGTTCCGCCGCGATCCGCAACGCGTGCGCCGTCGAACTCCGCAGCGCGCGCGCCGTTGTTGCTCCTCCCAGCTGCATGCTGGCCGCGTGGATCACAAAGCGGGCGCGCAGTTTGCCGCCCGTCGTGATGGCCGCGCCGCCGATGGGAATGCTGCCGATGGCGTCGCACTCCCGCTGGATCGCGTCGCCGCCCTTGCGGCGGATCGCGCCCGGCAACGCCGCCGCCAAGCTGCAAATCATTGTTCGCGGCGTTGACAATGGCGTCGACGTCCATTTCCGTCAGGTCGCCTTGAAGAACACGATTTTTTCGCTGAGGCTCATAAGCTTGGGTCGTTTCAAACTGGCGCGTTATTTCGCGATGCGTTTCAGCGCTTCCTCATCGTAGCCGAGCACAATATCAGAACCGCGCAGCACAACGGGCCGGCGGATCAGATTGGGTTCGGCCGCCATCAATTTCAAAGCCTCGTCGCGCGACGGCGGATTCTGTCCCATTTTCCGCGTGCGGTAGAGTTCGTTGCGCGTGTTCAGAAACATGCGATGGTCGCGTTTGCCGATCAGCTCGTCGAGTTCCTCGACCGACATCCGGTCTTTCCCGAGATCGCGCAAATCCAGTTCCACTTTCCGCTTTTCCAGAAAAGCCTTGGCTTTGCGGCAAGTGGTGCAAGACGGCTTCTGCAGAAATTTGATTTTTGCTTTCGCGATGATTCTCTCTCCTTAGAAGCCAAAATCCTCCGATGCCCGTCTCGGCGGCCGTCACCATCAACTCCCCTAGCAAGAAGAATTTTAAACCCATATTGGAGGATGTCAGCCCTGACATGGAAAGAAGCGGCCACTTCCGCAGCACGCTCGAAAGAGATTTGTGCCGAGGCCCCTGTCGCCCTACTTCGGCAATTTTTCGAGCACCTTCGCAAGCTGGCGGAAGTATCGAAGCTTTGGCCGCGGCCCGTTGCGTTTTTCGCGCTCGTCGACGGCAGCACAAACACCTGCGCGCCGTACAGCCGCTCCTTTTGCAACCCCGGCTTGCAACGCCGCTGCGCGAAATTCTCAAAGGTACCCACGCCATTGAACGCGATGATTTGCGGCGCGTACTGTTCGAGCTTCTGCGACAGCAGGATGCGCCCCTCGGCAAATTCCTCGCGCGTCAATTCCTCGATCCCGCGCGTGGGACGCTTGACGAGGTCGGTAAGCCCGATGCCGAACTCGATCATCCGTTTGTCATCCCGGTGATCGAGCAGTTCCGGCACCACGCGCGAATCATACAGCAGCGGCCAGAATTCGTTTCCACGTCCCGCGTAATAATGGCCGACGCGAGCCGAACGGTCGCCGGGATTGCACCCGACGATGATCAATTTCATGCCATTGCGTAGATAATCGGGCAAAGTCCGCATTTTAATTCGTATAGATTCGCGCACTCCCAGGATTCATGCTTTGACCGAGCCTGCACAAATCGCAAAATTCTGACTGGCATGCGCCGGCACGGCGAAACCAAGGTCTATCCCCTTCGTGAATGGAAACGGCTAATTGTACCATTGCGAGCCGCCCGGACAGCGCATGCCCGTTTGCCGTTTGTGCTCTCAGAAAACTTCGAAAAAAACTTGCATCGAGAGGACGCCCAGCAGCATCGGAAGAAGAGGGTCCGACCGGCAGGAAATGCAAAGGAGAACTATGGTACTCTGCCAAATGAGTGCGGCTGGCCTTTGCGCGCAGCCGCCTGGAGCACACTGGATCGTGAGCGCCACCGACCCAAAACCGCTGGCTTCCACAATCGTCCGCGATGACGAAGCCGCACTGGTGTCTGCGGCCAAAGGC
Source organism: uncultured Acidobacteriota bacterium (assembly GCA_963740035.1). GTDB lineage: Bacteria > Acidobacteriota > Terriglobia > Acidiferrales > UBA7541 > Palsa-360. The sequence goes on from CAVUDA010000028.1 coordinate 245,536, forward strand.
GGAGACACAGCCGCGTTTGAAGAGCTCGTAAACCGCTACGAGCGCAAGATTTCCGCCTGGGAATGAACATCACGCAAAACCGCGAGGATGCGGAAGACGTGATGCAGGACGCCTTCCTGAAATCCTATCAGAACCTGGACCGGTTCCAGGGCGACTCCCGCTTTTACACCTGGCTCGTGCGCATCGCGGTCAACGAAGCCCTGATGAAATTGCGCAAGCGGCGCCCGAATCAGGTGTCTCTCGATGAGCCGCTGCCGGGCACCGACGGCGAAGATTCCGTCTTCCGCGAAATCGAGGACTGGGGACCTTCCCCCGAGAAGAAATTCGCTCAAGACCGAGCTCAATGAAATTCTCAACAGCGTGATCGGCGAACTCGATCCGATTTTCCGCGTCGCTTTTCTCCTGCGCGACGTGGAAGGGCTTTCCACGGAAGAGACCGCGCAAATTCTGGGCATCTCTGTGGCGGCGGTCAAATCGCGCCTCTTGCGGGCGCGGTTGAAACTCCGCCAAAAACTCAACAAGTATTTTCGACGGAGCGAAGCGCAGTGAACTGCAAGAAAGTAATCCTCGAATTGACGAGCTATCTCGACGGAGTCCTCGACTCCAACATGCGAATCGATCTCGAACAGCACCTTTCCCGCTGCACCGACTGCCGCCTGGTCGTAGACACCTGCCGCAAAACCATTCAGATTTTCTGCAACTCCGAACCCGTTCCTCTCCCCGAAGATGTCCGCCAGCGCCTGCACTCGGCGCTCCTCGAGCGCTTCCGCCGCAACGCGAAGACGACCTAGCATTACC
>CAVUDA010000029.1:0-151202 GCA_963740035.1 uncultured Acidobacteriota bacterium
GCCGTCTCGTGCCTATCCGTTTAGCTCCACTCGGTACAACTGATTGTATGTGGTGGGTTGCTGCTGGCTACCCAGTCCGAGAAGCGTCTGGAAGGCGGCCATCGGTGTTCGCCTGCGATTAAACCGAAAAACGAACTCGTCCAGGTAGGCTTGAAGATGGGCGTGGCCGACGCCGTGATGGGTGCCACGAAGCCAGGTCTTGAGGTTCCCAAAGACACGATGGATGCGCGGCAGAATCTGGGTCGACCTTCGACGGTCGCCCTGCGTGTGCGGTCGGTGCCGGTACCCCAGCTTCGGGAGGGGGTCGTAGCCTCCCCAGCCGTCAGTGACTACAATCGCTCCCGCAGCCACGTTCGTTCTCACGAAGCCGGTCAGAGACCGGGCCGAGACGTCGGGAACCACTTGGAGGCGTACCCTTCCGGAAGCTTCGCCCCTGACCTCTACCGCGCCCACAACGATCGCCTTGTCAAGGACGTGGCGCCCCCCACGTAGGCCCACTTCTCGCCCGCCGATGTAGGTCTCATCCACCTCGACCTTGTCCTTGAGAGGCTCCCGATCCGGGTGCACCATGGCGCGACGAAGCTTCTGCAGCATGGCCCAGGCCGTCTCGTATCGGCGGAGTCCCAACTGCCGCTGGAGTTGGAGCGCTGAGAAGCCCGGGGTCTGAGTCGAGACCAGGTAGGCGGCCCAGAACCACTGTGTCAGCGGGACTCTGGTTCGGTGGAGCACGGTCCCCGCCGTGACCGAGGTGTCGTGCCTGCACGCTCGACACCGCCACAAGAGACGGGTTGGTAGTTCGAGGGCCTCGCCCTGCTGGCACCGTGGACACTGGAAGCCCTCGGGCCATCGGCTCCGCGCAAGGTACTGGCGACAGGCGGCCTCATCGTTAAAGAGCCTTCTAAACTCGTGCAATGACCGAGGATACTCCGGGCGCATCGCACCCGACACTATCCCTTGGGGCCTGTGGAGTCAACCGGATAGGCACAAGCCGTCTTTCAGGCGGGAAAAACCGAGAGGCTCGATTCCTCTTCAAACATCTAACTTCTAGTCTCTAACATCAAGAATTGGTGGGCCTGGGTAGACTTGAACTACCGACCTCGCCCTTATCAGGGGCGCGCTCTAGCCACCTGAGCTACAGGCCCACGGGAATACAGCCGCTAAACGGTACCAAGCATGATAGCGGTCTGGCGAGGAAAGGGTCAAGTCAAAGGGGCCGGTAACAGAGACCGCACCCTTGCAAAGATCGCAAGGATGCGGCACCCGAAATTCCACATTGGTCCAAGAGGCCGCCCCCCAACTTCAAAACCACTCAAGGGGTGGCCCACCCGCCTATGGACAGAATTCGGGCGCGTCGGGACCGTCCGTGGTAGGATTCGTCCGAGGACGATGAAAAATGGCCCGGCGTGCAATCCCACCTAAAGGCCCCGACTGGCCGCCTGAAAAGACGCTCCCTTTTTTGAAGGAACAGCTCCTAAAACTACAAGAATTCAAAGGAAAAACCCTTCAGGAAGTTGGTCAAACTGAGAGCGAGTGGGAACAGTTCACTCGAAGTGTGATTATTCATGGCTTTGGGGAAGACAGCCAGAACTTGAGCAATTTCTACATGGCACGAAATGCTGGTATCTACAACATGATGGGTATATCGGACCACCAGAGGCAGCTAAACTTTGAGGAAAGGACAACACAATTTGAATCAACGCTGAAGAGCTCAATTAGGGAACTGGAGGCCACAATTAGCGTACCGGTGTCGAATCCACCGGCGGCATCCGCGCGGCCCAGTGGCACGCCAATCGCTTCTGACAGCGACCAGCCTTTAGTACTGATTTCTCATAGCAGCAAAGACGTTGAACTCGCGTCGGCGCTCGTAGACTTTCTTCGAGCGGGGCTGTTAATCAATAAGATTCGATGCAGCAGCGTGGACGGATTCAGGCTACCGGCAGGTGTGCATACCGATTCCCAACTCCGAGAGGAAGTTAACAGATCCAATGTCTTGATTGGCCTGATAACACCGAATAGTTTGGCGTCAGCATATGTGATGTTTGAATTAGGCGCGCGTTGGGGTGCGGGCAGTTTCATGATTCCTTTACTGGCAGGCGTGACCACGGGCGAGATTCGTGGACCCTTAAGCGGCCTGAATGCCCTTTGCGCCAACAACGATTCACAACTTCATCAGTTACTTACCGATGTCGCCAAAACGCTCGGTATCACAGTCCAAAATCCAGCATCATACGCAAGTCAACTATCGGTGGTTAGAGCTAGGTCGGGAGATAAACAGCCATCGACGCGTCTAGTTTATGCCGAGACAATACCGGTATCGGCGAAAGAGCAACGGCAACGCGAAATAGTCGAACGGAAGATCCAAAAGCTGACTAAGGAGGCGAGAGACGCTTTACGAATCATTTTAGAAAACGGGCGCATTCACTCTCTGGCCCTAGAGGAAGAACTTCGTTTGAATCCTATCGCAGCCCAAAACGCAGAAGTGCAGTGTTTCACCAGCGGACTTGTGGATAGGCACGCCGACCGCTTTCTATCTGTGATCCCCGAGTTCAGAGAGGCGCTGGAGGCTCACTTCCAAGAGCAAACAAAGAACTCATCGTGACCGCCCAGGCGGGTGGCCCGGGCCTTGAGCGATTTTGAACTTGCGGGTGCCCCATCCTTGCGGTTTATGCAAGCGTGGGGTTTTGGTCCGAGGTCGCATCCATTACTGTCGCTTTTACGAATCACGCGCCGCAATTCAAAAGCCCCACCCTTCCAAAACAGCGGAAGGATGGGACACGCGAACTTCAATTCCAAAGCCCGGCCACCTGCCACCAACGAAAGGGTCAAGTCGAAGAGAAATCTGAGATTGACGCCGGGGGGCGGCAGGCATAGGATTGTGCGCAAAGTTAAAGTCCAAATAAGAAATCATAGATTTATCGCGTTTGCGGCTCTCGGCCCAAATTTCCGAGCTTGATACGACGGTGCGATCTCCCAAGTAAGGAGAGATTCCCAATGCGAATGCGTTTAATTGGTTCGATCCTTTTGGCGTTTGCGTTGCTCGCCGTCTCACCCGCCATGCAGGCTCAAACCTCGGCGAAGCCGGGGCCCGCAGCGGCAACGGCGATACCGGACCTGTCTGGAAATTGGGCGCCGCATCGACCGGTTCCCGTAACAGGCGAGACCGCACTGTGCGGGATTCGGAGGATCTGCGACGAACTGCGCGGAGTAGAAACGCCGGCGGCGGAGAAGCTTGAGGAGCCCGAGATGCAGCCTTGGGCGGAGGAGAAATACAGGGCTGTCAAGGAAGGAAAGTCCCGAGACCCTAACTTCACCGGTTGCACGCCGCAAAGTCCGACCGACCTGATGCTGGATAATCGCCGCCTTTACGAACTGCGTCAGTTCCCGGACGTGGTGCTCCTCCTGTTCGATGAGGATCATCTGGTGCGCCGCATCTACATGGATGGGCGAGCGCATCCCGACGGTTCTTTGACCACGTGGATGGGGCACTCGATCGGCAAGTATGAGGGAGACACCCTCGTCGTCGATACCGTCGGTTTCAATGACAAGAACTGGATCGACCGGCTAGGCCATCCGCACAGCGATGCTCTCCACCTTGTGGAGCGCTTCCGGCGCCTGGACCAGAAAACCTTGCAGTACGAAGTCACGATCGACGATCCGAAAGCTTACAAAAAGCCGTGGACGAGGAAGATGGTTCAGGACTTGCTTCCGCCGGGGTTTGAAATGCTCGAAGGGGACTTCTGCGATGAACTTTTGCAAATGGGGACGCACTACTCCGCGAAGCCCAATCAGTAAAAGGATTGCTCCGATTTTTTATTGCAAAGTGGCCATTTCGGACGGCAAGTGGCCTGTCGATTGTGCGGGCAGGACCCAATCGGCTGAGTGTTCGGAGGAGGGAAAATGAAAAGCAGGCTCTTCGCTGTTTTGGCCGCGGGCGTGTTTCTTCTCATGATTTCAGGCCCGATCTTCGCGCACCATGGCGGAGCGCAATACGACACGAAGCATCCAGTCACCATGACCGGGACGGTGACGGAGTACCTGTTTACCAACCCGCATGTGCAAATTCATATAGACGTGATAGCCGACAATGGCAGCGTCGAGAAATGGATAGCCGAAACCGCTTCTCCGCAGAGGCTGTTCGGCTTTGGCTGGAACGCGAAGACATTGAAGGCAGGCGACAAGGTCACGGTCACCGGTGCGCCGCTCAAAGACGGACAGAAGATCGTGACCATCATCAAGCTCACCGGCGGGAACGCTCCGGTGCTCACCCAGGGAGCCGCGGAGTGAGGAGCGGTTGTTGAAGGAGGGGTTTCCGAATGCGAAACGGTTTCTTTGGTTCGACCCTTGTGCTCGCGGCGTTGGCCTTCTCGGCCGTTTTGTTCGCTCAGACTGCCAAGCCGGCGGGTGTGGCGAAGAGCATGCCGGACCTTTCTGGAACCTGGAACCGGGGAGCAGGGCGCACTGCTGCCGGTATTTTTGATGACGATGCGAATGGCGTCCCCTTCCTCGGTTTTACCAAGCAAGATCCACCGCTTCTGCCTGCCGCAATGCAGATCTACCAGACCAACCGAAAGGGCGTCACCGACCCAAGATTAAAAGGACGAGACGATATCGATCCGAGTAACAGCTGTTTTCCGCCCGGCCCGTCACGCATCTTTACCATCCCCCGGCCGTTCGAGATCCGTCAGACGGCGCAAGAGGTTTACATTCTTTCCGAGATGGATCACTGGGTCCGCCGAATCTACATGGACGGACGAGGACATCCCGACGGCTATCCGAGCACGTGGATGGGACACTCGATCGGCAAGTATGAGGGAAATACACTCGTGGTCGATACGGCCGCGATAAACGAGACAACTTGGATTGATACTCTGGGCCATCCGCATAGCGACGCTCTGCATCTGGTCGAGCGGTTCCGGCGCGTGAACCATGACACTCTGGAGATCGAGGTCACGTTCGAGGACCCCAAATCCTATACAAGGCCCTGGACGGGAAAGAAAATCTACCAATTGCAGCCGGCAAACTTTGAAATGAAGGAAGACGTCATCTGTGAGGAATATCGCAATCCGGGGCTGAGGAAGGACGGTTTTGAGTTTATAAAACCATAACGGAATTGCCGGAGATCCTTCTCAAAACGTTTGCCATCGATTTCTACAATCCGCGCAGTGGCCGCAAGGTGTATATTGCCGGTCAGCCTAAAATCCAAAGTGAGAATCCAGACTGTCATGGGCTCAATTTGAGTCTTCAGGAGGAATTGCATGAAAGTAAGAATGCGCATGGTTGCTGCGATTCTGAGTTTCGCGTTCCTGGCAGTGTTTTCGTTCCAGGTGCGAGCCGGAGGCCAGGGCGGAGGCGGTTCGAAGTCCAGCGGAACTGTTATCACGGGCAAGGTGTACGCGTTTGAAAAGATTGCCGAGGGCGTGTACTACACCACTTCCAGCAGTCTGATGGCCACGGGCGGCAATCACACGATCATCGTCGGCGATCGCGACGTGTTTCTCGTGGACGCCGGGGCCACGCCTGCCGCCGGGCGAGCGCTCCTGGAAGATATGAAACTGATCACGGACAAGCCCGTCCGTTGGGTGGTCAACACGCATTTTCATTGGGATCACACGAACGCCAACTCGATCTTCGGGCCCGAGGTGCAAATCATCGGCCACGAATACGTCCGCCACGCCATCGCGGACCTCGACGTCATCCATAACGAGCCGTTCAAGACGGCTCTGGCGAACATGCCGATTCAAGTCGATGCGCTCAAAAAACAGATTGCCGACGAAAAAGATCCCGCCAAGCGGGCCGCGCTCGAAAAGCAGCTCGCAGCCAAGCAAGCGGACTGGGAAGAATTCAAGATGCTGAAGCCCACTCCTCCCACGATGACGTATACCTCGAAAATGACTCTGTTTCAGGGCCAGCGCGAAATTCAGCTTCTCTTCCTTGGGCGCGGCCACACGCAGGGCGACACGATCGTCTACCTGCCGAAAGAGCGAATCGTGTGCAGCGGAGACATGATGGAAACTCAGCCCGCTTATATGGGTAATGGCATGTTTGACGAGTGGATCAAAACGCTCGATGCGCTCAAAGAGCTGGACTTCGCCACCGATCTGCCCGGTCACGGCGTGCCGTTCCACGATAAATCCCTGATCACCGCGTATCAAAGCTACCTGAAAGATTTCATGTCCCAGGTGACCGAACTTCGCAAACAGGGACTCTCCGCTGAGGAGGTGGCGCAAAAGGTCGACATGACCTCTCACAGTAAGGATTTCCCGCAAATTAAAGGACCCGGCGCCGAGATTCGAGGAGTACAGAGGATGTACGCGTGGATGGACGAGCGCCCTCATTGAGCGGAGAACGACGCACGGATCACCATTTCGGATTGCCTCTACGTCCTATCTAAGGTAAGATCGTCTTACCATGCGGACGAAGATTTCGACCAAGGGACAAGTGGTCCTTCCCAGCCCGATACGCCTTAGGCTCGGCCTTCAGCCGGGCGATTCCCTCGATGCCGAACTTGAAGGCGAGCGGATTATCCTGACTCCGCGAAGAGCGCGGCGAGGAAGCGCGCGGATCGTCAAGGATCCCGTTACCGGATTGCCTGTCTTGACGGCAGGCGCGGATGCGGCCAAGCTGACCAGTGAACAGGTGCGCGAAATCCTGGCCGATTTTCCATGACCTATCTTCTGGACGTAAATTCACTGCTTGCGCTGGGTGTGCTTCATCACGAATTCCACGACCGTGTGGCGGCCTGGGTTGCTCGTCTGGCCAAAAAGGGGATTCCGGATTTGGCCACCTGCTCGATCACAGAGCTGGGCTTTGTTCGCGTGCTGAGCCAGGCTCAGCAATACCGGTTCTCGGTGGTTCAAGCGAAAGAGTTATTGCTTCTGTTGAAAGCCAGCGAATCCATCCGCTGCTCTTTCATTCCGGATGGGCACGACATTTCGCATCTTCCAAGGTGGGTCAAAAGTCCCAAGCAGACGACCGACGGCCATCTGGTAGAACTGGCAAGAGCCAACGGCGCACAATTGGCAACGCTCGATGGAAAAATTCCGGGGAGTTTTTTGATCCCCCACATCCGCTAACCGGCGCCGTTGGCCTTGCTCGCTGATGTCATTCAAACGGAAGCGTGCGCGGAAGGCCTCTACTGTTTGTCCAAGACCTGCACGTTTTCGACAAAGCCCGCATCGGGGCTGCCCATGGCGTGAATGGTTAAGGTCTTGCCGCCGTTGGAAACCTTGAACGTGGTGGTCTCGACTTGTTTGCCGGCCTTCGTAAATTTGGCTTCGTACGTGTTGGCGTCGATCTTCTTGGTGGAAATCATGTCCGCCTTATTGGGGATCGCGCCCATTGTTGGAGAGTCCTTGCCGTCGCCCTTGATTGAATAACCGTAGGAGAAGGCCTTCCCAGTGGCGCCGACTCCATTGACCATCACCATTCCCGCAGCGTCCCACGTGCGCGTCTGGCTTTGCGGCGGCGGTCCCGGATTATATTTTGAACTCGCGAGATTCAGTTTCCATGTGCCTACAAAAGGATTGCTTTGAGCCAGCAACACACTTCCAGTTGCAAGCACAATTGCTAAAACCGCGAACAACCCAATCCGTCGCTTCATCGAGCGCCCTCCTCAATTAGATTTCCGTAGTTCTGATTGAATATGAAAACAGTGTTGAGAAGATTACGCCGGGCTCCCTTTGGGAGTCAAGATTGCCGTGCCTCCCGCGCTTGAGGGGAAGCGGCTAGGTAGCGTATTATTCCCTCGCGCCGGCAGGGGATGGCGGCGCAACAGTCATGATCACACGCAAAATCGGCGAGGGCGGCCGCTGGCTGCTCGAAAAAATTGTAGATGTGGTCGCCTCGACCGGCATCAATCCGAACCTGCTGACTTTCTTCGGACTTTTGGTGAACTGCTGGGCGGCCTACCTGTTCGCGATGGGAAAATTTCGTTCCGGGGCCCTGGTGATTTTCTTCGCCGCGTTTCTGGATATGCTTGACGGACAAGTGGCGCGCCGCGAAAAACGTGTGACGGCGTTCGGCGCTTTTTTCGATTCGACGCTGGACCGCTACTCGGACATGGCGCTCTATATGGGCTTGCTGGTGTATTACGCCGTGGCCCAGCGGACCTCCTACGTTGTACTTTCTGCGGTGGCGACGGCCGGATCGGTGATGGTCAGCTATTCCCGCGCGCGCGCCGAATCCTTGATTCCTCTTTGCAAAGTAGGCTTCATGGAGCGCCCCGAGCGCATGGTCCTGTTAATCCTTGGCGGATTGTTCAACCGCATGGCCCCCGCGCTCTGGGTGATCGCCATCGTCGCGACGCTCACCGTGATCCACCGCATTCTCCACACCTGGCAGGAAACCAAGGCCGGCCGCACGCTGCCCGGAATCCGCCTCTCGCTTTAGGCATACACGATAGGTGTGCCTGTCCCGCATCATTCCTTCCAACAAGAATTGACTCCCATCGGGCAAAGTACCTAAAGTGAATGTAAGGAAACTTGATGAGGACCGTCAGCAGCAGCGAACTGAGAGCCCGTTTGGGACGGTATCTGAAATTTGTCCGCAGGGGCGAAACGATTGCTATCACTATTCGTGGGAAAACAGTTGCGTGGCTTACACCGCCCGCATTTCACGAAGTGAAAACAGGCGCTACCAAAGTTAAGCCTGCTTCGAGAGATTGAGACTCGAAGAATTCAAATGATCACGTTGCGCAAACCTGAGCACACACATTAGGCCACGATTTGATTCTTTTCCGTAGAGGCGTGAGCCTCTTCAATCGGACCTGCAACAATCGCGTGAACACGGTCTCGCAGCGCTGGAAAATCTTCCTTCCGCAGGTCTTTCGTTTCAATCACGTCGTGCAAATACACGGTGACGGCGCCTGGCCGGATCAGCCAGCTTGTCTTCTTGTTGAATTCAAACGAACCGACGACGCTGACGGGAATAATGGGCGTCCCGAATTGCAGCGCCATGCGGAACACTCCATCCTTGAATGGCCCGACGCGGCCATCCCGCGTTCGCTGCCCTTCGGGGAACACGGCGAGGCTCACTCCGGAATCGAGCGCCGCGCGTGTCAGACGCCACATGCGTTTCAGGTCGGAGGGCCGGTTCACGTCCGGGACGGGAACATTGCCGAAGCGTTTCATCATCCAGCCGTACACCGGAATCCGAAAATGAGATTCGAGTTCCAGGCCACGGAAAAATTGCGGGACGGTGGCGTACAGGAGGAAAGGATCGAATAAATTGACGTGGTTGATGATCAGAAAACACGTGCGCGCCGGATCAAAACCGGGCGAGCTACGTACTACGACATTCACGCCGGCGAGCCGCATGACCACTCGGCAAAGCCAGCGCTGCGCGCCATCATTTCTGCGGGGATCGATGAGGATGCCGAGCAGCAGGAGGAAAGTGCACACGGGAAAGAAAAATGCCGCCGAGAGCATCCAATGATAGGTGCTGCGCGCAATGGCCCAGGCGCGGCGAAGGCCGTGCTCGCTGGGGGCCTCTGCCGTCACAGGCGCGGGAATCGGTTGTTCGCTTTCTACCTTCATACCATCACATCGAGCGCGCCGGGCAGTACTTCCAGCGATTCGGCTTCAAGCGTGAGCACCTCTCCATCGACCACCACGTCCACGGGATTCTTCAAATCGAATTCAATCCGCGACGCCGTGCGCCTCGAAGCCATTCGGTGCCGGATATGCGAGCCGGTAAACAAAGTCGGCAAATTCCGCACCAGACCCAAGCGGCCAATCGGCCCCCAGTGAACGTATTCAATCGCGCCGCTGTCGATCGAGGCTTGCGGCGCGATCATCATTTTACCGCCGGTGTACTTACTATTGCTAAAGGCAACAAACAGGCAGCGCCGGTCGTCGCGCTCGCCGTCCGCGCGAAGGGGAAACGGGCGGCGGCGCAGCCGTGCCAGGGAAACCAGCACTCCAACCAGATAGCCGGGCTCGCCCAGAAATTTTAGACGGCGGTTGGTCAATGTAGCGACGTCCGCGGCAAAACCCATGTTCAACGTATTGATGTAGTAGATGGACCCGCCCGAGTGGTCGAGGCGAATGACGTCGCAAGGACGCGTACGGTGTTCGAGGATCGCCTGGATGCCAAATTCCGCAAGGTCCGCCCCGTTTGTCACGAAGTCTCGCAGAAACGAATTGCCAGTTCCGAGCGGAAGAAATCCCAGGGAGGCGCGGCCTTTCGTTGCTGCATCCGGGAAAAGTCCATTGACAATCTCGAAGCTCGTTCCGTCGCCTCCCACGGCAATGAATTTGCGAAAACCGTCGGCGTAAGCGCCGCACGCGTGCACGGTAGCTTCTCCGGGAGCACGCGTTTCGCGCACTTCGAGAGCAAGGCCCGCCGCGCGGAGCCGCTCGAGCGCGCGCGCGGCCAGCTTTCCGCAGCGTCCCCCGCCGGCTGCCGGATTCACGATGGTGAAATAAGCTTCGTTCACAAGGAGACCACCGCGCCGCGGTCGAATTGCTTGCCGATTTGTCCGGCAAGGACAAGCCGCCTGATTTTCATTGCAGCGTTGCGGGGGAAATCCTGATCCCAGACGATGTAGCCGGAGACGCGCTTGTAATTCAAAAGCTGCGCATTACGTCGGGAAAGTTCTTTGAGGAGGGGGTCGTTCACAGTGTGTCCGGGTTCGAGACGAAGCACCAACACGAGCTGCTCGCCCGTCATCGTATGCTGCGGCCAGATGTAGTTCGCCGCAAAAACACAGAACTCCTTCACCGAAATCCCCTCGAAATTATTTTCGATATCTTCGGGATAGATGTTTTTTCCTTCGGCGGTGACGATCATGTTTTTCTTGCGGCCGAAAAGTTGCAAATGGCCCGTCTGGTCGACGCGGCCGAGGTCGCCGGTCAGGAGCCAGCCATTCACGATGGTTTCGGCCGTCATTTCCGGATCATCCAGATATTCGGACATCACCGTCTTGCTGCGCACGGCCACTTCGCCGATTCCGTCCGCGTCCGGCTCCACGATTCGAATCTCCATCCCGCGCACAGGCTTGCCGACGGTGTCGGGCCGGAACGGCCGGAGATCGTTCAGTGTGATGGCGGTGCACGCTTCCGTGCACCCGTAGCCGTTGTAAATAGGGATGCCGATATCGTGGAAAAACTCGATCGTGGCGGGCTCGGTAAACGCGCCGCCGACCAGCAGCGCTTGCAGTCCCCCGCCGAAAGCCTTATGGACGTCTTTCAACAGCATGCGGCTCAGCGCGGGCCGAGGCTTCCTGTGCGTGAACGCGCGATTCACGCCGATCAGCATGTCGAGCATCTTTCGTTTGGCCGAAGGAAGCGCGGCAAATTTCTCACGCAAGCCGCGTTGCAGATTTTTCAAAATCAGGGGCACCACGGCCATGTATGTGATTTTGTATTTTGTAAAAGCTTCGCGGATGAATTCCGGCCGCAACGTGCGCAAATGAACGACTGTCCCTCCGCCTGTGAACGGCATGAGGAAGCCGCCCATGAAATCGATCGCATGATTGGTGGGGATGATGCTCAAATATCGCGCGCCGGGCCAGAACGGAAAAACCGGCGTCACCGCGGCGCACTGTTCAAGGTAGTTGTCGTGCGTCAGCACGCAGCCCCTGGGGTGGCCTCCCGTGCCGGACGAATAGACGATGCAGGCCGTGTCCGTTTGCGTACGCGGCCGGAATTCGGGCGCGCGCACCCCGCGAAGTCCCTCCCAGCGCGCGCCGCCCGCGAGGTCGGCGTTTGGCGGCGCTTCGGTCACAAGAACCGTTCGCAGCTTGTGTTCGCGAAACGCGGGCGCTTGCGTAATGGCGCGCCACAAAGGGTATTCAACAAACAGAACCTGGGCTTTTGAGTGCGCGAGCAATTGAAGATGTTCGGCGGCGGAGAGCTTGTAATCGAGCGGAATGAGAACGCCGCCCGCGAAAAACACGGCGTAAGCCGAAATCAGCCACTTGGGCTGATTGGTCATGATGATCGCGGCGCGATCTCCGGCGGCAAACCCTGATTCCTCGAGGGCTGCGGCCACGGGCTCGGCGGCCTCGCCAAATTGCCTGTAAGTGAGTCGAGAGCGCTCGTGGTCGCGGTCCGCTTCGATCAGGCAGACTTCCTCGGGCCAGTGTCCGAGCGCATCGCGCAGCGCCGCTCCCAGCGAATCGTATTTCGCCAAATCAAGCATCAGAATTGCCACAGAGGCACGCAAACACAGAGAGAAGCAAGATTATATGAGGAATTCACCGGAGGAATCGCTTTATTCCGCTTTGCGCTCAGAGCCTCGCCTGGATGCGCGCGGCCAGTGTGTGGAAGTCGCTGACGCCTTGTACTTCGTAGTCCGGGAGTTCAACGCCAAAATGATTTTCCAGACGCGTAAGCAGTTCGAGAGCCTGCAGGCTGTCGATGCCCAGCTTCTTGTAGAAATCATCGCCGGGCTGGAGTTCGGTGCGCGGGAATTTGAAATGAGTAGCGGCAAGATCCAGTATCTCGTTGGTTGTTTGTTCCATCGTTTTCATCATCGCCCCTATTTTACCGGAAGTAAGAGTCCGCTGGCCATTTGCGGTGGATTTTTGTAGGACAGCTACTCTTGGCTGTCCTTCGCTCTTTCCGCATGGCACCCGAGGACAGCCAAGAGTGGCTGTCCTACAAAACCGCTCACGGCAGATACGGATGTGGGCCTGCGTCTTCAACGAACTTGCGCAGGCCTTCCATGACGGCGGGCCGCATAAAGAGCTCGCAGAAAATGTCGATTTCGCGCCGCAATTCCTCCGCGGGCAGCGGCTTGACGAAACGCTTCGCGGCGGCGGCGGTCGTTCGATCGAATTTTGTTGTCTGCGAGGCGGTCGCGCGCGCTAGACGAAGTGCTTCGCCCTCCGCGGCTACCTGGCTCACGAGGCCCACGGAAAGCCCTTTGGTGGCGTTGATGCTGCGCCCGGTGAGCAAGAGGTCGCGCACCACGGCGTTCCCGATATCGCGTTTCAGTCGCGGAATTCCGCCGAAGCCGGGGATGAGGCCGAGCCGCAATTCCGGAAAGCAAAAACGCGCCATCTTGTCCGCGATGATGAGATCGCAAGTCAGCGCCAGCTCAAATCCGCCTCCGAAGCATACGCCGTGAACGGCCGCGATGGTCGTGAGCGGAGAAGTGTCCAGCCGGTTGAGCACGGCATGAATTCGTTCGAGAAATTCGCGGACTCCTTTCGCGGCGGAGGACGCCTCCAGCTTTCGAGCTTGCTCGTACAGTTCGCGCAAGTCGGCGCCGGCGGAGAAGCCTGCTTTCTGCTTGCTATAAAGAACGAGCGCGCTCGCTTTCGTTTCGAGCGCGGAAAGAGAGAGGGCAAAGCGCTCCAAGTCCTCCAGCATGGCGAGGCCAATTTCGTTCGCGGGAGGGCGGTCCAGCGCCAGCTCGACGACTCCGTCGGCCAGCCGCCACGAGAGCGTTTTTCCTTTGTATTCGTCCATGCGTTCAGCCTTCGCCGATCAGAATCTGCCCGTAGCGCCGGCATCTTGCCGGCAATTTTCGAGTTTGGCCAACATGCCCGGAACCGGCGAGACGCCGGCGCTATAAAGCATTTCACGCACTAGTCTTTTGCGTACATCCGCTCAATCTCTGCCGCGAAGCGCACGGCGATGCTATCGCGCCGCAATTTTCCGTTGGCCGTTAGCAAGCCATTTTCGATGGTAAACAATTCCTCCGCCACATGGTACCTGCGAATCTTCCGGTAGTGCGGCAGCGGAGCATTCACCCGCTCCAATTGCAAATCAATTTCCGCGCCGTCTGCGGCGCCCGTGATGATGGCGGCAAGAAAACTGCGTCCGTTCCCGACAAGCATGACGTGCTGCGCGCCCGGGACGGCGCGAAATAATTTCTCCTCGATCGGTTCGGGCGCGATGTTGTGGCCGGAATTAAGGATGATGAGATTTTTCAGCCTTCCGGTGATCCGCCAATTTCCGTTGGCGTCCACGTCGCCCTGATCGCCGGTGTGGAACCATCCGTCGCGCAGCATGGCGGCAGTTTGTTCCGGACGGCGCCAGTAACCCGGAAAAATATTGGGGCCCCGCACGACGATTTCGCTGTTCTCGCCGACCTTCATTTCGATGCCGGGAATGGCGGGCCCGACTCGGCCCGGCTCGACGTGCCGCGGATCGTCCATCGTGCAAATCGCCGTGGTTTCCGTCAGGCCATACACCTGGAGCACGCGAATCCCGAGCATCATGAAAAAGAGCTGCGTTTCGCGCGCCAGAGGCGCAGAGCCGCAAATCAGCGCGCGAAGATTCGGTCCCAGGCGCTTGCGAATGGACGGAAAAATCACGAGGCCGGCCAGTCCAAGCCAGAAAAAATCCCACGCGTGCGGCGCCTTGGCATCGAGCCGTGCCCAAGCCGCGTTAGCACGGTCAAAAATCCCGGCGATCGCGCCGCCGCGCTTCCGAATGTTGTCGCCTACCCCGGTGCGAATGCGCTCGAGGAGCGTGGGCACATTCAGAAAATAATCAGGCGCCGCGGCGCGGATTTCATCGGCGAGCTTGGTAAGATCCGTGGACATCGTGAGGCCGCTTGTCCGCGACAGGCATGAAAGCAGCAAAATCCACGACCCGGCGAAACAAAACGGCAGGTAATGAAACACGCGGTCTGGAATGTTGCGTGGCCCCATCAGTTCATCGAGGCGCGCATTGGTGCAGGAGAGCATGTGATCGAGATTGCCGACCGTCAGCATCACACCTTTGGCTTCGCCGGAAGTCCCTGAAGTGTACAGAATGGCGACCGTGTCCTGCGGCGAAAGGACAGAGGGCGAGGAAGGCGCGTTTGTTGCGGTCGGCGGATGGGCGTTGAAAATCTCATCAAATAAAACAAAGCGCGGTGAATCGGGCCACACCGCCGAGATCGCATCGCGAAGCGCCGCATCGCCGCAACAAATCAATCCCGGCCCGGCATCGCGCAGCATCGCGGCTAATTCGCCCGCAGCCTGGCGAGCGTACATCGGAACCGCGATGAGTCCCTCCGCGATAATCGCGAGATCGAGCGCGGCCCAGCGGATGCTGTTCGGTGCGACAAGCGCGCAGCGGTCTCCCTTCGCAAGTCCAGATGCGCGCAAGAAAGCGCGCGCGGCGGCGATTTGACCGAGCAGGTCCGAACCCGTCGCAGTTCGATCGCCTCCCGCGTGCGCTTCGGCCAACACCACGCGGCCGGCAGCTTCCTGCAATTTTGAAAAAATATTCTCCAGGAAATTCATGGTGTCTTAAGTAGCACAGGCTTCAGCCTGTGGATTTTTGGCGCGGACCAGAACAACCCGCACAGGCTAAAAGAGCCTGTGGGGCAACTCGATTCCGAGCAGGCCAGCGGCTAAAGCCTCATTCATTCTGCATACTTTACGGCACGGCTTGAAGCCGTGCCCTACAAGGATTTGGTAGTTGCCACAAAGGCTCTGAAGCCAGGGCTACTAGATTCCCACGCGATCGCTCAGACTAATCCCCCGCCGCAGCAGCTGCGCTCTCATACGTATCGAGCAGCGTCTCGAGATTCGGACTGAGCGGCGGCAAGTATTCTTCCCAGCCGCGCACGCCCGACCGCACCGGAAATTCCGGGTATTGCTGATGAACCGCGCGCTCCAAGAAAACTCCCATCCGGGCCATCGTTTTTAAATTGCGAACGACGGAGCGAGCAATGCCATCGCGCACAGCATCGGATTCCGCGGCCAGGCGATCCATGACGCCGGCGAGTTTTTCTCCGAGATCGGGATCTTCCACGGTGAGCAGCAAGTGTTCGTGGCCGCGCTCGCGAAGCAGGTTGCGAATGCGCTCATCCATCGTGATCCCCGCCGAAGGTACCAGGGCCGGCATCGAAGTGACGATGGCGTGATAGCGCGAGGAAACCATCAGGCTGGAGCAGCGCAAAATGCCCACGATTTGGTACATGTCGAAATCATCGGAGCTGAACACCGGCGCGCCGCCCAGTTGCGGCGCGAGCTCGTCGCACGCCCTCGTGTCCAGCCTCTCCATGGCCACAAGAATCAAGAAGACACGATGCTTGCTGCGAAACGCTTTTATGCCTTGCGCCAGCGCGGCCAGATATTTCTTGTAGGCGGCATCCACCGCGGCGCCCGATTTGTGAAAATAAATCGTGCGGTAGTGGCTTTCCTTGTATGCGCCGAAGCAGGCGTGCGCCACAAACTTCGGCGTGGATGGCGTCACCGGCCACCAGTATGGGTTGATCGGGCAGACCGTCAGCACCGGAGTCTCGCCGTCCCACCCGGCATCGAGCAGCGCCTTGCGTCCGTACTCAGGCGGGTGCGGCTCGAATGTCCAGGCCGTGTCCGTGCCGGCTTCGCTCGCTACTCCCAGTTTGCTGAGAACCGTTTGCGATTCCTCGTTTCGCGTGATGATCAAGGAACGGCGGCAATAGCGGGCGCACATCTTCTCGAGCATCGGGTTCATGTAGCCCGCTTCGGCTCCATAACCGACCGACAATTTGTTTTCGGCCGAAGCAATTCCCAGCGCGCCGATGAACATGGTGGTGAGCGCATCCGCGAATTTGCTTTTGAACATCGACCCTTCGCAAGCGATCACGCCGTGGTGCGGCCTCACTTCGCGGAACAGAAACGGCGGGTAGATGTCCGGAAGAAATACCTGGCGCGCATCGCCGAAATAGCCGCGGCTCCAGTCCAGATTCTGGGACATCACGCTAAGAGCGAGATTCTCCTCGCCCAGAACGCGCCGAACCTGCCGCAGCATTTCCTCGACGCGAACATCCGAGCCCGTGTTGCGCGTGCCGTTATATCCCGCAAAGAGCAGTTTCAGCTTCTCGCCGGGCTGCCAGGGATGTCCCGCGCCAAACTTCCAAAGCGCGCTGGAGAGTTCGATGTACGCGCTGGTCCACGCTTCCAGGATGAAGTCCATCATGGATGAGACCCTCGCGCCGATCCCACGCCGACCGCCGCGGCGTCTTCGCGAACCAAGGCGGCGGACACAGGCCAGGGGTTGTAGGGATAGGAGAAGTGATGGTCGCGGCTGAATCGCAGCAGCGGGTAGCAATACTTGGAAAAAGGTTCCGGCGCGCGGCCCATTTCCGAGACGACCCGCGAATTCTCGAACACCGTGTCCCAGACGAGGTACGGCATGAACACTTTCAGCAGGGATGCGCTCCGGCCAATCGTGCCGCGGGAATTCGACAGCCAGTTTACGACGGAAGAAAAATTCCGCTCGAGCCCCGGCCAAAACAGCGGCTGCATTTTCCCCGCTGATTCCGCGAGCGCGTGCGTGAGCTGGCCAAACGTTTCGGAACGCGTGCCGGAAGAGAGGTGGTAGATCTCGTGTTCAGGATTCGGTTTTTGATGCAGCGCGACGACGGACTCGGCGACGTAGTCCACCGGCACGATATCGATCCGGTCGGTCGAGCGAAATGGCAAAACCGGCAAGCCCGCGAGAAACACGAATGCGCGGACCATGTCGAATTGCGTCGTCTCGGGGCGGCGGCTGTCGCCAAGAACGATGCTCGGTCGAAACACGGTTCGAGAAACATCGGGGAGCAATTCCCGCACCATGTGCTCGCAGAATTTTTTCGTGCGCGCATACGGGTCATAGTCGGAGCGGTTCCAGTCGATGGACGCGTCTTCGGCCACCACTTCGTGACTGCGGTGGCCCGCGACGGCAACTGTGGAAACCTGGCTGAAGCGGCGCAGGCCGTGCGCATCCTGCGCGCGCCGTGCGAGTTGCGCGACTTCCAGAGTGCCACGCAAATTCACATTGAGGCAGCTTTTTTCGGACTTGCGATTGAGCGAGGCCGCGCAATGAATTACCGACTCGGTCGTGCCGATCAGGTGCGTGTAGTCACTCGTGTCCAGCCCAAAACGCGGCTCCGTGAGATCGCCGCGAAAAACGGAAATGCGCGTTTCGAGCGCATCACGGAACCGAGAAAAGTCCAAATGCAACTGCAACGCGTGCCAGAGGCGCTCGCTGGCCTCCTGTTCGGTCTTCGCCCGCACAAGCAAATTCAAGCGGTCCGTATGACGCTCCAGGAGGAGGGAGGCGACGTGAGCGCCGATGTAGCCGGTGGAACCGGTCAGAAAGATGGCCATGGATTAGTTTTGAGTCCCCGCGCCTGAGGCCGCCCCCGCGTGCGGCAAATCTTCCGGGCGTTCCGCCCCATTGCCGGCATGCTGCAAGGAAAAAGCGCGGTGCGGGCGCTCTTCCATCGGGCGCCCTTCGATGAGCGGGTAGACCCACCGGCGCAAGGCTGGAATATGGATGTTAATCCAATAATCCCACCAGTCAACGGTAGAAGGATCGTAACCAAATGCCTCGCGCTCTTCTGGAGGAAGCGCCGCGGAAAGCAACTGCACATTCTGAGCTTCAAAGACCTGCTCGTTGTGCAAGATGAACGGCTTGTAGAGGTCGATCAGCTTTTCGACGCGAATGAGGTCGCGTTCCTGGCGAGCCAGCGGCGGTTTTTTCATTTGCAGAGCCGAAGCGGCGCGATTGATACCCTGGACCACGGCCTTTTGCGCGGGCACGGAAAATTTTTCGTAGCGCGATTTGGAGACGGGAATCGTGTCGAACTGCATGCGCATCCAGTTCTCCAGACTCTGCTGCGAGCGGTAGTGCTTGCGGTGGGCGAGGCCGGTCAACTCGATCGAGCGCCCCATGTCGCAAGGATTGCTCGCCGATGTGGCCAGCTGATAGATCGGCTCGTGACGCCGCGCGATGATCGCCGCGGCGATCAAAGTCATTCCCCGGCACACCATGTCCACGGGAATCACGTCCAGGCATTTGCGCTCGTTGGTCGGCAACTGGCGAAAATAAGTGCCCAGCAGATAGGAAAGAGGCGCCGAAGTATTGATGCCTTCGTTCCAGCCGCGAAATGGCTGGTCAGTGGAAGTTTCCACGATCGAGGGGCGCACGATGGCAATTGGCAGCCCCGCCCCGTGACGCACGATCATGGATTCGGCGAGCGATTTGGAAAGCGTGTAGGTATTCGGCCAGCCAAGGCGGCGCGCGCGGCGAGTTCCTGCGCGCGTCAGGCGATTGCGCAGCCAGCGCATGCGATTCTTGCGGATGAGATTTTCCAGCTCGGGTCCCGCGGGCTCTTCGCTCCCGCGGTGTTTTCCGAGCGCCTGCCGCCGAAGTGCCGCCGTGATCTCGGTACTTTCGGCGCGCGCCTCGGCATGCGCGACCACTTCTTGCAGCGAGCGCCATTCATGCTCGGCGTCGAAATCCGCAACCCCGAGCGGCGTGTAATTCGGCTGCAATTCCTCGACCACCCGGCCGTCCTTCCCTCCCACGACGTAGCACGTCGAAAGGTGAATCAGCGCGGCGTGGTCTGATGCGCGCAGAAATTCGATCAAATGCAGGGCCGGAGCCACATTGCTAGCCAAGGCTTCGCGAAGGTCCGGATTGAAATCCGTCAGGCCGGAACTATTAACGACGAGGTCGAGATCGCGCGCAAGTTGCGCCCGTATCTCCGGGGCAATCCCAAGCCCCGGCTGGCTCACGTCGCCTTCGATGACTTCGACGCGTTCGGAGACAAACTCCGCGAATCGTTCGCCGAGCCGCTCCTGCAGCGGGTCAAACACCGGCGACTCCTCGAAAATTTTCTCAAAGCGCCGCTGCGCGGTCGTCGTGCGCTGGCGGCGGATCAGCAGGTAGATCTTGCCGATCTGCGGAACTTCGTTCAAAAGCTGCGCCAGCCATACCTTGCCGATAAAGCCCGTGACCCCGATCAGAAGAATGTTTTTCCCCGCCAGGGTGTGCCGCACGGAGAGCGGTTCGGATTGTTTTTTCCCGTTGAATACCACCAGGGCGCGATCGTTCGCCGCCTTCGGGCGCCCCGCAGGCAGAATTGCATTTTCCAGGGTCTCGGGATGATCTGTCAGGCCGAGGTTCCTTAACAGGCGGTCCGTAGGCACACGGCCATCCGCGCTGCGCTGGAAGGCCCAGGCTTTGGGGCTCCTCGGCCGAATCACCGGATCGAGCAGCCGGCCGGTAGCGATTCCATTTCTAAATTCGAGCCGGTTCGAAACGAGGCGAGAAACGCCGAGAAATTGCGCCAAGGGCCGCATCACGTGGTCCAGTCCCTGGCTGACCAGCACCACATTCTCCGCGCCCTTTTCCGCCACGCAGGCGCGCAAACGTTCAACACCTTCCGGCTTGAGCTGCTTCTTCAGGATGTATTCGAAATATTCTTCCCCAAGAGAGTCCAGGCGGTCGCGCGTAACCCCGGACAAGAGCGTGTGCAGGACGCGCGTGGCAAACACCCTGTTGCTCGCGTAGAGGAAGGGCCTTACCAGCGCCAACGCCAGAGTTCCTCCCCGGCGGGCCCAGCGTCCGGCGAACGTGTGGGAGTTCCAGGTGAAGTAGGCCACGGGGCGGACGGCGCCGAGCGCAACCAGGCTCCCCTCGACGCGCCAGAACGTAAGGGCACGAAGGTCCGGTTGCGAAGGAGATGGAGAAATGCTCCCGGGAACGCGGTGGCCGTTAGAACTGTTTTGGGCGCTCTGATTACTCAACGGTGAGTTCCACTCCAATGATGTAAAGAAGAATCACCCAGTCTGGCCAGACTGAAGCTATCACTCCCTACCCCTGAATCGCAAGGGCTTGCGGCTATCATTGTGCAAATTGGAAAGCCCATCCCAACTAAGTTCAACTCCACTGGACATTTGCGGGGACCCATTGACTCCGGGAAAACAATTGCCGCGCTATCTGGATAACTTGATCTTCCTGCCGGGTCGCATAAATATCCATCGTCCACTGGCGACCCGACCGGGCTCCCGCTGCACGCTGCAAAGCCTCCACCGGAGAATTCTCGTTAACAATTGAAATCTCTGCATTCGTGTTGGGGCTTCAGGCAGGGATGCATGTCGGGAGCAAGCATGAATTACTACCCATAGTCGCTGGCGTGTCGGCGATGAAGTTCCAGGGTGCGATTTTGCAAGCCATGGCCGGCAAGATCACAAGGCGGCACGACGCGCGCAAAATCCGGCCACTTTGAATTTCGGTTTTTTACAGAGGATTCACATTCAGTTCACGTATCTCTCAAGGTCCGATAAGTAGAGTGCACTCCCCGCTGAATCAAGTACACATCAGTAAAATTTTAAGGAGGATTGGAATGGAAAGTAAGTGGAAAGCAGGTGTTTTAACTGCGGCTCTTATTTTGTTCACTATGTCGAACGTCTACGCTGGACCGAAGGACCCACGCGGAGGGGACGACGGTCACGGCCGCATTCGCCACGTCTTGCTGATCAGCATCGACGGAATGCACGCGGTCGACTTTGCAAACTGCGTGGCCTCCAACACGTGCCCGCATCTGGCCGAACTTGGCGAGACGGGCGTGAATTACACGCGTACCAGCACTTCCCGGCCGTCGGATTCCTTTCCCGGACTGATGGCCCTCGTGACCGGCGGCACGCCCAGAACGGTCGGGGCGTTCTACGACGTGGCTTACGATCGCGTTCTGGCTCCGCCCATGACCACGACCGGCAACGGACTTGCCGGCGGCTCCTGCCTGGTGGGAGTCAACAACGGAACGCAAACGGAATATGAAGAAGGCGATGAAATCGACCAAACCAAGGTCAACGGCGGCGGCCCTTACTCCACCCTGGATGGCGGCGTACAATCGATTGATCCCAACAAGCTGGTGCGCGATCCATTCAACGGCTGCAACCCCGTTTACCCCTGGAACTTCGTCCGCACCAATACCATTTACGGAGTGATTCATAAGGCGGGTCTTTACACGGCTTGGTCCGACAAGCACCCCGTCTACGCCGTGGTTTCCGGGCCGACCGGAACTTCCAGCCCCAGCAACGTGGACGATTACTACGCGCCGGAAGTCAACTCCAATCAAATTCCCCTGCCGGGCATTACCACCGCCGGAACAAAATTCGACTGCTCCGGGATCGTCGCCAGCACAAACGACTGGACGACCGATTTCCAATCCATCCAGTGCTACGACCAGTTGAAGGTCAATGCGATCTTGAACGAAATCAACGGCAAGACTCACCTCGGAAACAGCCAGGCTCCCGTCCCGGCGATCTTTGGGATGAACTTCCAGGCGGTTAGCGTCGGGCAGAAGTTGATTGAAAACGGAGTCAAGGGCGGTTACACGGACGCTGCTGGCGATCCCACTCCCAGCATGGGGAGCGAGATCCAATTCGTGGATGCCGCGATCGGGCAGATGGTGGAAGAACTTGGGGATCGTCACCTCCTCCGTTCAACCGTCATTATCATCACCGCCAAGCACGGCCAGTCGCCGATCGATACCAACCGCTTCTTCCCCATCCCCGGACATTCGGGACTGAACGGCGCACCCCCGTCCTCGATTCTCGCCACCCTGCTTCCACTATCCGCGACGACCGGCCTCGGGCTCGCTGAGGATGATATCTCCCAGCTTTGGCTGACCGATTCGGCCAACACTCTCAAAGCGGTTGGAATGCTGGAAGCCAACGGAACGGCGATTGGACTCGGCCAGATCCTCTATGGCACGTCGCTCAACACGATCTTTAACCCTCCCGGAGTGCCGGATACTCCGGGTCCCTGTTGCCGTCTTCGTGAAGGCGGCGATCCTCGCACACCCGATATCATTGTGTTGCCGAACGTGGGTGTTGTTTACACCGGAAGCCTCAAGAAGCAATCCGAGCATGGCGGCTTCGCCTGGGATGACACCAACGTAATGATTCTGGTATCCAATCCCGACTTCGAACGCCGGACCATCCACAGCTTTGTGGAAACCACCCAGGTGGCGCCCACGATTCTCAAGTTCCTGGGTCTCGATCCGGACGATCTCGATGCCGTCAGGAAGGAAGGCACCCCGGTCCTGCCGGGTCTGGACTTCGGCGACGGCGATCGCTAGTTAAGGCTCAGTTCTCTCCCACCGCGAGGTGGTTCCCAAGTGGGCGCCCTCAAACAGGGGGCGCCCACTTTTTCTTTACAGGCTGCGGAAAAACTCAAAGCGTTGTCATTCTGAGCGAAGCGAAGAACCTCTCCTTGTTTCTTTTCTCATACTTAAATCGAAGAGAGATTCTTCGCGTCGCTCAGAATGACAAAACAAGACATTTTTTCCGCAGCATGTTTAGACTGTGCTCGGCTTTCGAAGGTTGTGCGAAAGTCCGTGGCTCGGGAACAAGGCTAGGCGCTGGTGCGCTGGGGTCTATTGGAAGCGCCGGCTAACTCGGCGTGCAGGCGCTCGCTGAATTCAATGCAGCCGACTTTGGTCGTCCCAGGCTCCACGGTATCAGGCGTGCGAATTCCGCTCGCAAACAGGCGGTCCACCGCCGATTCGATCCATTCAGCTTCGCGTTTCAGGCCGAAGCTTTCGCGCAGCATCATCGTGGCGGAAAGAATCATGCCGACTGGATTGGCGACATCCTTCCCGGCAAGCGTGGGCGCGGAACCGTGAATCGGTTCATACAGTGACGGCCCCGGCCCGCAACTCATCGACGGGATCAGGCCGATCGAACCGGCCAGCGCAGCGCCGAGATCGGTCAGAATGTCACCGAACATATTTGATGTGAGGATCACGTCGAACTGCGCGGGAGCGAGCACGAGTTGCATCGCGGCGTTGTCCACATAAAGATGTTCGAGCTTTACGCTCGGATGATCCGCAGCCAGGCGCGTCACCGTCTTGCGCCAGAGCTGAGACATCGCCAGCACGTTGGATTTGTCCACGGAAGCGAGCCGGCCTTTTCGCGTTTCCGCGCGCGCGAAGGCGTATCGGGCGACGCGTTCGATTTCCCCCGTCGTATAAGCGCCGGCGTCGGTGGCGCGCTCACCGCTCGGATCGGCTTCCAGCCGATGTTCGCCGAAATAGACGTCGCCGGCGAGTTCGCGCACAAAATCGATGTGGACATCGCTGGCGCGGTCGGCCCGCAGCGGCGAAAGGCCCCGGAGCGGCGCATGCAAATCGATCGGGCGAAGGTTGATGTACAGCCCCAGCGCCTTGCGCAACGCCAGCAGGCCGGTTTCGGGGCGCTTGGCGAGGGGCACGGCATCCCACTTGGGTCCGCCGATGGCGCCGAGCAGGATGGCGTCGGCGGCCTTGCAAGTCGCGAGCGTTTCGGCGGGGAGGGGTTCGCCCGTCGCGTCAATGGCGCATCCGCCGAACGGGAACTCGGCGAAGCTGAACTGGTGGCCAAATTCCGCGGCGCATAGTTTCAACACGCGCACGGCGGCTCGCATGATTTCAGGGCCGATGCCGTCTCCCGGTAGGAGGACAATTTTCTTATTTTGAATGGCCATGGTTATGTCGCGGGCCCGCGCCAATTCTTTCTCCGTTCATTTGCCGTGGCGCACGAAATGAGCCCAAGACCGAATAGTATAGTCTGGATCGCTGCTCCTGTCAGCGCGCGGCGGCGGGGTGATCCAGCTTGACCATCAAAATGCCCGTTCCGAAAAACGCGGAACGGCCGCTACAAAACCGTCCTGACGTCTTGGCAGTGGGTCTTGTAGAGGCCGCCCGTCTTTTGGGCGGGCAGTATTTTTTTCCTTCTACTGGCCAGCGCGAAATTCGCTCTTGACACGGGGGGCGAGACCGTATATTACTAAACCGAATGGTTAAGTATAATCGAGGACTCGATGCTACCTTTCAGGCGCTCGCCGACCCCACGCGCCGCGCGATCGTCTCGGCCCTGGCGCGCGGGCAGGCTTCCGTCACGGAGCTGGCCCGGCCTCACCGCATGAGCCTACCGGCGGTGATGAAGCATCTAAAGGTGCTGGAGAAAGCCGGCCTCGTCACGCAAAGAAAATTCGGCCGCACGCGCCGATGCCGGCTCGCCGCCCGTCCTTTAAAGAAAGCCGAAGCATGGATTTCCCAATACCGCGCGTTCTGGGAAACGCAGTTTGACGCTCTGGATCGATACCTAGCTCAACAGCCGGCGGAGGTTTCGGAATGGCCAAGGAACAATTATCCCCAGAAACAACGCTGAAGCTAAGACGAACCTTTCAGGCGCCGCGCGAGCGAGTGTTTCGCGCCTGGACCGATCCGCTCGAGTTGGGCCGCTGGTTCGCTCCCTCCGAGGAATATTCCGCGATCGTGCCCGTGCTGGAATTGCAAGTGGGCGGAAAATATTGCGTGGAGATGCACCACAAGGGCGGCAATGTCCATAAAGTGAGCGGAACGTATCGAGAAATCAAGCCGCCCGAGAAAATCGTCTTCACCTGGCGATGGGATCATGACCCGGATGTGGATGAGTCTCTGGTCACGATCGAGTTTCGCGACTTGGGGCCCTCGACCGAAATCGTTCTCACACACGAGAATTTGCCGAACGTCGAGCAACGCGACAAGCACGAACATGGATGGGAGGGCTGCATCAATCAGCTCGCGAATTATTTGAACATGTAAGTTCAGTGCATTCTGAGACTCGCGTCAGATTTAATTTAACTCTCGAAAACAACAAAGGAGCAACTATGGCAATCGTCGATTCGATTCTGATGGAGCTTGACCAGGAAGCCAAAACCACGCAGCGCGTTCTCGACCGCATCCCGGAGGACAAACTCGCTTGGAAGCCCCACGCCAAGTCTTACTCGCTCGGCCAACTGGGGCTGCATATCGCTCGGGGCCAGGGTTTCCTCGCGGACGCGGTCAGCAAAGATTCGTTTGAGATCGGCAATATGTCGCAGCCGGAACCGCAAAACAAAAAGGAAATCCTGGACGCATTCACGCAGGGCACCGCGCACGCCAAGCAGACCCTCGCCAAGCTGGACGATGCCCGCATCATGTCCATCTGGACGGCAACCAGAAACGGGAAAGTACTCATGTCCACGCCGCGTATTGGTTTTATTCGCGCCGTCGTGATGAACCATTTCTATCATCATCGCGGGCAACTTTCCGTCTATCTCAGATTGCTGGATGTGCCGGTGCCTTCGATCTATGGTCCCAGCGCGGACGAAAACCCGTTCGCCTGATTTGCGCTGGATTTTTTGTAGGACAGCCACTCTTGGCTGTCCTCCGCGGTCTTGCTAAGCCTAAAGAGGACAGCCAAGAGTGGCTGTCCTACAAAATCCGATCGCAATCAATCTCCAAAAAAAGGAGCGCGCCATGAGTGTGCTGATCAAAGGCGAGACCGAAGAATATAGAAACCTGCGAAACCAATTGCTCGAAGCGGAAATTGGGCTCAAGGACCAGACCGAGCGTGTGGCAGCTCTTCGCAGAAAACTGCCGGCAGGCCCGTTAGTCGAAACCGACTACATATTCCGCGAAGGCCCATCCGATCTTCGCGACGAATTGTCCGCGAATTTCCGGGACGTGCGCCTCTCGGAACTCTTCGCGCCCGGCAAGGACAGCCTGATCGTCGATCACATGATGTGGGGTCCGAACGACAAGCTTCCTTGCCCGATGTGCAACATGTGGGCCGACGGCTACGCGGGCATCGCGCAGCACCTCGGCAATAAAGTCAATTTCGTGCTGGTCTCCAAAGTGGAGATCGGCCGCCTCAGGGAGTGGGGCCGCCGCCGGGGCTGGGACAAGATGCGTCTTCTCTCCAGCCACGACAACACATTTAACCGCGACTTTTTTGCGGAAGACGAAAAAGGACAGCGGCCCGCCGTCAGCGTCTTCCGCCGCGCTCCCGACGGCAAAATCTATTTCACCTATACGACCGAAATGTCGCGCGCCCCCGGGCACCATCGCGGCATCGACCCGTTCTCTCCGGTCTGGCATCTCTACGATCTCCTCCCGGAAGGGCGCGAGAACTGGATGCCCAAACATTTTTATTGATCGCCAGGCGCAGGTAGAAATTAATTTCAAACCAGACTTGCCGAACAAGGGGGGGCTCTTCATGAAATGGCAAAAATCATCTCAGGGGCTGATCGATCTATTTGAAAGCGTGATGCCCGGCCCGCCTGCAATGCAGCGCAAGATGTTTGGTTATCCGGCCGGCTTCGTGAATGGGAATATGTTTATGGGCCTCTTCCAGGAGTCGATAATTCTTCGCCTGCCCACGGGCCCGCGCGAGGAATTTTTGAAAGTTCACAACGCAAAGATATTTGAGCCCATGGCCGGCCGCCCGTTGCGGGAGTACGCGTCGGTGCCGCAATCGGTGATGCGGGATAAGAAGGAACTCTCCGCCTGGGTTGCGAGAGCCTTTGATTACGGCGCATCTCTCAAACCCAAATCATCGGCCGCCAAGCCCAAGAAAAGCGCCTCAAAACCTAAAAAACCAAAGCGGCCTTAAAAAGAAACGCTGGGCCGATTGCGAATTGAATTCGTCTGCTTGGAAAGAGAGCGCTTCCATATGCCCGACATCAAACACTTGATCCAGATCGATGCGGCTCCTCAGCTTGTACATCCCCTGGTCGCAACCGCGGAAGGCTTTTCAAGATGGTGGGCCGCCGACGTGACACAAGACAAGGCCAGCGGAAATGTAGAGCTTGGTTTTTTCAACCGTGCAACGGAGTATGGCCTTCGCCCCATACAGATCGCTGCGCCGAGCCACGCCCATTGGCTCTGCCAATCCGGAAAAGAATGGAGCGGCACGCGCCTTCTCTTCGATCTGGCGGAGCAAAAAGGCCAGGCGGTGCTTCGATTTACGCACGCCGATTGGCAGGCGGAGACGGATTATTTCGTGGCGTGCAATACGACTTGGGGCGAGCTGATGTTCCGCCTGAAGGCAGCGGCCGAAGGAAAAACTCCCGGCCCACTATTTTCGAAGACGGGTATGGCCTACTGAGCCTTGCCACGCGCAGGATATTCTTTCGTGAATCCAGTTCGCTCGTTGGTCATCGTGAAGCTGCCGTCGGCCCGCACGGACATCTTGATGTAGTGGCCGTGATCGGTTTCGTTGATATTGGCCAGAAACTGTTCCGGCGAATTGTGGTCCGCGCCGCCCGCCGCCGAGCGGTGGATCTGCCAGAAATCCTCAAGCCCGGGCGCTTCATGAACGGTTTGCCAGTATTCGGGCGAGCCGCCTTTTCTCTCGCCGTTGTTCATCACCGCGACGCGCGCGCGAATCGCATCCATGAATTGCGGCGCGCCGGAATGCGGATCCCCGTGCCGCGTGGTGTGAAACACAGTCATGGTCCCGACCAGATTATTCGGGCACGCGAGTGCGTGCTCCTGATTCCACGTCAAGTCGCCAAGATCGACGAGGCGGAACCCGCCGTAGCGCACCACGATTCCCACCGATTCAAAATTTTCCGGCGTGGCGTCCTGCTCCATCAGCTTGGCGTCACGGCACAGCGGATTCGGCGCTCCGGCGCCGGGTGCGCCCGCCATCGGCTCCTTGATCGTTTCGCCCGCCGAAGAAACCACCTGCACATCGAGGCCTTCGACGGGAATTCGGTCGCCGGGCTTCGCCACGGACACGTGCGCCAGCTCGCGAACTGGCAAGTAGGAGAGGAAAGCGGCGTCACGGCCCGGCTGCATCTCCACGGTGTAAGGGCCATGGTCGACAAAATGGCGAATGGGAATGCGATGCGCGAGTTCCGCCGCGTTCCCCACGTGGTCCCCGTGAAAGTGCGTGATCACCACGTAATCAAGGACGCTTATATTCGCTGTCTTCAGCACCGCCATGATCCGGTCCGCGTCGCGCGTGACGCCTGGAGCATTCGCCTCCGCGGGCGGCATGCCCTGATTGCCCGGAAAGCCAGTGTCCACCAGCATCGATTGTCCGGAAGGAGAAACGAACAGCGTGGCTTGCCCGCCTTCGGTGTCCAGGAAATAAATATCCAGCGGCTTTTTCTGTGACGCTTGCTGTTGTGCGTGGACTGTCGAAAACGGAACAAAGAGAATCATGAACACAAGTAGAGGCAGCTTCTTAAGCATCCGAATCCCCCCATCGAAACGATAAGTTGTAAGCTATGGAAGACGATTCGCGGTCAATTGTCCAGAAGAAAGTAGCACAGACTTCAGTCTGTGTGGTTTCGTCAGCGAATCCAGCCTGCGCGCGCCAGCCAAGATCAAATGGACCCCCACAGGCTGAAGCCTGTGCCACTAAAACATTCCGCCAACTATCTATTCCGCGCCGACCGGGGCTTCACTCCCGCGCTTCCGCATCACCTGGTGGGCGATAGCGAGCAGATCGCGATTCGTGACATTCTTGGACGCGTCGGCCAGCGTCACCACGCGCTTGTAGCATTCGTCAAGCTCTTCGCGCGTCGGCTGGAAGCCCAGATCGACGAGCGTCGAGCGCAGCGCATTGCGCCCGGAATGTTTTCCGAGCACCAATTGCCGTTTGGGAACGCCGACCGCTTCGGGAGAGATGATTTCGTAGGTGAGGGGATTCTTCAGGATGCCGTCCTGGTGAATGCCGGCTTCGTGGGCGAACGCGTTCGCGCCTACGATCGCCTTGTTCGGCGCCAGAGGCGCGCCCGTAATTTCAACCAGCAGGCGGCTTGTAGCAAAGAGCTGGTCGAGATGGACATTGGTGGTCACGCCGAGCGTGGCCTGCCGCACGTTCAGCAGGACCACGACTTCTTCCAGAGCGGCATTTCCGGCGCGCTCGCCGATGCCGTTGATGGTCAGCTCGAGCTGGCGCACGCCCGCCTGTACCGCGGCCAGGGTATTGGCGACGCCCAGGCCCAGGTCATCGTGGCAGTGCGCGCTCATCGTGACGCCATTTGCGCCGTCCAGATATTCGATCACGCGGCGAAACATGGCCGCGTACTCCTCAGGTACTGCGTAGCCGACCGTGTCAGGCAAATTGATGATCGTCGCGCCGGCGCGAACGGCGCGGCCGACGGCTTCGCAGAGAAAACCGATTTCGGTGCGGCTCGCGTCCTCGGCGGAAAATTCGACCTCCGCGCAATGATTTCGTGCGTAGCGCACATTATTGGAGATGGCTTCGAGGGCCTCTTCGCGCGTCAGGCGCAGCTTGTGATGCAGGTGCAGATCCGACGTCGCGAGAAAAGTGTGCAGCCGGGGGTGCGCCGCTCCGGCGAGCCCTTCCAGCGCCGCGTCAATGTCGTCCCGGCGCGCGCGCGCCAGCGCCGCCACCGTGCAGCTGCGAATTTCGCGGCAAACCGCGCGCACGCCTTCCAAGTCTCCCGCCGAAGCGATGGGGAAGCCGCTCTCGATGATGTCCACGCCGAGCAATTCCAGCTGCCGAGCCATGCGGACCTTTTCCGGCACCGACATGGAAAATCCCGGGGATTGCTCCCCGTCCCTCAGGGTCGTGTCAAATATGCGTACGATGTCCATGGCACTCTCCCACTCGATCCATTCCACACGGAAACGGCAAGCAGATCAAATTTATAATACTTGTGAGTTCTATAAAGTGGAATTATATCAGAAACAGTAGCACAGGCTTCAGCCTGTGGGGTTCCGTCAGTCCTCCAGGCAGTCGGCCGGCCACGGCTTCATTTCGCGTAGGACTGGCGAAAACCCACAGGCTGAAGCCTGTGCCACATGAAGTCCACCGCAGCTACTTCGCTTTGAATCGCTCGTCGATCTCCACCTGGTAGCCGGCGGCCAGCCGGTTCGTTTCATTGGCCATGCCCACGACGGCCATGAGTTCATGAAACATTTCCCCGGTCATGCCTTTGCCCTGGGCGGAAGCGGTGTGCGAAGCGATGCAGTAGGGACACTGGTTGGTGGCGCTGACGGCGATGTAGATCAGTTCCTTGGTCAGCGCGTCGAGCGCGCCGGGCGCCATGATCTGCTTGATGGATTCCCAAGTGCGCTTGAGGGTCGCGGGATCATTCGCCAGCGCCTTCCAGAAATTATTGATGTAATCCGTCTTGCGCATCGTGAGAATGTCGTCAAACACGGCGCGGACTTCCGGACTCGCGTCGCCGTATTCAATCAGGCGCTGCATTGTCATGACGCCTCCTCAGGAAACCCGGAAAAATGCGCGAACCTTCTGGCTTGGAAAATCCATGGCGGGCAATCCGTTTTTAATTCAGATCGCGTGAAAGCATCAGCTTTAAAGTTATCTTGTCGGCCCCATGGCTGACGCCGAATCCGATGCCGGTTTCGATATTCAGCCACTTGTTGTTGTGATCCATGACGGCCCAGACTTCGTGGAACTGGTCATGCATCGGCAGGAATTTGTGCAGAGGCCCGTCATCGGAATACTCCTCGAGGGCGGCGGCCCACTTATCATTGAAGTTATAGGCGACGCGCGTTGCCGGAACGAATTCAAGGTTTCCAAACCCGCCCGTATAGTCGGTATCCACAATTGGATTGAAAACGAAATCCACCTGATGCAGGTGCAATCCCACGATGGGCCGGACCTCGGAGGTGATGTGCCGGGACTCCCAATAGCTGTAATTGACGCTGAATTCGAAATTGACGCCGTAGAAGAACGTGTGGTCGTGAGCGTGCGGCCGCACGAACAATTCGCGAATCTTAAAGCCGTTAATCGACCCGCCTCTCCCCGACGAGTAAATGGAATACACCGGCAAATAAAGCCCCTGCTCGAACCAGTCGGTGACGCCGTAGGCCCATTCGACCGCGCCGTTGTCCGAGTGGTTGGGAATGATCCCGCCCGGGAAAGCGGGAGTTGTGCGCCCGGAGGGGGTGAAGTTGTTGTGCAGCATGATATTGAACTTGCCCTGGTTCTCAATTTCAGCGTCATAAACCTGAATCTCATCGGTTTGCGCAAACGTCACCGCGGGAGCTGCAAACAGACCGAAAGCGATCCATCCAAGCATGAAATATTTATTTCTCTGAAAGAAATTCATATTACCCATGGTCCCCCTGTAGGCTCATTTTCCAATTTCTAGCATTTCCCCGGACCGCTCGCGAACGGGGGAGGAATGCCCGCAAAGTGATGCGGCGCAATCTTCGATCTCCCGTTGTCTCGTCGTCCCTGCAGCGTGGCAACATCGCCCCGAACATCACCCCTGTCGAAGCCCGCGAAGAATAACTCACCCCGTACCTTTTCGGCAATTGGCCTTTTCAAATCGCGATGCGCCGAAGGATTATCGGATTACGATATATCGGAATTCATGAGCAGGACTCACGCCATCTCGCTTTGCGTTGGGACACGGCAATGCCCCCTGTGTGGAAGTGAGGATATTCTGCGGTCTCACCGGCGCGGCGTCCTGGAGTGGACCATCCTGCTTCTCCTTCTCCTGCGGCCGTTCCGCTGCCGCCAATGCGGCGCAAGGCATTTGGCTTTTTTCTTCCGCCGCCGGCAATCAAAACAAACGCGCCCCGCCGTCGCTGAACCCGTTCAAGAATAGTGTTTCCCCGGCTGCAAATTCAAGCGCGCGGGTGCGCCTTGTCGTACACCTCCAGCAGTTGGCGAATCGTGGCATGCGTATACCGCTGCGTGGTGGAGAGCGAAGAGTGTCCCAGCAATTCCTGGATGGCGCGAAGGTCCGCGCCATCGGCCAGCAAGTGCGTGGCAAATGCGTGCCGCAGGGAATGCGGATGCAAATCCCAATTCACGTTGGCCAGACGCGCGTATTTTTTAACGATGCGCGCCACGGACCGTTGCGTCAGCCTCGTGCCGAAATGATTGAGAAACACAGCCTGCCGGTCGCCGCGTCCTCCGGCCTTTCGCAGCATTTCGTGGCGCAGGGGCTCATAGGCTTCGAGCGCCTGTTCCGCTTTCCCGCCGTACGGCACAATCCGTTCCTTGTTGCCCTTGCCGCGCACGCGCAGCATGAGTTCCTTCCGGTCCATGTCGCCAAGGTTCAGCCCGGTGAGTTCGCTGACGCGCAGTCCGGACGCGTATAACATTTCGAGAATCGCGCGGTCCCGCTTGACCATCAGCCGGCTGTCGTCGTTAGCGGATGCCCGCCTGCCTCGCTCGGACTCCCGCGCCGGTCCCGACACCACGCCATCGAGGAACGCATTCAGATCCTCGGCGCTCAAAACCGCGGGGATGCGCTTCGGCAGCTTGGGAGTCGCCACCATGCGCGCCGGGTTCCGCACGACCACGCCTTCCCGCACCGCATATTTGAAGAACGATCGAATCGCCGCGAGCTTTCGGGCTATCGAGGATTTTTCCAATTTCAGGTCGTGCAGGTGCGCCACGAATTCGCGGATCATCAGGTGCGTGACTTCCTGGGGGGACGGCATTGCGGTTCCGGGCGGGGTCAAGAACGTGAGGAATTGCCCGAGGTCATTGTCGTAGCTGCGGATCGTGTGCGGGGAAGAGTTGCGCACCGAACGCAAATAAATCAAAAATTGTTTTACCGCGGAATCCATTTCCCCCTGCCGGACCGCGATTTTCGCGGCTTCACGCGCGCCCTGAATACGAAACGCTCATTCCAAAAAAACGAAAATCCGGCGATTGTGCGGACACGTTCAGGACTGGGCTGTGCCCACGGTTTCGGGAATGGCTGCGGCTGGGGTCTCCGGAAGAGCCGATTCCCAATCGCAACCCTCCTTGATGCAGGTTCTCACCGCGCCCAGCTTGCCGCGCTTCTCGACGATAAACGTCGCGCCGCATTTCGGGCATGGCTCCGGGATAGGCAGGTGCGGCGTCGTGAAATCGCACGCAGGGTATTTGTTGCACCCGTAAAAGACGCGCCGGCGTCCCTTCCTGGCAACCCTCTCCGTCAATTCGCCGGTCTCGCACTTTGGGCACTTGATGCCCAGCGTCTTCGCGCGGATGAACTTGCACTTCGGATAGCCGGTGCAGCCGGTGAATTCGCCGTACTGGCCGTGCTTCTTGACGAGTTGCGATCCGCAGTCGGGACATTTTTCATCGAGCAGTTCGTCCGGCTGCAGAGCCTTGCGCGTTCCGGCCTTCAATCGGCGCGTTGTCTTGCAATCGGGATACCCGGTGCAAGCCAGGAACATTCCCCAGCGGCCGCGCTTGATGATCATCTCGCGCCCGCAATTGTCGCAGGCTTCGATTTTCGCCGCTCCATCCTCGCCCTCGGGAGGCAACTCCGGCGACAGATCGCGTATGAAATCGCAATCCGGATAGCGCGAGCAGCCCAGGAAAAAACCGTGGCGGCTGATGCGTTCGAGGAGATCGCCCTGCCCGCACTTCTCGCATTTTTGTCCGGTGGGAATCCCCGCTTTGTAGGACTCCATCTCACCCTTGGCCTGCTCGAGGTCCGCCGCGAAGCGGCCGTAGAATTCCTTGACGGCTCTCTTCCACGGAAGTTTTCCCTCTTCGATTTCGTCGAGTTCCTCTTCCATGCGCGCCGTAAAACCCACATCGAAAATATCCTCGAAGCTTTTGACGAGCAGAATGCTCACCTTTTCGCCAAGCATCGTCGGAGCAAACCGCCCTTGGTCCTTGGTGACGTATTCGCGCTCGACAATCGTGGAAATGATCGAGGCGTAGGTCGAAGGGCGGCCGATGCCTTTTTCCTCCAACTCCTTGACCAGGGTCGCTTCGGTGTAGCGCGGAGGCGGCTCGGTAAAATGCTGGTCGGGGCGCAACGTTTCGAGACGCAGCGTCTCGCCCTCCGCCACCGGCGGCAACAAGGCCTTGCTCGCATCCGCGTCGGCGTCTTCGTCATCGTCAGCCGACACCTGGTACACGGCCAGGTACCCGTCGAATTTCTGGACCGAGCCGGACGCTCGAAACGTGTAATCGCCCGCCGCCACATCGACCGTCGTCTGGTCGAACACCGCCGGCACCATCTGGGAGGCCACAAACCGCTGCCAGATGAGCTGGTAAAGCCTGAACATGTCGTCACTGAGGAACGGTCTTACGTCCTCAGGCGTCCGGGCGGCATCCGTCGGGCGAATCGCCTCATGCGCGTCCTGCGCATCCTTCTTGGATTTGAAGAAATTCGGCTTCTCAGGCAGGTACGGCTGCCCATAGCGGGAGCCAATCAGGCCGCGCACCTGGTCCAGCGCATCATTCGAAACGCGCACCGAGTCCGTGCGCATATAAGTGATCAGCGCGACCGAGCCTTCCTGGCCGAGTTCCACGCCCTCGTAAAGCCGCTGCGCGAGGCCCATGGTGCGCTTGGCGGTGTACCGCAGGCGATTGTAGGCGGCTTGCTGCAGCTTGGACGTCGTGAACGGGGGCGGCGCAAAGCGGCGCTTTTCCTTCTGCGTGACCCCGGCCACTTTCCATTGCGCCTTTCCTGCCGCGGCCACAATGGCGTCCGCCTCGGCCTGCGTGTGGACTTCAATGTCCTCGCCCTTATATTTGGTGAGCTTTGCTTCGAACGCGGGCGGCTCGCCGGCGGCCAGAATCGCGTGGATCGTCCAGTACTCCACCGGGACGAATGCGCGAATATCGAGCTCGCGATCCACGATCAGGCGCAGCGCCACGGTTTGGACGCGTCCGGCGGAGAGTCCCCGGCGCACCTTGTCCCACAGCAGCGGCGAAATTTTGTATCCCACCAGTCGGTCCAGCACGCGGCGAGCCTGCTGCGCGTCCACCAGGTTTTCGTCGATCTCGCCGGGGTGTTCGAACGCCGCCTTGATCGCCTTGGACGTGATTTCGTTAAACATCACGCGGAATATGTTTTTTCGTGCAATGACGGGCTTGCCCTTGGCGACGGCTTTCTTGACGGGCTTCTTGGCTTTCTTCTTGCTCTTCTTGCCGTTCCCGTTGGCGGCTTCTTCGGCTGCTTTTTCTTCCTCCGTGGGAAATTCCAGTTTCGGCCCGCTTAACACTTCAGCCAGGTGTGCGCAAATGGCCTCGCCTTCGCGGTCCGGATCGCCCGCCAGGTAGACGGCATCAGCGGTGGAGGCGGCTTTCTGAAGTTGGGCAACGACGCTCGTCTTGTCCGGATTGACTTCGTACGTCGGCGCAAACCCGTGCGCGATATCAATGCCCAGCACCTTCTTGGGCAGGTCCATGATGTGCCCGTAAGAGGCCTTCACCACGTAATTGCGGCCCAGGTATTTGTTGATCGTCTTCGCTTTTGCGGGCGATTCGACGATGACTAGCGATCTTCCCATGACTTTTTTCCAGACCTGAACGCCCCACGTTAGAAGCGTTTTTCCCTTTCCGTTCTCCTAGCGTGGCCCTCGTTCCCACTGTTTGTCAACGCTTGATAGATGCGCCTTGTGTCCTTCTCGATTCTATAGGGTGCGGCACATTGGCGTAGAGGGTTGTAATTTCAGCGATTTAGCAGGAAATCTCTGCGTTTTGCTTTCGTCGACGGCTGCAATGGAGAAACGCCACTATAATAAGATTTTGAGGAATTGCTTCCCCGGCATCTGTCTTACGATCCCTTTCATCTCCATCTCGCAAAGCGCCGCCAGAACTTCCGAGGAGTTCAATTCCGCCTTTTCCACCAGTTCATCCACGTGAACCGATTCGTCGGTTCCAAGCAGGCTGAAGATCTTCTTCTCCACGGGGGAAAGTGCCCCTTCAAGCAAGGATGCGCGCTCAGCGCTGGTGGTCGCCTCGACGGGAAACAGCTCGGCACGGATTTCCGTCGGCAATTCCTCGATCACGTCTTCCCAGGACGTCACCAGCTTGGCGCCTTGCTTGATCATCTGGTTCGGGGCAAAGCTGACGTCCACGGTAACATTCCCCGGCACCCCGTAAACTTCGCGGCCAAACTCCATCCCCAACCGCGCTGTGATGAGCGAACCGGAATACTGCGCGCCCTGCACCACCACCACGCCGAGCGATATTCCTGCCACAACGCGGTTCCGCACGGGAAAATTCTCAGGGGCGGGATGCGTGCCTAGAGGGAATTCGCTGATCAGCGCGCCGCGCTTTTCCACTTCCGCGAATAATTTCTTGTTCTCCTTCGGGTAAACGACGTCCACGCCCGTGCCTAGCACGCCGACCGGGGCGCCATGCGCTGCCCGACAAGCGCCCTGATGCGCGAGGCTGTCTATGCCGCGCGCCATACCGCTGACGATCGTCAGTCCGCGCTCGGCCAAATCGTGCCCAAGCCGCTCCGCCACTTGGTTGCCGTACGGCGTCGGGCGGCGAGTGCCCACCATCGAGATCGAATGCCGGTTGAGCACGCCGGCGTCTCCGCGCACGTAAAGGAGCGGCGGCGGATCGTAGATTTCGAGCAGCCTCTGCGGATATTCCGGCTCATCCCAATTCAGCAAGCGGCAGCCCAGCTTGCGCACCTGCGCAAGTTCCTCTTCGGCATCCTTGTGCGCGCCCTTGGATTGGATCGCCCGCGCCGGCGCTGTCGGCAGATGGCAAGCCTCGAGTTCCGTGAGGGAGGCGCGAAACACATCCTGGGGTGAACCGAATTGGCGCAGCAATTTCCCGGTGAGACGCGAGCCGAGGCCCGGCGTCATTGCCAGTGAGAGCCAATCGAGGGAAGCATCCAGTTCCACGGCAGGAGTGAAACTACTCTGTTGTCACCAATCGTGTCAAGGTGTTAGTAGCACAGACTGAAGTCCGTGCTACTGGCGGCCCTCAGTGCCCCAACAGGTCCTTGAGAAAGCGCGCCATCGCCACCTTGTATTCATCATCGGCGCGCACCTCCGACGGATTCTGCGGCTTCGTAAAACCGTGCGCGGCGCCACTGTAAAGGTTAACCTCGAAGTCCACCTTGGCGGCGCGGAACTGGGAGATCACCGCATCGACCTCGGTCATCGGCGCAACCGGGTCTTCAGCGCCGTGCAAGATGAGGACGCGGCCCTTGATGTTCTTGGCGCCTTCCGGCGTGAAGTTCTGAAACGCGCCATGCACCGAGACGAAGCCGAGGAGCGGCGCTCCGGTTTCGATCAGCTCGATTCCAGTCGTGCCGCCAAAACAATAACCGACCGAGGCAAGCTTCGCCGCATCGACCATCGGCTGCGCCTTGAGGACATCAAAGCCCGCCAAGGCGCGCGCACGCATCAGCGCACGGTCCTTGTCGTAGATCGCGATCGTGTCCATCATCTCGGGGACGGTCTTGGGCACGATGCCCTTGCCGAAAATGTCCTCGGCGAACACCACGTAGCCGAGCCCTGCGATCATCTCGGGCATCCGCGAGCGTGCCTTCGGAAAAGCCGGACCGGTCATGAATCATCAACACACCGGGCCGCCGGCCTTGGACAGCATCGTCATAGACGAGATAGCCGGACAGCGGCGTGTTTCCCTGCTTGTAATCGATCCACTGTGTTTTCACGGCCGCTTGCGCCGCGCCGGCCTGCAAAAACATGGCAGCAGCGGCCAGGACGAATGACACGATACGTGCGATTTTCATTGGCTCCTCCTGAATGCGTTCGCACAGCTTATTTCTTGGGAAACGTGGCGCGCCCGGAGACCCGCCACGGCGGGGAACTCCCGACCCTCTGCATCGAAGTAATGAGGTTTTGAAATCTAGATGCCCCATCTTCCGTTGCCCATGGGCGAAAACTATTCCGGAACCTATCCTCAGCTGGGCAACATGGGCTACAGTAGCATGCATATTACATATCCTTGAATCTTAAAGATTTTTGTAGCGATAATCGCTTTCTCGGTAACTGGCTCCGACATTCCGATAAGACTTCACAGGATGTGGCCGACGCGATGTGGCGTTCCACAGATGAAGCAGGAATTTCCCAAGAAAATTCCGACTCACCGGCGAGCAAGTATCGTCCGAGGATAACTACTGGTTTGCCGACCATCCTTAACCTATCCGACCAAACCTCCTAGAAATGCTGGTTTTTATTGACGATTTGGAGGGTTAAGCGCGATTGCAGTTACTTGCCGACCGGAACCTTGCGACGCAGTTCGTCGAAGAAGTTCATGAGGAAGGTGACGTGGTTCTGCGCCTTCTGCGCTTCCGCTGTATTGACTGGCATTAACGCGGCCATGCGTTTACCGTCCGGCGCGAGACCGACGTTATTCGCGGCGCCTGCACTGGTCCCGAGCTGCTTCTCAGACCACATTCGCGGTTTGTCGGCCACGAAGGAATCGCCCTTCACTGCGTACCCTGCCACCATGATTTGTCTATCCAAAGTCTCGAAAAATAGCTCGCGTCCGTTGCGCGACCACATTGGGAGCTGTCCATCGCTGTTTGAGATTTGCCACTTGCCGCCCTTGTCGGGAAAGGCTCGAACATAAACTTGGCGGGTCCCCGACTCATCGGAAGAATAGGCAATCCACCGCCCGTCAGGGGAAAAGGAAGGGTACCGTTCGTCCGCCGGTGTTTGCAGGAAAACTTCCGGCCTTCCGGGACGCAGCCCCGCGCCGTCGCTCTCCAGCGGCACGGTCCATAGATCAAATCCGGTTCCGGGACCTGATTCGAAGAAGGCCAGCCGCTTGCCGTCGGGCGAGAAGGACCACGGAACCTGTGAATTCTTGCTCTGAGTTAAGGATTGCGGCTTGCCCGATCCGTCGGAACGGATCACAGACATGCCTTCTCCCACCGCATTGAACGCGATGTAGCGGCCGTCTGGACTCCATGCTGGACGGTTTTCTTTTCCAGTGAAGGTCACCCGCGTCATCGTGTCGCGTTGCCAGTCGTAAATCCACATATCCTTGCCCGATGCCTCCAATACATCCACGGCCAGCCGCTGGCCGTCCGGCGACAGTGTAGGATTGTCATAAGCGCCCGGCTTGGCTAACAGCGGCTGCACTTTCCCCCCGCCGTCCAGCCACGCAACAGTAGAGAGTCCGGCTCCCGTTGCTCCGCCGCTGCGGTAAATCAAGGTTCCAGCCTCGGAGAAATCGAGCTGTGCCGAACCCTGTCCGGCGTTGTAGTTGATTTGGTCGAGCACCGGAGCAGGCGTCCCATGAACTTCCAGCCGTTCCACGTCGAACGGTACAGCAAACAGTGTGCCCCGGTTCACGTAAACGAGATGGCCGTTGGGCAAAGAGCGGCCAAATGTGCCGCCTCGCACGAGGGTTTTCCTGCGGTGATCGGCCAAAGACATCACTTCGATGTTGGCTGCATCGAATCCACCAGTGGCCGTGGAGGCCGTGAACAACACGGCCTTGCCTCCCGGCAGGATTTGCGGCCAGCGGTGGGTCCCCTCTCCATTCTGCAAGTCGGTCACTGGTGCTGGCGGACCTCCGGCGGAGGGAATCCGTGACAAGCCACCTGCGGAGCTGAGGCTTGCGATGATGTTGCCATCCTCACCCCAACTGCCGCCCATACCAACCGGCGCGGCACACAATGTGATCGCCGAGCCACCCTCCACCGAAATCTTTTGCAGCTTTGATGAAGTGAAGAAAGCAACCCACTGCCCGTCCGGGGAGAAGAAAGGCTCAAATGCCCCTTGAGTTCCTGCAAGTTCAGTGGCGTTGGGCTGATCGAGCCGCCGGGTAAAGAGCCGCCCTTGCGACACGTACACAAGCTGCGTGCCGTCAGGGGAAAGGATCGTGTCCGTTCCCCGGTTTGGGCCAAGCGACACGTCGGGGCCGAGGTCTACGTCCAGCCGCACCAGTGGATGCTCAACAGGCCGCGCTGACCGCCACCAGCCCCGCGACGTAACGCCCAAGAGCACAACCAGCACCGCGGCTACCGCGCCGACCGCCAATAGTAACTTGTTTGGAGAAGCTGGAGCAGCTTGCGTAGCACCGGAATCTTTCGGCGCGGAAATCGCTTCCTCAATCTCAAGCCGCGCGGCACCTGCATCTGGAAGACGCTGACGCTTGTCTTTCCGCAGGCAACGGCTCAAAAGTGTTCGAATGGTGGAAGGAATCCTCGCAGGCAGCGCGGTCCAATCCGGCTCCCTCATCACCACCGCAGCCAGAATTTCTGTTACGTCATCACCACTGAATGCTTGCTTGCCCGTGAGTAATTCATAAAGCACTGCGCCGAATGCCCAAATGTCAGTACGCTTGTCCACCAACTTGCCGCGAGCCTGCTCCGGGGACATGTACGCAGCCGTGCCCAGAATGACGCCTTGCATCGTGGCAGCTTGACTCAGCGTTGGTGAGTTGGAGGGATCTTCATTCGCACTGTCTCCCGCGAATGCCTTCGCCAATCCGAAGTCCAACACTTTAACTTTGCCTTCGAGCGTCAACTTCACGTTGGCAGGTTTCAGATCGCGGTG
Source organism: uncultured Acidobacteriota bacterium (assembly GCA_963740035.1). GTDB lineage: Bacteria > Acidobacteriota > Terriglobia > Acidiferrales > UBA7541 > Palsa-360. The sequence continues at coordinate 40,696 of CAVUDA010000029.1, forward strand.
AATGATTCCTTTTTCATGCGCGGCTTCAAGAGCCTCTGCGATCTGCTTGGCAATCGTGAGAGCTTCTTCAATCGGAACTGCTCCGTCTCGTCTGACTCTCTCAGCTAGATTCTCGCCCGGCACCAACTCCATGACGAGGTAATGCGTGCCGTCGGAATGCTCCAGTCCGTAGATTGTGGCGATGTTGGGATGATTGAGCTGAGCCAGCATCTTGGCTTCGCGCTGAAATCGGGCGAGCCGGTCCGTATCGTATGCGAATGCGGCCGGCAGGACTTTGATGGCCACATCGCGCCCGAGTTTGCTGTCGTGCGCTTGATACACCTCGCCCATGCCGCCTGCGCCGATACCTGCGGTGATTTCGTACGTGCCTAGCTTGGTGCCTTTGGTCAGTGGCATGGGAGCGGGTTCGAGTCGCTTAGTTTACTCGATTAAGGACCGGATAAGTAATGATTTACGGGCTAACCGGAAGTAATCCCCCACCTGAACCGGATAGGTCTTATCGGAAATTGGCAAATCCGGCTCGGAAGCTACCTTCCGACAAGCCCGACCCTTTCGGGATTTGGCAGAGAGTGGAGAACGCCTCGGGCGAGGTTCAATGCCCGACTCCCTCGGGTGCGGAACCGTGGAACAGTGCTAAACTCACGCACGAAAAGGCGCTTCGTAACAGCAAAGGAACCGTAAAGCAATAGATTACGCGCGATAGCGATTGGTCTTCTGGCGTTGAGGCCGCTCACAAGTCAAAGAATCAAGCCGCCGTATCTGGCCGCAGTCAATCCCATCGAAAGGACGATGAAATGCTTTCACGATTCTCACGCAATCTGATGAAGCAGTTTGGCTGGATTTGGATCGCTTTATTCCTCTTACCCGTGTCATCGCCAGGACAGTCAGAATCGGAATTGAATTTAAAGGGTGCGATCGACTTCCACGTGCACCAAGGTCCCGACAGTGTGGACCGCGCGATCGACGCCGACGATTTGGCGCGGCTGGCCAAGAAGATGGGAATGCGAGGCCTGGTGCTGAAGAATCACTGGGAGGATACGGCTGCGCTCGCTTACGTGGTCCGGAAGGAAGTTCCGGGCATCGAGCTATTCGGAGGTATTACCCAGGATCTGGCGGTTGGCGGAATCAATCTGGAGGCGGTGAAACACATGGCCGCCATGAAGGGCGGCTGGGGCAGAATCGTTTGGCTGCCCACATTCGATGCCGAAAACGCCGTGAAGAGCGCGAAAGGAACGGGTCCCTTTGTTCGGGTTTCGGAGAATGGCCATCTGCTGCCGAATGTTCTGCAGCTGATCGATTTCATCGCGCAGCATCATGACCTGGTGTTGGAGACCGGACACATCTCGGGGGAAGAAGGAGACCTGGTGGTTCATGAGGCGCGCCAGCGCGGCGTAACGCACGTTGTGGTCACGCATGCGATGGCGGCTTCCGTCCGAATGACGATCCCGCAAATGCAAGCGGCTGCTCAGGACGGCGCATTGATCGAGTTTGTGTATGGCGCTACGCTTGGACCGAATCCAGTTGTCAGCATCAGCGATTATGCCAAGGCGATTCGCGCCATCGGCCCAAAGTCCTGCATTTTCGCCACGGATTTCGGCTCTGTGCAAAAGGCGCCGGAGCCGCAGCGCCCGCTCGAACCGCAAGGTTTGCTGGATTTCATGAAGGCGCTACACAGGGAAGGGATCTCCGTGGCTGATATTAACCTCATGACGAAGACCAACCCAGCGCTCGCATTGGGGCTAAAGCCCTGACCGAATTCGACCGCACGAAGATAACGCCTTCCATGAGAAGGCCGGTTAGTGTCAAGTCGGTTTTGCAGTTGCCTTTGATTGTCGAGTGGTCTTCCTGAGAACCGGGCCGCCTCTGTCGCCATCCTTCCATCCGCACTCTTTTGTGAGCGATCTTCGCTCGGTGCCAGTTGGGTGTTCTCGTTTCAGTGGTGCTGCTACCTGATAATCGACCTCTGCTCCCATCGATTCGGTGAGAGTCGGGCCCCAGGACTTAGTCGCAGTCACCTGGACTCGGCGGTTGAGCTCGGTTCCTCGGATCGCAACTCTCTAGGCCACTTCCCGCATCGCGTTCTGGCTATTGCGCAGTGGTTCGTACACCTCTCCCCCTACCCACAACCGATGCAGCAGTACCGCCAGCTTTCGAGCCACGGCCACCACGGCTCGCTTCTTGGCATTTTTCCCTCCTCGTTCCGCAAGCTTCAGCCCCCATCTCCGCAGATCACTGTCTTCTCCAAAAGGTCCCAGAATGTAGTGCGCTCCCTGCACCATCATCGTGCGCAGATACCGGTCTCCTTCTTTGCTGATGCCCTTCTGTGGTTCGCTCTCCCCAGAGTTCCTGCGGCCAGGTCGTAACCCCAGAAAACAGCCTACCTGGCGACTCTTCGGAAACCGATACGGGTCCTCTATCGTCAAGACATACGTCAGAGCGATCTGTGTTCCCACGCCCTTCACTTGCTTCAGCAAGGACACTTCCGGGTACACTTGCTTGGCGATTTTTTCCATCCGTTCGTCGTATTGCTGGATGTGCTCGTTCAGCGATTCGATTTCTTTAAACAGCGGTACCAGAACCTCGCGCAACTCCGCGCTCAATCCCTCGGCTAGCTTCTCACTCACCTGATACGTGCCGCACTTGGGCAGTCGTTGGCCATAAGACTTCACCAGCCCCCGTGCTGCGTTCACCAAGGCTGTTCGAGCACTCACTAGTTCCGCTCGCGCCCGGATCACCGTCAGGTGGAGTTGCGCCTGCACACTGCGATGCCGCACCGGCCCCAACAACTCGGGATCGATTCGCGCCAGTCGTGCCAGTGTCCGAGCATCGTGCCGATCATCTTTTCGATTGCTCTTGGTGATCAGCTGTACCTTTTGTGCGTGCGCCACGATCACTTCATGTCCCAACTCACTGAGCAGCCGGCTGACCCAAGGGGAATGGGTTCCTGTCTCCAGTGCGATGAGACTCCGCGGAATTGTTTTTCCAAAGGTCTGCTTCATCGCTTCCGGTGTCGTCGGCAGTTTTTGTTCCAAAATGACTTGGCCTGCTTCATCCATAACACAGTAGAACGACCAGCGATCTCCCAGATCCAAGCCGATCGTCAGCTTTTGTTCCTTGAAAATTTCGCTCTGCAATGCCTGCACAGTGCTAGACTTTTTCATAGCCGGTCTCCTTTCGGTTGCGCCTTGAGCGCGTCAATCACTGGGAGCGTATCGCATCCCGCCGGAGACCGGCCTTCTCATCCCATCTGATAAACGGAATTGGAGTGAGTAAAGACCCGGCGTGGCGATTGGAATGGTGCGATAAAGCAAGATAGGTTTTAGAGTGGCGCGCCCGGAGAGATTCGAACTCCCGACCCTCTGCTTCGAAGGCAGATGCTCTATCCAGCTGAGCTACGGGCGCGTTCCCTTACTGTACCTAAACTCCTGGCGGGAACACCAGTGTTCCGAGCGGGCGCGAATGAATTCGCGGGCGCCAATTAATTCATTGCCGCCAGGCGTTAGAGCAAATCCCACCTCCTGCCGCTTTGCGAGTGTTTTCCGGCTCACGTCTATCCTTTTCCGCTGCCGGCCTCTTTTTGGAAATCGGAGAATGGAACCACGACCCCGTGCAGCGGCGCCATCGTGGTCACATCCAACTTAAGCCTCTGGACGTTCTTCATCAGATTGGCCGAGAAAACGGCGGGGCGAACTCCGGTCGGCGCAGGCACTTGCGGAGTGGACGAAGTGAAATCGTCCGCCTCGACCAGGACTTTCGCCTTCGGGAGGTAAACCATCATGAGGTCCGCCGCGTGGCTGTCGCCGTCGACGTGATAGATCTCGAGAGATTGGTCACCCTCGGTGAGAACGTACTTTTCTTTCACCGGCATGATGGTTGGCTTCTTGGGGTTCTTGGCGAGGTCGTCCGGATCGAGCGTGTGAGGAGCAGTGAAAAGCTTTTCGTAGTAGGCTACGTTCGCTTCGTTGGTGATGATCGTGGCGCCCGCGGCAACATAGGCCCGAACGCCTCCAAAGTGATCGAAGTGGTGGTGCGTGTTGATCAGATACTTGAGCGGCTTGTCGGGAACCAGCTTCCTGGCTTCCGCCATGACGGCGTCCGACCGGGCATCGCCCAGCGGGCCTTCGATGACCGCCACGTAAGTTGGGAATTCGACGACCACGCTGTTATGCGACCCGCCGCCGAGGAACCAGACGCCATCGGCTAATTTTTGATCGACCACCTTTACAGGCGGCATGGACGCTGTCTTGACGGCGTCAGGCACTGACACCGTCAGGCCCGGGTTCGCTTTCACACTGGTAACGGTCAGCTCCAGCGTTGGAAATCCCTCCTGCCTTTGCACGATCATAGTCGGGAATTTCACGCCGCCGAAATCCTTGTAGCCCGAAAATGCGGTCTCAATGGATTTGTCGCCGACGTCGGGATCGGCCACCCACGTTTCCGTCCTGGTAACCATATTCTGAGAATCGATCACGCCAGTCACTTTGTACTTGCCGGTCATGAACGACACGATCGTTCCGGTCGTGCCCTTCTTCGCGGTGGCTTTGTTTTCGATCGCGCCTTTCACGAAACCCTGCGGAGTGAGCCATATCTGGAGTTGCCACTCGGCGGCTGCTCCGAGATTCGGGACAGGCGCGGCCCCAGGCATGTCCCAAGCGTATTGCCCGCTTACATAGTGAACCTGCTTTTCTTCCCCCCCGAACGGGCGTCCGCCGCCCTTGACCATGGGAACCGGCTCCGAATGGCTGAGTTCTTCCTTGGCCGATTTCGTGGTGTAGTCGATCGTTTTGGTGTAACTGGTCAGGTTCGTGACCGGCCAGGCCCCTCCGGTCATGAAAGCTTGACCGTAGGCATTCAAATGCCCCGTGGCTGAATACTGAATCGAGCTCACATCGCCCATTGCCTTTTGGGCTGCCTGCAAAACCGTTTTCGCGTCTTGCGCGGAAGCGGCACCCGCGCACAGGAAAAATAAGGCGCTAGCAATCCACAATCGTTTCGCCATAGCTCCTCCAGGTTCTTCGTCCGATGGAACCTCGTATTTCGGATTTGCCGGCGATCATACGCCAAGCTGGCTAAAGAGTGGAAGTGCAAGGTTAGAGTAGGACAGCCACTAAACAAATTGAACCAAGCCCCCGCGACGTTGACGCTGGCGGAGGGGCAGCCTAAGATGGAGGTTCCACGAAAGCTGACGCTGGATGTCCTCTCCATTCCTACTGGCGAAATCCGTTACGCGATCGCTGCTGTTCCTATTGGTCTTCTGCGTTCCCGCTGCCAGGGCTGAACAAGTCAAGAACCTCAAGCCGCAAGGCTATGTGAACGACTTCGCGGGCGTGCTGAGCGCGCAGGCGAAGGACAAGCTGACGGCGCTGTGCGCGGAAGTCGATCAAAAGGCCAACGCTCAAATTGCGGTGGTCACGGTTTCCTCCTTGGAAGGCATCCCGGTTGAACAATTCACGCATGATTTGTTCACCGCGTGGGGCGTAGGGCCGAAGCAGAAGGATCGGGGCGTAATGATTTTGGTCGCCCCGAACGACCGCAAGTATTGGACTGAGGTCGGCTATGGTCTTGAGCCGATCTTGCCCGATGGTAAAGTGGGCGGGTTCGGCCGTGAAGCAGTCCCGTTTTTTCGCCAAAACGATTTTAGCGGCGCCATACTTCTCGTCACGCAACGGGTCGCAGCCGTCATAGCGGAGGACCAGAAGGTCACGCTGGACGAGTTTTCCGGCGCGCTGCCTCCACCTGGTGCCGAATCTTCCGATAATCCACGAATCACCGCGTTGGGTTTCGTGGTGGTGCTTATTGTCGTTATTTTTTTCCTTTCCCCGGCTTCAAACTTCATCCTCTTATTTTTCTTCGGCCAGTCGGTTCTTTCCGGCCGGCGGCGCGGATGGTGGGCAGGCGGACCTCCGTTCGGGGGAGGTTCATGGGGCAGCGGCGGCGGCTCTTGGGGTGGCGGTGGTTTCGGAGGAGGAGGTGGCGGGTTCGGAGGTTTCGGAGGAGGATCGTCAGGAGGGGGCGGAGCGGGCGGTGGCTGGTGAGATTCGCGACAGAAGGAGCGAAGGTTGATCGATCATAAGCTCGACGAACTCGTGCAGAAGCTCAAGGCCGCGGCGGCGGACAATTTGAAAGCGGTGATCTTGTACGGCTCGGCGGCGACGGAAGAGTTTCACGCCAAGCATTCGGATCTGAATATCCTCTGCCTAGTCGGCCTGGCGGACGCGGCGCATCTCGAAGCTCTTCATGGGCCTGTGGAATGGTGGACTCGCCGCGGCCAGCGACCGCCCTTGGTGTTCACTCTGGACGAGTTGCGCCGGTCCGCCGATATTTTCACGATCGAATTGCTGGATATGAAGTCCCGCCACCGCGTCTTGTACGGAGAGAACGTGCTGGCGGAAATTTCCGTGCCGCTTCATTACCACTCGATCCAGGTGGAGCGCGAACTGCGCACCGACTGGCTGCGCCTTCGCCAGGCCATTCTGGCGGCGCCAAAAAAATCAAAGGTGTATCTGGAATTGATGGTCTCCTCGTTTTCGGCGTTTACGGCGCTGTTTCGCCATGCGTTCATCGCTCTGGGCGAAGCGCCCGCGGAGACCAAACGCGAGGCCATCGACAGGATCGCGCAATTCGCCGGGGCCGATCCCGCGGGATTTCAAACGATCCTCGGCGTTCGTGAAGGAAAAGTGAAAGAACGCGACATCGACGTCGAGAAAACGCTCAACCAGTATTTTTTGTTTGTGGAAGCGGTCACGGAAAAATTTGACCGGCAGCTCGACGCGAAAAAATAAGCAGCGAATTCACGCGGGAGGACGCGCATGAAAACAGGAACAATCGTGCTGGTGGTTTTGGCGGTCGTCGCGCTCGTATTTGGCGGAATGTATGTGAGCAGCCGCAACCAAATGGTGACGAAAAACGAGGCGGTGAAATCCGCATGGGCGCAGGTAGACGTGGTGCTGCAGCGGCGCGCCGACTTGATCCCGAATCTGGTCGAGACCGTGAAGGGTTTTGCCGCGCAGGAGCAAACCGTGTTTCACGACATCGCCGCCGCCCGCTCCGCGCTGCTCGGCGCGCAAACGCCGGCGGATAAGATCGCCGCGAACGGCCAGCTGGACGGCGCGCTCGGCCGGCTGCTTCTCATCGTGGAGAATTACCCGCAATTGAAATCGAATGAAAATTTTCTGAGGCTTCAGGACGAATTGGCCGGCACGGAAAATCGGATCGCCGTCGAGCGAAAGCGGTACAACGACACGTTGCAGGACTACAACACCTTCATCGGATTATTTCCGAACAATATCTTCGCCGGGTGGGCGGGATTCCAGCGCAACAATGCGTACTTTGCGGCAACGGAAGCGTCACGCGAAGCGCCGAAAGTCCAGTTCCCCGCGCCGACACGGTGAGAGGGAGAACGAGTAGCACAGACTTCAGTCTGTGGATTTCCATTAGAACTTGGCTGGAATGTGGATCTCTGCGGACGCGGGTCGGCCCGGGTTCACTAATGAACCCCCACAGACTGAAGTCTGTGCTACTTAGGATTACGTTCTTGCTTCGGGTTGCGGAACCGCGTTGATTTGCTGCGTGGGAGCTGTCGACGGCCCATTCGGGCTTCCGGGCTCCGCGTCGGGCTGTGCCGGGGCCGTGACGCTCGGTTCCGACTTGAAGATGAATTTCACGCCGCTCTTGGCATTTTCCGTGTTGGTGCGCGGCAGATCGACCGACTCCAGATTGACAGTTCTCTGCACGCCGCTCATCAGGATGTAATGCAGTTCCCCATCAATCATCCAATAATCGCGAACGGTCAATATCGAACCGTTTTTCATGTAGATGAGGATAGGCACGGCCAGGTTCGAGGAATTGGGCGCAAGCGCGGGGCTCGGGCCATTGGGAGTTACCCAATTGCCGTTGAGAGGCTCTTGATCGTATTGATTTTGATTGTCCTGCTCCGGAGGCTGGTTTGAATTGTCGTCCGGAGCGGAGTATCCGGAATCGGGATAAGCGTAGACGTTGCTGTTGGGGTACCCGTAGTAGCCATATCCGTATGCGGGTCCAGCGCCCCACCACGGGTTATACCAGAAGGGATCCCCGAACCCGAAACCGAGCCATGGCCAACCAAAACCCCAACCTCCCCCAAATCCCCAGCCCCAGCGATTACCCCAGCCCCAACGGTTACCCCAGCCCCAACGGTTACCCCAACCGCCAAATCCGAAGCCGCAATTCCAGCAGCCTCCGCCAAATCCGGAAAAGCCGCGCAACTGTTGGAACGAATTCGAGCTATTCACACCACCCGAAAATCCTCGATTACCCACGAACGGCGGTCTACCACCAAAGCGCGAAGACGCGGAAAACGCCGAGTTCGACCGGAATCCGGAACTCGCTGCAGGCGAGCCGTTGAACGAATTATGAAGGGTGGAAAGCGATTGAGACCTGGGAACAACATTCCGCGCCATGGGAGCATTCTCATAGATTTCGCCACCCTGGCCCGAAAAGCTGCGAACCGTCCCAGTAGATCCGGTTCCGCGATTACCGCCAAAAACGTGGAAGCCTCCAGCGTTTCCGGAGGGCCCGGCTTGCGGTTGTGCGCCCGAAGGTCCGCGGCCACCGGTTGGGCCTCCAAAGGAATGCCACCGGCCGTCGGCGACCGCACCGGGAGCCGAAGGGGAATTTCCAAACCGCTGATTTCCTCCCGCGAAATTACTGCCCGGTCGAGAATAGTTGCTGCCTGGCCGCGATGCGAACTGGCTGCCTGAGCGCGGCGCAGCACTTGGACCTCTATAGCCGGCAACGGGCGGCGCTGACGATCCGCCCCCGCGGAACCCGCCTCCGCCGCTGGAGCGCATGCCACCTCCGCCGCTGAAGCCCCCTCCACCATGGAAGCCGCCGCCTCCCCCGCCATGAAAGCCGCCACCACCTCCTCCATGCCCACCACCGCCGCGCTGAGCAAATGCGGGGATCGCAGAGCAAGCAAACAAAATAGCAATGGCTGAGATGAAAGGAACAGAGAATGGCTTCGTCATTTTAAGGCCCTCCGCAACAAATGCGTAAGACCTGCGGACGAGTTTACGGGGGAACTCGCTTTTGCCTTACACTACTTGGATTCTATACCTTGGGGTTTGGTTGCGCCTATTTAATTTGCCATTGCCTCGGAAGCTAAGGGCCGTTCGACGGTACGTCGCCTGGAACCGCCCTAAAACCGGATCATTCCATTTTCGTCGTATCCGATCACCACGCGCCCGCCGGCAACAATAACCGGGCGGCGGATCAAGTCCGGGTTCTTGGCCATCAAGCGGATCGCTTCCCTTCGGGATGGGGATTTGTCCTTCATCTTCTTTTTTCGGAAGACTTCGCTTCGCGGATTCAAGAAATCCTCGTGATCGTGTCTCCCAATCAATTTCTCGAGTTCCGCCGCGCTCAAGCGCTCCTTGGCAAGGTCGCGATAGTGCAGGTGGAATCCCCGCTTTTCCATGAAGTTTCGAGCCTTGCGGCATGTCGCACATGTCGATTTCTGCAGGAACTTGACAGCCTTCCTGGGTCTCTTCGCTCGCGGAGCGGTCTTGTGTGCCGAAGTTTTCATTCATTGCCTCGTCTGGCCGGGGATTTCCCCGAACCGAGATTCAGAATGTGCGTGCCAACTAAGAGTTTCGCATCACGATCGGCTTGCCCGATATTTTGCGAATGTCACTACCATAGAGCCACTTTGTTACAATTCCATGAATGACCGCCCGAATTCGCGTTTCGGGAAGGCCACACCAGCTAAACCCTTCCGCATCAATCGATTTGCTGCTGTAACAACGGGAAAAGATACTCCATCACAATCAAGAGTGATCTCGGACACACGCTCGGAAAGAGCAACGGAGTATCGTGTGGGTTGTAACCGGGCACAAACAAAAGAAAAATCCATCTAATACGGGGGACGGTCATGATTGAACAACCGGAAGTGGGAATCACAGGCGTCGTCTGCCTTCATTGCGGAATGGACACTCCAGTCCCAAATTCGATGAGCTTGCCGCAATCTGCGCGCCCCGTCAATTCAGTAAGATCGCAAATATCACTGATTCGTTGCGCCGGATGCGGTAAGGAAGCGCCTTATCTCACCGACCAGATTGTATTTCTAAAGAGGATCCCGAACATTCAATCGTATGCTGCTTGAAGGCTTGCTCTTGGCGCGCTTCTCTCACCGGCTCTGGGAGAGCTGGGTATTCTTACCGCAAATTATTTCGGGTAGGGATGGCTCGCGAGGATGGCGAAGGCGCGGTAGAGTTGCTCGGCGAGCATGGCGCGGGCGAGTTCGTGCGAAAACGTCAGGGAAGAAAGCGAGAGTTTTTGCGTGGCGCGGCGGCGCAGCGCCTCGGGAAAACCTTCTGCGCCGCCGCATAAGAAAGCGATTTCGCGCGCTCCGCGGTCGCGCGTTTCTCCCAGCCACTTGGCGAATTGCGCCGATGTTTGAGGTTTTCCCGCGTCATCGAGCAAAACGACGGTCGCGCTGGAATCGAGAGCCATCTTGCGCAGGGACGCGGCGGAATCTTCACGCAGTTCGGTGATCTGCACTTCGGCAAACCGCCCGATGCGCGACAGGTAGTCTTCCATCAACGCGCGGATTTCGGGACGCCGCGTTTTTCCGAGCATGACCAGGTGAATTTTCATCGGTGGTCCCGGGAACGCCAATCTCCCGATTGGCGGTTTGCGTTATGCCAATCGGGAGATTGGCGTTCCCAGGTTTTCAACCTCAAGCTCCCGCGGCAACTTTGAAATTCAGGCTCAGTTCAATCCGTACTTCTTGCGCTTGTCGAGGAGTGTTTTGCGGCTGATGCCCAGGATCTGCGCGCTCTTGCCGATTTTGTAGCGCGTGGCTTCGAGCGTCGCGCGAATGGCGTCGCGTTCCATGTCGTCGAGCGAACGCAGCGCGCCCCCAAACGCGGAATCCGCCGCGCGCACCGATTCCGGAAAATCCTCCGGAATGAGCGAGGCTCCACCGGAAAACACCAGCGCGCGCTCAATCGCGTTTCTCAGCTCGCGCACGTTTCCCGGCCAGGAATACGTGGTCAGCATTTTTTTCACGGGCTCGGAAAATGTCACATCCTTGCGGCCGTGCACGCGCGCTCCGCGTTCAAGCAGCGCATTGGCGAGCGGGAGAATGTCCGCGGGACGCGCGCGCAACGCAGGCACGGGAATCGTCAGCACGCTCAGGCGGAAAAATAAATCCTCGCGGAACTGCCCGTCGGAAACGAGGCGGGCCAGGTCGGCATTGGTCAAGGCGATCAGGCGCGCTACGATCGTGATCGTTTCGGTGCCGCCCAGTCGCTCGAATTGCCGCTCCTCGAGCACGCGTAAAAGCTTGGACTGCGTGGCCGGGGAAAGCGCCGCGACTTCATCCAGCACGATGGTTCCCGCGCCCGCCATTTCCAGTCGCCCGAGCTTGCGCTCGACCGCCCCCGTGAAGGCGCCGCGTTCGTGTCCGAACAATTCCGATTCGACAAGTTCCTGCGGCAGGCTGGCGCAATCGATTTTCAGGAAGGGGGCGTCGCGCCGTGGGCCAAGTTCGTGGATCAGGCGTGCGAGATGATCTTTGCCGGTGCCGCTCTCGCCTGTGATCAGAAGCGTGGTCGAAGTTTCGGCAACTTTGCGCGCGAGATCGAGGACCGCCTTCGAGGCGGGATCTTCCGCGATCCAGGGCATGCGTGCCTCGCTCATCCCTCGGCCTCCGCGGCGCCGGGCAGGGAACTTCCCTCGCGAGTCTCTTTGAATTCGATGCGGCGCGCGGCCCGCCACAGGCGCTCGAGATCGTAAAAATGGCGCGCGCGTTCGGTGAAGACGTGCACGATCAGTCCGCCGAAATCGAGGAGCATCCAGTCGCTGCCGGCTTTGCCCTCGCGGTGCCGCAAACGGGTGCCTTTGCGCTCCAATTGTTCTTCGATTTCATCGCAGATGGCTTCGAGTTGCGGCGAGCTGAACCCGGTGCAGACCAAGAAATAATCCGTGAACGCGCCGAGGCCTTCGAGATCGAGGAGGATAACATCGGCGGCCTGCTTTTCCTGCGCGGCGCTGATGGCCGCGCGAACGTGAGGCGGAATCGAGTCCTTTCTTGCTGTCACCGGTAAAGGGCCTTCTTGCTAATGTATTCCTCGACGCGCGGCGGCACAAGCCCGTGAATCGAATGGTTTCGATCCAGGCGATCCCGGACATCGGTCGCCGAAACGTGGCTGGACACGGTGTCCAGCACGTACACGACGGTGCGCCGGAGAGTGATCGCGCGCGGATCGAGCGGGGCGTGCTCGGCGCCGCGGCGGGCGAAGAGTTCCGGCGGAATCACGAGGCGCAGCGCGTGCAGGTTAAAGCCGGGGCGGCTTACCACGATGAAATCGCAAAGACCGAGCAACGTCTCGTAATCTTTCCAGTTTGGTATATCCAGAAACGAATCCGCGCCCAGCAAAAAATAAAAATGCGCGCCCGTGCCGTGGTGTCTTTGCTTGTAGTGTTTCACCGTATCGACGGAATAAAAAATCTCGCGGCCGGATTGGCCCGCGCCAGCCTCCGCGAGCGATGGGACGAACCTCGGATGGTCGGCGCAGGCGATCGAGGTCATCGCGTACCGGTCGGCGTAGGAAGCCATTCCGGCGTGATGCTTGTGCGGGGGACGCCCCGTCGGTATGAAATGAATTTCGTCCAGATGGAAGCGGCGCTCGGCGGCGCGCGCCACGGCGAGGTGGCCGATGTGAATGGGATCGAATGTGCCGCCGAAAAGCGCAATGCGCCGCTCGCGCGTGTGCTCACGGAAAACGCCGTGTGATTCCGGCGGCGCGATCCTCAACGGTCCTCCGGATGCGCCGGTGCGGGAGAATCGTTTTCGTGCGGTTTCTGCAGTTCCGTTGCGTCGTCCGCTGTTTCCTGCAGCGGCTCGGAAGGCGCCAGGCGGTCCAGCGCGTCGGCCATGGCCCGCACCAGTTGCGGGATGCCTTCGCCCGAGGCGGACGAAATGGCGTGAAACTCGAGCCCGCGCGCGGCGCAAAATTCGCGCAGTTTTCCGAGGCGCGTGCGGTCCGTCGTGGCGTCCAACTTTGTGGCCACAACAATCACGGGCTTCTCTGCAAGTTTTTCGCTGAATGCGGCGAGTTCGCCCGCGATGATCTCAAAGTCGTGCACGGGATCGCGGTCGGAAGCGTCGCTCGTGTCGATCAAATGGGCTATGAGCCGCGTGCGCTCGATGTGCTTCAGAAATCGGATGCCGAGACCCGCGCCCGTGTGCGCGCCTTCGATCAAGCCGGGCAGATCCGCAACAACGAACGTGCGCCCGCCCCCCTTTTCCGACGGCTTTCCCGGAGCGCCATCCGCCGATACGACGCCGAGGCCGGGCTGCAGCGTAGTGAACGGATAGTCCGCGATTTTCGGATGCGCCGCGGAGATGCGCGAAATGAGCGTGGATTTTCCCGCGTTAGGAAATCCAACGAGACCAATATCCGCGAGCAGTTTCAACGAAAAGTGCAGATGACGCTCGACGCCGGGCTGGCCGTCTTCCGATTCGCGCGGCGCCTGATGCCAGGGCTTGGCGAAGTGTTGATTGCCGCGACCGCCGCGACCGCCCTGCGCTATCAAGATGCGCTCGCCCGGCTTGGTGAGATCGGCGATCTGTTCGCCCGTGTCTTCATCGGTGACGACCGTGCCAACTGGCACCGCCAGAATCATGTCCGCTCCGGAGTGCCCGGAACAGTTCGAGCCTTCGCCATGCCTCCCGCGGTCGGCTTTGAATTCGCGATTGTAACGGTAGCGCAGGAGTGTGTTGTCGTGCGGATTCGCTTCGAGGTAGATGCTGCCGCCATGGCCGCCGTCGCCGCCCGAAGGCCCGCCGCGCGGCACGAATTTTTCGCGGCGAAACGCGATGCAGCCGTTTCCGCCGTTGCCGGCCTTCACGTAGATTTTGGCTTCGTCAACAAACACCATGGGTCACTTCCGCCCTTCAGAATACGACAACGCGACAGCGATTTGCATTTTTGGTAGCACAGACTTCAGTCTGTGGGGTTCCATCAAAGAGCCCTGGACGCTCCGCGAAAGCCGAGATCAAACGAAACCCCACAGACTGAAGTCTGTGCTACTAAAAACGAAAGGCGGCCCCGCATCCGCGGAGCCGCCTTCTCGAATTCGAGACCCAGTTAGTTTGCTGGCGCAGCGGCAGGCGTTGCTGAGCCTACCTGCTCAGGCGGCAGGACGCTGATATAGCGCCCGTCCTGGCCCTTGTCCTGGAAAAGCACGACGCCATCAATCAGGGCGAACAGCGTATCGTCCTTGCCGCGCGCTACATTCAAGCCGGGCTTGTGGCGAGTTCCGCGCTGGCGGATCAAGATTGTACCCGCATGGACAAGTTGGCCGCCGAACCGCTTCACGCCCAGCCTTTGCCCCTGCGAGTTGCGGCCGTTTACGGAGGAGCCGCCACCTTTCTTATGTGCCATCTCAATTTCCTTTGGAGCTCTTAGAGCTCGATGCCGCTGACCTCGACGGCTGTGTAATTCTGCCGGTGGCCGCGGACAATCTTGTACTGCTTGATGCAGCGGTATTTGAAGACCGTGAGTTTCGGATGACGTCCCTGCGAAACGATTTTCCCCGTCACTTTGGCCTTGGAGGCCTCCGCCCCGGTCAGAAATTTCTTTTCGTCGGTCGCCACCGCGACGACGTCTCCAAACGTGATCTTGCCGCCCACTTTGCCGGGCAAGGTTTCCACCTTGACCGTATCCCCGGGCGCAACCCGGTACTGTTTCCCACCACTTCGAATTACGGCGTACATCGACCCTCCAGACACAAATCGGAAACGCCTATTATACGGGCGGGTGGGAGGAAGGTCAACGACTGGTTCGCTCTTGGGAGGAAGCACAGGTTCTGCGCTCCCCCTGAAGCAACGAATTATTTCTTTGAGGCAGGCGCCTTTGGCGTCGCCGGCGGCGCTGCGGGAATCGCGGCAGCAGGAGGCGGCTCAGGAGCCAAGAGCTTTTTTGCCGAATCTGGAACCTTATCTGCATTGGCAACCAAGAGCGCCAGTTGCCACATTTGCGTGTCGTTCAATATTCCCTTAAAAGTCGGCATTCCGGTCAACCGGATGCCGTTCTTTACCTTCCAGTAGCTCACTTGCGGAGGATCGTCCGTCACGCCCTTGCCCTTGAACATCAGCGTCGCGTCGGGAAACATATTCCCGGCGATCTCAGGAGGAGGCTGGTCCGGCAAACCGTGGCACCCGGCGCACTGGTCCTTATAAAGTTTGGCGGCGGCCACGTAATTGTCTTCACTCGGCTGGATCGGAGGCGCCGGAACATTCGCCTTATCGATATGCGCATCGAGCGACCGGCTGGCCATCTTTCGCTCCATCAACATGGGGGGATCAGAAACTGCCGCGGGAGCCGTTCCCGAAACAAAGTAATAGTAAAGACCGCCGGCGAAGATCACGACTCCGAGCAGCACCCCAACTACGAAACCCTTCATATGCAGTATTCTCCTCGATACAGAATTGAGCACAAGAGTATAGACCAAGGCCCCTTATTTTCAGCAGCCAAAAAGATTGGGATAAACATTGGTATCCCGGAATCGCTGCGGCCCTCCGAAAGGATGCTGAACAACACAGCAGGGTTGGATAGAGCATGTCCCAGCGTGAAACGCGATGGGATCGATCCCCTTCAAAACCGCACGATTGGGCCATTCCGCGGGTTTCATGGCCGGCTGCCTGACCCATCCGATACTTGGCGAGCAACTTGCCCTGGTTTGAGGATTGGACTGCCATCGGGCGTGTGTTATAAAAGAGGACCCGGTTAATCCGGACAACTGTGCCTTTTATCAATTTTCCTGCTCGCGAAATTAATTGCAAGTTGGTCTACTACGGCCCAGGTCTGGGCGGTAAGACTGCCAACCTGCAGTGGATCTACGACCACACCGGAACTGCGCAAAAAGGCAAGATGATTTCCCTGGCGACGGAAACGGACCGCACGCTTTTTTTCGATTTTCTGCCGATCGACTTGGGCACCGTGCGCGGCTTCAAAACGCGCATTCACCTCTATACCGTTCCCGGCCAGGTGTTCTATGAAGCCAGCCGCAAGCTGATCTTGAAGGGCGCCGATGGCGTGGTTTTCGTCGCGGATTCGCAGGAAGAGCGGCTCGACGCAAATCTGGAAACGCTCGAAAATCTTCGCGAACACCTCAAGGAACACAAGCTCGACTTCAATACGATTCCCTACGTCCTGCAGCTCAATAAACGCGATCTACCCGGGGTACTTTCCGTCGAGGCCCTCGCCAAGCAGCTGCAAGTAAAAGGCGAACCCATCAACGAGGCCGTGGCCATCACTGGCCAGGGCGTGTTTGAAACTCTGCGCGAAGTAGCCAAGCTGGTTCTCGCCGAACTGAAAAAAGGCGGGTAAGTCCTGAGCGCAGGGTTCTGTCCCTCCGGGCTAAAAACTCTCTGCCTGCGGCGTATCCTCCCATTGGCACAGTACTTTACACGATCCCTTTCGTGCCGTCTGCGTATTGGCGATGAAGTAACTAAGCGGGGGACTGTACCGCGGTACAATGGCCATTCCGGTACGCCGCGCACATTTTCTCCCGCCTCCTTTTTCCGCAGACTCTATAATTGTGTGGTGGATCTTCTGGGTTCGCCCGGAACCTGCGACCAGCCATGAGTTCTTCGCCGCTAATGACCAGCATGCACGAGCCCGATCCCCCGCAGGGCGCGAGCCTGGCCGAGCTGCAGGCAAAGCTGCAGAGGCTGGAACGCCGGGACTGGTGGCTCTGGAGCATGGCAGTCGTCGTCATGCTTCTGCTCACCTTTGCCGTGTTCTCGATGAGCTTTCCGGGACTCGTCAAAGTGGACGACCCGTTCTTTCAAGCCGGCTTGAACCGGGCCGTGCGCGGCCTGATTGGGCTCGTTCTGATCTTCAACGCCTACACCATCTATCAACAGATCACCGTGAAGCGGCTGCGGCGCGATTTCTCCCGGCAGATCGAAGAGATGCGGGCTCTGCAAATGCGCGCGGGGGAATTCGAGCGACTGGCTCTGATCGATTCCCTCACGGGCCTTTCCAACCGGCGCGTCGCGGAAGGACGCCTGGCGTCGGAGGCGGCGCGTTGCGCGCGTTACGGCCACCCCCTGACCGTGATTTCCTTCGATCTCGACAAGTTCAAGCAAATCAACGATACCTACGGCCATCCGGCGGGAGATCAGGTCCTCAAACATTTCGCCCGGCGCCTCGGCACCGTGACTCGAAAGTCGGACCTGGCCGCGCGAATGGGCGGGGACGAGTTCCTGGTTTTGCTCCCCGAATGCACCACCGACCGGGTGCAGATGCTCCTGGACCGTTTGCGTCCCATGGAGACCGAATACGCCGGCACGAAAATTCCGATCTGCTTCTCGGCGGGATGGGTGGGATACGAGAACGGCGAAACCACCGAGCAATTTCTGGAGCGCGCCGATCGCACTTTGTATGCGGAAAAGCGTTCGGGCAAAATGCGCGAGAAAGAACCGCTAGCTGTCCGGTAATGTCGGGAACGGCGGACTGAAAGTCCGCGTCCGATCGCGCCACCCTGCATCACGCCCGTTGTCGAACCACTTACGTTCCTGAAGGCGTGTTACTTTTCAATGCACAATCCGCATGCAGTCTTCGCCGGATTGATTTCGGCCATGCTATAAGGACTGGATGTCTCGCCAGATGCAGATCGACAAAATCCTCGAGGCTTTGCAGTAATGGATACCAGTGCGGGCCGAAGACGCAGCCAGCGCCTGTTCCTTCAGGTGCGTATCATCGTGGAAGGGACGCTGCCCAATAAATCTCCCTTCAGTGAAGACACCCACACGATCATCGTGAATGCGCACGGCGCCCTCGTGGAAATGGGCACCTCGCTGGACCAGGGCCAGATCGTCACCATGCGAAATGTGCGGACAAGCGAGAATATTGAATGCACGGTAAAGCTGGTCACCCGCGCCGCGGGCGGGAAATTCAGCACCGCCTTCGAATTCACAAATCCCAACCCCGGCTTCTGGCGCATCAGCTTCCCTCCTGAAGATTGGTCCATCCGGAATCCGGAAGCCAAAAGGGGCGGTTGATCCGCCGGGAGATTGCCGGAACTCTGCGCCAGACCCTCACTCCCGCATACCATCTCATTTACACAAACTGAATGGGCATATCTACATCTTCTTGGGGTTTTCACCTCGACGGAAGAAATCGGGAGGCACAAAAAAAGGGAGGTGATAACCAGATTGGTCATCACCTCCCGGGGTGGGGTGGGGTGTTGCTGGGTAAACTCAATAAATGAAAGCCGAAAATTGCCTTTGAGAATTCGTGAAATGTAACTGGTACAAAAAACCGACCATCAAATCTGGTTCAGGAAATACCATATACCGCAGAACGTGTCAACAACGAAATTCGCTAAAAAAATTTCCCTTTGGGAGGATCAGCCAACTCACTCCGGCAATGATGGTGTTCCTGCGGCAGCATCCAGAACTTCACGGACACGGCGGCAAAGGACGGAAGGACTATAGGGCTTTCTCAGGACCCCGACGCCGCGCTCCACCAAGTCGGCCAGGGCGGCCGTTTCATTGCTATAACCTGTTGCAAAGACAACAGATATGCCTGGGTTCAGGGCCTTGATCGCCGCGAAGACTTCCGGGCCGTTTCTCCGGGGCATGATGACATCCAGCAAGACCAGTGAAATGCGGTCGCGATGGGCTGTAAAGACTTCCACGGCTTCCTCGCCATCGTGCGCTAGCAAGACGTGATACCCCTTTGCCGTCAGAACGGATTGCGCCATCTCGCAAATGCCGTCGTGATCGTCAGCAAGCAAAATTGTTTCCGTCCCGCCGCGAACCGGCAATTCGTCAAGAGCGGGAGTCCGAAACTCCCCTGTTGAAGGGGTTTCAGTGACCGGGAGAAAGATCCGAAATGTGCTTCCCTGGCCGGGCTCGCTTTCCACCTGAATAAATCCATTGTGTTGTTTGACGATGCCATAGACGGTGGCCAGCCCCAGGCCGGTTCCCTTTCCGGTTCCCTTGGTGGTGAAGAAGGGCTCGAAGATCCTTTCACGCGTGGCGGCATCCATGCCGGTTCCCGTGTCGCTGACACGGAGTTCGGCAAAGCGTCCGGGCTGGAGCCCGACGGTGCGGCGGCAGTCTTCCTCGGAAAACAGGGCGTTGCGCGTTTCGATGGTGATCCGTCCGCCCTTGGGCATGGCGTCTCGGGAATTGATGCAAAGATTCATGAGCACTTGCTCGATTTGCGTGGGGTCGGCCCGCACGGCCCATAAATCTTCCGCCACAGCCGTCTGGATCTCGATGTCCTTGCCAATCACTTTGTCGAGCAGATTCAATACGTCGTGAACCGTCTGATTGAGGCTGAAGTTTCGCGGCTCCAGAATCTGCCGCCGGGCAAAAGCCAGCAACTGCCGGACCAGGGCCGTGACGCGGTCGCATTGAGAATGAATTTTTTTGAAATAATTTTCCAGCGTCGCGTTTCCGGACGCGGCCTGCTCCTCTCCCAATTCCGCCCATCCGAGAATGGCGCCGATCACGTTGTTGAAATCGTGCGCGATCCCTCCGGCCAGCTGGCCGATGGCCTCGAATTTCTGCGCGTGCTGCAATTGCTGTTCGAGAGCCCGGCGCTCGCTCATGTCCCGTGAAACGGTGGCGACGAAGCGCGGCTCGCCCGTCTTCTGGTCCTTCACCTGAAATCCCACGAAATCCATGGGCAGGGACTGGCCGGTCTGGCGATGGCGGAACCGCAATTCTCCTTCCCAGTGTCCGGACGTGTTGAGCGCCGGCAAAATTGTGCCATGCACTAAAGGCAGGTCGGCCGGAACCACGTAATCGAGGGAATGCGTTCCTTTCAGTGATTCCCCCTCCGCGATCCCGAGCATGGCGCGGCCCGCGGGGTTGACGTATTCCACGTTGTCCTGCAGATCGGCTACGGCGATGAAATCGCGGCAGTATTCCACCAACGTAAAAAATTTCTGCCTTTCTTCCTCGGCCCGTTTTCGTTCGGTGATGTCCTGAGCCACGACGAGCGCGGCGGTGCGTCCGGAGTATTCCAATTTGTGCATGAACATTTCCACGTCAATGACCGAACGATCTTTCTTGCGGTGATGCCACTGGCCGGCGTGTTGCTCCACCGGATTGGAGTCCCGTAAGTTCGTCAGCAATTTGGGAACTTCCTCGGCCGGATGCAGGTCGGTGGCGGTCATTTGCAGAAATTCCATCCGGTCATACCCGTAGTGGCGAAGAGCCGCGTCATTTACCTGCTGAATCTGCAGCGTCTTGCTCTCAAAAACCCACATGGGCAGAGGATTGTGCGCGAACAGGAAGAGAGAATTGGCTTCGCTTTGCCGGAGCGCCTGCACCATGAGGTTGCGGGCGTCGCGAAGAGCTTTCTCCTCCAGAGCGCGCGCCACCACCAGGGGGAGGCGGGCCAGGTGCTCCTTCAAAACATAATCCGTGACGCCTTGCTTGATGCACTCGACGGCTACTTCCTCACCGAGGGTTCCGGTAACCAGGATAAAAGGAACATCGTGTTCGGCCTGGCGCATCGCGGAAAAGGCATCCATGCCGGTCCAGCCCGGGAGCCGGTAATCCGCCAGCACAATGTCGAACGGAAAACGCCCGAGGTGCTCCAGAAACTCCGCTCGCCTGGAAATAAGTTGCGGCTTGCAATGAAATCCCGCGTGTTCCAGCTCATGGAGGATCAGCTCGGCGTCCGCCTCTGAGTTTTCAATGAGCATCGCGTGCAGCGGCGCGGCCATGTTCCACAAATTTGTCAGCGGAGCGTGGGTCACCGTTTGGCTCATGCGGACTTCTCCGTGCGATTGGCCATGTCTTGCCGCGGGGGCGCCTGGTTCACCACCAGCCAATAAAGCGCCAGGGCATGCACCGTTTCGCGGAATTGTTCAAAGTCCACCGGCTTCTGGATGTAGCTGTTCACGCCCAGGTCGTAGCTGGCGGTCAGGTCTCTCTCTTCCTTGGACGAGGTAAGGACGATTACCGGCATCCAGCGCGTTCGGCGATCTTCCTTGAGCGCGCGAAGCACGGACAGGCCGTCCACCTTGGGCAGCTTCAGATCGAGAAGAATGAGTTGCGGGAGGGGCTGGCGGGCGCGTTCCTGAAAGGGCTCCCTGCAAAAGAGAAAATTCAAGGCCTCTTCACCGTCCCGCGCGACGTGAATGCGGTTGATCAATGTGTTTTTTTTCAGCGCGTGGAGAGTCAGATCCACGTCGGCGGGGCTGTCATCCACAAGCAGGATTTCAATTTCCTCCGGTCTCACGCCGCACCCCCGAGAACCGCGACGGGAGCCGGTGAGGCGGGGAGCGGCTGGCTCACGGTAAAGAAAAATGTGGCGCCATTTTGCGGGCTGGACTCGGCCCGAATGGCGCCTCCATGCTTTTGCAGGATGCGGTAGACGATCGCCAGTCCAACTCCTGTCCCCTCGAATTCCTCGTCGCCGTGCAGGCGCTGGAAGACCTGGAACAATTTGTCGGCATACTTCATGTCAAACCCGACGCCGTTGTCGCGAACGAAAATCACGGGCTTGCCTTCGTAACGGATTTCGCCGATTTCGATGACGGCTCTTTCCCGGCGGTTCGTGAATTTCAACGCGTTGGAAAGCAAATTGAAAAATACCTGTCTCATCAGTCCCGCGTCGCATTTCGCCGGGGAAAGACGGCCCACGCGCCAGTCCACAGCCCGGCCGCGCGTCTCCGCCTCGAGGCCCAGAATCGTTTCGGCTAGCACTTCATTCAGGTCCGTGGCCGCGATTCTCAACGAGCCGCGTCCGACCCGCGCCAGATTCAGCAGATCATCCACGAGCTGGCCCATGTGACGCGTGGCCGCGCGAACCCGCTCCACATGCTGCTTCGCGCCGGGGGGAAGTTGCGGGCCATAGTCTTCGACGAGAATCCTTGAGAATCCGTCCATGTGGCGGAGCGGCGCCCGCAGGTCATGCGAAACCGAATACGTAAACGATTCCAGATCGTGATTGGCTCTCTCCAGCTGCGCGGTGCGTTCTTTCACGCGGAGTTCCAACTCCGCATTCAGTTTGTGGATTTCCTCCACCGCCTGTTTTCGCGCGGAAATATCCACGATGCTGGCGCGCACGAGATTCCGGCCCGACGAGGGCAGGCGAACGAGCGATATTTCGCACGGAATTTCCTGGCCTGCGGCGTTGCGATGAGTCCATTCAAACCGAGGCGTTACGTGGCGAAGGGCCTTATCCAGTTCCTCGCCCGCCGCTTGCTGGGTGGGCCGTCCATCCGGCTGGAACGGCGGACTGACCTCCACGGGCCCGACACGCAGCAACTCCTCGCGGCTCATGCCGAACAATCGCTCCGCATTTTGATTGGCGTCGGCGAAACGCCCCACGTCCAGGTCGAGCACAACAATGGCCTCGGGGGCGTGCTCGACCAGAGTGCGATAGCGCTGTTCACTTTCCCGCAGCGATTGATTGGTCGCCATGAGCGCCGCCGTGCGCTCGGCAACCCTCTCTTCCAGGTCTTCACTGACGCGGCGCAGGCTGGACTCCGCTTCCGCACGTTGCTCGACTTCCCACGTAAGCTTCCGGTTGATTTCGATGAGCCACTGCGTGGCGGGCAGAGCCAGGGCCCGGGGCGTAAGCTGAATCAGCAAGATCGCGGTGGCAACGGAAAAACATGCCGTCACGGCTTTCACCGCTCCGGCGAGCCAATACGAAGGAAACCAGATCGTCCAGACTTCCATCAGGTGCGTGCCGCCGCAGGCCACGATGAACGCCCCGAAGCACAGAAACATCCAACTGAAGGGAATGTCCCGCCGCCGGCGCGCGAAGTGCACCAAAGTGATGGGAATCGACAGGTAGGAAAGCGCGATCAGGGAATCCGACACCACGTGCAGCCCGATCAGGTCCGGAGTCCACAGGTAGCAATAGCCGTGCGGCATGAAGCCGCCCGGGAATATCAAATCCCTCAGGAATTGCATTCTTCCCCCGTACCGCGAGATATAACGGTGGAGTGAAAAGCCGTGCGCGAATGAGCGCACGGCCCCGCGAACACTCCACAGTTTCTGTATCGGCAATTTTCGGGATTGGCTTCAGCGAAGACTGCGGGACTGCCGCGATCGATCAGGTGGAGCTGGCAACGGTGGATTGTTTCAGGGCCGGCGAATCCGAGCCGCGCAATTGTTTCTGCCGTTTTTCCTCGTACATGCGCGTATCGGCGACTCGGAGCAGTTGATCGAGCGACGGCTGGTGAACCACGGGCACGTCGGCGATCCCGACGCTCAGGGAAAGCCGGAAGTTCCACGACGAGAGCGCATTGATGAAATCCGCGCGCTGTTGCAGGCGCTTGCGGACTTGCTGGGCCGAGTCCTGCCCCGCGTCGGTCATCAAGACGCAGAATTCGTCGCCGCCCAAGCGCGCGAGAATGTCCGACTGGCGGAAGCAGGCGCGCAGAACATTGGCGGTCACGATCAACGCGCGATTGCCTTCAAGGTGGCCGTACGTGTCGTTGATGAGTTTCAGATCATCCAGATCCAGGTAGATGAGAAGCGCCGCCCCCTTACGTTGGATCATTCGCAGATGCTGTTCGGCCAATGCCAGGAATCCGCGGCGGTTGTAAAGCCCAGTGAGGTCATCCATCAGGGAAAGATTTTGCAAATTTTTCTGCAGCCGGTGGCGCTCGATCGAGTAGCGCAGCGCTCGCACCAGGGCGGAACGGTCCAGATGCTCTTTGTCCAGGAAATCCTGCGCGCCCTGGCGCAAGGACTCGACCGCCAGCAGTTCGTCTTCGGACTCCGCCAGAATGACCATGGGCGTGTCCGGCGCGGCGGCGCGCGCGGCTTGTACATAGGCGCGGCCCTGCCGCTGTTTAGAACCCAAATCGAGGAGCAAAACATCCGCGGGTTCGCTGGAGAGGCGCTCGGCGGCAAGCTCGAGGTCCGCGACGTGCGCAATATGGAATTGGCTGGAATCTTCCGTGTCCAGCAGCCCGCGAAGCCGGCATGCATCCTTCGCTTCGCCTACCAATAGAATACGGATCGGCACCCCGTTCATCGACACCGTGCAGCCTCAAGATTCCCATTCTGGGTTCGCCCATTCTGAGTTAGGAAGACGCAAGGCAAGCCTCGACACGATCCAGCGCAAGCTGCACGCATGCCAAGTAGCCAGGCGAACAAGGGAGTCCACTTTCTGGAAGGGGGGAATTAAGTCTCATCCACTGCGGAAAAGTTGTCAAGGTGGGTGACGCAAGGTGAACTCTGGAAGGCAACCCCGCTCGGATGGTAGTCGTTGACCAATTGCTAGAGGGAAAGGGATGTGGGTTCGGTAAGGAATGGACTAATCACGAGGATGCCATCCAGATTTTGGTTCGTTTGCAAATCTTCGGTCAGCAGGTAACGACAACCGCAGGTTTTCGCAGCGGCCACAATGAGTGAATCCCAAAACGAGAGCTGATAACGGTCCTGAAGTCTCCAGCCTCGCTCGAGAATCGCGGCGTCCACAGTCACAGGCTGCCAGGCCAGCAGATCTTTCACTTCGGCGCGCGCCTCGTCGCGATCCTCTGGCCACTTCTGAGTTGCCTTCACATAAAACTCCTGCAGCACCTGAAAACTGATTCTCCCGAGCCGGTTCTTCCACAGTTCTTCCCGCCATGCTCGGGCCGCCTGTTGTTTCTTCAAGTCCGCCCGGTCAAGCGCGTAAAGAAAAACATTCGTATCAACGAAGACCAGCGCGGTCATGGGCCTCCTCGCGCGACATGTACCGGCCCTCTGTCTTTAGGAAGGCCTTGCGAGCCAGGGCGCGGCGCATGGCTCTTTCATAGCCGTCGCTATCGAGCATGCGCTCTTTGAGGATCTCTCCCAGCAGTCGCGAGACGCTGGTGTCCTTGCGAGCCGCTTCGACGCGGGCCCATCGAGCCACCGGCTCCTCCAGAGTTACGGTGACATTGCGTAGCTTAGTTTTCATTACACGAGTATAGTGTAACACGAAGTTTGTGTCAACTAAATGGTGGCCGCTTCGGCGCGAGCCGGAGTCCTTCGATCAAAGTCCTCGACGCAGTTTGCACCGAGGATCAACAAAGCTCTAAACCCGCACCCTTCACGAAGAACGTGAAGAGTGCGGCACCCGAAAAAGCACATTCCCGGAGGTCGGGTCCGCGCAAATTCCTTGAATTGTGTCTACTTCGTTTTGTTGCGCGACTGGCTAATCAGGTTCACAAACAAGCGGAAGGCGCCGGCGTTGCCTTCGGGCAACTGGCGCGAGAAGGAGAGGCCCGTGTAGATGTACGTGCCTTTGCCGGTGCGGGTCCAGACGAGGCTGCCCATCACGTCTTTTTCGCCGGGATCGTGCATCGAGAGGACAGTGTGATATTGCGGGTCCCACTTTTCCCAGAAGTAGAGGCCGCGCTCTTGCACCCAGCCGTCGAAATCGTGGGCTTCGATTTTATTCGGGAAATTCAGGAGCGGGCTGGCGGGGTCGGTGTAATTCACGGCCGCGTTTTCGTCGGTGACGCGCGGGCCGGGGCCCATCGTCGCGGGGAACGGAGCGGGCTTGAGCGCGTCCCAAATCGCCGGCCGCTCGTCCAGCACGACGAGCGTGCCGCCGCCCACGGCGTAATCGAGCAGGCGCGAATTGGAAGCGACGACGTCGGAACGCAGTTCGTAGGCGCGCATTCCGGCCACGATGGCGTCGAACCGGCTGAGGTCCCCGAAGGCCAAGGCGTTCGCATCGATCATTTCGACGTCGACTCCCAGGCGGCGCAGCGAATCCGGGATGGCGGCGTCGTTGTCTGCGGAAATGTAGCCCACGCGCAAATGGTCCGGCACGGTGATGGAGAACACGTGCACGGGTACGGCTGCGGGCGCGCTCCACAAATAGGTGGGGAGCGAAGGCAGCGGCTCAAGCGAGGTCTCAAATTTTTCCGCGCCGCGCTTCGCATAGGCCTTCAATTCGTAATTTCCCGCCGCAATTTTTGCAGGCGGCAACACCGTAAGATGAACGAGCCGATCGCCCGCGCCGGAAAATTCGATGGCCTCCGGCGGCGGAGCCTTCCAGCCGGAAGGCACTTCGACTCCTACGCTGACTTTGGACGGCGTCTGCGCAAAGGAATGAACGCGCGCGAAAACATCGAACTGCCTGGGCTGGCGCGCCTCGACGACCACGTATTGTTCCGGCTGCGGAGTGAGCTCGACCGGCGGAACGATGCGCAGCGGGTAGCTCAACACGCTGACCGTGGAGGCGTGCAGGCTCTGCACCGGCGCGGTAAAATCAAACGCGTAGCCGTCGGCCTCGACATGCGTGCGCGCGCGGACGAGCGGCGGCGGAAACGGATTGAGAAAATCGCCCGGCGCGCGCGGCGTTTGGGCCCCGGCGGGAACGGCGACGCTGAAATTCGTCGAGCCGTCTTTCTCTTCCTGCTTGGTGATGCTCCAGCCGGAGGGCAGCGCCAGTTCCGGCTTTGAAAATGTGGCCGGCGCGTCGTTGCGATGGACCACTTCGGCGCGCACGCTGAACCCTTCGCCCGCGACAAGCTCGCTGCGGTCTGAGTTCGAAACGATTTTGATCGCCGCGGCGTCGGAGAGTGCGTGATTGATTCGTTCGCGCACCTGCTCCAGCTCCCACAATGCACCCGCGGCCGACGAATCCTGTGAGCGCTTCACCCGGTCTTCAAGGGAAGCAATCTGTTTGCCCGCTTCCGCGATGGAACGCACAGCGCCGGGCCAGTCGAGTTTTTCCGCCGCCATGCGAGCTTGATCGAGCGCGTGGTCGGCAGCTGCGAGCGAATCCTCTGCCGGCACGGGAATCACGCGCGCAAGCGACATCAGCGGCTGCGCAAAATCAGACGGCGAAGCGGGACCGCCCGTCGCGCGCTTCAAGCCATAAGGGCGCCGGACGAACGGCGCATTCAGGAACGGGGTCACGCCCTGCGAGCGGTGATGCAAGTAACCTTCGAGCGAAATGTCGCGGTAACTGAGCCCCCAAATCGGGGAAATTTCATCGGCGGGCACCACCCAGGAACCGGTGTAATCCACTTTCTCATCCTGCGCGGTCGCGCGGACTGGATTGAGAATTGTCTCCACGCGCCAGGGTTTCAGTCCTTCGGCAATCTGGTCGGGATATTTGGTGGGATCGGCCGCGGCTTCGACGGCTTTCGGCGTTTGATAGCCGGAAGCCTGATGATTGCCGTGGCCGGTTTTCTGTCCGCCCCAGCCGTTGATCACGATTTGCGGGCGCAGCATGCGGATCGCGCGCACCATGTCTTCCAGTTCCAGGCCCTGCCATTTTTCGAGCGTTTCTGTGAGCGTCTTTGAAAATCCGAAATCGACGACGCGTGTGAAATAAAGACGCGGCCCTTCTACATTCATCGCTGCGGAAAGCTCGGAGCTGCGCAGGATGCCGAGTTGCGCGCCCTGCTCGGGACCAATGGCGTTCTGTCCGCCCTCGCCGCGGTTCAGCGTCAAGAGCGTCGTGTCCGTACCCAATGCATGAGGCAGGTAGGTGAGCAGAGTGGAGGCTTCGTCATCGGGATGCGCCACGGTGAACAGGACACGCGTCACCACGCGGGCCTTCTGAATCGATTCGAGCGTGTCCGCGACGTTTTGGCCGCGGCCCGGCGCGGGAGCTTCCTGCTGCGCGGATACTTGCGACAGAGCAACGGCAAACGCGCAAAGCGCGGCCAGCAGAGAGAGCAGTCCGAGTTTTTTCGGGCGCTTCATTGCCGCGCCTCCGCGGCCACGGCGAATGGCCAGATCCGCCGGTAGCGCGCCTGAATCATGTACGTCAGGATGCCCAGAGCAATCACGCCAAGCCCCCCGAGGGCGAACTTCCATCCCGTGGAATAAAACAGTGCGACCCAGCCCAAAATCGCCAGCACGGCCGGCCAAGGATAGAGCCACATCTTAAATGGAAGCCGCTCCGGAGGCCAGCGCCGCCGCAAAATCATCACGCCCACGCCCTGGCTGATGAACTGCACGATCAGACGCACGGCGATGATCGCCTTGATCACGCTGGCCAGCCGGAACAGAACGCTGAACGCGAGCGACGCCGCGCCCAGAAACAGCAGCGACACATGCGGAAAATGTTTTTTGGGATGCACGCGCGCGAAGACCGGGAAAAAATTGCCATCCTCGGCCGCGGCAAAGGGCACACGCGAATAGCTGAGCAGCGTGGTGAAGAGCGAAGCGAAGGCGATCCACAAAATCATGACTGTGGCGAACGTGGCGGCGCGCGCACCGTACAGCCGCTCGACAAACGTGCTCACGATGTATTGCGAATTCTGCGCCTCGCGCCACGGCACGACGCCCAGGATGCTCGTCTGCATCGCGAGATACAGCACGGCGATTCCCGCAATTGACAACAGGATGGCGCGCGGGATGTTGCGCTCCGGCTCGCGAATCTCCGCGCCCAGGTTGCAGATGTGGTAGTAACCGAGGTAGGTGTAAACCGTGTTGACCGACGCCGACCCGAGTCCCGCGAAAAACAGCCAGGACCAATTCCACGCGCCGGGAGGAAAATCAAACGCCATCTTCGCCGAGAAGTGCGTCACTCCTCCCCAAGTCATCCACGCCATCGTGCCCACCACGCCGATCCACAAAAATTTCGAGATCGTTCCGACCGCCGAAATCCTGCGGTACAGAAGCACAACCAAAACAACAACCAGCGCCGCGGAAATCGCTTTCTGCTGAAATATCCCAAGCGGAACCAGGTACGTCAGGTATTGCGAAAAACCGATCGCGCCCGATGCCACCACGAGCGGCGCCTGGATGAGCGTCTGCCAGATATAAAGAAACGACATCAGCCGCCCGCCGCGCCCCGCGCCGTAGATTTCCCGCAGAAACGCGTACGTACCGCCAGCACGCGGCATCGCCGCGCCGAGCTCCGCCCAGACGAGCCCATCGAGCAGGGAGAGCACCGCGCCAGCCACCCAAGCCAGCAGGCACTGCGGCCCGCCCATCGCCTGAATAACCAGCGGAATCACGATGAACGGCCCGATCCCCACCATCGCGTTCATGTTCAGGGCGACGGCCTCGCTCAGGCCGAGCCCTCGCTCGAGTTGTTCCTCCGGCAAAAGTGTGGACATGGTTGGCGCGAAGCGCGCAAAGCATATCAGATGCAAGGAAGCGCCTAAAGCTTCGAAGCATGACCGTAGCTTCTCAACTCGCGGGAACCCAACTTGTCAGGGGGAGTGGAGCGACGCTCGATCGTTCAGCTTTCCGGAAATTGGCGATCACCCCCTCTTCGCCAGTCGGAAGAGACCATACGCGGCTCGATCATATCACTTGGCCGGGGGAGAGGATTCAGGGTCACTTTGGCGTCCCAGTTTTCTTGCGCTTTCCCAGAAGAACCCGGCGCTCTTTTTGCGTCATTTCGCGCCCAACGATTTCGCGGAAAATTCGCTCGATGAGAGTTTTCTTGCGCCCCCGGCGAGTGACACGTTTGTTCATGAGAGAAATTCAAGACTGGGGCGATTCAAACCGGCCTCATGCTATCAGGATTGTCGTGATTATTGCAATTGGGTAGTTACTGTATCCATCAATGATAAGCCGTCAGGACCGCCACGCCAATCAAATGGGACCGGAGCCAATTGGGAGCTACTCCGCTGCCTGGGGAAAGAAGCGACATCGTTGCCGCGAACGAAGAGGACCGGAGTCTCGCAAACAGCTCGCTGGACCTGGATTCACCTGGATTTCGAGCGTGTATTCGTCTTGCTTTTGCGGCGCATCTTCTTTTTTTTAGGCGCCTTAAGGCCAATGCGTTTAAGCTGCTTGTTGACGTGGAGCACGATATCGTTCAGCTCGCGTCTCAACGCCCCTTCAACCCACCCCGATTGGCGTTCTCCACGAGCGACGCGGCTCACATATGAGGCATCGACGCGAAGTTTACGAGCTACCCGCCCGTACAGCCCTCTAACAAGGGACGACAAGTCCCGCGGAATTTGTTCGAATGTGGCGGTTGTCACGTCGCCGGATGGACGTCGCCGCTTCCCACTTGAAGTCCGTCCGGATGAGCTGCCGAGTTTGGACATGAGAGGCTCCGAGCCAACTACCTGGACATCCGGCGTTTTGAATACTCCTCCAATTGTTAAATTTCTGTGATCTAGAACACACATAGATAAATACCGGGTAATTCTGACGCTGCTCTTTATATTCATGATTTGAAGCGGTTTACAGAATTCAGCCCGTAGAACTCGGCGCGCTGCGTAACCCTTCGAACGCAAGACCAATGTAATATTCCCGACTTCGGCTGCGTTTCCGACGAAATTAGGGAGTCCGTTCGCCGCTTCCTGCCGCTACTCGGGACTGAACGCCAGCAGCACGTTTCCGGGCACGCCTCCGTTGCGCGGATACCCGGAGCTGATGAACACCATGCCGTTGACTACCACGGCGCCTGGACCGTCGATCGAGCCCCCGCGGCCCTTCACGCCGTTCACCGTTACGAAATCGCGCATGGTGTTGAAATCCCACAACAGCTCGCCATCTTCGGCGGAGTGCGCCCGAATGTGCCCATCGGTCGAGGTCGCGAATACCACACCCGGAATCTCCGTCACCGCGCCCGGCTGGGAAGGACTGCAGCCCACGGGCGCGCCTTCCGGACAAGGCGCCGCCGCAACATGCCACTCCTGGCTTCCGTCGGCAACGCGCAGGGCCGTGAGTCCGCCACCCACGTTCGGGTCGACACGATTCCGGCGCGTGTCGGTCTGACTGGTCTGCGGCGACCGCTTGACGTCGGATACCGTCGCGAAGACGTGCAGCCCATCCGTGGCCATGCCCCATTGCACGCCGCCGTTGGTGCCGCCCTTGCCCACGCGCGCTTGCCACACCACCTCGCCCTTCTTCGCGGGATCAAGGGCCCAGACGATTCCCGATTTCTGTCCGGCCAGCAGCAGCTCGCGGCCATCGGGTGCGTGAGTCAGAATCGGCGAAGAGCCGAAATCGAAATCCGGGCCGCAGGTCGCGGTGGTACCGGCGCAACTCCCGTTAAAAACATCCTCCGCGGTCAACTGGCGGGCCCAGACGATGCGGCCCGTCGCCATGTCGAGCGCGATCACCGCATCGCTTGTGTCGGTCGCGGGCGCCGAATAATTGTCCCCCGTGCCCACGTAGAGAAGTTTGCGCTTCACGTCCAGTGTGGGCGTGGACCAGACTCCAACTCCTGAAGGTCCAAAATTTGTGGTCCCGCGTGAACTCTTGCCTTGCTCTGTTGGAACGCCCGTCATCCAGGTCTTCCACAATTGCATGCCGTCGCGGATGCGTAGCGCCACCACGCTGCCGCGAAAAGTACAGCAGGCGTATTCCGCGTCGGCGGAGCGCGTTTCCTCCCACGATGCCACCGGCACGTAGACGATTCCGTCGTGTGCGACAGGTCCGCCGGTGAGCCGCGTGGAATCGTGCGTTTCCACTTGGACCTCCCAAAGCAGCTTGCCCGTTTCCGCCTTAACCGCGTAAAACCAGCCCGTCATATCTCCAAAAAGCAGCGCGTGTTGGCTGCCGAGAGGCACGGCCAGAATGGAGGACCGCACCGGCCCGTTCGCCTGAAACACCCATTGCAGGCAGCCTGTTTCGGCGCGCATGGCGTGGATCAGCCCGCCGGCGCTTCCGACAAATACCTGGCCATCGATGACCGTGGGCGGCGCGAATGCAGTGACGTCACCATCGAAGCCAAAAACCCATTTCAATTTCAGACCGCGCACCTGATCGGTACTTAACCGGGCCGAATCGTCCGGCTGAAACCGCGCGTTCGTAAGGCCGGGACTCCACCCGTTCCACGAAGTCTTTGGTTTAGCGGCTAGCTTCACGGAGCGGTCCGCGCAGAACGCCGCGGCTGGCGGCCCTTCCACGGCCGCGTTTGTCCCTAAGTACGAAGCCACGGCCATGCGGTCTTCCCTGCTGATCGTAAATGCGATGGCCATCATCGGCCCTGCGTCGAGCGCTCGGAGGATTCGCGCCGCGGGCATCTTCTGCAGCGCCTCGCGGGGAGGGATGCGGTCGTTGACCTGCTCGTGACACGCCGCGCAGCGCTTCTGATACACGGCCTCTCCGGAGGAAGCCGCCAACAATGGGCTCGCCCACATGGCCAACACGAGCGGAAATGCGAAGCGCTTCACGCGCCGGACCATATCATGGCGGCCAAATTCGTGTCTAGGACAGCGACCGCCTCGTGCAAGATTTTCGAGCCGAAGCCGTCCGAGGGTGTAGATCTGGAGTGAACGATTGCCTCGAATCCATCCGAGAAGCAGTCTAATCGGAGACCGCCTCACCGCAAGCAAGACATCTTTGAAGTTCGCCGCTCCGCGTTTGTTTCGTGCAGGAACGGCAAAATAAGGCAAAATTGTGGCGGAGTAAACCGTACCCATGCTGAAGCTTGGAATTATCCTGACTGCGGCGACCGTGACGATTCTCATCGTGGAATTTTTTCGCGCGCGGCGCGGGCCATTTCCCGCGCACGGCTGGCTTGGGCTCTTCGCGCTCGTTTGCGCGGAGTACTTGATGTTTCATGGGATCGAGCCGGCAGCGACTTACTTCAGCCCGGTGGCGTGGACGTCTTACATTTTGATTGCCGATGGCGCGGTGTTCGCGATCTCCGGGCATTCGCGGCTGCGCGAAGAGCCACGCGGCCTGCTGAAGATGGCGGCGCTCTCGATTCCGTTGTGGCTGATTTTTGAAGCGTACAATTTGCGGCTCGCGAACTGGGCGTATGTCGGCCTGCCGCAAGGGCAGATCGAGCGATGGATCGGCTACGGCTGGGCGTTCGCGACGATTACGCCGGGAATTTTCATGACCGCCGCGCTCATCGAGTCCTTCGGCTGGTTCGAGCAGGAGTCGCGCCCGCTGCGTTTCAGCCGCGTGACCGAAACGACATTCATCCTGCTTGGCGGCGTGATGCTCGTCGTGCCGCTGGTTGTCCCAACCCGCATCGCTGCGTATCTGTTCAGTCTCGTCTGGCTTGGTTTCTTATTCCTTCTTGAGCCGATCAACTACCGCCTGCACTTGCCTTCCTTCGAGGGTGATCTTGCGCGGGGGCATCGCGGGAGGCTGTACTCGTTTCTCGCCGCGGGCTGGGTGTGCGGCTGGCTGTGGGAATTCTGGAACTACTGGGCGCGCGCCGGTTGGATCTACACGTTTCCCATTGGCCAGCAATGGAAGATCTTCCAGATGCCCGCAGTGGGCTATCTGGCTTTCCCGGTGTTTGCGCTAGAATGTTTCGCGATGTACGTAAATGGCGCGTGGCTCCTCAGCCCAAAATATATCGCCGAGAAAAAATATCAGGAATAGCCGGGTGCGCATCCCAATCCGATACTTCCGCGTGTCGATCTGCCTGGCGATGGCTGCGCTCGCATCGTTTTCGCCTAGCGAGGCACGGGCCTCCGAGCTCGATATTCCCCCCGACGCAAAGGAAGCCATCGATCTGATGTACATGGGCAAGACGGAGGCAGCCGTCGCGCTCACTCATAAGATCGAAGAGGCGCGCCCCAATCATCCTCTTGGCTATCTCATCGAAGCGGACGTGCTCTGGTGGAATATTTACTGCAAATGGTCCGAGCGAAAATACAACACGATTGACGCCTGGAGCCACACGCGTCCCGCCGACGTCGATGATGGCGCGGAACTGGCGCTCGCCGACAAAGTGACGCGCCTGGCCGAGGCCGGCATCGCCAAATCCGACACGGCTGAAATGGAGCTGTACGCGGGATTGGGCTACGCGTCGCGCGCGCGCCTGCTGGGCTTGCGTTACGAGAAAATGCCCGTGGCGCGCGCGGGCGTCGAGGCGCGCAAGCACCTGCTACGCTGCCTCGAACTCGACCCCAACATGGCGGATGCCTACCTGGGCCTCGGGCTTTACAACTATTACGTCGATACCCTTTCGGCCTTGGCCAAAATTTTGCGCTTTTTCATGGGCATCCCGGGCGGAGACAAGCGCGAAGGTTTGCGCCAGCTCGAAATCGCATCCACCAAAGGCGAACTGACGCAGGTGGAGGCGCGCTTCAACATGGCCAAGAGCCTGCGCAATTACGATCGCGACTACGCGCGCGCCGAAAAGGCCGCCGCGCCTCTGGTCACTGAGCATCCCGGGAATTGCATCTTCTTGCTGCTCGCAGGCGATATCGAGCAGAAACTTGGCCACGCGGAAGAGGCTGCCGCGAGGTTCCGCGCCGCCGCCGCGACTACCTGGGAGGAAGCCGCGTGCGCGGAGCGCGCACACAAGCTCGCGAGCGAGGCCCTCGCCTCGATTGGTTCGAACCATTAGGAGGTCATGTAGCACAGCCACTCTTGGCTGTGTGGGTTTGTACACCGCATCTACAAGCTGCCAATCCAGCGAAAATCGTAAAACCTACACAGCCAAGAGTGGCTGTGCTACTTAACCCCCGGGCAACGGGCCGGCGCGCGCTGTGCATCTCACGACTGCTGCGGTAAGCTGTGTGTGGCGGGTCCGGGTTGACTTGGGCGTGCCTGAGTGGTATCAGAAACGGGCCGGTTTGGTGGGGGTTCTTCCTAATTCTAGGGCGCGGGCCGCACATTTACGCCGAAGGTTTCACCTCCGCGGGGGTGGAAGCTGAGCGTGGAGCCTGCCGATAACTGGATCATCGCTGACTTCCTCAGCACCCGGAACGATTTCAATCTGTTTTTTCTGCCCGAAGTCCCGGCAGGATGGCTCGCGAGGAGCGTGTTCGGATGTGTTCGCGCAAGTGGCTGATTGTGGCGATGGTGGCGTGTGGGCTGGCCTCCGCCTGTTCCGACTACAACACGAACCTTTCCATCCAAACTGCGTCTTCCATTCTGACCTTCGTGAGTCCCAGCACGGCAACCGTGGGTGGGCAGGGCTTCACGATTACGGCCAATGGATCGGGTTTTACGACCGGCGCGCTGATCCTGTGGAATGGGACCGCGCTGAATACCACGCTTGTGAGCAGCATCCAGCTGACGGCACCGGTTCCTGCTTCGGACCTTGCCAACGCGGGGACCGTGCAAGTAGCCGTGCAGATTCCCGGCTCGGCCCAGTCGGCTACGCAAAACGTCTACAACACGACGACCACCGAAATTTCAAACGTTGTCATCTTCACGATCGGTGCGGCGCCGGGGACGCCGCCGGCGATTGCGTCCCTCTCGGCGTCCACAACTTCGGCGGCCTCCACGCCGTCTTGCAGCGCCCAGGGTTTTACGCTGACGGTGAATGGCACGAATTTCACCAGCGATGCGACAGTGAATTGGAATGGCGCAGGACAACCGACAACCTTTGTGAGCGCGACGCAGATCACCGCTTCCATCCCGGCGACGAACGCTGCGTTCCCCGGCACGGCGCGAGTAACGGTATCGAATTCGGTGGGAGCCTCCAATTCATTGCCCTTTACTCTCTCCACGCCGGCGACGGCGTTCCCAACTCCCTCCCTTACTTCGATTGCGCCAAATTCCGCCGCGGCGGGCGGTCCCGCGTTAACACTGACTTTGCAGGGCAGCAACATCCTCCCTTGCAGCGTCGTTCAATGGACGAGCCCGAACAATGTGACGACAACACTCGCTACGACTTATGTTCCTGCCGCTGCCGCAATGGGTACGTCGACGGGCAACCCAATCGAGCTGACCGCGACGGTTCCCGACACCGATTTCCTGATCTCGGGCGCCAGCGTTCAAACAGCGAATTTAACCGCGTTCAACATTACACCCTGCGTGACCGCACAATCCGTGACCTGCCCTGCGCCCGTCCCGTTCACGATCATGCCGCCTTCGATTTCAAATGTTTCGGCCTCGACAACTTCCTCGGCTGCCGCGGCATCGTGCAGTGCTTCGCAGGTCGTTCTCACTGTGAACGGCGCGCAATTCGTCCCCGGTTCGGCGGTGAATTGGGTGATCCCGGCAACGGGATCGGTACCGGCGATAACTACATCTCTCGCAACAACATTTGTCAGCTCGACACAACTCACCGCCATCATTCCATTTTCGGATCTGATTTCAACCGGAATGGTAAATATCGAGGTCTCCAATTCAGGCGTCCCATCGAATCTGACGCCCTTTACAATTTCGCCCTCGCTGCTTCCCGCGCCGACGAACATATCCGCTTCACCAACGGCTGCGATTGCCGGCACAACTTCGGTCACTTTGACCGTCACCGGCGGAAACATCCTTCCTTGCTCCGTGGTGCAATGGACGGTTGGCAGCGCCACAACTCCATTGCCGACTGCCTACATTGGTCCAACTCAGTTGAGTCCCGCCCAACTCACAGCGACATTACCCGCGGTGGATATCGCTTCGGTGGGAACCAGCCAGGTCACTGCATTCAACCCGCCGGAAGCCGGATGCACGCCCGGACCGCTTGTTAATTGCGGCGGAGGGCCATCCAACAACGCGATCTCTTTCGCGATTGTTCTTCCGAACATCACAGCGCTTTCGGCATCGACAACTTCGGCGAACGCCACGCCGTATTGCAACGCGACAGGACTCACCCTGACGGTAAACGGAACAAATGCAAGCGGCGCAGGTTTCGCGAACGGGCTGGTTGTCAATTGGAATGGTTCACCGCGTCCAACGACAGTTGTGAGCCCAACGCAGCTGACCGCAGCAATCACGCCTGCGGACACGGCTTTCCTCGGAACCGGTGCGGCAGCTGTGGCCGTTACCGTATCCGGCAGCGGGCCCGCGACGAATTCAAATTCTCTAAAGTTTCCATTGACGGCGCAGGCGACCGGAACGAATCTCCCTTCGCCAATCGTCAGCTCGATTTCGCCGACGAACGCGGTAGTGGAGGCAGCGACGGGACTGCCTGTTCCATTGACCGTGAATGGAATTGGTTTGTCGCCCTGCTCCGTCGTTCAATGGAACGGCGCCACCCTCCCTACCACGATATTCATCGGCAGCAGCGGAATCGCGTCACTGATCCCGGCGCCCAATCTTGTGACTGCTGGAATGGAACAAGTCGCGGTGACCACTCCCGCGCCCGGAGGCGGAACCTCTGCCAACGAGGTATTTACGGTTTTTACGCCCGGTTCCACGAGCGCCGCTGGGATCTCCGCGAGCGCGCTGTCTTTGCCATTGATGAGCTCGGACCAGCGCTACGGCGTATCGGTATTAGCTTCGGCCGACGGCGTTACCGAAACCCCGGGAACGACGCAAAATATTTTTGTGAACGATACTTGCCTGGGCGCTCCCTCCGGCTGCACGCCTTCCAGCACACTCGTATCCATCGGATTGGGCAGCAGCCCTGCTAATGGCGACAGTATTTCTCCGTCGATCAGCGCGGGTGGGCGCTACGTGGCGTTCCTCTCTTCTGCGACGAACTTGGTGACGGGCGGTACGAGTGCCGGCGTGAACGCGTTTGTCCGGGACACTTGCGCGGGAGTTTCGTCCGGGTGCACGCCTTCCACGCAACTCGTTTCGGTCACGACCGCGGGAATCCAAGCCAATGGCGCGACCTCTTCGGCGACGATCGACACTACAGGCCGCTACATCACCTTCGAGTCCGCGGCGACCAATCTCGGTTCCACCTCGCCTTCCGGTGGAATTTTCCTTCGCGATACCTGCGCGGGCGTGGCTTCCGGCTGCACGTCCTCCACGCAACCGCTGAATGCTCTTCCGTAGCGCGCTCTTCACAGGCTGCGGAAAAAGTGTCCTTTTGTCATCCCGAGCGAAGCGAGGGATCTGCTTTTCTTCGCCAAACCAATTAAAATGCAGATTCCTGCGGAAAATCCAGATCTTCGGACCCACTCGTTGTCAGTTTTCTTCGCTATCACTGCAGCATGTGGGTTTTGTGCGCGCAAGGACCAAAACCCGCAGGCTGAAGCCTGCGCCACCAAATACCTCAATCCGGCAAGAGAAAAAGGCGATCCGCGGCGAGCTCGATCGCCCAGGGCTGCGGAAGATTTCGGAACGATTCCCACTCCTGCTTGAAAACCTCGGCCTGTAACTGAAAATCAGCGGAACTCGCGGGCGGCGCGCCGACGCGCAGGTCGAGCGTGACGCGGAAGGGCGTTTCGGTCATGGCGGCCAGCCAGCAAGGGAACACGTTTTCGGAATTTTCCAGGTTCAATTTCTGCGGGGGATGCACGCGGACATGATTCGCGCGAATGGCGACATGCTCGGGCGACTTTGCAAATGGCTGCGCGACACGCAGCTTGCAGCCCCAATCGAGCGCTTCCACTCGCCCATCCGGCAATCGGCGGGCCCGGGAATAATTCTTGCACCCGGTGACGCGCGCAACCTCGAGCGTCGGAGGATGGCGGAAGATCTCTTCCTTCGGGCCTTGCGCCGCCACGCTCCCATTTGCCAGCACAACGAGTTTTTCGCAAACGCGGTACGCCTCTTCGAGATTGTGGCTTACGAACAATGTCGATCCGCCGTAGTTTCCAAGCGTTTCGCGCAGCTGGCGCTCGAGAGCGCTGCGCAGATGCGTGTCCAGCGCGGAGAACGGTTCGTCGAGCAGCAGCGCGGCCGGCTCGATGGCGAGCGCGCGTGCGAGCGCGACGCGCTGTTGTTCGCCGCCGGAAAGCGTTGTCGGGTAGCGGTCCGCGAGGCCATCGAGGTGCGCGGCGGCAAGCTGTTCCGTGACGCGCCGATTCTTTTCTGCATCCGGGAGATGCCGCAATCCGAACGCGATATTTTCCGTCACGCTCAAATGAGGGAACAGCGCGTAATTTTGAAAGAGCAATCCGATGCGGCGCGCGCGCGGCGGCAGGTTGATACGCTGCTCGGAATCAAACAGCACGCGCCCTTGCAGCACGATGCGCCCGCGGTCCGGCGTCTCCAGGCCCGCGATCGCGCGCAGCGTCATTGTCTTGCCCGAGCCCGAAGGCCCGAGCAAGCCGAGCGGGGCGTCGTCCGCCGTGAATTCCACAGCGAGCCGGAAACCCGCGACTATTTTTTCAATCGAAACTTCGAGTGACATGTTCACTTTTAGTAGCACACGCTTAAGCCTGTGGGTATTTGTGGCACGAGCAAGGACTAAAACCCGCAGGCTAAAGCGTGCGCCACTTAAGACCTCCGCCAGATGCTCAGCGCCCGGCGATTGGTGCCATAAATCGCGGTGAGAACGAGAAAGGAAAACAGCAGCAGAACCAGCGCAGTCCGATTCGCGACGTCGTAATTCGCCGCCTGGACTTGATCGTAAATGTCGATCGAAACGGTGCGTGTCACGCCGGGAATGTTTCCGCCCACCATCAGCACCACGCCGAACTCGCCGATCGTGTGCGCGAAGCTCAGCACAATTCCGGTGACCACTCCGGCCGCGGAGAGTGGCAGGATCACGCGAAAAAATGTCGCCAGGCGCGGCGCTCCAAGCGTCCACGAAGCTTCGATCAGCCGGCGGTCGACTCCTTCAAACCCCGCCGAAATCGGCTGCACCGCGAACGGCAGGCTATAAAGTACGGAGGCCACCAGCAATCCACCGAACGTGAACGGAAGCGTGTGCCCAAACCAGGCTTGCCAAATTCTGCCCGCAAAATGGCGCGGCCCCAGGCCTACCAGAAGGTAGTAGCCGAGCACCGTGGGCGGCAGAACGAGCGGCAGCGCGACAATCGCTTCGATCAGAAATTTCCAGCGCCAGCGCGAGAACGTTACCCAATAGGCGATGGGCAAACCCACGGCAAGCAGAATTCCCGCGACGCAAACCGCCAGCTTCAGCGAAAGCTCAATCGCCTGCCAGTTCAAGGTTTCCCTCCGGTGGAACTTTTGGCGGGGAGCACGAATCCGTATCGCTCGAGCAGCGCGGCCGTCGCGGGCAACTTGATGTAGTCGAGAAATTGCCGCGCGCCTTGCGGGTTCGCCGCGTCGCGAACGGCCACGGCTCCCTGCTGAATCGGCGTGTACAAATTCTCCGGGATGTTCCAGGCGCGGCCTTTGTCGTTCATCGTCGGTGAAAGCACGAGAGAAAGCGCGATGATTCCGGCGTCCGCGTTTCCGGATTCGACGAACTCCGCCGTCTGCGAAATATTCTCACCGAGAACGAGGCGGTCCTTCACGGCCTCATAAACGCCTGCTTTACGCAGCGCTTCCTCCGCCGCCCGGCCGTAGGGCGCATGCGCGGGATTGGCGATGGCGATTTTTTGCACGGCGGGTTCGCGCAACGCGGCAAAACCTTTACCCACGTTCACGCGGGAATCTTTTCTCGTCCACAACACGATTTTGCCAATGGCATAGAGATACGTGCTCCCTGGCACGGCCAGGCCATCCGCTTCCAGTTTTTTCGGATAAGCGATGTCCGCCGAGAAAAACACGTCAAACGGCGCGCCATTTTCAATTTGCGTAAGGAAATTTCCGGAAGAGCCCAGGCTGAGGCGAACCGCACAACCCGTCGCCTTCTCGAAATTCGCGGCGATCTCGTTCATCGCGTAGGTCAAATCGGACGCCGCGGCGACGTTGACCGTGCCGCACGGTTTCGGCGCCACTTGGAGCAATGGCGCGGCGATTCGTGCGCGGGCGGAACTTAAGGGCGAAGCCAGCACGAGTCCAGCAACGGCGGCTAATGCTATGGTTGTGCGTATCCTCATCATCTTTGCGTCCTGAATCACATGCGCACAATCATGACTTCCGTGGCCTTTATGAGGGCCGCCGCGGTCTGCCCCTTTTCGAGGCGCATTTCGCGCGCGGCATCCGCCGTGATGATCGAGGAGATGCGCTGCCCGCCGATCGAAAGCTTCACCTGCGCGAGCAGTCCGCTGTAGCGCACTTCCAGGATTCGGCCAACCAGTTGGTTTCGCCCGCTGATTCGCCGAAAATTGCGCCGCCCGGCCAAGACATCTTTTTCCTCCGTGCGCGGCAGAAAACGTTCGATCTCGGATGCGGGGATGCGATGGTGTCCTCCGGCGGTGCGGATGCTGCGCAATTTCTTCTTGTAGATCCACTGCTTGAGCGTGGGATAGCTGATCCCCAGCGATCGCGCCGCGTCGCGGGGACTGAGCAATTCGTCGGATTGCACGGACACCTCCAGAAAATACATTTATACTCGTATTTATTGGATATGTAAATACGGATTAATACGATTTTAGTAGCACAGACTTCAGTCTGTGGCTTTCCGCCTGATCTTGGCTAGCGCCTGCCGCCTTGGCTGCGGAACGAAAATCCACAGACTGAAGTCTGTGCTACTACTGCTCCGGCCCAAACGCAAGCAGCACATTGCCCGGCATGCCACCGTTGCGCGGATATCCGGAATTGACGAACATCATGCCGCCGGCAATGACCGGTCCCGCGCCGTCGATCGAGCCGCCGTGAGCCGGCACTCCGTTCACTGTGGAATAGGTCTGCGCGGTATCGAAATCCCAAAGCATCTCGCCGTCCTCGGTGCTGAACGCGCGCACGTGCCCGTCGAGCGCGGCGGAAAATACCACGCCGGGTATCAGCGTTAGCGCGGCGGACTGCCCCGGACTGCAGCCGGGCCGCGGCGGATCGCACGGATGGCTCGGAGCAAACCACGCTTTTGATCCATCCTCCAGATGCAGAGCCGTCAGGCCGCCGCCTTTCGCGGGATCGAATGTCGCGCCGCCCACGGGCCCGGCGGTGTTCATCACGCCGGAGGTGTCGTTTACGGCCGCATACAATTTTTGTCCGTCGCTGGCCATGCCCCACTGCACCCCGCCGTTCAGGCCGCCTTTTCCGACGCGCGTTTGCCAGAGAATTTTTCCCTTTGCGTCCGGATCAAACGCATAGACCATGCCGGACTTTTGCCCGGCCACAAGAATTTCCTTGCCGTTCGGGGCGCGAACCAAAATCGCCGATGAGCCAAAATCGAAATCCGGCCCGTTCGTCGGCGGGCAATTCACGCCTTTCGTCCGGCAGGCGGAAGTATAGGCATCCTCCGCGAGCACCTGAGTCGTCCAAACGATGCGTCCGGTCTTCAGGTCGAGGGCCATCACGGCGTCGCTGGTCGATGTTGCAGGGACCGAATAATTGTCGCCGGTGCTGACGTAGAGCAATCCCCGCTTGGTGTCCACTGTTGGGGCCGACCATACTGGTGCACCGGAAGGCCCCCACTGCGCCGATCCCGCGCTGTTCGTTCCGGTCTTCTGCGGCGCGTCTATCGTGTATGTCTTCCAAACCGTGGAGCCATCACGAACGCGAAGCGCCGTGACGCTCCCGCGAAACGTGCAGCACGAATATTGCGGATCGAGCGAACGCGTTTCCTCCCACGACGCAGCCGGAATGAATACGACGCCATCGAGCGCCACGGACGAACCCGTCAGCCTTGCGGCTTCGTGATCATCAATGCGCTTCTTCCAGAGCAAGTGGCCGGTCTTGGCATCGAGCGAATAGGCCCAGCCGATCAGATCCGTGAGCACGAGCGAAGTTGCGGAACCGTTAGCGACGGGAAGGATGGCGCCGCGCACCGGGCCGTTGGCTTGGAACACCCAGTGCGTGCAACCGGTCTTGGCATCCACGGCCTCGACCGCGCCGCTGGCGCTGCCGACGAACAGCGTTCCGTTCACAACGCTCGACGCGGCGAAGGCCGTGACGTCACCCGGAAATCCCAGTGCCCACTTCAACTTGAGGCGCCGAACCTGTCCCGGCGCGAGACCCGCTCGCTCGGCGGCCTGGTAGCGTGCATTGGAGGCGGAAGGACTCCACCCCGCCCACGTGTCGTTTGCGGGACCGGACATAATGGAAATGTTCGCGGAGCAAAATGCGCTGGCGGGAAGCGGCGATTCTTCCGCCTTCGTTCCAAGAAAGTTCGCAACGGCCTCGCGCTCGGCGCGATTGATGGGGTAAGCCACGGCCATCATCAATCCAAAATCGAGTGTCCGGAGAATTCGCGCGGCGGATAGTTTCTGCAAAGCGTCCCGAGACGGCGCGCGCGAACCTGACTGATCGTGGCACGAAGCGCACCGCTTCTGATAAACATCGGCGCCCGAAACGGAGGACGGCGTAGAGGGAGAAGTGGGCGCGGAATTCTGAGCGCCAACCACTGGGACTGCACAAAGGTAGGCCACAAGAATGGCAATTGGAAAACACAAATTTCGGAAAGTCATCGCACGTCTCATCGGATTTTTCCTCAACGGCATGAAAGTCAGGGGGAATCATACGATATTCTATCCAGTGGCGCAGGCTTCAGCCTGTGGGTTTTGGTAGTAGCAAGTACTAACCCCCACAGGCTTAAGCCTGCGCCACTAGATCCTCATGTTCCACGGTTGTTTCACGATGGTAGCCATGCAGAGCGAAAAGAACGCGGGACAATAGGCGAGAAACAAACTAAATGTGGGAAGCGGCTTCCTGCTCGAACGCGTGATACGACGATCGCACCAGCGGACCTGATTCGACGTGCACAAAGCCCATTGGCTCGCCCAGTTTTTTGTACTCGGCGAATTCATCGGGGTGGACGTAGCGCACGATGGGCAAATGCTCGCGCGTGGGCTGCAAATACTGGCCCAGCGTCAGAATGTCGGTGCCTTGCGACGCCAGATCCTGCATGGCGGCGAGAACTTCCTCGCGCTCTTCGCCAAGGCCAAGCAT
Source organism: uncultured Acidobacteriota bacterium (assembly GCA_963740035.1). Lineage (GTDB taxonomy): Bacteria > Acidobacteriota > Terriglobia > Acidiferrales > UBA7541 > Palsa-360. The sequence goes on from CAVUDA010000029.1 coordinate 84,077, forward strand.
CAGCCCCGTTTTCGTGGGCATCTCGGGCGCTAGCGATTTCGCACGGCGCAGCAGTTCGAGCGACCGGCTGTAGACCGCCCCCTTGCGCACTTCATGGTAGAGACGCGGAACCGTCTCCGTGTTGTGGTTCAAAACGTCCGGGCGCGCAGCGATCACGGTTTCGAGCGCGCTCCAATCCCCACGAAAATCGGGGATCAAAACTTCCACTTTGCAAGCCGGAACACGCCGGCGAATTTCAGTAATCGTACGCGCGAAGATGGCCGCGCCACCGTCGGGCTGGTCGTCGCGGTTGACGGAAGTCACCACGGCATACCGCAGGCCCATGCGCTCGACAGCTTCGGCCACGCGCTCCGGTTCCATCTCATCCGGCGGACCGGCGGGCTTGCCCGAAGGCACCGCGCAGAAGCCGCACGCCCGCGTGCAGATATTTCCCAGAATCATGAACGTCGCCGTGCGGTGCTCCCAGCATTCGCCCATATTCGGGCAACGCGCGCTCTCGCACACGGTGTTGAGCCCCAGCGTGCGCATGATGCGCTTCAAGTCCTGGTAATTGGGCCCGTTAAAGAATTTGACGCGCAACCATTCCGGCCTCGGGTGCGATGCCGGATCGGGCGCGCTGCCAGGCAGCGGCGCGGGAACTGAGTTTGAAATGATGTGAAATGGAGAAGCCATCGATAACAATCTCAATTTTCTATTCTAAGCGCAGCTTCGATGAGACACAAGCGCATCAGGCGCATAGCAGTGTTCCAATCGCACAGTGCCAAAAGTGTCAGAGATGTGCCCGGTGTAAAGTGTCAGGGATGTCCCCGACCGCACAATGTGCGCAGCCACACAAGTAAGCCCTGGAGGGGCGGCACACAGTTTGGCCCGGGATCGGCAGCATCCGACGAAATTGATGCATTTCGACCACGCCTTAAGTTGTGTTTTGTGGCTATTTTACCACGCCCCATTGCCTAATACGCTCCAACTTACTGATAATAATGGCCTAAACATTATTTTCGAAGGGCTTCGACATGCTACCATAATCACTTCTGTGAGCTACCAAACCACCATCGAAAAGCCGGTCGTCACAAAGGGAGTCGGCCTACATACGGCCGTAAAATCCCACTTGCGGTTCGTGCCTGCCCCGGCCAATACCGGAATCGTGTTCCGGCGAGTGGACCTCGACAATTTTGAGATCGAAGCGCATGTGCGAAACGTGGCACGCGTCAGCTACGCCACGAGCCTGATGAAAAAAGGCGTTTTGCTCTCCACGACCGAGCACGTCCTGGCCGCACTTTATTCTTGCGGCGTGGACAACGTGTACATCGAACTGGACGCGCTGGAGCTGCCGATCCTGGATGGTTCCTCGCAGCCATTCATTGAAATGCTCGCGCAGGCTGGGATTCGGCGGCTGCGGAAGCGGCGGCGTTTTCTGAAGGTCGTGAAACCGCTGGAAGTTTCCGAGGGCGGACGGCGGATCGGAATTTACCCCGCGGACGATTTCCGGGTCCGGTGTTACGTGGAATACGCACATCCGGCCGTAGGGACACAGGAAATCGAATTGCGCGTGGGCCGCGAATCGTTCAGCCGGATGCTGGCGCCCGCAAGAACGTTCGGCTTCGTGCAGGATTTCGAAGGCTTGCGCCGGATGGGTCTGATTCGCGGCGGCTCGCTCGAAAACGCCATCGTCCTGAACGAAAGCGGCGTCATGAACGGCCCGTTGCGGTTCCCGGATGAGTTCGGCAGGCACAAGGCGCTGGACCTGATCGGCGACCTGGCGCTCGTCGGCCATCCGCTCCTGGCACGCGTCGAAGCCCACAAGGCCGGCCACGCCCTGCACACACAGTTGGTTACGCGCCTGCTGGCCGATCCATCGCTCTGGACTGAGACTTACGACGAAGCCCCATCGGGCCATTCCCAGCTTCGATCCGAGGTTGCTGCCTCCGCCGCGGATTGAAATCTCCAATTGACGAAGCCCTCTGCGTTCCTTCGATGAAGTATTCGATTCGCATCGTCGACGGTTACCTCGCATTGTCATTCCCTCTGGAAACGCTGAGAATGCAGGCATGGCAAATACCGACTTGGTGATTGTGATTCTGGCGGCGGGCAAGGGGACGCGGCTGAAATCTGCACTGGCTAAGGTGCTGCACCGCGCGGGCGGGCGGACACTCGTCGAGCACGTGGTGCGCGCCTGCCAGCCGATCAAACCGCGAGAGATCGTTGTGGTGGTCGGGCATCAGGCCGATGACGTAACCGCGGCGGTGGCGCCGCTCGGCGTCAAAACGGTATTGCAGGAGCCGCAGCGCGGAACCGGCCACGCGATGCTCGTGGCGCGGCGCGCAATTTCCTCGCGCGCGAAATTTGTGATTCTCTTGCCGGGCGACGCGCCCCTCGTCCGCACGGAAACGATTGCCGCGCTGGCGCGTGCGCACCTTGAAAGCGGCGCAGCGGCCACGATCCTTTCCGCGGAGATTGAAAATCCGGCGGGGTACGGACGCATTGTGCGGCAGGACGACGGTTCGGTGGCTGCGATCGTCGAGGATTCGGCGCTCACCGGCGAGCAACGCTCGATCCGCGAGATCAATTCCAGCATTTACTGCTTCACGCTCGAAAAGTTGTGGCCTTGCCTCGCGGCGCTCAAGCCCCAGAACGTGCACAAGGAATTGTATCTGACCGACGCGATCGCGGTGTTGCGGCAGAAAGGCGAAAAAGTGCAAGCGGTTCTCGCCACGGATCCCGACGAAGTCCTGGGCTGCAACACGCGCGCCGATCTTGCCGCCGTGGACGCCGTATTCCGCCGCCGCAAGCGCGCCGCCGTCATGGACGCGGGCGTGACGATTGAATTGCCGGAAACGGTCTTGATCGATCCCGACGTCATCGTCGGCGCGGACACGCGCATCGAGCCGGGCGTGCAACTTCTCGGAAAAACGCGTGTCGGCGCGGGCTGCACGATCCGCACCGGCAGCGTGCTGTCCGACGCCGTACTTGAAGACAACGTGCTCGTGAAGCCTTACACGATCGTTGCCGCGAGCCATCTTTCCAGCGGGACGCAGGCCGGGCCGTTCGCGCATCTTCGCGACGGCGCGCGACTCGAGAAAAGCGCGCGCGTGGGAAATTTTGTGGAAGTGAAAAAGAGCGTGCTCGGCGAAGGCGTGAAGTCCATGCACCTTACCTATCTGGGGGACGCGCGCATCGGCAACGGGACCAACATCGGCGCGGGCACGATCACGTGCAATTATGACGGCGTGAACAAGAATCCCACGACCATCGGCAAGCGCGTCTTCATCGGCAGCGATACGGCGCTCGTCGCGCCCGTGCGCGTCGGCGATGGCGCCTACGTTGGGGCAGGCTCGGTGATCACGAAAAATGTGCCGCCCGACGCGCTGGGTCTCGCGCGCGGACTACAGGTGAACAAGCTCGGCTGGGCCATGGCGCGCCGCCGCCAACTCGCAACCAAAGGCAAGCCCGCGAAACCGCGCTTCCGCACAAAATCCAAGCGCCGAAGCAAATCGCGTCCCGCAAAACGGAAACGCTAGCTCGCGAATTCCCTCGCGTTATTTCTTCAAAGATCCAGGTCCCATCAAGATGACCGGTTATTTTTGTCAGAATGAAACAGTTGCACGGTGGTCCACGCGGTGATAACGTCAGCTCAAATCTCCTCTTGGGAGGACTGGACTATGGGTGCGTGGATGAACTGGGGCCTCGTAGTGGCTGCTATTGCCTTCATTTTCGGTGATCTCGTTCTGCAAGTATATGAAAACGTGAATCTTGCCGCGTTGGGAATGTTCCTCCTAGCGGGCGGGGTTCTAGGACTGGCCATCGACTCGGCCGCTGTCGGTTTGGGAACGGCAATAGTTTTGACGCTCGTTTACTTGGTGGTGCATCGCCGTCCGGGTCACATGCTGCCGAAACACGTTTCCGGTCACTAGGACGCGCTGAAAAAGCTTCCGAATCACAAACGATCGAACTATTTCTCTCCTGTTCGTCAACCAGATATGCCCAGATGTCTAAACCACGTGGATCTGTGTTTCTTCTAGCCTGTGGACTAGTTTCTGGGAAGAGATAGCTCTTGCGGATACCCAATCAAGTAGGTGATTGGCAGGCCGCCGAAGGTCCCTGCTTGCTCACCCGTTTCCCACTGGTATTCGGGCGCGGCCAGGCCGCTAATCAATTCGCGCAGTTCGCGTGGCTGATAGGTACGCAGGCAAGATACTAGTCCATCGCATAACAAAACCAGCGGAATGAGTGGGAGCACATACGTGTAGAACAGGCGCGACCAGCGGAAAGGACGGATGGAGGGTGTGAAAACGAATGGCGTGAGGAACCAAAGGAACATCATGGCAACGGCAGATACGGAGCGGCTCGTTACTTCAAAGATGCCGATACCCTGCTTCGCATCGACGGCGTCCTGAAGGATGGCGCGAGCTTGCGCCGGCGGGAAATGATGGAAGGACGAGAACATCGTTCGGAACCCATCCAATTCAGGAGGAACTTTTGTCGCATCCACCGAGCTTCGGTGGAAATGGATACCATTCGCGGAAGCGGCTTCGACCTTTTCAAACGCCGCAACGTTTGGGAATTTGTCTGTAAGCAAAATGTTGTACCCCCCTGCATTTGCTCGTAACTTTTGATAAAGGTCCAACCACGTTCCTCCACTTCCTGAACATATATCCACAATCGAACGGCTTCCCGAAGCGTCAAGCGCGCGTTGCAGCAATGTGGAAATGGAAGCGTAGACTTTTAAGATTTCCAATCCGCACTGAAGTGCATCTGTAATTTCATTTCGGAGCGTGGATGGAAACCACGGCTGTTCGTGGAGTTCAATGAACTGTATGCGGCGCATGGCGAACTTTTTTTGTGGGCAATCTGAAACTATCTGCCCCGGGTACTTCCTATTCAAGTTAAAACTTTCTTGCGAAAGATAGCGAAACACTGCCGCCATTTCATGCTGGATTCGAGTTCCTTCGATGCACACGGATATATCGCCGTGCGCTGTGATAAAATGTGTGCGAGAGGAGACTTCGCGAGATGAAATTTGGGGTGGTCGTGTTTCCGGGCTCGAATTGCGATCACGACGCCTGGTACGCGCTCGGCGAAGTTCTCCACCAGCCGGTCGAATTCCTGTGGCACCAATCCGAAGAGATAAACGGTTTTGACGCGATCTTGCTGCCCGGCGGATTTTCCTTTGGCGATTATTTGCGCACTGGCGCAATCGCGCGGTTTTCTCCGGTGATGCGAGCGGTGGAAAAATTCGCGCGTGGCGGGGGCTTCGTCCTCGGCGTGTGCAATGGGTTCCAGATTCTCTGCGAAGCGGGATTGCTCCCCGGCGTGCTTCAGCGGAACGCTGGAATGCGCTTTGTGTGCCGCCAGGTGCACGTTCGCGTGGAAACGACGGACACGCCGTTCACCGCCGCAGCCAAGGCCGGCCAGGTGCTGCAAATGCCGATCGCCCATGGGGACGGAAATTATTACTGCGATCCAGCGACGATGACCGATCTCGAGCGTCATCATCAAATTGTGTTTCGGTACACGACGCCGGACGGGCGCGAGGACGCAGCGGCAAATCCGAACGGCTCGCTCGCGAACATCGCGGGCGTCTGCAATCGCGAGCGCAACGTGCTGGGTCTCATGCCGCATCCGGAACGCGCCGTGGAAGCGGCACTCGGCTCGGCCGACGGGCTGGTGATTCTTCGCTCGCTGATCGAATCGCTGAAGCGGCGCGCGGCGGTTTCGGCTTAAGTAGCACAGACTTTAGTCTGTGGGGGTTCGTAAGCAAACCCGGGCCGGTCGCGCCAGCCAAGATCATTTGGAACCCCACAGACCGAAGTCTGTGCTACTGGAGCCTTCATCAACTTGTCATCAAATCCATGTTAGAAACCGAAATCAAAGTCACGCAGGAACTCGCGGCCGAGCACGGCCTCACCGCCGAGGAATACGCGCGCATCCAGAAAATCCTCGGGCGCGAGCCGAATTTCACCGAGCTGGGCATTTTCAGCGTGATGTGGAGCGAGCACTGCTCATACAAATCGAGCAAAGTGCATCTGCGCCGCCTGCCGACGCGCGGGCCGCAGGTATTGCAGGGGCCCGGCGAAAACGCTGGCGTAGTGGATATCGGCGACGGCCTCGCCGCCACGTTCAAGATGGAGTCGCACAATCATCCGAGCTACGTCGAGCCGTTTCAGGGCGCGGCCACGGGCGTCGGCGGAATTCTTCGCGATATTTTCACGATGGGCGCGCGGCCGATTGCCGTGCTCGATTCGCTGCGCTTCGGGCCGATTTCTTCGGGCGCTTCATGGGCTAAAGCCCTGGAAGGCGCGGCTCGATCGGCCGGGCTGAAGCCCGGCCCTTCTGAAAACACGCATAGTACAGACATCGACGGAGAAATCATCATGCGCAACCGGCGGATTCTCGACGGCGTGGTGCGCGGGATCGCGCACTACGGCAACTGTTTTGGCGTGCCGACCGTCGGCGGCGAAGTACAATTCGAGCCGGGCTATTCCGCCAATCCCCTTGTGAACGTTCTGGCGCTGGGTATCGCGAAAAAGGAAGACTTATTTTTCGCGAAGGCGCGCGGCGTCGGCAATCCCGTGATTTACGTGGGCGCGAAAACCGGGCGCGACGGCATTCATGGCGCGTCGCTGCTCGCGTCCGCCGAATTCACGGAAGAGTCGCAGCAAAAGCGGCCCAACGTCCAAGTGGGCGATCCGTTCATGGAAAAGCTGCTGCTGGAGGCGTGCCTCGAAGCGATGCACACGGGCGCGGTGGTCGCGATTCAGGACATGGGCGCCGCGGGGCTCACGAGCACGTCGTGCGAGATGGCTTCGCGCGGCGGCCTGGGCATCGAGATCGAACTGGCGCGCGTGCCACAGCGCGAGCCCAGCATGACGGCGTACGAAATGATGCTCAGCGAATCGCAGGAACGGATGCTCCTCGTCGCCGAGCGCGGCCGTGAGAAAGATGTCCTCAAAGTATTCGCCAAGTGGGGACTCGACGCGGTCGAAATCGGACGCGTCACCGAGGATGGTTTGCTGCGCGTCCTGCATCGCACCAAGGTCATGGCGGAAATTCCCGCGCATGCGCTGGCAGAAGAAGGGCCGGTCTATCAGCGCCCGCTCGCGCCGCCTGCGCCTGCTGCGCAGGAACGTCTTGTCGAATTTGGTCCGGCGGGCGCGGATCTCACCGAAAATTTCCGAGCGTTGCTTGCGGCGCCCGCGGTTGCCTCGAAGCGCTGGATCTGGGAGCAATACGATTACATGGTGCGCACGAACACGCTCGAAGCGCCAGGAGCGGGCGACGCGGCAGTCGTGCGCATCAAGGGCACGAAGCGGGCGCTCGCGCTCGCTTCGGACGGCAACGGCCGCTGGTGCCGCCTCGATCCGTTCGTGGGCGCGCAGCTTGCGGTGGCCGAGGCAGCGCGTAACGTAGCCTGCTCAGGCGCGAAGCCCTTGGCCGCGACCAATTGCCTCAATTTTGGCAGCCCCGAAAAACCCGAAGTGATGTGGCAGTTCAGCCGCGCGATTGACGGCATCGCCGAGGCCTGCACCGCGCTGGAAATTCCCATCACCGGCGGCAACGTGAGTTTCTACAACGAAACGCTCGGTCGCTCCATCGATCCGACGCCGGTTCTTGGCGTGCTGGGAATGTTAGAAGACGCTTCGCGCGCGCTGGGGATGGCGTTCCGCGCGGAAGGCGACGTGATTTTGTTGCTCGATGGAAACGCAGCCGAAGCGGGCAACGCCAAAAATGCTGTGACGGAATTCTCCTCCTCCGAATACTCGCGAACGATTCGCGGCATCGAAGCAGGCGCTCCGCCCGCAGTGAATCTCGCAGCGGAGAAGCGGCTGATCGCGCTGCTTGTTGCGCTCGCGAGCGACGGCAAAGTGCGATCCGCGCACGACGTAAGCGACGGCGGCCTCGCCGTAACGCTTGCCGAATCGTGTTTCGCGAGCAGCGGCCTTTCTACGCGCGGGACGCTCATAAGCACGGAACCGGACGAAGCGGCGCTCTTCGGCGAACGCGGCGCGCGCGCCATCGTATCGGTTACTCCCGAAAACCTTGCCGCTGTGCTCCGTGTTGCGGCACAATATGAAGTGGCAGTCGTGGAAGTTGGCCGAGTCTCCCGCGGCGAATTCCGCATCGAACTAAATGGGAAGACGGTTGTCAGCGCCGAAGTCCCCTCTCTCGCTGACGCCTGGAGCGGAGCCCTCGAACGGCTCCTTAACTGAATGCCATCTCAACCATGGCGAGCCATCCCAGTTCGGCAGGATTGCAGGGGCGAAAGAATCCGTGCGAGAAAGCTATTTTGGTATTTGTAGCGCTCGCCTTCAGGCGAGCATTTGCTTGAATCCAAAATGCCCGCCTGAAGGCGGGCGCTACATGAAAATCCGAAAGGCAGAATGAATCGCCTGATCGAAATAGAGAACGACCGGTTTCACGATCACTGCGGAGTGTGCGGCGTCTTCGGACATCCCGAAGCCGCGAAGATGGCCTATCTGGGCCTCTACGCGCTGCAGCATCGCGGGCAGGAATCGGCCGGGATCGTTTCGAGCGACGGGCGCGAACTGCATCTGGAAAAAAGCATGGGCCTGGTGGCCGACATTTTTCAACCCGAAGTGCTGGCGCGCCTACCGGGGGACGCGGCGCTGGGACACACGCGCTACTCGACCGCCGGCGATACTTCCCTGATGAACGCGCAGCCGATCGTGATCGACTGCAACAAAGGCAAGCTCGCACTCGGGCACAACGGCAACCTGCCCAGCGCGGCTCGATTGCGGCGCACGCTCGAGCATCGCGGCTCGATCTTCCAGACAACCAGCGACACCGAAGTGATCGTGCACCTCGTGGCGCGGAGCCAGGCGCGGAACCTTTCCGGCGCGCTCGCCGATGCGCTGAACCAGGTCGAAGGCGCCTACTCGCTGCTGCTGCTGACGCGCGACGAAATGTATGCGCTGCGCGATCCGCGCGGTTTCCGCCCGCTGGCGCTCGGGCAGCTGGATGGCGCGTGGGTCGTGGCCTCGGAAACGTGCGCGTTTGATTTGATCGGCGCGACCTACGTGCGGGACGTCGAGCCCGGAGAAATGCTGCGCATCACGCGCACGGGAATCGAGTCGCTGCATTTCGCGGCGGAAAAGCCGCTGCAGCAATGCATTTTCGAGCACGTGTACTTTGCGCGGCCCGACAGCCTGGTCTTCGGCCGCGTGGTCGAGCAAAGCCGCGAAATGCTGGGCCGGCTGCTCGCGCGCGAACACGGCGTTCCAGCCGACGTCGTCGTGCCGGTGCCCGATTCGGGCGTGCCAGCCGCGGTGGGATATTCGCAGGAATCCGGCGTGCCGTTCCGCATGGGCCTGATTCGCAATCATTATGTCGGGCGCACCTTTATTGAGCCGGTGCAATCGATCCGCGATTTCGGCGTGAAGCTGAAGCTCAATCCTGTCCCCGAGCTGCTGCGCGGCAAGCGCGTCGTACTGGTCGACGATTCCATCGTGCGCGGCACGACCAGCCGCAAAATCGTGCGCATGGTGCGCGAGGCCGGCGCGGCGGAAGTTCACATGCGGATCAGTTGCCCGCCGACCATTTCGCCGTGCTACTACGGCGTGGACACGCCGACGCGCGAGGAATTGATCGCTTCCGATGAATCGCGGGTGCGCCCGCGCCTCACGCCTGAGGAACTCGAAGCGTTTGAGGCCAGGCTCGACTTGCGAGGACCCCGGTCAAATCGGGGAGAGCCCCGATCCGACCGGGCGCAGCGCTCGGTCGAGGAAATTCGCCAGTATCTGGGCGCGGATACACTGGGCTATGTCTCGCTCGAGAATTTGCGGCGCGCGGTGGACGATACGCGCGGATCGTTCTGCACGTCGTGCTACACGGGCGTATACCCCGTGGACGGCGCGCAGGGCGAACTCGAATCTCGCCCCGCGGAGCCCGAAGAAGCGCCCGCCATAGTTGTTCAAGGGGAAATTCAGGTGGTGCCAAATGAACGCTGAAGATACGCTGCCGGTTGCGGCCAGTGAAAAACCGGATGTGGGCAAGATCGTCCTCCGCGAGGCGTTGTCCTGGCTGTGGGTCATCCTGGCGTTCCTGTTCATCACCGGAACGATTGTTCAGGCCCGCGTGATTCCCTCCGGCTCGATGGAGAGAACGCTGCTCGTCGGGGATCATTTGCTGATGAGCCGCTTTGGCTATGAAGCGGAACTGCCCATGACGCCGCTGCACGTGCGGCTCTGGCGCAACCCGCACCGCCAGCAGATTATCGTGTTCCGCGCGCCGCTGCCGGGAACGCCGGATTACATCAAGCGCTTGATCGGACTGCCGGGGGACGTGCTGGAAATCCGCGAAGGCGTTGTGTCCATCAACGGCCAGCCGCTGAAGGAACCGTACCGCGCGGATCCGCCCAATCCGACCGACAATTACGGCCCGGTGACCGTTCCGGCGGGCGAATATTTCATGATGGGTGACAACCGGGACGATTCTTACGACAGCCGGTACTGGGGTTTCGTCCCGCGCGATAACATCATCGGCACGCCCGTCATGGTGTATATGTCGATCGATGCGCCCGAGGAGACCTGGAATCCGGGGCACATCCGCGACCGGATGACGACGTACGCAAGCGTTCTTTTGCATCCGAGTATCGTGCGCTGGCGCCGTATCTTCAAATTGTTTTGAAATAACGGGAGCACGCCGCCCGGTTCCTCTCGCCACGGCAGAAAGAGTTCTTAGCTAAGGGTGCGGGCTGAACTTGCAGCCCGCCAATCCTATGGACTACACCGACGCAGGTGTGGATATTTCGCTTGCGGACCAGGCCAAGCAGCGCATCCGGCGCCTGGCCTCGCGCACGTTCACGCGCGGCGTGATCGGGGGGATTGGTTCGTTCGGCGGATTGTTCGCGCTGGACAAAAAATGGCGCGAACCAGTGCTGGTCTCGAGCGCCGATGGCGTGGGCACCAAGCTGAAAATCGCCATGGCCATGGGGATTCACTCCACCGTCGGCGCCGACCTCGTCAACCACTGCGTCAATGACATCCTCACGCTCGGCGCCGAGCCGCTTTTCTTCCTCGACTATATCGCCATGTCGAAAATGGATCCCAACGTGGTCGAGCAGCTGGTCGAGGGAATTTCGCGAGCCTGCCACTCCGCCGGATGCGCGCTGATCGGCGGCGAAACGGCGGAAATGCCCGGCTTCTACGCGCCGGGAGAATACGATCTTGCGGGCTTCATCGTCGGCGTGATGGAACGCGCGAGTCTGAAAAAAACGAATGCCGTGAAGCCGGGCGATCTGGTCTTCGCGCTTCCCTCCACGGGGCTGCACACGAACGGCTATTCGCTCGCGCGCAAGCTGGTCTTCGATCACGCGGGACTGCATCCGGAAACCTATGTCGCCGAGGTCAGCAACAAAATCGGCGCGGAGCTGCTGCGCCCGCACCGCTGTTACTGGCCGATGCTGAAGACCACCGTCGCGCGAGGCTGGCTTTCCGCGATGGCGCATATTACCGGCGGAGGCATCCCCGGAAATTTGCCGCGCGTGCTGCCGCGTGGCGCGCAGGCGGAAATCGAGCTCGGCTCGTGGCCTGTTCCTCCCATTTTTTCCTACCTCGCCTCGCTCGGCAAACTCGAACGCGACGATCTGCTCCGCACGTTCAACATGGGAGTGGGCATGATCCTGATCGTGCCGCTCGAAAATCATCGCGCCGTCGAATCCGAACTGAAGCGCCGCCGCGAAAAATACTATCGCATCGGGCAGATCCGCCGCGGCGATCCGCGCAAGCCTCAGGTTGTGTTCTCTGGAACTTTGCCGCTGTAGCCGCCACTCGCAAGATGGTCGCCACGCCGAGCAGCAATCCTGCGACGGGAACGTGTTTCGATTCCAAAACTGAAATCTTACATTTCAAATTGCTCGTCGCTCACCGGCGATCTTCGCGAGAGCGGCGACCTCCTTGCTTTCACGCTTTAGAATTGATAAACAGTACGTATTGAATGTGCTGCGCCCGCGTTTCATTCTCGCTCTTCTACTTCTCCCGGCGCTTTTTCCGTTTTTCGTGGGTGCGCAAGGCCCAATTGCTCCGCCTTCTGCTCCCGCCGAATCCTCTCGCGGATACCAGAATTCGCCCGACGGCCTTCGGTGGCAACTCCAGGATATTTTCAATGCGGCAAGAGATCACAATCGCTTAGTGCTGGAGTCGCTCGTCAGGCAAACGGAGATACCGAAATACGAGGATTGGTTCATGAGAACGTTTGGGAGAGAGAAAGGAAATAGCTGGGCAGCGGCCTATGAAGATAACCTGAGCGGGAATGAAAAGTATTTTGAAGATGTATTGACGCAATTGGACGGCGAAGACGGCGAATTTCTAGTGCGGAAGTTGAATGACGACCCTGCTCCGGCTAGAAAGATGGAGACGGGTATGGTCGAAGCTCTACAACGGCCAGTGGACATTTTCTTTGCGAGCTGGAAGAAACGAGGATCCCCTCAAGATTCAAGAACGAGACCTATCGGCTACTTTGTATTTCTCGATGGAAGATTTCGTTTGGACAGTGCGATTGGCTCGACGGAAATCCAGTTAGAGCCCGGCGAAGGCTCCCAAGATGTGTCGCCGCCACGAACCGGCGGAGGATCAATCAGCCCTCCATCCAGTGGAATGGGTAATAACGTATCTCGTTCAGGCGTGGGTGGAGTCGGATATCCTTCCTGCGATTACTGCCCGCAACCCGAATATACAAAGTTGGCCCGCACAAAACGCTTGGAGGGAACAGTAGTTTTCCAAGTGGTCATCCAGGCAGACGGAAACGTCACCGATATCAAGGTTGTGAAATCCCCGGATGCAGAGCTTACACAAATGGCGATCGACGGCGTAAGTAAATGGCGTATGAATCCCGCCCGGCGAGCGGATGGTGAACCGGTGCCGGTGATGGTTCCTATCGAAGTGACTTTCCGTCTCGTGAAATAAGGAAATCGAAAATAAGAGGTCGGTTTCGGTAGCACAGACTTCAGTCTATGGGTATCCACTTGTACACTCAGGCCGCTCGCGTTAGCCAAGATCAAACGGAACCCCACAGACTGAAGTCTGTGCTACTTGATTCACCGCAACCCGGCTTGCTGGACAAGCGGGTACGCGTGCTTCTGAAACCAGCTCATGTCTTCGATATAGCGCGGCCAGGAAATTAGCGTGCCGTCGAATCCCATCCGCGAGACGGTTTGGAGGCCTTCGACGATCTGCTCGCTCGTGCCGATCAGGGGATAGCCGCCCCAGCCGGCCATGAAGTGAATCTTCATCGCGCGCAGCGTGTCCGCGGGCAACGTCTGGGCGTTGATGCCCAGTGTTTCGACGAGATTCGTGGCCGCGGCCCAGTCGCCTTTCTGGTGGACGTAATAGTCGAAGTAGTCTTTGGCTTCTTTTTCGGTCTCGCCTTGCACGGCGTAGCTCGCGGTCCAAACCTGAATTTCGCGCCCGTATTCCTCGCGCGCGAGTGTGCGATAGCTCTCAACCTGCCTCTTCGCGCCTTCAAAGTCGCGCGGATCAAAAACAAGAAAGGCCACGTCGCAGTACTTGGCCGCGAAGTGCTGCCCTTTTTTCGACCCGCCGGCATTCATGATCACCGGATGAGGTTTCTGGATGGGCTTCGGCTGTAGATAACCCTTCTTGATCTGGTAGAAATTTCCTTCGTAGTCGAATTCATCGTCCTCGGTCCATAGCCGCTTGATAATTTCGATCCATTCCGCCGCCATGTCGTAGCGCTTGTCATGCTCGAGCAGGGGGATCCCGAACATTTCGATTTCAGGCTTGTGCCATCCGGTGACGACGTTGAGCGTGAAGCGCCCCCCGGTGATGTGGTCGATGGTCGTGCATTGTTTCGCGGCCATGATGGGGTGGACCGTGGGCACGTGCGATGTGGCGAAGACGCTGGAATATTTTGTGGACGCGCCGACTCCCGCGGCCCAGGAAAACGCTTCAAAGCCGGGCCCGTTGAAATTGGTGACGCCGCCGAATCCTCGCCAGCGTCCCACGGGGACGAGGGCCTCGAATTCCATCTCATCCGCCAGTCTCGCGAGAGTGAGCGTACTCGGCCAATCGGCCTTCAGCGCGCCGTCGATGGACGTGATCGCGCAGCCGCCCTCTAGGTTCGTGCTGAAGGTGCCAAGCTTGAGCTTGCGGCCGTTGTAAAGCGGATTCGTCGTTCGGCGCGTCTTTGCGGTCGCTTCTTTCATTTTGGTTTGGCTCTCCGTTGATGGATCGAAATTGCTACTCAAGGATTTCGAGAAACGCTAATCCCCGGCGAGAAAAGAATCATATGCTACTTTAGTGGGAGGACAGCTAAGATTTCACCGGGTCAAACACGCAGATAGGTTACAGTTAGATTGCCTCCGCCGCGAGGAAAATAGCGAGTGAGTAACCCGCTTGCGCGATTAAAAATCAAATGGTGGTTTCTCCTCGTGGAACATGAGCGGAAGCGAGGGCGGTACGAGCAGGCTTTGGTGAATCTCGAAAAGATTATCAAGGCCGAGCCTCGTCGAGCGCTCCCCTATGTTCGAATTGGTTATTGCCTCAGAGAGCTTATGAGATATGAGGAGGCTCTACGGTCTTACGAACATGCGCTACAGCTTGTGCCCACCTATACTGATGCGCACGCGAATTTGAGTCTCGTTTACTACGACCTCGGTCGTTATCGGGAAGCCCTAGATTCGTTGAACCGCGCAATTCGCATCGACCCAAAGCTGACCTCCGCCTCTTTTTGGATGTATTACCTCGGCCTAATGAATGGAAAGCTGGAGCTATGGGACGAGAGCCTAATGGCATTCAAGAAAACCACTGAGTTGGAAGCGGGTGATGGAAACGCGTGGTATGGCGTAGGCTGGGCCAACGCCAATCTTGGGCATGAATCCGAGGCTGTAATTGCGCTTGAGCGTGCGGTTCTGCTGGAACCGCAAAATGCAAGCGTACATTGGGAACTCGGGGATGTTTACTACAAACTGTCGCGATTCAACGAGGCAGTTGAACATTTCCGAGAGTATGTAGGGCTTGAACCGAGCAACGCTGACGGGCACCATTGTCTGGGCTCAGCTTACCTTGCCCTTGGACAACATGGCTTAGCCATCGACCATTTCTCGGAGGCTCTCAAGTTGGGACCTGAATCTGGCGTTTTATATGACAATTTAGGTGTTGCTTACAGCGAACTCGGACAACTTGACAGGGGAATATCCGCATTCCAAGACGCTATCCGGCTCGAACCAGAGAACTCAGATTACTACTGCAACCTCGCAAATTCATACGCGCATTTACAGAAGCTACCCGAAGCTATTGCGACAGCTAGGGAAGCGGTACGACTAAAACCAAATTCGGCGCGGGCTTATTTCAGCCTCGGTTGTGTTTTGCACGACCCGGGGACACTCCTTGAAGCTGCTGCAGCATACCAACAATCACTCGATTTGGATGCCGGACAATTCCAAGCGTTGGCGAATCTCGGAGAAGCTTACCTACAGCTGGGGAGAACTGAAGAGGCACGAGATGCGTTAGTTCGAGCGGGACAAATTAATCCGAACGATTCGAAGCTCCATCACCTGCTTGGTGAAGTCTACCTGAAGCGAGGAGAGCGGGATGATGCCCTCCGGGAATACGAGATTTTGAAGAATCTTGATCAAGCACTGGCTGAGGATCTTGCGAAGTCGTTAAATACTCTATACTGATCTATCGCGTCGAATCGATGCTAAGGGATGCGCTGATCGGATTTTTCTCGCTACCCGAGTTTCGAATGATTCCCGGATTCGCTTGAGCTATACATTGCATGTCAAAGCCCATGGCAGACGCAACCGTTGACGCATTGATCGTAGACCTGCTTGAATGGCTGGCGACGAGCGACAGAACCTATCAAGAAGTGATCGACGTTTGGCGCACATCCTGTCCGAGACTTCCAGTTTGGGAGGAATCCAAGGATCGGGGTTTCGTCGCGCAGGAAAATTTCAACGGGCGCGAGATTGTTAGGATAACGTCCATTGGTTTTGCATTTCTTCAGAAGCGAAAAACCTCCCAAAGTCCCGGCGCCTACCGGTCCGCCTGATTTCACCTGTTGACCCGATTGCCGCGCGTGCGCCGTCGTGCTAGCATCCGCGAAATGGGGAACGTGTCCGGGCACCCGGAACACGGACCTTTATCCTTCCAGAATTCACGCCGCAAATGATTTCCCGGTGCGGCCGCCCGCCATTGCGGGCGCCCGCCGTGAACGGCGCTCAGGGGGTAGAACGATGAAAGCCTACGCAACGCAGTCCATCCGCAATGTGGGCATTGCCGGTCACGGCGACACGGGAAAAACCCAGCTGGTGTCGTCGTTGCTGTTCACCGCGGGGATGACCACCCGGCTGGGAAAGGTCGCCGAGGGAAACACGGTTACCGACTGGGACGAAGAGGAAATCGCCCGAAAAATCACGATTCACTCCAGCCTGGCCTACGCCGAGTGGGTGCCCTCGGGGCAGGCAACGACAGCGGGCCAGGCGGAAAAAATAAAAATCAATTTTCTGGACACGCCGGGATACAGCACGTTTCTGAACGACACGCGCGCGTCGCTGGTGGCGGCCGACGCCGTGTTGATCGTGGTGGACGCGGCGGCGGGCGTGCAAGTGGTCACGGAAAAAGTGTGGGACTACGCGACCGAGTATGACGTGCCGCGCGCGTTCGTCCTCAACTGGATGGACCGCGAGCTGGCCAATTACGACCGCGCCATGGAATCGATCACGCGCGTGTTCGGCCGCAACGTCGTGCCGCTGCAATTGCCGATCGGCGCGGAGAAAACATTTCGCGGCGTAGTCGACCTGATCACCATGAAGGCGCACGTCTACACGCCGGACGGCGACGGCAAGCCGAAGGTTGAGGAAATTCCCGCGGATCTGGCCGAGGCCGCCAAAGTTGCGCATGAAACGCTGGTGGAAATGGTCGCCGAGGGCGATGACGCGCTGATGGAGGAATTTTTCGAGAAGGGCACGCTGCCGATCGAGGATTTGAGGAAGGGCCTGCGCGAGGCGTTCCAGGCCAAGCGCATCTACCCGGTCGTGCTGACCTCGGCGCTGCACAATATCGGCAGCGCCACGCTCCTCGATTTGCTCGTGGAAATGTTTCCCGATCCCTCGCAGCGCGGCACGGCCATCGGACACAGCGAGACCGCCAGCAAGGGCGGCGAAGTGCAGCGAAAAATCGGCGACGCCGAGCCGCTCTCCATTTTTGTGTTCAAGACATTGGCCGATCCCTTCTCCGGACGGATCAGCTATTTCAAAGTGATGTCCGGCGTCCTGAAAAACGACGCCATGCCGCAGAATTTTACGCGCGGCACGAGCGAGCGCCTGCAACACATCCAGGTGATGCAGGGCAAGACCCCGACCGCCGTGTCCGATCTCCACGCCGGCGATCTTGGCACCGTCGCGAAACTCAAGGAGACTTTCACCGGCGACACGCTCGGCGACAAGGCGGCGCCCATTCACTATCCGCTGCCGCACGTTCCCGAGCCTTCCATCACGTTCGCGGTCGAGCCCAAGACGCGCGCGGATGAAGACCGTATCGGCCCCGCGATTCACAGGATTCTGGAAGAGGACCCTTCGCTGCGTTTTTCACGCGATCCGCAGACCAAGGAATTTCTTCTGGCGGGCTCGGGACAGCAGCACATCGAAGTGGTCGTCGCCAAGCTGCACAAGCGCTACCACGTGGACCTGACGCTGCACTCGCCCAAGGTGCCCTATCGCGAAACCATCCGCGGCAAGGCCGACGCCGAAGGCAAGCACAAGAAGCAGACCGGCGGCCACGGCCAGTTCGGCGTCTGCCGCGTTCGCCTGGAGCCCGCGGCGCGCGGGACGGGCATTGAATTTGTGGACGACATTTTCGGCGGCGCAATCCCCAAGAACTGGATTCCGTCGGTCGAGAAAGGCATCCGCGCTTCGGCCGAGCGCGGTTATCTCGCCGGTTTCCCCGTCGTGGATTTCCGGGCCATCCTCTACGACGGCAAGTATCACGACGTGGATAGCTCCGACATGGCGTTCAAGATCGCGGGATCGCTGGCGTTCAAGGAAGGAATGAAGCAGGCCCGGCCCGCGCTCCTGGAACCGGTGATGCACGTGGAGGTTTACGCGCCCGACCAGTATTCGGGAGACATCATGGGGGATCTGAGCTCGCGGCGCGGGCGCATCAGCGGCAGCGAGGCGCGCGGATCGAGTGTGATCGTCAAGGCGCAGGTTCCCTTTGCCGAGATGCTGAATTACGCGACCACGCTGACGTCCATGACCCAGGGCCGCGCCACCTACACCATGGAGTACTCGCACTACGACTATGTGCCCGGCGAAATCGCGGAGAAAGTAATTGCCGCGGCCAAGGCGGCGAGGGGCGTCGTGGTGGAAGAAGAAGAGCAGGTCTAGCCTGCAAGAGTTGAAACCTGGGAACGCCAATCTCCCCGCCGCGGCGGGCGGATTTCAAGACGCCATTCAGGAGAATGGCGTTCCCGGGAACCAAATTGGCGGTTGTGCATTTCTTCGCTTATGAAAGAATTTCCGCATTATGCCGAAGAAACTTTCTCCCCGGTGGTCCGACGCTACTCTAGCCGTGCATAGCGGTGAACCGAAGCACGGGCGGAACGCTCCGGTCACCCCGCCGATCGTTCGCTCCTCGAATTTCACCTTCGCCAGCACGGCGGAAATGAAGCGCTGGGCCGAGGGCAAATCCAAGGCCTACATTTACACGCGCTACGGCAATCCGACGCTTGCCGTGGCCGAAGCGAAAATCGCGGAACTTGAAAACGGCGAGGACGCTCTGGTAACCGCCTCGGGCTCGGCCGCGATTTCGAGCGCTCTTCTCGCCGTGCTCCGCGCCGGCGATGAACTGATCGCCACGCGCCAGCTGTACGGCGGCTCCTACCGGCTGATGCGCGACATCCTGCCGCGCATGGGAATTCGCGTGCACCATGTGGGAACGAATCTCGAAGGCGTGGATCGCCTGGTGAATGCAAATACTCGCGCGCTCTACGTGGAGTCTCCCACCAATCCCACGCTGGGCCTCGTGGATTTGAAAAAGGTCGTGGCCCTGGCGCGGAAGCACAAACTTGTTTCGCTCATCGACAACACCTTCGCCACGCCCATCCTGCAAAAGCCGCTGGACCTGGGCTTCGATCTGGTCCTGCATAGCGCGACAAAATACCTGGCGGGACACTCCGACATCGTCGCCGGCGCCGTGGCTGGAAACCGGGAATGGGTAGGAAAAGTCCGTGAAATCATGATCTCTCTTGGAGGATCGATGGATCCGGATCCCGCGTATCTTTTGATTCGCGGACTCAAAACGCTCGAACTTCGCGTCCAGCGTCAATGCGAAAGCGCCATGGCCGTGGCGCGCTTTCTGGAACGCCATCCGAAAGTCGCACGGGTTGAATACCCGGGCCTGGCAACTCATCCCGATTACCGGCTGGCGAAACGGCAGATGAAGGGCTTCGGCGGGATGCTGGCGTTCGACCTCAAAGGCGGGCTGCCCGCGGCATGCCGATTCTGTGACCGGGCAAAAGTCTTCCTTCTGGCGGTTAGCCTGGGTGGAGTTGAATCACTCATTGTGCTCCCAATCTACACATCACACTACCGGATGGGTACAGCGGAGTTGGCAGCGGCAGGCGTGAGTCCCGGCACGGTTCGCATGTCCGTTGGTCTTGAGGACCCAGGAGATCTCCTCGAGGACTTGAAGCAAGCTCTCTCCTAAGGCCTTATTTTTAATTGGGTTAAAGGGATATTAACAGGGCTTCATAATCCCTATTGACCCCCTTGGGGGCATATGAATTACAATTGAAAGGTTGGGTTCCTGGTGGCGGGAATCTGTCTCTAAGTTTGGCAGGCATTTTGCTCTCTTTCTTTGCGGAGGGCAGTGCCGGTCGTCGTTCTAATCGGTCCAAAAATACACCCATGGTAAATCGCTTTCAAAAATCGGCCGGCTGGCTTTTCGTTGCTGCCGGTGTTCTTTTCGGCCTTGCAGGTTGTGAAGACTCGGCCAAGACGCCTGCGCAAGTCCGGCCGCCACAAATCGCCTTGCCTTCACAAGACCAGGTTCAGCCTTCACTGCCCATCAATGCCGAACACAAAGTTGTTACTCCGCTGGTCATTCAGGCCGCGGCGGACGGGCCGGACCAGCTTGCCGCACGGAGCCAGGCCGCGTTCGACGCGGGCGAACAGGATTTTCAGGCCGGCCATCTTGGAAAAGCGCGCGAGGAGTTCGATGAGGCGCTCGACCAGTTGCTGGCGAGCGGACTGGATCTCGATGCCGACCCGCGCTTGAGCAGTTTGTACCACCACATCATCGACACGGTGAGCTTGGATGAGCTGGAAGCCTTCCGAGCCGGCGACGGTTTCAGCGAACAGAAATCCACGCCCGCGCCCATCGATGAAATCGCCGAGGAGCCGATCCCGCAGCCGGAAAAGTTCGATCCCAATTTGCGAGGCCGCGCCGAAGGCGAAGTGAACGCCATCTCTCATGACGTCCCGCTGACGGTCAACGATCAGGTTCTCGCGTATTTGAATTTTTTCAAGACGCCGCGCGGCAGCGCCATCGTCGAAACCGGCCTTCGCCGCGAGGGACGCTACCGCGACATGGTCCGGCGGGTGTTGAAGGAAGAAGGCATGCCGCAGGATTTGATTTACCTGGCGCAGGCCGAGAGCGCTTTTCAGCCGCAGGCGGTGTCCAAAGCGGGCGCGCGCGGGATGTGGCAATTCATGTCCTTTGCCGGACGCAAATACGGCTTGCAGAAGACCTGGTGGGTGGACGAACGCCAGGATCCGGAAAAAGCCACGCGGGCCGCGGCGCGCGATTTGCGCGACCTGTACAGCCAGTTCGGCGACTGGTACCTGGCCATGGCCGCCTATAATTCCGGCGCCGGGGCCGTGCAGCATGCCGTGGAACGAACCGGCTACGCCGATTTTTGGGAACTTTACCACCGCAATGTTCTGCCGAAGGAAACGCAGAACTACGTGCCGATTATTCTGGCGCTGGACCTCATCTCCAAGGATCCCGCGCGGTACGGCATCGAATTCGAGCCCGAACCCGCGCTCCAGGCCGACCTGGTCAAGCCGGGGCAGGCCATTGATTTGCGCCTGGTCGCCGAAACCATCGACACCGATCTCGAAACCCTGCGCAGCATGAATCCGGAACTGTTGCGCCTGGTTACGCCGCCCGATCCCGAGTTTGTACTGCGCCTGCCCGAGGGCACGGCCGAGCGTTTCTTCGCGGAAATCGCGGCCATTCCTCCGGAAAAATGGGTGAGCTGGCGCCGCCACAAAGTCGAACAGGGGGAGACGCTTTCCTCCATCGCCAAGCAGTACCGCGTTTCGCCGGCCGAAGTGGCCGATGCCAACGAACTCGCCACCGGGGCTTCGCTGGAGGAAGGCCAGAAGCTGATTATCCCCGCCGCCGCGCGGTCCGAGGCGTCCACGGGAAAACTGATCCGCTACCGGGTGCGCCGGACGGACACGATCGCCACGATCGCCGACGAATTCGACGTGACGCCCGCCGAACTGCGCAAGTGGAACCACCTGCGCGCCGACCACGTGGCGCGCGGCGTTTCGCTCCGGATCTATCCGGGGGGCATGACGCCGGCGCCGACGCAGCAACAAACCAAGACCAAGGACCCCGCGCCCATCGCGGCCACCGCGCAGG
Organism: uncultured Acidobacteriota bacterium; assembly: GCA_963740035.1. GTDB lineage: Bacteria > Acidobacteriota > Terriglobia > Acidiferrales > UBA7541 > Palsa-360. Next base: position 105,703 of record CAVUDA010000029.1, read on the forward strand.
CCAGTGGCGCGTCGAAGAAAAACCTTCCGGTCATGGAAGCGCGCCAGGCGAGCGCTGTCATGCATCGCGTGAAGCCAGGTGAAACGCTCTGGTCGATTGCCCGCGCCTATCAAACCACGGTGGAGGCCATTCAGGCCGGAAACCGCTATCTGTTTAGCCGGCCTCTTCAGGTGGGCGATACACTCACCATTCTGCCGACGCGTTAGTCCCATCTTGCTTTTTATTCCGACTTGTCCCTATATTGTGAGCGGGTTCGCGGCCGTTCCCTGCCGCCGGGCACCAGGTCGAGAGGCCGCCCGACAGGAAGGAATCCGCGAAAAACAGCACGGAACCGGCGGTCCTTGCGCTAACCCTTGACAAACAGGCCGGATTCCGTTTATAAGCCCGCGATGGCTGCAAGCGCCATCGAATTCCTCGAAATGGCGGCGAATCGAAGGGAGAACGTGGATGGCCTACGAAAAAGAAGACCAGGGCGACGAAAACGAGTTCGTTCATTTTGAGGAAGAAGAACTCGGCGGCGATCCGGAAGAAGTGATCGAAGAGGAAACCGAAGAGGAGCTGGTCATCACCGAGCGCCCCGGCGCGGCGGGCGCCCCGCAACCGCCTGTCGCGAAGCCGAAACCGGCGGCCAGGAAGAAAAAGCCGGCGGCGAAGAAAGCGAAAAAGAAAGCCAAGGCTCGCAAAAAGGCGGCCAAGAAAAAACCGGCGAAGAAGGCGGCCAAGAAATCCGCCAGACGCCGCAAGAGGCGCTGACGGTTTTTCCGGCCAAACGATTTGGCGGACAGAGATATGTGGTCGAGGCCCGGGGAGTTTCCTCCGGGCCTTCGGTTTATTTTGACGCGCGCTCCAGCCTTGTTTCATTCCGGTGCACATTCGATAAATTTCCCGCCAGGCTATTCTCGTTTCCCGTAGCGGAACAATTTTCTTGCGGGTTACCGCGCGCGTCGCTAGCATGGCGGCCATGAAGCTGGCCGTCGAGCATGTGCGGCGGATGCGGGGCGGCGCGCAGTCCCAATTGATGCGCTGCGAAGACGACGCATACTACATCGTCAAATTCCAAAACAACCCCCAACATTTGAGGATTCTGGCGAATGAAATGCTTGCAACACGTCTGGCGGCGCGGCTGGGATTGTGCGTGCCGCAAGTCGAAGTGGTGGAGGTGCGTCCTGAAATCATCGCCTACACGCCGGAGATGGTGATCCAGCTAGGCCTCGGAAGAAAGCCGTGCGCGGCGGGAAAACAATTCGGATCGCAGTTTCCCGGGCACCCGGCCCGGCTCACCGTGCACGATTTTTTGCCCGATGAGCAGTTGCGGTCGGTCCGGAATCTTTCGGATTTTCTCGGCGTCCTGGTCTTCGACAAGTGGACTTGCAACACGAACGGCAGGCAGGCGATTTTTTTTCGCGACCCCGGCGCGTACACCGACACATCCGATTCTGCCGCCGGCGGTTCCGCAGAATTGAGTTACGCGGCGTCGGGTTATACCGCCATGATGATTGACTTCGGATTCTGCTTCAACGCCGGGGAGTGGGATTTTCCCGACGCGCCGCTGCGCGGGCTGTACGCGCGCCACCGCGTCTACGACGGCGTCGCCGGGATGGAGGCGTTCGAGCCCTGGCTCGCGCGCCTGGAAAACCGGATCACCGAGCGCGTGCTGGGCGAGGAGGCCGCGCAGATTCCGCCGGAGTGGTACGCGGGCGACTGGGACGAGCTCGAGCGCTTGCTCGAGCGTCTGTACCGGCGCCGCGAGCGCGTGCGGGAACTGCTCCTGTCGGCTCGCAATTCCGGCCGCGACCCGTTTCCCAACTGGAAGGTGAAATATGCCTGACGAAACGCTGCAAACCTGCGCCTACCACGTGGTGCGCTACCAGCCCAACCTCATCCGCGACGAGTGGGTCAATATCGGCGTTCTGCTCTTCCTTCCTGGGCTGGGGCCCGGACAGGCGCCCGGACAAGGGCCTTCAACGGGGCGCGTGCGCCAGCGCTGGCTCGAGGAGCCCTCCGATCTCGCGCGCCTGCGGCGCCTGCACCCGGCGGCGGACGAGGAACTGCTGCTGCGCCTGCCCGCCGAATTCGAGCGGCAGTTTGCCGGGCGCGAGATGGAAGCCGCGGCCATCCTCGAAAAATTCGACGACACGCTGTCCAACGCCGTGCAGCTCGCCCCCCGCAAGGGACTTCTCGCCCGCGACCCCGAGGCCGAGCTCGACCGCCTCTTCCGCGAACAGGTCGAGCCCCTGCGCGAGGCGCGCCGCGGTGTCGTCGAAATCCGCACGCGCAGCGACGTGCGCGCCCGGGCCGCCGATTTTTTCCGCACTGAAAAAATTCTGCGCCTGATGCAGCGCGGCGTGCGCGTCGAGGAGTTCACCGCCCCGGGCGACCCGATGCGCATTGATTTTTCCTACCGCCGCAACGGCACGCGCGGCTTCGTGCATTCCGTGGCGCTCGGCCGCGATCCGGGACAGGCCAAACTCCTCGCCTACACCGCGGGCGCGATCCGCGACCGCGTCCCCCATTCGGAATTTCTGGCCGTCACCGAACGCGAGCCCGCGCCGGGAAATACGAGAGACAAGTTCGTTTCCGGAATCCTCGCCGAAAGCGATATTCGCGTGGTCCCGCTTGCAGAGCTGCGCAAGTGGGCGCATGACGTGGCGCCGGCGCTGAAGGCGGAGAGCGCGTGATCCGTGGCCCGCGAACCGTGACCCGTGGCCCGTGTTCCGCGGCCCGTGAGTCTTATCAATCGGACCAGTTGTTGCGGAACTGATGATAAAGGTGATCCGATAATTCGCATTTGAGGTTCAAAGCAGGATCGTAATGGGATGTCTCGCCCTTCTTTCCTCTCAACTCTGAACCGTCGACTCTCAACTTCGCCCGGCTTGCGGCTTCCGCGGCACTCGAGAAGAGTCACCGGGCACGGGCCACGGAACACGGGTCACGGATCTCGGCCTCACAGCACGTCCTCGCTCCACGCCTCCAGCAGCCCCTTCACCTTGCCGACAAACTGGTGGGCCACGGCGCCGTCCACGACGCGGTGGTCGTAGGAGAGCGTCAGGTAGACCATGGAGCGGATCGCGATGGCGTCCTCGATGACCATGGGACGCTTCTGGATCGCGCCGATGCCGAGGATGGCCACGTTCGGCTGGTTGATCACCGGGAGCCCCATCAGCCCGCCGTAAATGCCGGGATTGGTGATCGAGAAGGTGCTCTCCTGGACCTCTTCGGGCTTCAGCTTCTTGGCGCGGGCGCGCTCGGCGAGGTCGTTCATGCCGCGCGCCAGGCCCAGGAAATTTTTCTCCTCGGCGTTCTTGAGCACGGGCACGATCAAGCCCCACTCGAGCGCCACGGCGATGCCCACGTTGATTTCGCGGTGCAGCACGACCGTCGCGCCGTCAGCCGACGCGTTGACCGTCGGAAAGGCGCGCAGCGCCTCGACGCAGGCGCGCACGAAGAAGGGCATGAAGGTCAGCTTGGTCGCGTACTTGGCTTCGAACGCGGCTTTCGAACGCTCGCGGATTTTGGCGATCTTGGTCATGTCCGCTTCGTCGATCGAGTAGACGTGCGGCGAAACGTGTTTGGAAGCCACCATGTGCTCGGCAATGCGCTGGCGCATCACGCTCATCGGTTGGGCTTCGTAGTTGCCGAAATAAATCCTTTCGCGCGGGACCGCATTCTCCAGCGCCGGATGTGCGATGGCGCCTCCGCCAGGCGGCAGGGCGGCTGGAGAAGCGGACGGCGTTGCGGCAGCGGGCGCTGGCGCGCCAGGGGCCGCGGCCTTCGCGCCTCCCGACACGGCGGCGAGAATATCCCGCTTGCTGATCCGTCCACCCGCGCCGCTGCCCTCCACGGAGGCGAGGTCCACGTTGTGTTCCTTCGCGAGCTTCCGGACGAGCGGGGAGCTGCGTATTTTTTGGCCATTACCGCCCGCCTTCGGCGTGGGCGGAGCGGGCGCCGCGGCCGGGGCGCTGGAGGCAGCAGGGGTAGGCGGAGCAGGGGGCGCTGCCGCAGCCTTGGGCGGAGCGGCCTTTTCGGGTGCGGGGGATGCCGCCGGAGCCGCTGCAGGAGCGGCAGCCGCCGCGCCGGCCGCTTCGATCAGAGCGACCACCGTCTGGATCGGCACGGTCTGCCCCTCGGTGACCTTGATTTCCTTCAGGACGCCAGCCGATGGCGCCGGAATCTCCGCGTCCACCTTGTCGGTCGAGATTTCGAACAGCGGCTCGTCGCGCTCGACGCGATCGCCCGGCTTCTTAAGCCACCGCGTGATGGTGCCTTCGAAAATGCTTTCCCCCATCTGGGGCATGATGACGTCGACGGCCATGGGCAACCCTCTTTCGTGACCCGTGATTCGTGTTCCGTGATCCGTGCCTGTTCGCGCTTGTCCGCCCCTGGCTCGCCACGGGTCACGAACCACGCGCTTCAATAGTGTGCCAGTTCCCGAGCCGCGGCGACAACTTTTCCAGTGCTGGGAAGGAAATACTCCTCGAGGCCCGGCGCGTACGGCACCGGCGTGTCGAGCGAAGTGACGCGGCGGACCGGGCCGTCGAGGTCCTCGAAGGCGCCTTCCATGACGACGGCCGCGATTTCTCCGGCGATGCCGCCGGTGCGCGTGTCCTCGTGGACGACGAGCAGCTTGTTCGTCTTGCGCACCGACTGGAGAATCGTTTCACGGTCCAGCGGCAGGAGCGTGCGCAAATCGATCACCTCGGCCTCGATGCCTTCCCTGGCAAGCTCCGCCGCGGCTTCGAGAGAAGTGTGCACCATCGCCGCATAACTTACGATGGTGAGGTCGCGGCCCTCGCGGCGCACCGCCGCCTTCCCGATCGGCACCGTAAAATCGTCCGCCGGCAGATCTTCCTTGACGCGACGATAAAGAAATTTGTGCTCGAAAAACAGCACCGGATTGTTGTCGCGGATGGCCGACTTGAGAAGACCCTTGGCGTCGCGCGCCGTCGCGGGGCAAACCACTTTCAGGCCGGGCGTGTGCACGAAATACATTTCCGGATTGGCAGAATGAAACGGCCCTCCGTGCACGCCGCCTCCACAAGGACCGCGCAGCACCATGGGCACCGGCGCGCCCCAGCGGTAGTGCGATTTCGCGGCGAAATTGGTGATCATCTCGAAGGCGCAGGCGATGAAGTCGATGAATTGCATCTCCGCGATCGGCCGCAGCCCCGCGTAGCTCATGCCGATCGCCGCGCCCACGATCGCGGACTCGCTGATGGGCGCATCGATCACGCGCTCCCAGCCGAACCGCGCGAGCAGGCCTTCGGATGTCTTGAACGCGCCGCCGTACACGCCCACGTCCTCGCCGATCAGGACCACGGCGGGATCGCGGTCCATTTCCTCCAGCATCGCCTGGCGAATGGCTTCGAGATAGGTCGTTTCGGCCATGGTCAGCGTCCCACCCTGGCGCGAACGCCCGCGCGCGCCGGTTTCTTTCCGGGCTTTGCTTTCGGCGCCGCCTGCTTCGCTGCGGGCGGCCGCGCGCCGTTGGCCACATAGGATTTCATGGGCCATTCGGCTTTTACGCTGGAGCGTGGCGGCATCACTTCTTCCTTGGGCCGTTGCCAATCCGCTTCGACCGTGTGGCAGCCCTCGCAATAGACTCCTTCTTCGGCCGACTCCGGCGGAGGCAGCGGCGAGTTTTCCGCGAATTCCACGTCGGCGCGAATTTCGCGGGCGATGCGTTCGTCGATTTCCTTTTTCGTTTTCGCGTCCCACAGTTTTTTTTCGGTGAGAACTTTTTCAAAGCGGTCGAGGGGATCGCGCTCTTTCCACGATGCGAGCATGGCCTTCGGCACGTATTCCGCGGCGTCATGCTGGGCGTGGCCGAGCATGCGCATGGTCTTGGCTTCGATCAGCACCGGACCGTTTCCGGCGCGCGCGTAGGAAACCGCTTCGCGCGTGGTGCGTTCGACGGCCAGCACGTCGTTGCCGTCCACGATGGCGCTCTTCACGCCGTAGGCCTTGGCGCGGTCCGCGAGATCCACGAGCGCCGACTGTTTTTCCACCGGCGTCGAGTAGGCCCATTGGTTATTTTCCACGATCAGAACGAATGGAGCCTTTTGCACCGCGGCGAGATTCAATCCTTCGTGAAACACGCCGGTGGAGGTTCCGCCGTCGCCGATCCAAGTCATGGTCACGATTTTTTGCCCGAGGTACCGCCCGGCCATGGCAATTCCCGCCATCACCGGGATCAGATCGCCCAGCATCGAAATCGGCGAAATCACGTGCCGCGATTTCAGGTCGCCGAAATGGCTGGTGCCGTCCTTGCCGAGGGTCGGCGAGGTGTAGCGCGCCATGTGCTGCGTCAGCACGTCGCGCGGCTTGAACCCGCGCACCAGCAGCGCGCCGATATTGCGGATCATCGGGGCAATCCAGTCTCCGGGACCGAGCGCGTAGGCCGTGCCCACCGAAATCGCTTCCTGCCCTAGGCTGGGATACAAACCGCCGACGATTTTGTTCTGCCGGAACAGCCGCACCATCTGCTCCTCGAGCTCGCGGTTGAGCCGCAGGAAGTAATACAGTTCGAGGTGCTGTTCGCGCGTTAAGTTGGAGGTCATGTTTTTCCGGGTTTCAGGAACCAAACTGCCTATTGCCACCGCCTCCGCGGGCAGGCTACATAGGCTCGACAAACCCTAGAATCTGAGAATACCAACCATGCCTACACGGCCGCCAGCGCCGCGCGATCTTCGTGCGTCCTGAGGGTCATCTCTAAATCCTCGCGGGCGTACGCGCGGGGATGGAGGCCAAGAATTTCTCCGAGGCGGGCGGTGACGCGCGGCGCGGCGTCCTTCATTTCCACGCGCCGGCCGAGCAGTTTTTCCAGCGACGTCGCGCGCTTGCCCGAGATCCCGCACGGCACGATCAAATCGAAATAGCGCAGGTCCGTCGAGACGTTGTACGCAAATCCGTGCGAAGTGACCCAGCGGCTTAAATGCACACCGATGGCGGCGAGCTTTTCCTCTTCCTTCGCTTCCTTTCGATCATCGATCGTGGGGCCCACCGGCACGTCCACCCAAACACCCGTTCGCCCGGGCACGCGGCGCGACGCAACGCCGAATTCGGCCGTGGCGCGGATCAAGGCCTCCTCGAGGCTGCGCACGTACCAGCCCACGTCGCGGCGAATTTCAGCGAGGTTCAAGATCGGATAGCCGACGAGTTGTCCCGGCCCGTGATACGTGATGTCTCCGCCGCGATTGGTTTCAAAAAACGAAACGCCCATCCGGCGCAGCATCTCGTTCGGGGCGCGAAGATTGGAAATTTTTCCGCTGCGGCCCAGCGTGATCACGTGCGGATGCTCGCACAGCAGCAGGACGTCGGGGACCGCGCCGGCTTTGCGCGCAGCGGCCACGCGCCGTTGCAGTTCCCACGCCGCGCCGTATTCCACGAGACCGAGATCGACGACCAGCAGCTCTCTCATGGCGTCCGAACTCTCAACTCTTAACTCTCGACTCTCAACTCTTTTTCGCCGCGAGGATCCGCTCGACCTGGCTCAAATGGTTGAGATCGTGCCCGGCATGCAAGTGAATGATGTGCTCGATGGTCTCGATGCCCCGCTCGGCGTGCAATCCATAATGCTTCCATTGCTCGGGGGAGAGGGATTTCAGCAGCGCCAGGTTTGCTTCCCGCGCAACACGAAATTGCTCCAGCGATTTTCTCGCGTCGCGCTTGTCATAGTGGCCGGAGGTGGCCCAGGCGTTCTGGTCAAATGGCTGAATCGGCGTTCCCGGCGCGCCGAGAATCTGCCGCATCCGCCAGCCCGTGACGATTTCGCAGTCTGCAAGGTGCGCGAGGATTTCTCCCGCGGACCATTTCCCCGGGGCGGGACGCTTGCGCAGCTTCGCGGCGGACGCGCGCCGAATGAGGCGGTCAAGTTTCGCCGCCGTGCTGGCCTGCACATTCAAGGGATCCTTTCCGCGGAGTTGCGCCAGAATCCGCTGGATGTACTCTTGCGGAGTTTCCTGCATCGGGGCGTTCCTCCTTCCTCGGTCTTACTTGCAAACAACGCGCGCCAACTTCCTCCAACGCAAGTCCTTAGTCTCTCCGCTCCAACTTCCAACCTCAAATCCCAAACCTCAAGTCTAAGCATTGATCGAAAGCCCGCGCACCGCGGCAACCGCGTCGGACATCGCTTCCCAGACGGTCGGATGCGCGTGCACGGTGGACATCAGGTCGTCCACGGTGGCCTCGAGTTGCAGGGCCGCGACCGATTCCGCGATGATCTCGGTCGCGAATGGTCCGATGATATGCACGCCTAGAATTTCCGCTGTCGCCTCGTCCGTTACCACTTTGATGAAGCCTTCGTGGTGGCCCAGAATGGTAGCCTTGCTGTTTCCGAGGAACGGAAATTTTCCGGTCTTGACCGAGTAGCCCGCCTCGCGCGCCGCGCGTTCGGTCAGGCCGATCGAAGCGACCTGCGGCTCGCAGTAGGTCGCGTTGGGGATGCGCGTCTTCTCGATGGGGGGCATTTGCTTGCCCGTGATTTTCGCGACGCAGGTGATGCCCTCCATCGACGCGGCGTGGGCGAGTTGCGGCATCCCGGCGACGATGTCGCCGATCGCGTAGAGTCGCGGCTCGGCCGTTTCCATGTACGGGCCGACGTGGACAAACCCGCGCTCGAGTTTCGCTTTCGACTTTTCGAGGCCGAGGTTTTCCGTCTTCGGCAAGCGCCCGACGGCCATCAGCACGCGTTCGGCGGAAATCGTCTGCGTCTTTCCGGCCTTGTCCGTGAACGCGACTGTCGCGCCCTGCGCGTCTTTTTTCACGGTTTCGACTTTGGCTTCGGTGAAAATCTGGATGCCTTTTCTCTTCAAGGACTTCTCGAGCTCCGCCGAAATTTCCTCGTCCTCGATGGGAGTCACGCGCTGCAGCATTTCGAGCACGGTGACCTGCGTCCCGAAGGAATTGAAAATCGACGCGAACTCGACGCCCACCGCTCCCGCCCCGACGATCACCAGCGTCTTCGGCACGGCAGGGAGCTGCAAAATTTCGATGTTGCTGAGAATTTTTTTCCCGTCGATTTCAATTCCAGGAAGCGAGCGCGCCGCCGAGCCCGTCCCGAACATGATGTGCGTGGCCTCGACCTCCTCGATTTTCCCGTCCTTTTCGACGCTCACGCGCCCCGGGCCCGCCCAGCGGCCCCAGCCCTGTATTTTGTCCACTTTGTTTTTGCGGAAGAGAAACTCGATGCCCTTGGCATGCTTGTTGACGACCATTTCCTTGCGCGCCAGCGCCGCCGCCCAGTTGAGCGTGAATTCCTTCACTTCAATCCCAAATTCCTTGGAGATCTTCAACGTGTCGTAAATCTCAGCGGTGTGCAGCAGAACCTTTGTAGGAATACAGCCGACATGCAGGCAGGTGCCTCCCAGAAAGCCGTCTTTCTCAACGACGACTGTTTTCAACCCCCATTGCGAGGCGCGAATCGCGGTGTTATATCCCCCGGGACCGCTGCCGATAATTGCGAGATCGTATTTGGCCAAGTGTCCTCCGCGGCAGGCAGGAGCGCCGCTCACGTTGCGCGAATTCAGAAGGGTACGCTCCCGCGAACCCACACCATTGGATGAAGTGGAAGTGCAGCCGGCGTCCGCCTTTTCGCCCGGCCTGTCCCGATGGAATCGGGACGTGCGCGGGAATTCCGCGCCTCGATTCTATCAGCCGCTCGGATGCGTCGCAACAATAGGCCCGAATGGCCGTTATTCCGCGCATTCGAAGCATGCGGGTCATGGACTGGTAGCCAGCCTTTCTTGTCAAAAGGAAGCCGCGGCTTCGGGTGGGAGGGCGTTACTTCACTTCGACTTTCACTTGCGCTGCGAGGGCTTCCCGCACCTTGCGAAGCAAAGTTTCCCTGGTGAAAGGCTTGGCCAGCAAGGAGATTTCGGGATCGGCGAGTCCGGCGTGCGTAAAGCCGGTATAGCCCGACATATACAACACTTTCATCTCCGGCCTCCTGGCGGCCAAATTCGCAGCCAAGTCCCTTCCATTCATACCGGGCATGACCATGTCCGTAAGTAGCAAATGGATCGTTCCGGAGTGCTGGTGAGCGATCTCGGTTGCCGCCTCGGGGAGTTCGGCTTCCAGCACGGTGTACCCGCTGTTCTCCAGAAGGCTGCGCGTTAACCCTCGGAGCGCTTCCTCGTCTTCGACGAGTAAAATGGTTTCCGAACCGCGCAAGGATTCCGCCGGGCTGCCGGCAGATTGCTTCAAGCGGGCCGATTGTCCGGCCAGGGGCAAGTAAATTTTGAACGTCGTGCCCTGTCCGGGCTCGCTGTAAACCCAGATATGGCCGCCGCTCTGCCTGACGACTCCATAGACCGTCGAAAGACCCAAACCTGTGCCCTTCCCGAGCTCCTTGGTGGTGAAGAACGGTTCAAAGATGCGCGCCTGGGTCTCCGCGTCCATACCAATACCTGTGTCAGCAACCGACAGTAGCACGTAGGGCCCGGGCAACTGGGGCGAATGGCGGCGGGCGTAGTCTTCGTCCAAGTTGACGTTCGATGTCTCGATGATCAGCTTCCCGCCTTGCGACATCGCATCCCTGGCGTTGACGGCAAGGTTGATAATCACTTGCTCGATCTGGCTTTGATCCGCTTTCACGCTTCCCAGGCCCGGATCCAGTTGGGTCCGTAAATCGATATGTTCCCCAATCAGGCGGCGAAGCATTTTTTCCACGTTGAGGACGATCGCGTTGAGGTCCAGGACTCTAGGTTCCAGGACCTGTTGGCGGCTGAAGGCCAGGAGCTGCCGGGGCAGCGAAGCGGCGCTTTGCCCCGCCTTCTTGATTTGCAGGCATTCCTTCTGGAGGGGATCGTCCGGCCCTAATCGATGCTCGAGAATCTCGCTGTAGCCGATGATCACGCCCAGCAAATTATTGAAGTCGTGGGCGATCCCGCCGGAGAGTTGCCCGACGGCTTCCATTTTCTGCGTTTGGCGCAGCTGTTTCTCGAGGGTCTTCTGGTCCGTGATGTCCCGGAAAATAGCGATGACGCATTCCTGTCCAGCGACATCGATGACCTCGGCCGAATCTACCGCTGTGCGGATTTCACCGGACTTGGTTCGAAACGCGATTTCGAATTCGCGCACCGAGCCCTGTTTCCTAAGCATCTCGATAAAACTGGTGCGATCCTCGAGATGTTGCCAAAAGTTCAGCTCCCTGGAAGTGTGCCCGATCACCTCTTCGCGCGAATACCCGGTGACGCGAAGAAAACTCTCATTCACGTCGATGTAGCGGCCATCCGAGACCGTCGCGATGGTGATGGGCTCCGGGTTGGCATTGAAGGCCTTCCGGAACGTCTCTTCCGCATTCCTGCGCTCGGTGATATCCACAAAAGTTTCTTCGTTCACCGCGGGTTCGCCGCCCGTGCCCTCGACGAGGTTTGCGCTGCCCAGGAGCCACACTTTGCTTCCGTCCCTGCGCCGCAGGCATTGCTCGTAGTTGGTGAGGCTCTTTACTTTCCGGAGTATGGCAATGAACGTTTTCCGATCCTCGGGATGGAAGTATCGGTCGGTGATCGGGCTGGCGATCAGTTCTTCATTGGTGGCATATCCGAAAATTCGCGCGCAGGCGAGATTACATTCCAAAATTCGTCCGTCCAGAGTCGTCCGAATGACTCCCGCCAGACTTCTTTCAAACAGCTGCCGGTAACGCTCTTCCGCCGATTGCAACTCAAGAGTTTGAGCGGAGAGGCGGCGGTCAAACACGGAGGTCAAAACGGCAAGCGAGAGGATCATAAACGTGACGATCGTGATGCCCGCCGTCCCAAAGATCGTGATGCTCGTCGCGTGCGATATGTCCGGGACCGTGCCATCGGTCGTAAAGCTGGCCGCAGCCATCCCGGTATAGTGCATCACCGGAATGGCAAGGCCCATGACCGTGGCGCTTGCGAATTTTCGCAAGGTGATGCCCCTTTTTTCATCTCGCGCCAGGAACGCCAGCCGAAGCGCCACAAACGAAATCGCAATCGCGAGAACGACCGACAAAGCCACCAGCCGGGGATCGTAGTGGCACATGGCGGTCGAGCGCATGGCCTCCATGCCGATGTAGTGCATCGCCGCGATTCCCGCGCCCATGAAGATGCTTCCGGCCACCGCCCGCCACAGGCTCATGAACTTGCGGCTCACGACGTAAAGGGCCACGCCGGACGCCAGAATGGCAACGCGCAGCGACAGCATGACCGTGGGCCAGTCATAGCTGACGGGCACAGGCAAGTGGAAAGCCAGCATCCCAATGTAGTGCATGGACCAAATGCCCAGCCCCATAGCTCCGGCGCCGCCGATCAGCCAAAAGATAAGAGCGCGGCCTCGCGCGGCCGTCACCCGGCCCGCGAGATCCAGCGCGGCGTAGGAGGCGCAAATCGCAATGAAAATAGAGAGCGCGACCATGCGGAGGTCGTAGGAGCCCGTCAGGCGTGGAGTTTCAGTGAGCAAGAACGATCCGATGGGCGCCCTCTGGCCGGCGGCGCCTCGAGACTGTCTAATTTTGGTACTCCGTCGTTACCAAGATAAACTGTGAAGATGGCCCGGCTTTGCCAACCCATTGATTTTGAAGGGAGAAAATGGCCCGTGATTACTGTCCATCGTCTTCCACACTTAGATATGCTAGGGGCGTTGCATGCAATCGTCAATCCGGCTGTTCCATTTGATTACATACCAGATGTTGCTGACTTAGACACTTCTCATGGAATTGAAGATCATGGTCGTCAGTGCCGATCCGCGGTAGTGGGTCAGATTGAAAACGTCGATCCTCAACGTGGGGTTTTAGGCAGCAGCTCGTTCGCTTATCATGTTGTGGATGCCTAAGCCTTTCCCATTCACAGCCGTACTGTTCGATTTAGATGGCGTACTGATCAATGCAACCGATCTTCACTACCGGGTCTGGGATGAGTTCGCGCGAGCCAGGGGGTTTGTTCCTTCGCGGGAACAGATACTGGCCACGAATGGTCGCCGTGCCGATGAGACGATCCGCCTTTGGCTCGGATCAAGCCTAACCGATCATCATGTTGCCGCGATCGCAGCGGAGCGGGAAACGTATTTCAACCAGTTGCTTGAGAAAGAATCGGTGCCGGTGGTGCCGGGAGCGGCCGAATTTGTTCATGCGCTCCAGAGAAGCGGTGTGCCGATGGCGATCGCAACCAGCGCAACTCCGGAGAACGCGCGCTTATCCCTCTCGCGGGCTAGAATGGAAGGGATCTTCGATATTGTGATTACGGCGGCGGACGTGGCGAACGGCAAACCCGATCCCGAGCCCTATCTGAAAGCCGCAGAACGGCTTGGGGTTTCGGCCACTACGTGTCTCGTGATCGAAGATTCTGTCTCGGGCATACGCTCAGCCAAAAGTGCCGGGGCGAAGTGCCTTGCTTTGGCCACCACTTTTTCTCGGGAGAGTCTTTCCGCAGAATCTCCGGATTGGTTAGTCGCTAGCTTTGCCGAAATCCCATCCGCCATCCGACCTGCATCTTTGGGCGTTTAAGCATGCGGATATTGTGAAGTGAGGCTTGAGAGGGTTCAAGATCGGAATATTTCAAACTGTCCCATTGCCGATCCGCAGGCTGCCTTGACCGTGCTCGGAGGCATCTGCTAGCGTAGGTCTTCCCTCGGGCGCTGGGGCGCGGCGTTAGTTCGCACTGGCCGGTCGAAAGCCGAAACGAACTTATGGATACAATTCACATTACGATGCCGGACGGGGCAATCCGCGAAGTGCCGCTCGGCACGACGGCGGCGGAGATCGCGCAGCAGATTTCGCCGCGGCTGGCGAAGGAAGCGCTGGTGGCGCGGGTCGCTCCGATCCGCGGGCCTCGCCGCAGCCGCGAGCGCGTCCACGGAGCGGCTGAGAATCCCGACGCGGCGCCCGAAGTCGCATGACTTCCGCGGCGAACGGTGAGGGTTTTCTGGTCGATTTGCGCGCGCCGATCGACCAGGATGTGCGGCTTTCGATCCTGACGCCGAAAGATCCAGAAGCGATTCAGGTGCTGCGACACTCGGCGGCGCACTTGCTCGCCGCGGCGGTGCTGGAACTCTTTCCGAACGTCAAGCTGGGCATCGGCCCGCCGATCGACACCGGCTTCTTCTACGATTTCGTGCGCGAGGAGCCATTCACGCCCGAAGATCTCGAGCGCATTGAAAAGAAGATGCGCGAGCTTGCGGCGCAGGACATTCCCGAACGAGCGCAAGATGATGCCGAAGCCCGAGGCGCTCGAGCTGTACCGCAAATGGGATCAGGGATTCAAGTGCGAGCTGGTGGAGGAACGCGCCATCGAGCCGATGGTGTCGTTCTACACTACCGGGAAATTCATCGACTTCTGCCGCGGACCGCACATCCCTTCGACGGGGCGCATTCGCGCGTTCAAGCTGATGAGCGTTGCGGGCGCCTACTGGAAAGGCCAGGAAGGCAATCCGCAGATGCAGCGCATTTACGGCGCATGCTTCTACACGCAGCAGGAGCTGGACGAATACCTTCATCGGCTGGAAGAGGCGAAGCGGCGGGATCATCGCCGGCTCGGGCAGGAGCTGGACCTGTTTTCCGTGCAGGAAGAGGCCGGGCCGGGGCTGATTTTCTGGCATCCCAAGGGCGGCCTGGTTCGCAAAATAATGGAAGATTGGCTGCGCGACGAATTGCTTCGCCGTGGCTACGATTTAGTTTATACGCCGCACATCATGCGCCTGGAATTGTGGAAGACCAGCGGCCACGCGAATTTTTATCGCGAGAACATGTTCGGCCCAGTAGAAGTTGAGAAGGACGACTACCAATTAAAACCCATGAATTGCCCGGGCCACATCCTGATTTACAAGTCGCGCCTGCGCAGCTACCGCGAACTTCCGGTGCGTCTCGCCGAACTGGGCACCGTGTATCGCTACGAGCGCTCGGGCGTGCTGCATGGCCTCTTGCGCGTGCGCGGCTTCACGCAGGATGACGCGCACATCTTCTGTATGCCGGAGCAGATCGAGTCCGAAATCGAGGCGTGCATCGATTTTGCGTTTGCGGTCATGAAGACATTCGGATTCAGCCAGTACGTCGTCGAGCTTTCGGACTGGGACGCGAACCATCCGGAAAATTACGCCGGC
This sequence comes from uncultured Acidobacteriota bacterium, assembly GCA_963740035.1. Lineage (GTDB taxonomy): Bacteria > Acidobacteriota > Terriglobia > Acidiferrales > UBA7541 > Palsa-360. Next base: position 120,757 of record CAVUDA010000029.1, read on the forward strand.
TCTGCCGAAGACTGGGCCCGCTCGACAGGCGCGCTCGAAACGACGCTGACCAGACTGGGAATTCCGTTCAAGCGCATGGAAGGCGAAGCGGCGTTTTACGGGCCGAAGATCGACGTCAAGCTGATCGACGCAATCGGCCGACCATGGCAGCTCACCACCGTGCAATTCGATTTCAATTTGCCCGGCCGCTTCGGCCTGGAGTACGTGGGCGAAGACGGCAACCGCCACCAGCCGCTCATGGTGCATCGCGCGTTGTGGGGCTCGGTCGAGCGCTTCTTCGGCATCCTGATCGAGCACTACGCCGGAGCGTTTCCCGTGTGGCTCGCGCCCGTGCAGGCGGAAGTGCTGCCGCTCAGCGAAAAATTCGCCGTGTATGCAAATAATGTTGCCGCAGAACTGCGGGTGGCCGGCTTCCGAGTCCATGTGGACGAGCGCAACGAAAAATTGCAGGCGAAAATTCGCGACGCGCAGATGCAGAAGATTCCCTACATGCTGATCGTCGGCGGCAAGGAAGCCGAGGCCGGTACCGTATCGGTGCGCCACCAGAGCAAAGGCGATCTCGGCCCGCGCCCCCTCGCGGATTTTCTCTCCGACCTGCGCAAACAAGTTGACGCTCGCGCTGTTTGATTTTTCGTGGCGCAGGCTTCCAGCCTTTGCCACGTAAACCACTCTCTTGCGCCATCTTTGACTTGCCCTCATATTGCTGCAACAAATCCTCCGTAGGCCGGGAGACCTCGAAATGAGTGCAAATGCCATGAGCGCCGATCCTAAAATGGATGCTCGCGATCGCAGACGCATTCTCAAGATTCTCGAAAGCAATTGGCAGGCCGAGATGCGCGGCTACCATACCTATGAAATTTTGGCGGAGCGCGAAAGCGATCCGGCACGGCGCGCGGCGTTCCACACACTCGCGTACGCCGAACAACACCATGCTCAGCTTTGGGCCGAGCGCATTCGCGAGCTGGGAGGGCCGGACCCGGTCTATAAGGGGCCAAAAGCCGGTGAAGCCGATACCCTCGCCAATCGTGCAGGCGGCGTGGGGCTGGCGTTGCGGAGGCTGGAGCTGGAAGAAAGTCGCGACATCGCCAGGTACGCAAAACAAATCAAGGAACTCGGCGACGAACCGAGCATTCGCATCCTCGAGCAGGCGCTTAAAGACGAACGCGAACATTATCAAACGCTGAGCGGGCTCATCCGCAACCGGCGCCCGATTGCGCCATCCACTCCGGAACAGGCCAAACTCGCCCTTGACGAACTTCTTGCAAAAAGACAAGAAGACCAGCCAAAAGCAGCCGGCTGGATCGGGGACGCCATCTACGGAATCAACGACGGGCTTGGAGCGATCTTCGGAATTGTTTCCGGTGTTTCGGGAGCGACACTGGGCAACAGCAAATTTGTCATCATCGCGGGGATGGTGGGCATGATTGCGAGCGCGCTCTCGATGGGCTCCGGCGCGTTTCTCGCGGCAAAGAGTGAGCGGGAAATCTACGAGGCGGAATTCTCCCGCGAACGCGAAGCCGTTGAGCACAATGAAGCTGAAGCGCGGGAAGTTCTTTCGCTCAGCTACCAAATCCGGGGGTTGCCGCCGGAAGAGGCCGACCATTTTGTCGAGCATCTGGCCAAGGACAAAACCCAGTTCGTCCGCACGCTGGCGCAAGAACGGCTGAACACGACCGAAGACGGGCTCAGGAAACCGCTGACCTCGGCGATCTCCGGCGCCCTTTCGACCGCCATCGGCGCCACGATCCCTGTGATTCCATTTTTCTTTCTCAGCGGCTATCCGGCGGTGATCGTTGCCGCGGTCGTTTCCCTGCTGGCTCACTTCGCCGTTGGCGCCGCCAAGTCTCTGATTACGATCCGTTCGTGGTGGGCCAGCGGACTCGAAATGACTTTCGTCGGCGCCGTCGAGGGGGTCGTTACCTATTTCATAGGAATCGCAATTGGAAGAATCCCCGGAGCTGGTATATAAACTACTTCAAGAATCGCTCAGGAAGAAAACCACACGGCCCCTTTCAGAGTATTTTCAGGTAGCCGTGACTAAAGTAGCTAGAAGATCTTCCTGCAAACGTTAATGGGAAAAGCTGGATCAGAAGACGACGCGTGAAACCGCATCACCGCGTCTTGCTGGGTGAACAGCGCCGATCGTCGCATGGGCGATTTTGGAGCCATGGAAGATTTGGGTTCGGCTTGAGAGGCTACTCCCGCAGGGGTGGCCACCTAAGGACACAAGAAAGCAATCATGAACTTGAGGCGCTTATCGTCATTTGTTTCATCCGCATTGCTCATCCTGGTTCTGTGTGGATATCCATCTCGTCTTTGGTCTCAATCATCCACGACTGGCGGGTTGAAAGGAACGGTCACGGACTCAGCCGGCGCCGCTGTCCCGAATGTGACAGTCACACTCACGAACGATGCAACGAATCAAGTGCTTAGAACGATGACGGATTCGAGCGGCATTTACGGCTTTTCCCTGCTCGCCCCCGGCACGTACCGCGTCGATTTTTCAGCGCAAGCCTTCAAGACCTCTCAACTGGCGTCCCTGGCGGTGAACGTCTCCGAGATCCCGGTGGTGGACGCCACGTTGCAAGCCGGCGCGCCGGCGGAGCGGATTGAGTGCCAGTGCCGGCTGACTCAGACGGCGACTTCCTCGACGGGTACATTGATGGACAGCAAGACACTAACAGGGGTTCCTCTGACTACGCGCAACTCTACGCAAGTGATGTCCATGTCTTCGGGCTCCGCTTCCGATGTGAATAACGCAGGAACCCTGGGGAGAGGCACGCAAACATTTAATGTAAACGGGAACACCACCGTAGGCACGTATACGGTAGACGGCGCTGCCGCGGGCACCTCAGTACCAAATCCTGACGCCATTTCGGAATTCAAGATCCAGACTTCGCAATATGACGCCGTATACGGCGCCAATGTCCCCAACACCAACCTGGTCACCCGGTCCGGCGCGAACGATTTCCATGGCGACCTCTGGGAGTTCGTGCGCAACGACATTTTCAACGCCAATGATTTCTTCTTGAATGCGGGTGGACAGCCTCGCCCGAACCTGAAACAGAATCAGTTCGGCGGAACGATTGGCGGGCCAATAAAGAGAAACAGGGTGTTCTTCTTCGGGTCCTTCCAGGCTACCCGCCAAGTAAACGGACTCGATCCCACCTCATTGTCCACCCTCATCCTTCCCCCACTAACCAACGACCGCTCAGCGGCCACCGTAGGAGCGGAGTTCTGTCCAGCAGACAAGACTCCGTCCCTGATGTCCAAATATTCGTCGTTCGCCGGGGGAACTCAAATCGCCTGCGATGGCTCGAACATCAATCCGGTGGCTCTTACTTTGCTGCAAATGAAACTGCCGGATGGCACCTATATGATCCCCACGCCACAAGGTATTCTCACAAGCGGTCGCAACGCCGGCCTTGGATCCTATTCGATCAGTCTTCCTTCCACATTTCACGAGAACCAATATATCGCCAACGTGGATGATGCGATTTCCACCAAGCAAAACCTTGCCGGGCGAGTCTTGATCACCGGCGTGCACCAGGTCCGCTCTCTCAGCGCCCCCTATGGGATCAATCCTGGTCCGCAATTTGTTCCTGGGTCTCCGCACGGTTTCAGACCGAGAGACTATATCGCCAGCCTGAAGCTGACTTCTATCCTGACCAGCAATCTCGTGAATGAAGCCTGGGCGGCGTATACCGAAGATGACGCGGTTGGCGATAGCCGCGGGGTTCCGCCGGCCGCAGCGGTGGGCATAACACCGTTAGACAAGTTCTTCCCGGTGCCACCGGAAATTCAGGTACTTGGGGGGCTGGGAACTTTTCGGTTCCTGGGGAATATGGCGAGCGATACGCTGACCAAGACCGTGACGTATCAGTGGGCGGATAATATTTCCTGGTCGCACGGCAAGCACACCACCCGCATGGGCGTATTCGGGGACACGCAATCCAATTTCGAGGACAATACCGGTGCAGCGAAAGGAAAGATTGTCTTCCAGAACTTCGAGGACTTCCTCCTCGGCCAGAGCGCGGCGCAGAACGGAAGTCCCCTGGGCCGCAGCAATATCCAAAGTATTCAAGCCAGCGTGGGTGTGGGACCGCTCGGCGAGCTCCAGATTCAGTACCGGAACTATTACGGCTCCGCATTTGTCGAGGACGACATCAAAGTGAACTCGCGGTTCACCCTCAATTTAGGTCTGCGATGGGAATATATTGGACCGTCTCTGGACACCGATGGGACGATTGGCAACGTTTGGCCCTCCCTCCTGAGCCAGTCGCCCATTCCGCCTGCTTCCGGGACGCTCGCGGGATATACTGTCGCCGCCAATTACAACCCTAATCTGATTAACCCCTACACCGGCCAGCCCTTCGGACCGCTTCCTCCGGGCGTTGCAATGCATTCAACGAACAGCTTTTACCAGAACGGGACCCCGCTCGACACCTTTGCTCCGAGGATTGGTTTTGCGTGGCAACCTGGAAGCCTGCTGAGCCGCGTTTCCATTCGCGGCGGGTATGGTTGGTTCTACCAGGCGGCCCCGTACAGCGGGAACGCATCGAGTACCCCGCTGTTCGCATTGCCGCCGTTCGCGCAGGGGTTTAGCAATACGGACGCGAGCAACGATTTGTCGACGCTGCAGAAACCTTTTCCGACCGCGACGCTGGGCTTCGTCCCGCGAACGCCAACCTCCGAACTTTCCGACCGTGTAGCCGGCCCCGTGTACAGAATTCCGAACCTTCAACAATGGAACGTCAACGCGCAATACAGCCTGTCGCCCACTTTTTCGCTGGACCTGGGATATGTCGGCACGTACGGAAACCATCTCTTGCTCTCACACGGATTGAACCAACCGCTTCTGGCCAGTCCGGCCGCCCCCGTAAATTGCGGCTACGATGGCATCGCCACGGATTGCATCACGACGAACACGTCCCGAAACGCCAAGCTGCGCGCGCCAATCCTCGGCGAGACGCCGACCGCTTTGGCTGAAAACAACTACCTTGGAGTGTCCTGGTACCACAGCATGCAAGCGACGCTCAGAAAAAGGGTTTCCCACGGCCTGACGTTTCAAGCTGCTTACACTTTCTCCAAGGCCGAGAACGATACGACTGTCTATAACGATCAAAACAATCTCTCGCTCGATTGGGCTCGCGCAACTTTTGATCGCACGCACCGCTTCATCGCTAATTACGACTATCAGCTGCCCGTTCCCAGGCAGGGGAACGGATTCGAGAGCGCGGCGCTGACAGGTTGGTCGATCGCCGGAATCATCATTATCCAGAGCGGATTGCCCATGACCCTTACTGACCCAAAAGGAGGAGGAGTGTATGGTGGCGCCGGCACTTCCACCATTACGCTCTGTCCCGGCTTATCCAACTCGAGTCTGATGACATCTGGCAGGGATCAAACCCGATTGGGCAATTGGTTTAATGCCGGCCCGACGGTGATCTGTCCTGCGCCGGCTGTCGGCCCCGACGGGTCGACTGGATATGGAAATACCGGGCTGAATATCGTCACCGGGCCGGGACAATTCAACACGGATTTTTCCCTGGGGAAAGTAACGACTGTGGGGGGTATCCGGGAGAATGCACAACTTGCATTCCGGGTCGAATTTTACAACGCCTTCAATCACCCGCAGTTCGCTAACCCGGGGACGACTTTTGGGACGGCAAATTTCGGGGTCATTACGCAGAGTTCGGTGGCTCCGCGGCTCATTCAATTCGGCCTCAAGTACTTATTCTGAGCGTCAAGCGATTTTTCAAATTATGAATCCGGGACCGGCCTTCCGGGTGAAAGATCAGGAGCAAGAAAGTGCGAAACCTAAGAATATTGTCAGCGCTGATCGCTACGCTATTTCCTGCTTTTGTGCTTGGACAGGCGGTTCCGGCAAAGCGCGCTCCGGGCAAGCGAGCCTCCTCCGAACCCGGCAAACAACTATTCTCCGAATACTGCGCCTCCTGCCACGGTGTTTCGGGGAAGGGTGACGGTCCGGCTGCCCCGGCGCTGAAAATTACGCCAGCGGACTTGACCTCTCTGACAAAGCGGAACAAAGGACAATTTCCTTCCTTGAGAGTGATGCAGGCGATTAAGGCTGGGCCGAGCGTTCCAGCGCATGGCTCGGAAATTATGCCGGTTTGGGGACCGATTTTCCTGCGGGGAGATGACTCGGATACCGCGGGCCAAACACCTCCCCAGACCCCGGTTGGCGCGGCTGAGGAAAGTGGGCAGCAAGGCCGCCATGGGGCAACAGCGGCCGAAGTGCAATTGCGGATCTACAACCTAACGGAATACATCGGGACCTTGCAGGTGAAATGAGCGGCTTTCTGGGCTTGCACGCCTGGCGCTGGCATTCGCCCCTTCAGTGCATTCGACCCGTTCCTGGAATAATTTGAAATTCCTATTTCCAAATGCTCTGCGCAGTTTTTCTCCTTTTTAAAAACTTGACTATTCCTCGCCAAATGGGATATGTGGGGAAGATAAAAGGGCTGGTTTCATACCTATCGTCCCGGGTCAGCCCCAACTGATACACATAGATAGTGAGTGGGTATTTCGATCCATTTATTTGCCTCCTCATAAGAAATGAGGCTTTATGAACCGCCCTTATACCCGGCAAGGAACTGCCGTTCCTCCGCCGCCTTCGGTGCCGTTTCCGCTTCGTCCCGCCGCGCCGGCTCAGACACAGCCTGAATTCGGAAGCTGGTGGGATCACATGATGGTGCGGCTGATTTTTTCCATCGCGTGCGTCGCGGCCGGATACCATTTTCATCCGTTCGGTTTGTCCAATTATGTCGCCGCAGGCGTTGGCCTGGCATTTGCTATCGCCGTTTTCCTGTTTGAGATTCGTCTGCAGCGCGCCAGCCTGCGCCGCCTGATCGGGGCGGCGATTGGCTCGATACTGGGCATTCTGGGCTCGTATCTGATGGGCCTGGTGCTGGCCCGCACGTCGATCCCGGACGGTTCGCGGTCCTTCCTGGATGTCGGGCTGCTCCTGGTGATGACTTACATTGGCCTGGTGATTGGGGCGAACAAAGGAGACATGCTCAACCTTGCGGCCCTCGGTGGCCTGTTCGGGAGCGAACGCAGTACGCGGAGGATGCCAAAGGTGCTGGACACCAGCGTCATCATCGACGGCCGCATCGCGGACATTTGCGAGGCCCATTTTCTGGACGGCGTCATGCTGATCCCGCAATTCGTGCTGCGCGAGTTGCAATTCGTGGCCGATTCCGCCGATTCGCTGAAGCGGCAGCGCGGGCGGCGCGGCCTCGAAGTGTTGCAGCGCATCCAGAAGATGCCGCATCTCGAAGTCGAAATCGCGGACGACGATTTTCCCAACATCGCGGACGTGGACCTGAAACTCATCGAGCTGGCCAAGCGCTATGACGGAAAGATCATCACGAACGACTACAATCTGAACAAGGTCGCCTCCCTCCAGGGCATCGAAATCCTGAACGTCAATCAGCTGGCCAACTCGCTGAAGCCGGTGGTCCTGCCCGGAGAAACCATGCGCGTTTTCATCCTGCGCGAGGGCAAGGAATACAATCAGGGCGTGGCCTATCTCGATGATGGAACCATGGTCGTGGTCGATGGCGCGCGCCGCATGATCAATAAAACGATCGACATCACAGTGACTTCGGTCCACCAAACCACGGCGGGCAAGATGATTTTCGGACGGATCGACGAGCGCACTGAAATGCCGAGCGCGCGCATTTCCCAGCCTCATGCCGTCAACGATGCGCCGCGCCAGGTCGAAAATGGGGGCCGTCACAGCGAAACTGTGCCCAGCGGCGAGCGCTTGCCCCGCTCCGTGGTTCCAGACCCTACACGCGAGCCGGAATGATTGCCGATTGCGCGACCGCGTGGAATGCTGGCGCGCGCGAAGAAGGCCCAGGGCACAGGTGATCTTCCAGCGTTGGGATATGAATTTTGATTTCCTCGCCAGATCCGCTGTAACAGTTTTCCAACTTCCTGCCTTCTTCGGCGCGTTCTGCTAGAGTTATTCTTCACCGATAGACCACTGCGAAAAATTGGAAGGAGGACCATGCAATCGAAGGCTGTAGGCATGATTGGACTGGGAATCATGGGATCGGCAATGTCGGGCAATCTGATTCGCGCGGGGTTCAAAGTCATGGGGTACGACGTTCTCCCGCGGCGGCGGCAGGATCACCGCAACGCGGGTGGAAGCGTCGCGCGCAATTGCCGGGACGTGGCCAGAAAATGCGACATCGTCGTGACCTCGCTGCCGTCTTCCGACGCGCTGGTGGAAACCGCCGCGGAGCTCGCCAAGGCGGCGTGCGCCAATACGATCGTCATCGAGACCAGCACGCTGCCCATCGCGGTGAAAGAAGAAGCGCGCAAACGACTCGCGGCGCGCGGCGCGATTCTGCTCGATTGCACGTTGAGCGGCACGGGTGCGCAAGCGCGTGTCAAAGATTTGGTGGTCTACGCGAGCGGTGACCGCAAATCGTATCGCCGCATCGCTCCCGTGCTGGACGGTTTTGCGCGCGCTCATTACTACGTGGGCGCGTTTGGCGCGGGCTCCAAAGTGAAATTCGTCGCGAATCTTCTGGTGGCGATTCACAACGTGGCCGCCGCCGAGGCCATGGTACTGGCCATGAAATCGGGGCTCGACCCGGCGATGGTGCTGAGGGTGGTCGCCGATGGCGCGGGAGGCTCGCGCATGCTTCAGTTGCGCGGCCCCATGATGGTGAAGGGAGATTACTCCGAGGCGACAATGAAAGTGCAGACCTGGCAAAAAGACATGACCATCATCGGCGACTACGCGCGAAAGATCGATTGCCCGACGCCGCTGTTTTCGGCCAGCGCGCCCTTCTATACCGCAGCGATGGCGATGGGCCGCGGCGCGGAAGATACGGGCGCAGTGTGCGCGGTCCTCGAGAATATGGCGAATCATTCGAGAAATCAAAAGTAAGCCCGCACTTTGCAGAAGCAGGCGCGCGGCGTGGTGGGCACCCTGTAGCACAGACTTCAGTCTGTGCTACTGACGCTCAGCGATTTTGCTCGGCTTTTGTTTGTGCAAGCTCCGTGGCGCGTGAACTGTCCAAGGCCTGCTCAATTGTTTCGAGCGAGCGGCCCTTCGTTTCCATTCCAATGAATATGTAGGCGAGACCCGCGAGCGCGAACCACGCCGCGAGATAAGAGAATGACGGCAGCAGCGCCGCGACCGACGCCTTCGGCGTGATGATGTTCGACGACCCCACGATGAGCGCGAGCCCCAGCGGGCCAATCACTTTTCCGAGCCCGCCGAATCCGTAGGCCGAGCCCATGCCGGTGGTTCGCAGCGCCACGGGCCATACCTCGGCGGAATAGGGGCCGACGATCGCAAAGCCGCCATCGGCGAAGGCGTTGTTGACGATCAGCAAGAGCCAGAACACGGATACGGTTCCGAAAAAAGCGCTGTGGTAAAGAGCAGCCGCAACAATCAGGATCGCTGCGCCAAAACTGGCGATGGCACCGGAGGCCTTGCGGCCAATCGCGTCCGATAAATAGGACAATCCTACGCGCCCGAACAGGCCTGCAAAATTGACGAAGATCAGCAGGAAGGACGCTCGCGCGGGCGTAACTCCCAATAGCTGGACCAACAGGGTCGGAACCCAGAGAGTGAGCCCGTAATAGCCCGTCTGCGCGCCTAGATTCGTGATCCACGAGACCGCCAGGCTCCTTGGATACCGGAAGATGTCCGAAAGCCGGGACATGGGCTGCTTCTGCCCCTCAGGCGCTCCCCCGTCCATTGGGAGGGCCACCGGGTCCATTTCCAGGGCCCAAGCCAGCGATTTCCGCGCTTCTTCGATTCGGCCCATCTGGATCAGCCAGCGGGGCGATTCCGGCACCCAGGCGCGGATGAGCAGGGTGAGAAGCCCGGGAACCATCCCAATCGCAAAAAGGCCTCGCCAGCCCACATACGGCGTGGCAAATGCGCCGAGGGCGGCGCCCAGAAGGACGCCGATGGGGACGGCGGCGGTGACCAGGCCGCCGACCATTCCCCGCTTGGAAGCCGGCACGAACTCCTGCACCAGCGGAAGGTCAACGCAGTACAGACCGCCCACGCCAAATCCAATTAGAAAACGGAAAACGGAGAGGAATATCCACGCGTTGTCGGGCGTAAACGTCAGGATGCCGGTGGCGACCGAAAAATTGATCACCGTCATGAGGAAAACTTTGCGGCGCCCAATCTTGTCCGCCAGCCAGCCGTAAAACACGGCGCCAAACATCGCGCCGAAACCCGAAGAGAGCAGAATCACGGCGGACTCGCCAAACGTGAGCTTCCACGGCCCGGCGATGAAGGCCACGACGTAGCCGATCAGGAAGTAGTCGAAGAACTCGAGCATGTCGCCCAAAACCGCGGCAGTAATGATCCGGCGCTGATTGCCGGTCAGCTTTGTTTGCTGCTCGAGGTATTGGAGCATGTTGGGGTTTGTTCCGGCGGATCATACACCACGGAGGTTATGTAGGACAGCCACTCCTGGCTGTCCCTGAATGTGCGACATGCACGAATGGTGTGACGCAACTGTCGAGGACAGCCAAGAGTGGCTGTCCTACCAAACCGCGATCCAATGCAGAGCATTTGGATTTTGCATGGTCAATCGCGGGCCGCTTCGCTATGATTCGCAAGGGCGCGGCACAGGTACTCAGCACGGCTGAACGACGCGATATGCATCTCACGCCACGAGAAATTGAAAAACTCATGATCGCGACCGCGGCGGAACTTGCGCGCAAGCGCCGCGCGCGCGGCCTGCGCCTGAATTATCCCGAAGCGGTGGCGCTCATTACCGCGGACATCCTCGAAGGAATCCGCGATGGCCGCTCGGTCTCCGATCTCATGGAATTTGGCGCCACGATTTTGAATCGCGATGAGGTAATGGAAGGCGTGCCGGAAATGGTGGACGAGGTCCAGGTGGAAGGAACGTTTCCCGACGGGACAAAACTCGTGACGGTGCATCATCCGATCCGATAAAAAGTAGCACAGGCTTCAGCCTGTGGGGTTTGGTCCTTGCAAGCACGAAACCCCACAGGCTGAAGCATGTGCTACTCGGGCCGGCGCGAAAGTTTGGAGGTATTCGATGATTCCCGGGGAATACAAACTGGCGGAAGGCGACGTGATCGCCAACCAGGGCCGTCGCGAAATTGAATTGGAAGTCGCCAACACCGGAGACCGCCCCATCCAAGTTGGCTCCCATTTCCATTTCTTTGAAGTGAATCGCGCTCTGCGATTCGATCGCGCGGCCGCGTTTGGCATGAGGCTGAATATTCCCGCCGGCACCGCGGTGCGATTTGAGCCAGGCGACTCCAAGAAAATCATGCTGGTTGAACTCGGCGGTTCCAAGCATGTCTACGGACTCAACGGGCTGACGAACGGGCTGGCGAATGAATCGACTAGGCCGGGCGCGCTGAAACGCGCCGCCGATCAAAAGTTTTGAAAGGTTTTTGAGAGGTTTCCTTCATGAGTCTGAAAATTCCGCGCCGGCAATATGCGGACCTGTACGGACCAACGACAGGCGACCGCGTTCGCCTGGCCGATACGGAATTATTCATCGAAATTGAAAAGGACCTCACGACTCCCGGCGAAGAAGCAAAATTCGGCGGCGGCAAAGTGATCCGCGACGGCATGGGACAATCCTCGACGGCGACTTCCGATGATGGCGCTCTCGATCTGGTCATCACGAATGCAGTAATCGTGGACCACGGCGGCATCTACAAGGCCGACATCGGAATCCGAGGCGGGCGCATCGTGGGAATCGGCAAGGCCGGCAATCCGGACATCATGAACGGCGTGACCTCCGGCATGATCATTGGCGCGGGAACGGAAGTGATCGCCGGTGAAGGAAAAATCGTAACAGCCGGCGGAATCGACGCCCACGTCCATTTTATTTGTCCGCAGCTTGTCGAGACCGCGCTTTCGGGCGGCCTCACGACGCTGATCGGCGGCGGCACCGGCCCGGCCACTGGCACTGACGCCACGACATGCACGCCGGGCGCTTGGAACATGCATCGCATGCTGGAGTCCGCCGACGGCTTCCCCGTCAATCTGGGTTTTCTCGGCAAGGGAAATTGCTCTTCTCCCGAGCCGCTGCGCGAGCAAATCGAGGCCGGCGCAATCGGCCTGAAACTGCACGAAGACTGGGGCACGACTCCCGCAGCCATCGATCGCGCGCTTTCGGTCGCGGAAGAGTTCGACGTGCAAGTCGCGATTCATACCGACACGATCAACGAAGCCGGCTACGTGCAGGATTCGATCCGCGCGTTCAAGGGACGCACGATTCACACGTACCACACGGAAGGCGCGGGCGGCGGCCACGCGCCGGACATCATCAAAGTTTGCGGCGAGCCGAATTGCCTGCCTTCCTCGACGAATCCCACGATGCCGTTCACGGTCAACACGCTCAACGAGCATCTGGACATGCTCATGGTGTGCCATCACCTGAGCCCTTCGATTCCAGAAGACGTGGCCTTTGCGGAATCGCGCATCCGCGCCGAGACGATTGCCGCCGAAGACGTTCTTCACGATCTGGGCGCGATCAGCATGATGTCCTCGGATTCGCAGGCGATGGGCCGCATCGGCGAAGTCATCACGCGCACCTGGCAGACGGCGGACAAAATGAAACGCCAGCGCGGGCCGCTCGCCGGAGAAAAGTCCGGCAGCGATAATGTGCGCGTGCGCCGCTACGTCGCGAAATTCACGATCAATCCCGCGATCGCTCACGGCGTGGCGCACGATATCGGTTCGGTGGAAACCGGGAAACTCGCGGACCTCGTGCTGTGGAAGCCCGCTTTTTTCGGCGTCAAGCCCGAGATGATCGTCAAGGGCGGCATGATCGCGTGGTCCGCGATGGGCGACGCCAATGCCTCGATCCCCACGCCGCAGCCGGTGATTTACCGGCCGATGTTCGGCAGTTTCGGTGGCGCGCTGCACTCGACTTCGTTGACATTCTTGTCGCGCGCAGCCGTGCATGCCGGCTTGCGCGAGAAACTCGGCTTGAAGAAGAACACTGTCGCCGTGAATCATTGCCGCGGTCTCACCAAGCGCGATATGGTCAACAACGACGCTCTGCCGCGCATCGAGGTCGATCCGGACACCTACGAGGTGCGCGCGGACGGCGTGCTCCTCACGTGCGAGCCCGCGCAAGTCTTGCCCATGGCGCAGCGCTATTTTCTCTTTTAGACCATGTGGGGCAACACACTTATCATCGACCGCCTGCATCCTTCTGCGAATCGGGATGACTTGCGCGCTAAGGAAGAAGACAGACTCGTGCTCACCTGGGAGCAGCGCCGCTGGATGCGCGGGCGATTTACAACGGAGCGGGGACGCAAAATCGGAATCGCTCTTCCCACGGGCACAAATATCGCGCCCGGCTCGATCTTATACGTCGGAGCGGATTGGTATTTGAAAATCGATGCCGCCATCGAGCCGGTCCTCGAAATTTTCCCGTCGGACTATAACGAAGCGGTGAAGATCGCCTTTGAAGTCGGCAACCGCCACTTTCCGTTGGCGCTCGACGAAAGCAAGATTCTGGTTCCGGACGACAAAGTGATGGTTCGTTTGATGGACCGCCTGGGCGCGCCCTGGGAACGGCGTCAGGCAATCTTTGATCCCATCGGAAACACGCAATTGCATCAACATGGATCGATTTCTTAGCCTGCTTCAATTTACGGACGGACTCTTCCCCGCGGGAGCCTATGCGCACTCGTTTGGCCTTGAGTCCTGCGTGCAAGCGGGCGAAGTTCGCGATGCTGCTGGAGTCGAGGCGTTTCTGCGTGCGTATCTGGAAGGCTGCGCTGGACCAACTGATGCTGTCGCGCAGGTCTGTGCGCGGCGAGCCGCGGCAAATGAAGATCTCGCATCTTGCCTGGCGCTCGACGAAATGCTCGAGGCCATGAAAGCTCCGACAGAATTGCGCGAAGCCAGCCGCCAGATGGGGAGACAGACGCTGCGTGTGGCGATTCACTTGCCATGCCATCCGATGCTCGAAGAGTTCGGCAAGGCCGTCGCCGGGGAAATTACGCCCGGCCATCACCCAATTGTTTTCGGGATGCTCGGCGGAACCCTCGCATGGGACGCGCTCGAAATGACGGGCGCGTATCTTTACTCGACGAGCGCGGCTCTCGTTGGTGCGTCGCTGCGGCTCCTCCCGCTCGGTCAGCTCGCCGGCCAACGCATCCTGTGGAACGTGAATCCACTCATCGCAACGCTTGCGGAAGAGGCCCAAAACAAACACGAGGCGGACCTGTGGTCCTTCGCTCCCGCGCTGGAAATCGCGAGCATGCGCCACGCCTTGCTCGATGCGAGGTTGTTCCGCTCGTGATTTCCAAACCGCTCAAGATCGGAATCGGCGGACCTGTCGGTTCGGGGAAAACCGCGCTGGTCGAAGCGCTCTGCACTCGCCTCAAGCCGGCCTATCAACTTGCCGTGATCACAAATGATATTTACACACGCGAAGACGCGGAATTTCTCACGCGCCGAGGTGTTCTTTCGCCCGACCGGATTGTCGGCGTCGAAACCGGCGGCTGCCCGCACACCGCGATCCGCGAGGACGCTTCGGTGAACCTCGAAGCCTCGAGCGCGCTCATGCGGAAGTTTCCCGACCTGGATATTCTGTTCATCGAGAGTGGCGGCGACAACTTGGCGGCCACCTTCAGCCCGGAACTGGTCGACGCCACGTTTTACGTGATCGATGTGGCCGAAGGCGACAAAATTCCGCGCAAAGGCGGGCCGGGCATCATGACGTCCGGAATGCTGGTGATCAATAAGATCGATCTCGCGCCATACGTCGGCGCGGATCTTACTGTGATGGATCGCGATGCCAAGCGCATGCGCGGAGAGAGGCCCTACGTCTTCACCAATCTCAAGACCGGTTCAGGTGTGGACGCGCTCATCGAATGGATCCGGCACTCCCTGCTCTTTGAAGAGTGAGCCGAATCCTGAGCGCGTCGGGCGGGACGGATTCCTCCGCCTGCGATTCGCGCGGAGCGGAGGGAGCACGATCCTCGCCCAATCGCGCTTCTCTCTGCCGCTGCAGGCGCTGACGCCGCTCACCCTCGCGGACGGCGCCTCCTACCTGATGCTCCTGAATCCGACAGGAGGAGTGCTGGGCGGCGATCACCTGGTCACGGACGTCGTGCAGGAAGATGGCACACACGTTTGTCTGACCACGCCCTCGGCAACGCGAATTTATCGAACCGCGGAAAAGCCCGCGATCCTCGAAACTATGATTCACGTGGGCGAAGGAGCCACGCTCGAATATTTTCCTGACCACATCATTCCACACGCGGGCTCGGAGGTTCGTCAATCTTTGCGCATCGAAATGACGCGCGGCAGCCGCGCCATCATTTTGGATTCCATGGCGTCGGGCAGGGTCGCGCATGGCGAACGCTGGAGTTTCACGGAGATGGATTCGCGGACCGAAGTGTACGCGTGCGGCCGGCCGGCCTACCTCAATCGGACGAGGATTGTTCCCGCAACGAACCGGCCCGACCGATTGGGATGGATGGAAGAATTCGACTATCTGTCGTGCATGGGATTGTTTGCGGATGGATTCATGCGGTGGAAAGAAGTTTCCGCCGCGTTGAATGAAGAATTGAAAACTTTGCAAAATGTTTGTGGCGGGGCCACCCTCGTTTCACGAGGCGGCTGCGTGGCGCGGTTTCTCGCGCGTTCCGCCTCCGACATGACGCTCGCAAACAAGAAACTGTGGGATGTCGCCCGCGGAAAGTTCGCTGGACTTCCCTCATTCGACCACAGAAAATACTGAGCGATTCCGATGACCGCGTTATTTGCCATCCTGCTGCTGGGATTTTTTCTCGGGATGCGGCACGCCACCGATCCCGATCACGTCGTGGCCGTGACCACCATCGTCAGCCGCGAACGCACCATGCTGCACGCCACTTTGATCGGCGCCCTTTGGGGACTGGGCCACACCTTGACGATCCTCGTCGTCGGCTCAGCGATCATTGTGTTCAAACTTACGATCCCGCCGCGCCTCGGGCTGACCATGGAATCGTCGGTCGGCCTCATGCTGATTCTCCTCGGCGTCTTGAACCTCACGGGCGTCCTCCGCCGCGCGATCGAATGGATCACAATCCGGCGCCTCGGCTCCCGCGCGCATTCCCATTTCTTATTCGGCCGGAGGATGGTTCACACGCATGACGAAGATGGAGGATCAATTTCGATGGATTCATTTTCCATCGTGGGATGGACGCCGCAGTGGTGGAAGAAACTGGGGCTGTTTCACATCCTGCGCCCGCTGCTCGTCGGAATCGTGCACGGCCTCGCCGGATCGGCCGCCGTGGCCCTCCTGGTTCTGACGGCCATCAGCCGTCCCTCGTGGGCCATCGGCTATCTGCTGATTTTTGGATTGGGAACCGTTGCGGGCATGATGCTGATCACGGCGGTCATCGCGCTTCCGTTCGCCTATTCGCTGCAGCATTTCGTGCGCCTGAATCACGGCCTCGCGATGGCTTCCGGATTTGTGAGCGTCGCCTTTGGACTATTTCTTTGTTACCAGACGGGCTTCGTCGACGGATTGTTCTCCGCGCATCCGAGCTGGATTCCGAAGTAGGGCGATTTTAGTGGCGCAGGCTTCAGCCTGTGGGTTTTGGTCCTTGCAAGGGCAATAATATACTACGCTAACCAAACCATGCTAGCTTGTTTATGTGACAGGCAGGCAGGTACGGTTTGACGGTGGAGGTTAGGGTAATTCCCTGGTGGCAATGCCAGAAAGGCCCGATTGCGATTGCTCCTTTCGTACGATATGCTCTCGGCAGAACAATGGAAACCAAACCAACGGCGGAATTACAGCGCGTGCGTCAGTGGGCACACGAAAAAATCGACGCAGGCAGCGAGCCGCCGTGGGCATGGTATCAGTATATGAAATTGATCGAAACTATCGATGCCATTTTCCAGAGCACGGAATGCACTACTGCCATGGAGAATTTACAGCAATCGGGTCAGCGTCCGGAAAGGCGTCTCCAACTAGTGGAGACCAACTCTCCGCAAGATACCTCTCGACACCATCCCGTTCATTCGAAGATACTGATGCCCATGTGACACGCAGCGTCCCGTTTCTACTGTAAGCAAGGATTTGTTTGTCATTGCGGTGCACGTTGAGTCTGTCTCTGATCTTGCCTTGGCCTACTCGTACAATCCTACTGGGGTTTCCCTCATGCCAAATGATGTAGACACCCCCGACATCACCTACGCTGTCAAGATTGAGAGTTTCGAGCGGACACCAATTCCCACCGTTACCGCACTTTACCCAATTTACTATCATCAAGCCCTCCTTTGGGCACACCCCTAGAGTTAGCGCCACGCACATTTCAGTGTTGACAGGAGGGAGATTCGTACGGTAGGTTTCTACCTGAGCTTACTTATCCCGCCGCCTGTTCGCGGCACCGAACCGGACCATGAGTGCAACCTCATTGGTCCGGTTTCGTTTTTATTTAACATGAAGTAACGACGTGAGTCAATGTGAAACCACAAGTGTCTCTAGAGAGGATATTCGCCCCTTTCGCCCCACCACTACTAATTGTGGTCCAATAGCGGGGCTATCAATGTGTAGGCTTAACGCTCTCGCGGTCGATTGCGACGGGTTGTCATGTCTGAAGTTATTGTGACGATCTTGCGTATATTTCCAGTGATTTTAAGATATCCAAACCATGGTCTTTCGTGATTCTTGAAGTACCGCAGAAATTCTGCTTTGGCAGTCATCAGTGCGTCGGTCCATTGACCAGGAGTAAATTTATCGCAGCTTTCCGTTGCTAATATAACGACATCTGTTTTTTGATGATCTCAACATGGGTGTAACGCATACTTTTGTCCATCGTAAAGAGAACATATTTTTTGCCAGCACAATGTCTTATGATTACGGGATCGCTCACCGACTGATGAAGGCGAGCTTCTTCCTGAAAGTCCTCACTGAAACGTACAACCTCAAATCCTGCTGCGACGAGTTTGTCACGACAGTCTCTACCAAAGCCCTGCTCAAGAAAAAGAATGCATGGCTCACGCCGCTTTACGTAGGGCAAGATTTAGATGCCTCAAAGATTCCGTCACAAGGAGCTGGGAGATTCCATAATCTCTTGCGATATCGGCGACTAACTCTCCGCTCTTTTTTCGCGCGGCAACCGCTAGCACCGGAATGCGAGTTCCCGTTAAAACAAGTTTTCCTGACATTATAGTAGGATCAATTGATACAGGCCTGCGCTCGTCCCCCGTTCTCCATAAGCGCCACGGGTACAATCTAACTGTCGCGCCTCGCCCGTCACGGTCAACCCGTGATGAGAACATATTTACCTCTTGGGTGAGGATGTACTGCCCTTGTGGTTTGAGTAGTTCTAAAACTTTTTTCTCGCCGCTTTTGTCATATTCCCATTGGACATGTCTTCGGAATACTTTGATGTTTTCATGCAAGAGAGGATATTCGCTACGCGTTACTTTTTTGGCATATTCAAGCAGCATACGTGCCTGTGCATCGGACAATCCGGCATGCCTCCGAACAAATTTGAGGAAATATAGTTGGGCTAAATCCTTGAATGATAGAAGTGTTTGTGCTTCCTCTCTCGATCCGGCTACTGAAAAGATCGGCTTGTCATTGACCCAACTTTGCAAAGTTCTACGGGGCATAGCGAGAATCAAGGCAGCATCCAGAATGCTGTAGGTGGGATAATCTCTGATGCCTTCAGAGGATGATCTAGGGTGGCGTATCAAATGTACAACTCCAGAAAAGCTTCTCATACCCCTGCTCCTTCCGTGCTATAGTCGGAGTTGAGAAGCTCTAGCTAGTTTTCAAAGGGAAGATTCATGGCAGCACATCATCCAAAGCCTCCTGCCAAGAATGCCACGGATGAGTACGCTACTTTTGAAAATGCCCTTAAAAAGATTCTGTCTGTAACTCCCTCGGAAGCTAAGTTAGCAAGGCGGAAGCGCCGTTCTAGACATTCTTCCGCCTCCCGCGACGTAAACGCCAAGCACTAATTGGTCTCTGCTGCACCTACCTTGCCAGTGACCTCCGCAAAGGTCAATCGCTTTCCCGCAATCTGCGATAAGGCTAAATCAAACCGATCTGCGTCATTCTTAGGATTCTCTTTTGTGGCGCGATTATTGAAGCGAAAAGATTGCTCGTCCAAATATCGAAATAAATAGAAAGTATCAACACTCACGTAGGTTCCTTTAAGTCCGCGCTTCAAAAGCGACCAGTAATTTTCGAGTCCATTGGTGTGAACTTGCCCGTCCACATAGGAGACAGCATGGTCAATTACTTTGTGAGCGTATTCCGCTTCAAGGCCCTCATAGGAAGGCAGGGAGTCAGTAAAAAGCAACGAATCGACAGAAACATGCTTCCTAATTTCAGTGTGCATTACTTTCTTGCGGCGATTCGGAATTACGGCAGTTCGTACTTTGCCACCACGTTCCAGAATTCCAACGACAGGTGTTTTATCTTTCATCCCAGTACTAGTGATCCGAATTGCACGCTTCGTCTTGTGCATGTGTCTAGCCTTACCACCAATGAAAGTCTCGTCCACTTCGACGAGTTTACCTTCGCCGCCGATCTTGACCAGTGATTGCTCTTGCAGGGCCAAACGCAAGCGATGCAGGACGAACCAAGCAGACTTCTGTGTGATTCCGAGGTTCCGGCCCACCTCATAGGAGCTAATCCCATTCTTGCAGTTTACGAGCATCCAAAGAGCGGTAAGCCACTTGTCCAGAGAGATCGGCGAATCCTCAAAGATGGTTCCCACTTTGACGGAGAATTGCTTCGCGCACTTCTTGCACTTCCAGCGCTTCTGAGTGGCAAGATAGTAGTGCTCACCGTGCTCGCACTTAGGGCAGACCGGGCCATTCGGCCAGCGCATTTGAGCGATTGTGTCGATGCAAACTTGTTCATCGGCAAAGTATCGGATAGCTTGTTGGAGTGTCTTTGGCTTTTCCATGCTCCAAATATAGCACTTTTCGCATGGTTAGTCAAGTATATTATTGCCCTTGCAAGGACTAACCCCCACAGGCTGAAGCCTGTGCCACTACTTCGCGTCATTTCGAGGCGCCAGCTCAACCGGCTTGCCGTGCGGAGTGTGCCGATACGCATCGGCCCAGGCTTCCTTGCGGGCAAGCAGGGCCTTCGGATCGCTCAGGCCCTTGGCCGTGACCAAGCGCTCAAGAGTCGCGAGCCAATGTTCATAGTAATGCGAGCC
Source organism: uncultured Acidobacteriota bacterium (assembly GCA_963740035.1). Lineage (GTDB taxonomy): Bacteria > Acidobacteriota > Terriglobia > Acidiferrales > UBA7541 > Palsa-360. The sequence continues at coordinate 140,956 of CAVUDA010000029.1, forward strand.
GTCATCGGGCTCGCCCCGATCGGCGGCGGCCTTCAATTCCACCGCAAGCGAGGCGGCCCACTCCTTCCACGTGAAATGCCCTTGCTCGGAGAGTTTCACGGCAAGCGCGAACGCCTGCGCCTCCCAGGGCTCGCGAAATACCGGCCCGCCTTCATCGCGCGGCAAACGCGGCAACGCGGCGAGCCTTTCAGGATCGGGTGCGGAATTATGCTGGCTCAAGGTAGTCATCCCACATTGATATGTAGACGGAATCTTGCGGCTTGGCCTGCTCGCCCCACAATTCGCGGGCGGAAAAACGCACGGCGTAGACACGCTGGGGATTTTCGCCGAGGAATTGGGCGTTGGTGTCCGGAAAAACAAAGACGCCATAATCGCGATCGATCGTGCCCAGTTTCCCGCGCGCATAACGCGGCAAACGCGTGTGGCCCACGGGATTGATGTTGCGAGCGCGGACGCGCTGGCCGGCCTGGAAGCGCGCTGCCACGGAAACGTTCCGTTTTGTGGATGAGCCCAAAGCCTCTGTGTCGTGAATTTGATTCGCCCTAAGTGGCGGCGTGGCCTTCGTCGATCCGGGCGCGGGCCTCCCGCTCTCGACCTCCGCGCGCGTGACCAGGCCTCTCGCTGTCAGAAGATCCACCAGCCCCGCGTACCACTTTTCGAAGTAGCTCATGCGCAGGTACTCGGCCGGGGGAATCAGTTCTCTCGAGTAACGCGCGGCGTCAATGTTCCATTTGTGCCAGGCCCCTGCGGCGCGGTACATCGCAAATACCTGGCCTTCCCATGGATGGTGAAACACCGGCTCGTTTTTTCTTCCTGGACGGGGCCCATGTCTTGCATTCCGCCCATGTCATGCACGCCGTTCATGCCGCGCCTCCGCCCTTGCGCGGAGGGACCTTGGCCACGCCAATCATGGAGTCGCGCGTGACGAGCGCGGCCAGCGCGTTTTCACTCAGCGCTTCCGTGCCCGCTGGGCGCTCGGGCAACACCAGGTAGCGCAGCTCCGCGGTGCTGTCCCAGACGCGTACCTCAACCTCCTCGGGAATCTCCAGCCCGAATTCGCGCAACACGCCGCGCGGATCAATCACCGAGCGCGAACGATACGGTGCGGACTTGTACCACACGGGCGGCAATCCAAGCACCGGCCACGGATAGCAGGAGCATAGCGTACAGACCACCATGTTGTGCACCGCCGGGGTATTTTCGACCACCACCATGTGCTCGCCTTGCTGGCCGCCGAAACCGAGCTCCGCGATAGCCTTGTCGGGATCATCCATCAAGCGCTGCTTGTAGGCGGGATCAGCCCAGGCACGCGCTACCACTTGCGCGCCATTGCGCGGGCCGACCTTGTGCTCGTACGTGTCGATCAACGCGTCAAGCGCGGCCCGGTCGACCAGTCCCTTTTCGACGAGCAGAGATTCCAGCGATTTCACTCGCAGGGCCATGTCCGAAGGGACCACTTGGTGGGCATGGGCGTGGCCGTGTTCGGGCTCCTGAGCGTGTGCGGCGAGATCGCCTGCCGCCGCTGCTCCGGCCGCGGTGGCTGCGGTCGCCAAAAAATCGCGCCTGGTCGCTTTCATGGGATACTCCTACCCTTTTATGATCTCAATTCCACAAATTTGCAAACCAAACTTGGGCCGAAAGTAGCACAGGCTTCAGCCTGTGGATTTAGATCTCGCGCGTGCAAAATCTAAACCCACAGGCTGAAGCCTGTGCTACTTATGCCGGCTGGCGGTGCCAGCGCGGCAGCGAATGCCGGCGCATCCACGACGCAAGCCGCTCGAAGAATCCTTTGCGCAGGGCAACTTCCACGAAATTGAGAAAGAGAGCGAGGATCAGCCAGTAGGGCCATAGCGCCTGGCGTTCGCGCACCATCGCGCCCCTGTTGTTCAATAGTTGATCGAGCGAAGGATGCATGCGTCCGCCCGTAACGCGGCTGATTTCGCCGAGCAGCGCCGTGTTGACCGCCTGGGGTTTCGTCTCTTCCGATTCGCGGTAGAAACCGGCCTCGGGCAGGATCAGCTCCGAGCTGCCCGATACGATGTGATACAGCCCGCCCTGATCGGCGGGAATGCGCGCCTCGTAGTGGCCCGGCGCGGTCTGTTCGAGCGGAACCGTGCGGGGCGCCGCTCCCTGCGTTTCGACGAGAATGTGCGGCGGGCCCGCGCTATCGAGCGTCTCGCCGGCGGGATTGTCGGCATTCGCCAGGACGTCGTAAAACACAATTGCTTCGCCTTCCTGATTTCCTGGCCGCACGCCCGCGCGGATGGTGCGGTCGCGGTGCGAAACGTCGCGCACCATCTGCGGCCACAACGTACCGAACGATTCCCAGCGCACCCAGGGCGCCGCCCAGCGGCCCTTTGCATCGGACATGAATGCGATCACGCGGCCCAGGCCGTAGCGCCAGCGCACGAGCAGAGGTTTTTTTTCATCCACGCGCAGGATGACTTCGGAGCCGTCTTTCGCCTCCGCTTGCACGAAGCCGCGCAAGCGCGGCGCCTTCGTGAAATCGATGCCGTCGGTAAATTCCACAGGGCGCACGCGGACAGCCCGCACCGGGCGTTCTTGAATCGCCAGGTCCTCCGTGGATTTCACTTCGGCGTTAATAATTTGCGGAATCGTCTCGGGATTTTCGACGAAGTGCGATTTTCCTCTGGTCCTGTGCGCGAGTTCGTCGAGCAGATCGCGGTTGATGTAGTCGCCCACGCCGATCGTCGAGATGGTGACGTGCTTGGCCAGCGCATCCCGCTCGAGTTTCGGGAAATCTTCCTGCGTGCCGGGAGTGGAAACGCCGTCAGTGAGCAGGATGATGTGCTTGTGCGTGGCCTTCTGGTCGACGATGGCTTCGAAGCCGGCCTCAACCGCCTGATAAATTTTAGTGCCGCCGTTGGCGGTGATCTGGGCGATGAGATTGCCCTTGTCCTCGAGCGAGCCGGCCGGGCCCATCGGAATGACCCAGTTGAATGTTTCGTCAAACGAAATCACGCCAATCATGTCGATGGGACGCAGCGTGCGAATGCTGGCGCGCGCCGCGTCGCGGGCCATTTCAATTTTCGGGCCGCTCATGCTTCCGGATTTGTCGAGCACCAGCACGACGGCCGTGGGCTTTTCCGGCGGCGGCTCGGCGCGCACCGGCAGCATTTTCTCGAAGGGCGTTTTTGGCTCCTCGGCAAGCTTGGCGTTGCTGTCGCCCGCGATAAAAATCAATCCGCCGCCCGCGTAGACGTATCGCTCGAGCGCCAGGTCTTCGTCCGCGGCAAGGTCGTGATCGGGATAGTTGTCGAGCAGAACGGCGTCCCAATCCCGCGCCGGCCGATTCACAGGGAAAGCCGTAACTTTTTCCACTTCGACGTCGGCTTGTTTCAAGGTGTCGAGCAGCGGCGCGGAAGTTTCGTTGCCGCCCGCGACGTAGAGCACGTGCGGCCTGCGCACCGTTATCGCGCGCGACACGAGGACTTGCTCGGCGCCGGCGCTGGAAATGTGCACTTCCAAAAGGATGACGCCGCTGCTCGAGATCCGCGCTTCCAGATTGACCACATTGCCGCCCGCCGCCAAATCCGCCGTCGTAGAGGCGATTTCCTGGCCCTCGGCCGTCATCCAGACGCGCGCTTTCATCGCGCTGCCGCTGTCGAGACGAAGCGTGATCGGGAAACGTTCTCCGGAAAACACATCTTGCGGAGACGCGACGCTCTCCACCTGAACGGACAAGGGCGCGGTGCCGCCGGCGGGTACGGTAAACACGGCCACGCCGCGCTCGCGCGCGCGCAGCGCTTCGGTCAGCGCGTGACCGCGATTTTCGTTGCCGTCACTGATCAGCAGATACGCGCCGCTGGCCCTGCGACGGAAACGTGCCGAGCGCCAGTTGCAGCGCTTCTTCCAGATTGGTGGCCATTCCTTCTTTGGGATCCACGCCTTGCGGGATATTCACCTGGTCGGCCTGCGCGGGCACGGCGCGAAGTTTGGCGTGCTCGGCAAACGTGATGAGCCGCAAATCCGCGCCGGAATTTTTGCGCACCAGGTCGCGCAGCATGGCCTCGCCGCGCTGCAACGATTCGCGCGGCATGCTGGCCGACGTGTCCATCAGCACGGTGACGGCCAGCTTCTCGACACGCAGGGCGAGCCCACGGACCGGCCAGCGCGATCACCAGCGCGGTGAAGGCCGCGCATTTCAGCGCGAGACACGCTTGCGATGCACCCGGCGCCTTGCGCATCAAGACCCACAGGACGGGAAGCAGTCCGAGCATCACCAGAAAAATGGGTTGCTCAAACGTCACTCGTTCACCTGCCGACAAAATTTGGATTGCGGAACCCGGATTCCTCTCGCTCTTCGAGTTCCGGATCGAACTCCGGCAACGGCGCTGATCGCCGGGCGCTTCCTGGACTTCCGCCGCGCGCTGCCGCTCTCGCGCCGCGTAGTACAGCCACCATTCCAGCCACAGCGCCACGATGGCAAGCAGGACCAGCCAGCGCCACATATCCCAAGTGGCGGGCGGGAGCGGCTCTCTCTCCACTTCCGCCGACTCCGCGGCGGTCAACTGCACGCGCTGCGCGGGCAACGCCGGAGGATTCACAGCCATGCTTGTTTCGCCGCCGGGCGCGACGATCCGGTACATTCCGGTTTCAGACGCGAGCAAGTGGACTTCCGCGCCCTTGCGCGCAAATGGAACTTCTTTTCCGGACGGCGCAACGATTTGCGTCGCGGGGCCGGGAAGATCGATCTCGCCCGTGGAGAGCGAGTCCGCGACTTCATCCACCGAATGCGTCATCCACTCCACGCTCCCGGCCATCAGCAACGGAAACGCCGACTCCAGCGGAAAATTGGAATCGTGCGGGTTGAAGCCGATGATCAGAACTCTGCGCCCGTCTTGTTCGCGGGCCAGAATCAACGGCGCCGGCGGAGTTCCCTCGGTGTAAGCGAGAACGGTATCGCCGGGCTGACTTTTAGCGCGGCGGGATTGCGCACGCTGACATCGTGCGTGCGAACCCACCGCGTCACCGGATGCTGCGAGATTCCATCCCGTCACGCGCAGCGGCTTGGACCCGGCAACTGGCGGGGCCGCTGAGAAACCAGATCGAATTGAAGTCCGGCTGCGCCGGCAAATTCGCGCCCTGATAAATCGCGACGTCCGGAGAAATGTTCGCGCTGCAGCTCGGGAGGCAGAATCTGCGCCTGCACGTACGGATTGCTCGAAAGCACGCTGAGCAAGTTCGCGGCGAAAGGAGCGGCGCCGTTCGCAAACACGGCCACGTGCACGGTGCGGAACGTCGGAATATTTACGGAGGCGCGGTCGTCCGCTTGCAGCGCGTCGGAGGGAGTGATTTCCGCCTGCAACATTCCGCCCTGATCCCATGTAAATTCATTTTCCGCGTTGGCGAGCGCTTCGGGGCGAGCGATAGTTTGCGCTGGCCGAGCGGTTGTCCGTTCACGGAAAAGGCCAGCACGACGTCCGCTTTTTCCTTGCTGTAATTTTTCAGCTGCGTGAGCAGGCGCCAGCGATCGGGCTGCGCGGCGTCGCGGCGAAGAGAGAGCCGCGTGATGCCGCGGTTCTGCACGGATGCCCAATCGCCCACGAGGCGCACGAGAAATTGCGGCTGCGCGCCGCTGCTTTCGGGAGATTCCACTGCCGCGCGAAATTCGTCAAGGTCGCGCGCCTGCTCTTCATCGAGCAGGCCGGGACCCACATAGACCAGCAGGCCGCGCCTCGTGCCTCCGAGCGCCGCCCGGCCCATTTCCAGGGCGCGCGGAAGATCGGCGGCGACGCTCGAAGGTTGCAGCGTTCAGGATGGCGCGGCGCAGCGCTGCACGATCCGTGGTGAACGGCAGAATCGGCGGCGCATCCGCTTCCGCGCGAAGCAGCAGCACGCGGTCTCCGCCGGGGAGCGAATCCAGCACGCGCATGGCTTCCGCGCGTTCCCGGTCGATCCAGGCAGGTTCGCCCGCGGGATGCGCCTGCGACCAGATGGAAGCGTCAAGCACGATCACGACGCTGCGGCCCTCGAACGCAGCGCCCCAGCGCGGATTCGCCAGCGCCAGAACCAGCAGCAACAAAAAAAGAATCTGCGCCAGGAACGCCCAGGGCTCGCGAAGCTTCCGGCGGCGCGGCTGCGCAATCGGCTGCACGCTGGCCCAGAAACGCAGCGTGGAAACTTTGCGGTGCTGCGGGCGGCGGTGATGCAGATAAAGCCACAGCGCCAGCGCCGCAAGTGCCGCCCACACGGCGGCGACTTCCAGCGGACTGAGCGCCAGCCAGTTCATGCCAGCACCTGCCCGCTGCGCAGGCTGCGCAGCACGAAATCCTGGTAGGCGATGTTGGTCACGGCGCGCGCGTATCGTCCGCCGTTGCGCAGGGCGAGCCGCCGCAAGCGCGCGGAAAATTCCAGGAACCTGCGTTCGTAGAGCGCCGTGCTTTGCGGCGAACATTCCACGGTGCGCTGCGCTCCGGTCTCGGCGTCTTCCAGAATCAGTTCGCCCGCGGCGGAGGGACGCTGCTCCTCGGCGCTGTGCACCTGCAGCAGCACGAAATCGTGCCCGGCCGAGCGCAGCATCTCGACGGCGCGCTCGCAGCCCTGCTCATCGAAAAAATCGGAAATCAGGATGACGATTCCGCGGGTGGAAAAGTTGCCCATGAATTCCTTCACCGAGCCGAAGAGATCGGTGCCGCCGCCGCAGGACTGCTCGCCGAGAAATTGCAGCACCGGCCACAAACGGTCGCGCCCGCCGGAAACGACCAGCGGTTTGTTCAGCCGGCTCGCGAAGGGAATCACGGCCGCGGTGTCCAGATGCAGCAGCGCCAGATAAGCGAACGTCGCCGCCAGCCGCTGCGCATAAAGGAATTTCGATTCGCCCTCGTCGCTCGCAATCCATCGACTCGCTGCGGTCCAGCAGGATGCGCACGGGAATGTGCTGCTCGGTTTCGTAAATTTTCAGGAACAGCTTTCCGAGGCGGAGGTAGGCGCTCCAATCGAGCGAGCGGGGATCGTCGCCGAAGCTGTAGCGGCGGTAATCGGCGAATTCCATGCCCGGGCCGCGCGTGCGCGAGCGGTGCTCGGGGCCCACCGCGCCGGACAGGTTCGTGCGGCACAGCAGCGTGACCTGCTCGAGCGTTTTCAGGAATTCGCGGTCGAGCAAGAGCGGAGAAGTTGTGGCCATTGGGTTCAGCTCTTAGTAGCGCAGCTTCAGCCTGTGGGGTTTGCGTCCTTGCAAGGACCAAATCCCACAGGCTGAAGCCTGTGCTACATAAACCTTAGTTCGCGCTGATCTTGCCGGCGATTTCTTCCAGCAGGTCGTCGGTCGTCCGGCCATCCGCCTGGGCTTCAAAGTTCAGGATGATGCGGTGGCGCAGGGCGGGCAGCAGCAGCGCGCGAATATCTTCCAGGCTGACGTTGTAGCGGCCGTCCAGCAGCGCGCGCACTTTGCCGCCGAGGATCAAGGTCTGCGCGCCGCGCGGCGAACTGCCGTAGCGGATGTACTTGCTGGCCAGAAGATTTTCGCGGTCCTCGGGATGCGTGGCCAGCGTGAGTTTCACGACGTATTCCTGGACGTGCGGCGCGACCGGAACCGTGCGCACGACTTGGCGCATCTCCATAATTTGCGCGCCGTTCACCACCGGGCGCACCGTGGCCGCCGAACCCTGCGTGGTGCGGTCCAGAATGTCGTGCAGGTCCTCGCGCCCGGGAAACGGCACGCGCAGCTTGAAGAGGAAGCGGTCGAGCTGCGCTTCGGGCAGCGGGTAGGTGCCTTCCATTTCGAGCGGGATTCTGCGTGGCCATCACGAAAAACGGCTCTTCCAGCTGGTGCGAGGTGTGGGCCACGGTGACCTGTTTTTCCTGCATGGCTTCGAGCAGCGCCGATTGCGTTTTCGGCGTCGCGCGATTGATTTCATCGGCCAGCAGCAGGTTGGCGAAAATGGGGCCGGGCTGGAAGCCGAGCGATTTTCTGCCGTCCCCGTTTTCCTGCACCACGGACGTGCCGATCACGTCGGCGGGCATCAGGTCCGGCGTAAATTGGATGCGCGAATATTTCAGGGCCACGGCCTGCGCCAGCGTGCGCACCAGCATGGTTTTGCCCAGTCCCGGCGCGCCTTCCAGCAGCACGTGGCCGCCGGCCAGCAGCGCCATCAGCACGCCGTCGACGACTTCCGTCTGGCCGACAATGGCCTTGGAAATTTCGCGGCGGACTTCCGCCATTTTTTCGGCAAGAAATTCAGCTTGCTGGCCGAGAGGCTGGTCGCTCGTCTGGCCTTCTGTTCCCACCGAACTGGTCATGAATCCATCCTTGGGACCGGCATGCGATTTCTACGCGATTCTGACTCATTGCTTTCCGTTGTCCGCGTGTTCAAAATAGCGTTGCACGTAAAAGCGGTAGCGCGCCGGAATATTTTCCTGCTCGGCGCCGTTGATCACGGCGTCCTGCTCCGGCGAAACATCACGCACGGTAAGATGCGCCGTGCCGGTTTCGGTCTCCACTCTCATGCGAGTCTGTTCTTTAAACCCACTGGCATCCAGCGCGACCTTATCCGGAAAGGCGTTTACCGGCTGCGTCTCCTGATTCTTCCGCATCTCGTTCGTCCCCTGCTGATTGCCCGCGCCTTCGCTGGCGGTTTGAGAAGCGTTTTGCTTGGCGTCGGGGTACCTCGAGAATCGCCGCGCTTGTCGCTTTCCGTGCGCCCGACTGCTGCGATTGCCCGATTGCGGCGTGCCCTGGCCGTTCGGCGGCTGCTGTTCGGGCGATTGTCGACTGCTGACTCGGCGAATTCGACATCATGTTTTTCAGCGCCTGCATTAGAGACTGACCCAGCGACTGGCGGCCCTCCGGCCCTTGCTGCTCCGATTCCTGCTGCGATTTGCTGTCCGCGTCCTCGTTTCCGTTCTTGCCGTCTGGGATTGCGAGTTGCTGCTCTGGCGGGCATCGCCGGAGGGATTGCCCTCCTGGCCGCCGGGCGCCTGCATCTGATCCTGCTGCTGATCGCTCGCATCCGCCGAATCCTTCTGTTCATCCGCGGCGCCCTTTTTGTCGTCGGCTTTCCAGAGGTCGTCACTATTGGAGGCAGCGTCGTTGCGCTGGGTTTCCTCGCCGGTCGGGTCCGGCTTCATCGTGACCAGGGCGATCGTTCTCTGGAGATCTTTTTCCATCGCGTGCACGATGGGAGAAAAAATCGATTGCACCAGCTGCGACCGCGCCGTGGTTTGCAACAGCGAAATCAGGGGCGGCTGGTGATGAATGCGATAGGCGAACAATACCGCGGCGATCAAGACTAGTACCGAAGCGCGCTTGAAATTTCCCGGCAACTGCAGGGGAAACAATCCGCGCGCATCCAGTTTCGTGAGGCGCGCCAGGGCGTCCTGGCGCTGCTCGCCGATCATGCCGTCCGCAGCCTCGATGTCGCCAAGGTAAATCGCCGTGGACAGCCGGTCCTTAAGGCCAGCGGCGAAATCAAGTCGTTGCGCAGTTTCGTAGTTCGAAGGCCGATTCCTCCAAATCCAGTCAAAATAGTCGCCGCACCCGCGGCCGCCAGCACCACGACAAAGAGCACCGCGCCTGCCAGCCTGACGCTGACCAGCGCCACACCATCAGCCCGATCAACAACCAGACCAACCCTGTCGACCAGCCGCTCAAAAGCCTGTTGGCCAGAATCCGTTGGCGAATCGTTCTGAGTATTTCGACAAGCCCGTGCAAATCGGAGGAACACGCTTGCCGGTCGAACGCTCGAGCGAGCGAAATTTGGCTTTCGTGGGATTGCGCGCGATCCCTGGAGGAAATTCGCCGCCAAGAGGCCGTCAGCGCGGAGAAGCGGGCCCTCCCGGAAAATTCTCCGGGAACCAGCAACTCGATTTTCTCGCGAAGAAGCAAAGGCAGCCTCCCCAGAGGTTCGGCCAGGGCGAATACTCGTACAAATCTACCCCAAGACTCCCGCTTTCCATACTAAATCCGTAGCGAAACTGGATCGAACCCGGTGATTGGTGTCATATCCAAAACCAATCGGCAAGAGGAACGGACGCAGACGAATACCCGTATGCTTAGATGCCGTTTCCGCTGGGAAGGCGGTGCAAAAACAGAGGCCTTCGTTCGAACGCGGTCCCATGGCAGCCGCGGATTGTGCAACAAATTGCAGCTTGAGGCGGGCAAATCCCGAATATGCTGATTCCAGCGGGGATGACTGGGCCGAGCTTCCCGGCGCATGACCTAAGCCCGGATTCGAACTGGCCGCTCGGGCGATCGTCGGGCTCTCGCGGAACGATGGCACGCGCCA